>NZ_LN889802.1:0-610069 GCF_900009145.1 Planktothrix tepida PCC 9214
TGTTCCCTGTTCCCAGTTAAGCTGTTCCCTTTTGAGCAGAAATTTTGGATACAAATCAAATAGGATTGCTATATGTTTGCTCTGCAATAATAATACTAGGGTTATAGCACTACCCATGACAGTGGTACAGACGTGCCAATAGCCTTACAGCATAAATAGGCACGTCTCTACTAATCTACTAAATCCAGCAAACCCTTTCCCAATTCGTAATTCCTAATTCCTAATTCGTAATTCCCAGTTAAGCTATTCCTGCTTCAAGTAACGCTAGATTAGTCCTGTTTTAACCGACGGCGAATCGCCTCAACAACGGTTTCAATGACTTTCACACGAGCATAATATTTATTATTAGCAGCTACTAATGTCCAAGGCGCATGGGGTGTATGGGTGCGTTGAATCATTTGATTAGCGGCTACTTCATACAACGGCCATTTTTCGCGGTTTCGCCAATCTTCTTCCGTGAGTTTATGTAATTTATAAGGGTTGTCTTTCCGTTCCTGAAAACGTTTTAATTGTTCTTCTTGATCAATATGTAACCAGAATTTAACTAACACATAGCCCGCACTGGTTAACTGTTCTTCAAATTCATTAATTTCTTGATAAGCTCGTCGCCATTCTAACTCAGTCGCAAAGCCTTCGACTCGTTCTACTAATACTCGACCATACCAACTGCGGTCAAATACTCCTAATTTTCCCCCCGGAGGTAACCAACGCCAAAACCGCCATAAATAATGATGAGCTTTTTCTTCATCCGTCGGTGCAGCAAAGGTATTTACTTCATAACTACGGGGATCTAAAATATCGGTTAATCGTTTAATTGCTCCTCCTTTTCCTGCCGCATCCCAACCTTCAAATAAAGCTAAAACGGGGATTTGTTGTTGATGGAGAGTTTGTTGCAATTGACTTAAATTAACTTGTTGCTGACGTAACTGGATTTTGTAGTTTTCCGAAGATAAGGCGGCACTTAAATTAACCGCAGCCAGGGGGTTAGGTTCTGTGGGTTGTAAACGGTCTTGAGGCGTTGTAAAGGCAGGAGGTAATTGAATATACAAACGGTCTAAGGCTTCTTTTATGGAAGCCACCATTGTTGATAATACCTTTACCCTAGCCCAGCGTTTACAGTCTCCTTCGACTAATATCCAAGGGGCTGAACCTGTCCCAGTATGAATCACCATTTCTTCTGCTAGGGTGCTATAGGTATCATAATTTTTGGCTTGTTTCCAATCTTCAGGACGCACCCGCCAAGCTTCTAACTCATCTTCTGAAGCCGTTTTTAGACGTTTTTTCAGTTCTTTTTTACTCAAATGGATCCAAAATTTCGCCATCACCGCCCCATCATCGACAAGCTGACGTTCAAAGGCGTTAATTTGTCGCATGGCCATGGGCACATCCGGTGCTTCCAGTCGCCCAAACAAGCGATCTTCTAAAATATGGGTATACCAACTATGATAAAAAATGCCAATAGTGCCTTGAGGAGGTAATTTTTGCCAAAACCGCCACAGAAACGGATAACGGGATTCTTCAGGGGTCGGGGGCCAGATGGGATGAACCGTAAACCCCCTCGGGTCCATGTATCCCACCATTTTTTTCACGAGTCCACCTTTTCCCGCCGCTGCCCATCCTTCTAATACAATAATAATCGGTAATTTTTTATCTCGGCAGGTTTGTTGAAGCGATCGCAACTCCTTCATTAAAGCTTCTATCTGAGTTTTATAGCTTTCTTTATCCAGCGATAGCGTCAGGTCAAGGGTATCTAACATTGACTCTTTGATCCTCATGAAGTCCTGATTCAATATTCTAATTCTGATTAGGGCATGACTCAAAAACCTAAATAACTTTTTTAACTTTTGGTTTGAGAACATTCACCGGATTGGGATCAGTTATTGTATAATCAAAACTCACTCAACTACGGATTAGTAAACGTGGGAAATAATGCGTTTAACTTGCAATCGTCGATTTGTTTCGTTTAAAAAAGCCATTTCTCAACAGCAAGCTTGGATTTGTCTGGTAATTTTAGTTCCTTTTATCTTACTTTCTGTTCGATTTAATGTTCACGAAGATTTATTACTGGATCAAATTTTAATTCAAGTTCCCCATCAAATCTTTCCCCAGAGTTGGGATGCTATTTTTCGGTTTTTTTATTTATTAACAGGGGTCAAAGGAACAGCCGTTATTATTGCTTTAACTTTAGGGTTACTCGTTTGGAAACGGTATTGGATTGAAGCCAAAGTTTTAGCGTTTTCCACCTTGGGTATTTTAATTGTAGTCGATGATATCCTGAAACCGCTAATTTCTCGCAGTCGTCCCCCAGATCGATTAGTTGAATCTGTCGGAAGAAGCTTTCCCAGTGGTCACGCGACGGGGAATGTTTTGTTTTATTTTTTTATGGCTTATCTCCTCGCAGAACGTTATCCCAAATTAACGCCCTATATCTATGGATTTGCTACCCTCTGGGTACTGATTATTGGCTTTAGTAGTGTTTATTTAAGATGTCATTGGCCGAGTGATATTCTCGCCGGGTATGGTTTAGGCTATATTAGTTTAACCCTGAGCTTGGCGTGGTTAAAAATAGCGCGTGAAAATCATAAAATCAGGAAATAGTCAACCATCAACCCATGTTATTGAATCAATCTTTTAAAACGATCTGGAAATCCTGGGAAAATTATCCGAAATTTCTTTGGGGAATAACTATTCTAGGATTATTATTGCTCAGTGTGATCGCCTTTTTAAGTCATTTAGGCGATATTGGGTTAATTGATAAAACCGAACCCATGTTTGTTGAAGCCGCCCGACAAATGCACCTCACAGGCGATTGGATTACTCCCTATTGGAATGGGGAAACTCGTTTTGATAAACCGCCCTTAATTTATTGGTTAATGGTGATCGCTTTTCAAGCTGTAGGGGTGAATGAATGGGGCGCACGATTACCGTCAGCTATAACCGCAATTTTATCGACTTTTTTTGTATTTTATACCCTGCGTTACTTTGGAAACCCAGCCTCTTTACTAGGGGAAATTAAACCTTCTACCCTGCGTCAACAGTGGATTGGAGCCTGGTGGGGAATGGCAATGATGGCCTTAAATCCAGCTTGGATTGCTTGGGGACGCACGGGGGTTTCCGATATGCTTTTAGCCAGTTGTTTAACGATTTCATTATTAGCATTTTTCTTAGGTTATGCTCAACCCCAAACTCGCCAACAAAAAGCTTGGTATTTTACATTTTATACCTTTTCTGCTTTAGCCGTTTTAGCCAAGGGGCCGATTGGAATTATATTTCCGATTTTGATTATTGGTGCATTTTTAATTTATACCCAACAATGGCAAAGAGTGATTTGGGAAATGCAGTTATTACCCGGAATTTTAATTTTTATCATCATAGCAGTTCCCTGGTTTATTTTAGTCACCCTTGCCAATGGTCAAGCTTATTTAGACACATTTTTTGGACATCATAATTTAGAACGATTTACCAGTGTGGTTAGTAATCATCCTGGCCCTTGGTTTTATTATTTCCCCGTAATTTTAGTAGCGTTATTACCTTGGTCTGTCTATTTACCGATAGCAATTTATCAAGTCAAATTTTGGCAACTTCAAGAGTGGCGTTCTCAAGATCGTTCTCAACAGTTAGGTGTATTTGCTTTATTGTGGTTTGTGATTATTTTCGCTTTTTTTAGTGTATCTGCAACCAAACTACCCAGTTATGTTTTACCCTGTATTCCCGCCGGAGTGATTTTAATCAGTTTATGGGGAAATCAGCAGAATAATATTGAGTCAAACAAAACTAAAATATCTCTGCCTTTTTTAATCACAGGCAGTATTAATATTCTGATATTATTAATATTAGCAATTGCCAGTTTTTTAAGTCCGAAACTGGTGGGAGAAGATACTCCTAATTTTCCTCAATTATTACAAACCAGTCATTTACCCATAATATCAGGAATAATCTGGTTAATCGCTAGTGGAATCACCCTTTATTGCCTTTTGCAACCTCGATGGAGACGGGCAGTTTGGATCGGAAATGTTTTAGGATTTTTAGCATTTATGAGTTTAGTTGCCTTACCAGTGGGTCAATTATTAGATACTCAAAGACACTTACCTCTGCGACAATTATCCCTACGAGTTCAACAAGTTCATCAACCCAATGAACCCCTGATTACCATTGGTGTTTTTAAACCCAGTTTGGTATTTTATACCCAACGCCGGATCTATTTCATGACCTACAATATTAAACAACGATTATTAGAATTATTTCCTTTAAATCGTCCCATTGATACCATTTTAATGATTACAAAACCTAAAGAAATCGCCAAATTAGGATTAAATTCTTCAGAATATCAAGTTTTAGAAAATCAAGGCGGTTATCAATTAATTAGAATTAAGCGAGATGTGCTATTAAAATAATAGAGGTGGAGAAACCCCACCTCAAATAGTTCAGCCAGAATTTGGTGTTAAAGATTACATTTACCCTTTGTACAACAACTAGGATAAGTAGACTGATAAGGAGTTGAGCGTTTACCAAATAATAAATATCGATGATCCCGAACTTGTTCATAAAGGCGATCGCCGATCCATTTTAACCCAGGTAAGGCTCGATAAGTTGCGACAAAAATTCCTCCTGCGGGTAAAAGTCTGCCAATTTCTTCCGCCGCGTCACTTCCTTGCCAACGGTGGTTAGGTTGATTCCCATCAATTAAAATCATACCTAAGTTACACTCGCCGGGAGTAATGGCAAAATGGCTTAACCCTTGCTCATCCTGCATAGGAATATAGGTAAACTGGTGTCCTTGATCTAAAATTTCTAACAGTTGCACCAAGGTAACACATAAGTTGCAATTCCCGTCATAGATTACATGATATGTCATTAAATTAGCCCAGAGTCACAATCCGATAGTGTTACCATGCTCTTATAGGATAAAACATTTCTAACCATCCAGGGAATTAAGAAGTGATATTGATTCAAGGATCACCTCTATCTAAAGAAATAGGGGAATTCATCAGTATTTTTGTACCAGTACCGTATCAAGCCTAATCTGTACAACGCTTAAAGTTCCGTAATATCACTGTTTCCTACAGATATTTTTTTGAGTAAACTAATAAGTTTATCTCGAAAAATTTTTGTGAGGTAGGATCGTTTAAATCCTCATCTTAAAATCTTTTTTTTTCTGTATAAGCCAGTTTTCTTAGCTATAGATAGAGGGAAATACCGAAAGATTGAGGTTAAAATTGATAGCCATCTCAAAAACTGGAATTGTCAATATGAATCAGAATGGAAGCAATCACTCTTGGCAACTCAAAACTCATCTACAACAATCTTTTTTTGAGAAGAAAAAGACGGATTTTGAGCCTTTTTCCCGGTCAATGGGTTTAGACTTAATCAGTTTAGTGCTAAGTGTGCTGTTAGGTTTGTATTTGAACAGTTCGGTTTTGAATATTGTCTTACGAGATTTTTTCAAGATTCAAGTTGATATGGCGTTTTGTCTGGTTTTAGCGGGAATCAGTTTATGGCTATGGTATCAAAACTCTTCATTTGTTTTTCAGAAATTTACACTATTTTGGCTTAAATTTCAGGGCGTGTATCAACTCGCCTGTCAAATCCTCCAACAGTTTTTACCCAGAATATTTTTAATGGGGTTGTTCCTACGAGGATTAATCTTTTTAGGGTTCCATTACCCCCTCTACACTCGTGAACCTGAAGAGATGATCCAAAATCTGACCAATTGGGTTTTGTTTCTAATCTTTATTGGGTGGATCATCCATCATGTTAATTATATGTCCTACCGCCATTCTCAAGCTGAAGACTCAAACCCTCTGGAACTAAAACAGAACTTGCCACCGGGGGAAAATGACACCTCCCAACCCCAAGAAAAGCTTTACCAAGCTCTTTTATCTGCCCCCCATCCCATGATGCTACACACCGAAGATGGCGAAGTCATTGAAATCAATCAGAGTTGGGCAGAAATTACAGGCTATACTGTGGCTCAATTACCCACCATTTCAGCCTGGAGCCAACGGTTAACGAACCCAAAACCTCTCCCCAGCACTAAAAATCTAGTCGGGGGCTCTCGTTTACCTGAACTTCGCCGAAATTATCTGATTACAAATCATCAAGGCTATCTGAGAATTTGGGAATGGAGTACCCTGACCTTGGGACAATTGACCGATGGTAGAGCATTACTTCTAAGTACAATTGTAGATGTTACAGAAGATCAACCAACCCAAACGCCTATTCAACAATCTCAACAATCTAATGAACAACTACAACTTTCTTTATTACAATGGACAGCCGAATTAACTCAGGCGAATGATGGGTTACAAGAAGAACTCCAACGTCGTCAACAAATGACATCGGAACTTTATCAAGTCAGTGAACGCCTTAAACAATTACTTCGCAGTAGTCCGGCGGTGATTTTTAGTTGTCAACCCCAACCCCACTATCAAATTACATTTATTAGTGACAATGTATATACGCTTTTAGGATATGAAGTTACTACTTTTTTAAAGGAAGAAAATATTTGGCACAACTATGTTCCAGAGGAAGAAAAATCTCAATGGCAGGATGCTTTTATTCAGGTGTTAACAACTGGAACTTATATTCATGAAGCTCGTTTTTTACACGCTCAAGGTCATTGGCGTTGGTTACGGTTAGAAATGCGATTGATTAAAGATGGGCGCGGAAATCCCTTAGAAATTGTGGGTTATTTCGTTGATATTACTGATCGCAAAGAAGCTGAAATGCAACTTTTAACAACACAAAATCGGTTAAAAACAGTGATTGAAACTGTGGGCAATGGAATTATGCTTAGTGATGAACAGGGGAATTTTTATCTGTTTAATCCTCAAATGACAGAAATTACGGGATATACCTTAGAAGAAGCTCAATCTCATTCCGATTTTCTGGCTTTATTATATCCAACGCCTGAAGGTTATCAGAAGGCGCAAGAGCGATTAAAAAAGGTGATTGCAACGGGTTCAATTTTTAATTTAGAAACCACAATTCAAGCTAAAAATGGGCAGTTAAAAACCTTACTGTTATCAACGGTGATGATGCAAGATCAGCAACATCGCTTATTTTTATCCACATTTCAAGATATTACACCGCTCAAACGAGCCGAAAAAGCATTGTGTCAACTGATTGTTCAAGAACATTTAATTTGGGAAATTACCCATCAAATTCGTCAATCCTTGAATTTAGATGATATTTTAAATGCAACGGTTAAAGAAGTTCAACAATTACTCGAATGTGATCAGGTTTTAATTTATCGAATTTTTCCAGATCGGCGAGGTAAAATTATTGCCGAAACAGAACCCGATGAATCGTTAAAATTTCTGAGAAACCAACAATCTAAAACTCCTTTAATACCTCTGGAATGCTATGAAAATTTTAATCAAGGTCGGATGCGAGTGATTAATGATATTAATCATGATCCGATTCATTCAGGAATGCTCAAGGTCTTAAAATATTGGGGAATTTGTTCGGCGATTATGGTTCCTTTATTTGAACAAAATCAACTTTGGGGACTCTTAATGATTTGTCAAAATCATGGGTTACGCCATTGGTTACAGTGGGAAGCGACGTTACTGCGACAAATTTCCGAACAAGTTGGAATTGCCCTACAACAAAGTCAACTTTATCAACAAACTCAATATCAAGCTCGTCGTGCCCAAACGTTAAATCATGTGATTCAATTCATTCGTCAATCGTTGGATTTAGATACCATTTTTTCCACAGCCGTCGCTGAAATTGTCACCTTATTACGGGTGGATCGCGCTTGTATTTTACAACATCTTCCCCAAGAAGAACAATGGAAAGAGGTAGCGTCCTATAGTTATGATCGCAATACAACTCCTGCAATTCTTTCCCCCATTCAGCAACTTCATCACTCAGAAACTGAAGATCTAACTGTTCCAAATTCTCAAGAAATTCAACATTTAACTGGAATTTCAGGAACCTGGTTGCCGATTCCTTTGCGGGTGGGTTCTCAAGTTTGGGGCTGTTTGGGGTTACTTAAACATCAACATTTAAGGGGTTGGAAAGAATCGGAAATCGAGTTAACTTGTGCCATTGCTGATCAATTAGCGATCGCAATTCAACAATCTGAACTTTATCAAGAATTACAAGTTGCTAACCAACAATTAAAACGCCTCGCCACCGTTGATGGTTTAACTCAAGTGGCAAACCGTCGTCGCTTTGATGAATATTTGGAACAGGAATGGCAACGTTTACAACGAGAACAAGGTTCTTTAGCTTTAATTATGTGTGATATTGACTATTTCAAACAATATAATGATTACTACGGACATCCCGCCGGAGATAGCTGTTTGAAACAAGTCGCTCAAGCAATTGAGAATACGTTACGGCGCCCTGCTGATTTAGTCGCTCGTTATGGTGGAGAAGAATTTGCCATTATTTTACCCAATACCAATCAGGATGGAGCGATTCATGTTGCACAACATATTCAAGGGGCGGTTTTACAACTAGAAATACCCCACGACAAATCAACAGTAAGTCAGTGGTTAACTTTAAGTTTAGGGGTGGCTTGTACCCTTCCCTCTCCTTTAACGTCTTTGTCTGTGTTAATTGAGGCTGCTGATCAAGCCTTATACCAAGCTAAACAACAAGGACGCGCCCGTTATTGTGTTCAACCCGTGTAGAATTTACTGTTTTGGAGAAATATCGATTCCCAATAAGAATGTACGGTATAAAATTTTATGCCTAATAGGGGTTTCGTTTTTAAAACAGGTGTGATAGTATACTATTGTGATGAAATTTTGGGGACTGAGCGCTCTGTTGAACTGAAAGGGGGAGAGCGCTCTTCATTAATTCCAACAAATCAATAGCGGTAAATCACCTCAATTCCCTTAAAATTAACCACCACTAACCGGGGGAATTAAAACAACTTCATCTCCATTTTTTAGAGGTGTCTCAGCACTGGCAAATTCTAGGTTAATGCCAAATTGCGTTAGATTTCGCCATTTCTCTAGTTCAGGATGTTCCTGAATACAGTGGTCTAAAATTGCAGATACAGGCGTTTGAGGTGGAAGGTGTAACACTAATTCGGAAACACTGTAGGCTTCTTGAAAGGCTGCAAAGAGTTTAACCGTAACCGTAATTGACATATTGAGAATGAAGACTTAAAAAATATTATGATAACAAAAAAAGCAGCTGATCGCGGCTTGAAATGAAAAATCAAATTGTTATTTTTTCCACTAGAGAAAAGTTTTAAAAATTAGCTTAATCTTAACGTTAATTTGAACCCTTTTAAAGCAAATAAAAACCCTACCCCTTAGAATCACAGGATAGGGCAAAGCATTGCTTAAGAGTTAATATTTAACTTTTATTTAAAAAGCCTTGAACTTGTCTGAGGGCGATCGCACCAATATTATAGACAGCCCATCCCGCCGCAGCCAGCAAGGGTAACAGAACAATGAGAATCCGAAAATCGAAATCCATAGATTTTCCTCCTAAAAATTTTTAAACGTCTCTCATCTTTTTATTGTGATCGTATTTTTGTCTTTACTGGTCTTAAATTTCCTCCCCAGGCAGGAGTTGGGGTTCCCAAGACCCAAGACCCAAAAAACTGATCTTTGACTGTTTAGCGATTAGCTAAGGTTTCGCTAATGGCCTAAAGTCAAGCATGATAAGGAGATTCTATCAGATTTCCGGGGGGATGGAATGAGAACCCTGTTCAAAAATGTGAAGTTTTGTTAATTATCTTCAGGGAAAGTCCCCAAAACCTATAGCGCTACTTGAAGAGGGAACAGCTTAACTGGGAACACCGAACAGTAAGCAGTGAATCCTTTTGCTGGATTTAGAAATGTCCTAACTGTAATGTGTAGCGCTATAGACCCAAAAAGCAAATCTTAAATTTTGATCGATTTGAACCTTGACTGGGCACAATAGAAACCAGAGAAATTGGGGGATAGACCATGTTAACCCGATCACACTTGTGATGACAGCTTTTGATGAATTTTGAAATTTTGGCTGATCTTTAGGAGTTTAAATTATGATTCAGGTTAACTATTCGCTTTCTCATTCATTAATTGCTACGAATACAGCGACTACCGTTGATTTAATTCTAAATTTTAATGGAGAAAAAACAGCCCGTGTTTCTTCTCGACGACCGTTGAATTTAAGTTTAGTCATTGATCGTTCGGGTTCAATGGCAGGTCAACCTTTGCGTTATGCCATTCAAGCTGCCCAAAAGTTAGTTGAATCTTTAACGGAGCAAGATATTGTTTCTGTTGTCATTTATGATGATCAAGCTGATTTAATTTTACCTCCTCAACCCGTTAAAAATAAAGCGGAAATTTGTAAAATCCTGGGCAAAATTAAAGCCGGAGGTTGTACAAATTTAAGTGGGGGTTGGTTATTAGGCTGCGAACAAGTTAAATCTTGTCTCAATCGTGAACATTTAAACCGAGTTTTATTATTAACCGATGGACAAGCCAATGAGGGCATTACCGATCCTCAAATCTTGACAAAAACGGCTCATAAACAATCAGAACAGGGTATTATCACAACTACATTGGGATTTGGTACTTATTTTAATGAAGATTTATTAATTGCGATGGCTAAGGCGGCGGGAGGGAATTTTTATTTTATTCAATCTCCCGATGAAGCCACCGATGTCTTTCGGATTGAATTAGAAAGTTTAACCTCCGTAGTTGGCCAAAATTTAACCGTAACATTACACCCTGAATCCTCGATTGAACTCCGAGAAATCTTAAATAATTACCGAACATCCTCCACTGAAAAGGGCTTAGAAATTTTTGTCGGGGATGTTTATGAAATAGAAGCCAAACAGTTAGCCGTACAATTAGTAATTCCGCCTCAAAATCCTATTGGTCAACTGCCACTGATCTCGATTCATTATCAATATCAAACCCTTGTTAATGACAGTATTGAACAGCTTTCTGGAGAATTACCGATTACCATTAATATCGGTTCCGAGGCAGACGCTCAACAAGTTAAACCCGATCAATCCGTTTTTGAACAAACCAGTAAATTGAGAATTGCTCAAGTTAAAGAACAAGCGATCTCTTTAACCGATAAAGGAGACTATCAAAAAGCGGCGGAAACCTTACGATCTGCGATTCAAGACATTCAACAAAAACTCTTAAACGAAATCTTTGAAATTGCTGAAGAAATTGAACAATTAGAATATTATGCTCAACGGATTGAAACCCGAAATTTTGATTCCGTCAGCCGTAAAGAAATGCGAGATCAATCCTATCAAACCCGAACTCGCAACCGAGAAGACTTAAATTTACGAGGAATTGCAGCCGGAGATGCTGATAGTTTAGAGGCCGTTTCCAGTTTTGAACAAGGGGTATTAGTCGAATGTATTCGCGAGGGGGGAAAATTAAGAGTTCGAGTTATTTCAGACGGGTATAATCCAGAGTTTAATGTTCAGTTTCCACGTCATATTCGAGAAGAAGGCGTTACTTATATTGTCGAAGAAATTAAACTGTCTGCCAATGGAGATTTTTATCGTGCTTCTGGAACCATTAAACGCTTCGTCAAACCCGGAGAAGAATGTCAAGCCGGAACACAGAAAACCCCAAAAACGACTAATTTACAAGCTGCTAAAGCTCCTAAATCCTTCGCTGATTTAGAAACCACTGATACCGTCGGAAATGGCGTGATTATTCAATGTGTGAAAGAAGGCAGTAAACTCCGGGCGCGAGTTGTTTCCGATGGTTATAATCCTAATTATAATATTCGCTTTCCTCGTGATATTCGCGCCGAAGGTGTACTCTATGTAGTTGATGAAGTTCGGGAGTCTTCCGATGGCAAATCTTATGCCGCTTATGGCAAAATTCGCCGTCTGATTCAATAGAATTGGATGCTAACCATCAACACTTAAAGAAAATAAACCTCAAGGTTTCGGGTCTAAACAACTAGCACATATTACTGAAAAAAGGAATCGTCTACGGCAGGCTTGGTCGCTAGTGATTCAATGCTGACTGTAGTTATAATGCCCTGAACTCAAGTTCGGGCTAAAAGCTCAAACCCGTTTTAACGGGTTAAGAAAAACAAGCCTTCAGTCATCTTTAGATGACGTAGAGACGTTGCATGCAACGTCTCTACAGCCTGAAATTTATTTCAAGGCTTTTAGGGTTAAGTTGACGGACTTTGAAAGAAACCTCGCTCCTACGATTTACCTCTAAAAAAATACAATGGGAGATTGGATGTGAGAACTATAACTTCTACACATTTTAACGCTAGATTCGGCAAAACGGAGGGTTAAGGAGAGACGAACTTGACCACTCATATTACAAATCGAACGGTGAATTAAATCATCAGTAAAAAAGATAAATTCTCCCGGTTTTAAACAAACGGGTAATGCCAATTGTTCTACATCTGTTTTGACTTCAAAAAAAGGATTTCCGCTAAAGGGATCATTCATTTTAACCGAACATAACGAGTTATATTTTTCCGGTAAATATTGAAATCCATTGCCCGCATTTACTTCAGTTAAAGCAAGATAAGCATGGAGAGTTTTTCCCGTTTTTGTTAATAACTGAGGATATCGGTCTTGATGCCAAAGGGGAATTAATTGTTGTGCGGGATAATTCACCCATAATTCAGAACGCCAAAGAAACAAAGATTCTCCTAAATATTCTCGAACTTTTTCGAGTAAATAGGGGTTTTGGCAAAGTTCAAAAATAACAGGAGAATCTAAATGGCGTTCCATGTGAAATTCCCGTTTTAATCCTTGAATTAGTAATAATATTAATGAGCCAAAATTTCCGGTTTTGAGAAATTGATAGCTATTAAAAAGGACGGGAATAGGAGAACGGGGTAAAACAATCTTGAAAATCTGTTTTTGAATCTCTTTCAGTTCGGTTTCGGTTAAATTTAAAGAATAAGGCCCCCAGATTCCATCTTCAGGGTTATATTGAACGGGGGTTTGTATAATTGGATTAGATAATCCAGTCCAAAATAAACTTTTTTCCCAAATTTGACTCGCTAAATGATCATTTATGCTAACATCCGTTAAGGGCATCGGTTGAAGATTTCGATTTAGGAATTGACCTTGAACTGAATTATATTCAGGATCAGTCAAAAATTTCATAATATTTTTACTTATTTTTTGAGGAGAATTACCAATCTTTAAAAAACGGCTTAACTGATGCCAAATGGTAATATTAGATTGAACAAAACCCGGATGAAATGTATTGACTCTGACGGCGGTTTGATACAATTGATGTTGTAGAAGATACCGCATCAAGAGTAATAAACACATTTTAGAATCTGCATATAATTTCAGGAAGTTCAAGGGCGTTTTCTTCACCCATCGTTTCCAGTCCAGATTTTTTGACCATAAAGCTACATCAGAACCTATGAATATTATTTGGCTGGATTCTGATGAGTTGAGTTTATCTAATAATAAATAGGTTAATAAAAAATGTCCTAAATAATTGGTTCCCCAAATTAATTCAAATCCTTCTTCTGTGGTTCCAGATTGATTAAAAATACCTGCATTATTAATTAATAAATTTAACGGAAGCTGTCGTTTTTCAAAATGATTAACACAGCAACGAATTGAATCTAATGAAGCTAAATCTAACGGTAAAAATTCAACTTTTCCCTGATTTGTGTGTTTTTCAATATAATCAATGGCTTGATAGGCTTTGCGTTCAGAACGACAAGCTATTAAAACATGATATCCCTGTTTAGCGAGTTCTAATGCGGTGGTTAAACCTATTCCAGAACTTCCCCCGGTGATTAGACAAACTGGTGGTTTCATATTAACTCTGGTTAAAATTCACTCTGGTTAAAAAAATGCCCTTGTAGAGACGCGCCTATTTATGCCGTCAGGCTATTGGCGCGTCTCTACGGTTATTGAAGGCGCGTCTCTACGATTGTTTATGGGGAATTTGACTTAAAAAATTCTATTCCCATTCAATAGTTCCAGGCGGCTTAGACGTAATATCATAAACGACCCGATTCACGCCACGAACTTCATTCACAATCCGATTAGAAATCTGTTCTAATAAATCATAGGGAACCCGTGACCAATCGGCCGTCATGCCATCTTCACTACTCACAAATCGTAGAACAATCGGATAAGCATAGGTGCGATGATCTCCCATCACCCCAACGCTTCGCACCGGAAGTAATACTGCAAAAGCTTGCCAATAATCGTGATAAACCCCTTGTTTATTGATTTCTTCACGAACAATTAAATCTGCATCTCGGAGAATATTTAACTTTTCAGCCGTGACTTCTCCTAAAATCCGAATGGCTAAACCAGGGCCAGGAAAAGGATGACGTCGAACAATTTCTTCGGGTAAACCAATAGAACGCCCGACTTTTCTGACTTCATCTTTAAACAGTTTTCGCAGGGGTTCTACTAATTTAAACCGTAAATCTTTAGGTAATCCTCCGACATTGTGATGGCTTTTAATTTTAACCGCAACCCGTTCTCCGGTTTTGGGATCAACATTAGTATCAGCCGATTCAATCACATCAGGATATAATGTTCCTTGAGCTAAATAATCAAAGGGCCCTAAACGAGTCGATTCTTCTTCAAAAACTCGAATAAATTCTCGACCAATGCGTTTACGTTTTTCTTCGGGGTCAGTAACACCTTCAAGTTGTTTTAAGAAGCGTTCACGGGCGTTCACATATTGAACCGGAATATGAAATTGTTCATGAAATAACTTAACTAATCGTTCCGGTTCTAATTTCCGCATAAACCCTTGGTCGATAAACATACAAGTTAAATTATCGCCAATGGCACGGTGTAATAAAAAGGCTAAAGTTGAAGAATCAACGCCACCGGAAAGTGCTAATAATACTCGTTTATCACCAACTCGCGCACGAATTTCTCGAATGGATTCTTCAACAAAAGCTTCCATTGTCCAAGTCGGTTGACAGCGACAAATATGATAAACAAAATTGCGAATTAAGGCTTGACCCCCAATGGAATGAACCACTTCAGGATGGAATTGGACACCATATAAACGTCTTTCATGGTCAGCAATGGCGGCGCAGGGGGTATTATCAGTATGGGCTAAAACTTCAAATCCAGGGGGTAATTGGGTGCAGGAGTCAGCATGACTCATCCACATCGTTGCACCCTGTTCAACATTGGTGAGTAAATCCGTTGGATCATCAATCTGTAAAGAAGCTTTACCATATTCGGCGCGTTTGGCTCGTTCTACGCCGCCACCTAGCTGTTTTACCATTAACTGCATTCCATAACAAACCCCTAAAACGGGAATACCCAACTCCCAGAGTTGGGGATCACATTCGGGTGCGCCTTCATCATAGACAGAATTGGGGCCACCAGAGAGGATAATGCCTTTTGGGTTCAGGGCTGTGAGTTGTTCGGCGGTGGTGCGGTAGGAAATCACCTCAGAATAAACCTCGGTTTCCCGAATGCGGCGGGCAATTAATTCGGAATATTGGGAACCGAAGTCAAGAATGACAATCATTTGTCGGTTCAATTTTTCGCCTGAAGTATGAGTATCTTGGGGTTGAGTTGGAGTTTGAGTCTGGGGAGACATATTGAGTTTAATGTAAGGGATAGAAATTAGAAGGTCAAAAACTATAAAATCCACACGTCCTCTAGTCTCACTGAGGAGAATATATAGAGGAGGCTTTCAACGGCTCATGACATGATTATAGATTTAGCGATCCTGAATTAGCGGTTATGGGTCAGGATGGACAAATCTTGACAACAGCCTTCAAGAGTGATTCAAATTAGAATAACAAATTTGCTGTAAAAGTGTATCAGCGATTTTACTTGTGATGATAATTTTACGCTTACGGTCGAACATTAGGGAACCTACCTTGACATTTTTTTCGCAGTGGGTGTAAATATAAGCCTGGGATCGGTGATCAATCGCGGTTGCGATCGCTCCATAAACTTGATTAACCCAATTTTCCCCTTGTATTACCTCTAATTCTCGCAGATATTGTAAGGCATCCTCAGCCGTTGTGCTGTTAAAAATTTGTTGAAGATTTACGGTGGGGAGTCCAGCAGTTGCACAATAGGCGGTTAATATTTCTAATCGGCCATCAGCTAGATGATGATGGGTGTGGAAAATTCCCCCCGCTAATTTGATTAATTTGCCATGATAACCTAATAATAAAATGGATTGAATTCCAGCTAAGGCTGCGGAAACTAACATTGATCCTAACCAATTTGCTGTTTTCACGATTTGTTGAGGTGGAATTCCCATTTTCTGAGCCAAATCTAATCCATTTTCACCAATACAGAAAACTAAACAATCAAATTCTCTAGCTTTTTCTTGTAATTGCGCTTGATAGTGTTCTAATTGTTCAGGAACAGTTAAGGCTTGAGAAATTCCGGTTGTTCCCAATAACGATAAGCCTTCAACAATTCCAAAAGCAGCATTAGAGGTGCGGGTTGCCAGTTGTTTCCCTTCAGGTAAAATAAAGGTGATTAAAATTTTTTCGTTAGGTTTTAGGTATTTCTCAAGATTGGCTAATAATAAAAGTTTTGCATAACGATAAATTGCGGTTTGTCCGGTTTTTTCATGATAGCCAATTCCTTCTCCACCTTGAATAAAAATAGCATCTGAAAGTTGATCCCTTCTCCCTGGAGAAGACAAAGGTAGGGGTAAATGATTCACCCATTCTACCCTTGCCCAAATGGGCGTATTTCGAGTTAAATCTAAATTATCTCCTGGATCAGAACGAGTAATCGCTAAAGCAGAATTTTCGGTTAACATCGCAATTTGTTCAATGGGGATATTAACTGTTTCCGCCGGATCTATTAAATCAATGGAAACTTGCTGAAGGAACTGATTTTTTTGTTGTAAATATTGTAAAGCAGCTACAGCCGCAGCACAAGCAAAAACAGGAAGTGTATATCCAGAACAAGGTTGATTTATAATCATAATTTTTAGCTGTATTCCCTATTCCCTATTCCCTATTACTATATTCAAAGAATTTGCAGTTGATATCCCATCAAAGCCAAGGCAACAAATCCGGCAATAATCATTAATCCAGAAGGCATGAATTTACGGGTTTTGAATAAACGGGAAATAAAAGTAATGATCAAAAAACCCGACAGAACAATGGAGAAAATTAATCCCCAGGTTAACCCTTGAATCTGAAGAATTCCACCTAACACCAGTAATAGACCAGTGGTACAACCTGCAAACAGAGAAATTTTACTTTTAGCTTTAGTATAACCAACAATGCCACCGATAATCGCTAATAAGCCGTAAGCGATCGCAGCAATTACCCCTAAACTCATCATAACTCCTGTTCATCCCATTATTACAAAGTTCTTTTATACAACTTTAGGGGCGAACTGGATTAACATTTGTTCTAATTGTATCAAAAGTTAAACTTTAACGTTGTAAAAATTTATATAGAGCTTGTTAATCCTAGAAATCCAGCATCTGGGAAAAAAAGAGTTTCTGAATCAGACAATTTTTGGTAAAATGGAAGATAAATTGTCAACTTGTTCCTATGTCTTCTCTGAATAGTCAAATCATCTCTCAGGTACGCTTTTTGCAACGTCAAGCTGCATCTTTATTATTATATCAAGAGGTTTTAAATGATGAAATTGGACAGGCATTTTTAAGCCTGCTAGAAGCATTCCATCACGGTGAATCTAGTATTTTAAATTGTTTAAAAGCCTATGGAATTTGGTTTCAAGTTCAAGCCAAACATCGACAAACTTGGCAAGACTATTTAATTACCCAAATTTTACGCGCTGATAATCCCTTTAGTCAACAAGCGCAGCAAATCTCCTTTAATCAATTATCCTCGTCTTTAATTGAAGCAACAAAACTAGACTTAAAAACATTACAAACCCTCTATCAATGTAATAGTGAAAAAATAAGTCAGTGGTTACGAAGTATTGCCCAATTATCCGAAAATCCGACAATTTGGCAACCGCAACCGGAACAGTTAAATAAAATTGAAGAATTGCCCCTAAAAAGTCAGTTTTCAACCTTAGAAAATTGGTCAGATGCCGTAGAAAGTTTAGCAGATCATTATCGGAAATTTGGGACGGGTTTATTTGCCAGTGCCTCTGCATTTCGTTGGCAACAGAAACAATTTATTAAAATTTTAAATCCCGATCCTGTCCATTTAAACCAGTTAGTCGGTTATGAAACCCAACGGGATATGCTCTTAAAAAATACTGAAATTTTATTAGCCGGATATCCCGCCTTAAATGTTTTATTATATGGAAGTCGAGGTGCGGGTAAATCCTCTTTAATCAAGGCATTATTACACCATTATAGGGATCGAAATTTAAAATTAATTGAAGTCGCAAAATCAGATTTAAAAGATTTATCTCTTGTGGTCGAACAGTTGCAAGGTGTACCGCAAAAATTTATTATTTTTGTGGATGATTTATCCTTTGAAGAAGATGACGATGCTTTTAAAGCCTTGAAAGTTGTATTAGAAGGAAATTTAACAGCCCGTCCTCAAAACGTTGTGGTTTATGCAACCTCTAACCGTCGTCATTTAGTGCGAGAATATTTTGAAGATCGACCGTCTCCAAAAGATCAGGATGAAGTTCATGTTTGGGATACGGTACAGGAAAAATTATCCTTTAGCGATCGCTTTGGTTTAACCTTAACCTTTGAACCGGCGGATCAAAATACTTATTTGAATATTGTCAAACATTTAGCTTATCAAGGAGGAATTGAGATTAGTCCTGAAGATTTGCAGTTTCGAGCCTTACAATGGGCCACTCGTCATAATGGTCGATCTGGGCGGACGGCGCGACAATTTATTGACTTTTTAACGGCTGAATTAGCAATTTTCAGAAAATAAATTGGAAAAAATCAGCAGATAGTGTCATCATAAGCGTGGGAAAAATCTGCTTCAATTCCAAATTAGTCAGGAGGTTTTAACAATGCCAAGTCCCATTGAACTGAATTCTGCGGAAGCTTTTGCTGCGATCTCATTAATTGCAGTAGCAGCCGATGGTTATATTACCGGAAGTGAGTCCCAAGCGATAACAACAACGTTTTCACGAATGCAGCTTTTCAGTGATTATTCCGGTGAGAAAATGCGAGCTATGATTGATCAACTCCTAAATCAATTACAAGAGCAGGGATCGGATGTATTATTAAAAGCAGCCGTGGAAAAATTGCCTAAAGAATTGAGAGAAACGGCTTTTGCCGTTGTTACAGATATTACCTTAGCCGATGGAGAAATTACCGAAGAAGAAGATGCCTTGCTCGATAATCTCTTTAATGTCTTAGAGATTTCTGAAAGCATGGCAAATAACATTATTGATGTTATGTTGATCAAAAATAAAGGATGATACAATTAGAGAAAAAGAATTAAAATTGAGTAGGTGGGCATTGCCCACCTCAGTGTATTTTTACAAAATTTAAGTTTTCAAGATTTAGGTTTGAAATGAGAGGATAAAATGACTTATATCTACAGTCGAATCGTTCGTTTTCAAGATACGGATGCTGCGGGTGTGGTTTATTTTACCAATATTTTGGCGATGTGTCATGAAGCTTATGAAGCCTCTCTAACAACGGCTGAAATTGATATTAAAAATTTTTTTATTAATCCTGATTCTGCTATTCCTGTTGTTCATGCAACAGTTGATTTCCGCTTTCCTTTATATTGTGGAGATCACATTTTAATTGAATCAACCCCTGAATTGATTAATGAAACTTCTTTCAAAATACAATATAAAGTTGTCTTGAAATCTTCTGATCAATTAATTGCTCAAGGATCAACGAAACATATCTGTATTGATCCAAAAACTCGTCAACGCAAACATTTACCAGCAGAAATTCTTAACTGGTTAGATTTGGGAAAAGCTCGGTTTTTGATGGCGGATTTAGATACAGTTGTAATTTGGCGAGATGGAAATGCTTATTTTTTCAAAGGCAATCAGTATATTAATTATAATTTAGCCCACCACTGTATTGAATCAGGATACCCTAAAAAAATTCAACAGGGAATCGGAGCTAGTTTTCCAGAGTCCTTTCATCAGGGAATTGATGCGGGTTTACTCTGGAATAATGGCAAAGCATTTTTATTTAAAGGAAATGAATATCTTCGCTTTGATTTATATCAAAATCGGGTAGAACCGGGTTATCCTCAAAAATTAAATAGTGGGAATTGGTTGGGATGGCCTAGTCATTTTTATCAAGGAATTGATGCTGCTGTTTTATGGAATAATGGAAAAGCTTATTTTTTTAAAGGGGATGAATATATACAATATGATATTTATAAAGAAATGACAGATCGAGGTTATCCCAAGAAGATTAAAGACGGATTAGGAAAAGAATGGCCTTTGAAATTTACGGAAGGGATTGATGCAGCCGTAACACTTAATTATCAGAAAGCCTTTTTATTTAAAGAAGATCAATATATTGTCTATGATATTAATCTAGGCTCTATTGAGCCAGGTCATCCTAAAAAAATCAATGAAACTTGGTCAATTTTTTATTGTAAACCTCGTTAAATTCAGGAGCGTTTTTTAAGGTTATGGCAACTCGAAGCTATGCAATTATTGGTACAGGTGCAGTCGGAGGGTTTTACGGTGCGAAACTTCAAAAAGCGGGTCTGGAAGTTCATTTTCTCCTAAATCGAGATTATGAATTTGTCCGTACACAAGGTTTAAAAATTGACTCTTTAGAGGGGAATTTTACCCTGCCCCAAGTTCAGGCCTATAATGATGTTCATCAAATGCCTCCCTGTGATGTTGTGATTGTTGCTTTAAAAACGACTCACAATTATTTATTACCTCAACTATTGCCACCCATTGTTAAACCCGATGGAGTTGTTTTACTCTTACAAAATGGACTCAATGTTGAACCTCAAATTGCTGAAATCGTTGGGGAAAAACGAGTGATGGGGGGACTTTGTTTTATTTGTTCTAATAAAGTCGGGCCTGGACATATTCAGCATATTGATTATAGTGCGGTTCATTTAGGAGAATATCAAGCTCAATATCAACCCGGAGGAATTTCCGAGCGTATGCAAGAGATTGGAAGAGATTTTCAGCAAGCTAATATTCCGGTGGAACTGACAGAAGATTTAATGTTATCTCGATGGAAAAAATTAGTCTGGAATATTCCTTATAATGGTCTTTCAGTGGTGTTAGATGCCAGAACCGATGAAATCATGGCAAACCCAGAAACTCGTCTTTTAGCAGAAGAATTAATGGGAGAAGTCGTGGCGATCGCTTCTAGTTATAATCGCCATCTTCCTAAAAATTATATTGAATTGATGCTCGATCATACGGATAAAATGAAGCCTTATTTAACCAGTATGAAGTTAGATTATGACGCTCATCGTCCTTTAGAACTGGAAGCTATTGTTGGAAATCCTTTACAAGCTGCTATTGCTCAGGGTGTTGATGTTCCTAAAATTACGATGCTCTATCAACAGTTAAAATTTTTAGATGCCCGAAATCAAACTATCCTCCGATAGAGGGAGAAATTAGGAAGGGTTCGTTAAATTAGAAAGATCAAATCTAATTTGAAGGACGTTATGAGTTCTAATCGACCTTCCTATACTGTCACTGCAAATCGTTCAACTTGGATAGAACGTTTAGCCCGCTTAGGGTATATAACGAAAGGCTTTGTTTATGGATTAATTGGAGTGTTAGCCCTAATGGCTGCCTTTGGTTTGGGCGGACAAACAACGGATACCACTGGAGCCTTACAGACAATTGCAACCCAACCTTTTGGACAATTTCTATTAGTATTAATCACGATTGGATTAATCGGATATGCCCTATGGCGATGGATTGAATGTATTCAAGATCCTGAACATAAAGGCAGCGATGCAACAGGAATTTTCAGCCGTTTAGGTTATGCGATAAGCGGATTAATTTATGCGGGATTAGCCTTAACATCGGCTCGTTTAGTGATGGGTGCAGGTAGCGAAGGTGGAAATTCCCAGCAAGATTGGACAGCGTTTGTACTCGCTCAACCTTGGGGAAATTGGCTAGTTGCCACCCTAGGAGCATTCATTATTGGCTTAGGGTTTTATATGTTTTATAAAGCCTATAAAACTAAGTTTACTCAAGAGCTAGATTTAAGGAATTTAGAACCCAAAAAGCAAAACTTATTAATTAATATTTGCCGATTAGGGATTTTTGCTAGAGGGATTGTTTTTGTTATTATTGGTTTTTTCTTGATTCAAGCCGCTCGTTTTACTAATCCCAATGAAGTTAAAGGAATTGATGGAGCTTTACAAACCTTAAAACAACAACCTTTTGGTAAATTTCTATTAACTTTAGTCGCTTTAGGTTTAGTTGCTTACGGAATTTATATGGCGGTAAAAGCCATTTATAAGCGCATTGAAGTGGATTAAGGAGTTTAGGGGGAATCTTTACTAATTTGTATCAGATATATAGCAAGTTGAAAGGAATTTTATAAAATGGTCAACTTGATTATTAATACTAAAAAATACTTTGATTTGCAGTTCGGGGCGAGGCGCGCCTCGCCCCTACGATCAATTGGGATCAAGACAGTTGTACAATTGATTTAGACTTACTATAGATGCCACTTATTTAGTTAAGGGTTCTTGAGCATTAAATTGTTGGGGATATTTCTCCACAAAATAACTATTCAAGAAAGTATTAACGGCTGATAAAATTACAGGGCCTAAAATAAAGCCCAAGAAACCATAGACCTGAAATCCAGGAACTAATACAGAAGCCAACCAGAAACACAAACCATTAACAACAAAGGAAAAAGCACCCAAGCTTAAAAAATTCAGGGGAAGAGATAATGTTGAGATCACAGGCTTAATAAAAGCATTCACCCCACCAATGGCTACTGCCGCAATTAAAGCAGCCGGAAATGTGGCTAGATTTACTCCAGGAACAACAAGATCAACAACTAATAAACTTAGAGCCGTTGCTACCAAAGTCAATAACGATGCCATCATAAATTTTCCTCAATTTTTTACAAATCTAACAAATTTTACTTTTTATCTTAGTTAAAAAAAGTAATGATTGACCTCTATAGATAGATAGATTCGTTATCGTAAATCATTTTCATCCCCCAGACCTGAATCGTCCTTTAGAAAGATGTAAATCTAAGGGTTAAAATTAAAAATAAAAGCATAAGGTAGTTGCTATGGAAACCAATTCTGATGAGATTATTACAAGTTATCTTAGGAATTCTTTTGCCACCTCTTGGGGTTTATTTAACAGTTGGGTTTAGTTCAGCACTGTTATTTAATATTCTGCTTACCCTGTTAGGTTGGCTACCCGGTTCAATTCACGCGGTTTGGGTGATTGCCAAGCACGCCGAAAGACAAGGAGAAGTAGAAAGAACCTACAATACTTAACAGATTTTCTCGAATTTTATCTCGGTAATCTCTACAGGGTCGCCAATAAATTTCGAGTTAGGATTTGTTCCAAAGTTAAGCCTGGTTTCATCATGAAACTGGGTTTTTTTACAAGTTATAGAACTACGCGCTTTTATAGCACTACGCATTACGGTTAGGACATTTTTAAACTCTGAAACCCTTTCAATTCTTACTGTTCCCTGTTCCCTGCTCCCTGTTCCCTCTTCAAGTAGCACTATAACAAAGAATAGTAGGTTCTAACCCTTGTTACAAGGTTGAGTATGGTTATTTATCCTTTGACATGAACGGGTAGCCAAACACTAAAAATAGAACCTTTATTAATTTGACTTTCTACCGTAATCACTCCCCCCAAAATTTGGCATAAACGCTGACTAATAGCTAGTCCTAAACCCGTTCCCCCAAAACGTTTTGTTGTAGAAGCATCCGCTTGAATAAACGGTTTAAAAATCTGTTGTAATTGTTCTTCTGTCATCCCAATTCCTGTGTCTCGTACTCGAAACACCAGATATTGAGGAGAGTTAGCAATCAATCCATACATTAACTCATCATCTTCTGAAATAGGGGGTTTTTCCTGAGTTCGTTCAATAATTAAATAAATCGTTCCTTTTTCAGTAAATTTAGAAGCATTACTCAGTAAATTTAATAAAATTTGTCTAACTTTCGGCATATCGGCATACATCGTTCCAATATTAGATTTAGCCTTAACTTTCAAAACATTATTATTTTTTTCGGCTAAGGGTTTAGCCGTTGTAATCACATCTTCTACCAATTTATCAACGGGGAAATTTTCTAAATATAGGGTGACATGACCCGCTTCAATTTTAGAAATATCTAAAATATCACTAATCATATCCCGCAGATGCTTTCCGGCGGTTTGAATTCGTTCTAGGTCAGGTAAAAAGTCTGTATATCCCAAATCTTCAGATTCATCATGAAGCATTTCACTATAGCCAATAATCGCATTTAAAGGGGTTCTTAATTCATGACTCATATTGGCTAAAAAGACACTCTTAGAACGGTTGGCAGCTTCCGCCGCCATTTTTGCTTTTTGCAATTCTTCCGTATACTCAGCAACCCGTTGAATTAAATGATTTAAAGATAGCGTTAATGCTCCCAATTCATCGGAACTGGTCACGGGAGCTTGTAAGGCAAAATCCGATTCTTCACTCACTTGCTCGGCGACTTTAATCATTGTTTCCAAAGGAAAGGCAATCATTCGACCAATACCAATGGCTAATATGATTGCTAATCCCCCAGATATTAATAAAGTAACGATAATAATTTGATTGCTTAAAACACTGATTTTATCATAAGCTTGGATTGCATTTTCGGCTCGTTTCCGAAATCTATTTTCAAGTTGAGTTGTTTCTGAATAAAGGGGATAAACTTGGGTAATTCCGGCACTCCGATTCAAATCAATCAAAGATTTTTGAACGGATTGCAAAATTTTAGGATTAAGGTTAGGTCTTTCTGTGATTTGAATGAGTTTTTCAAACGGGGATGAATAGTTATTGAGTCGTTCTTTATAGCGTTGAGTTAAGTCTTGTAAGAGTTGATAATCCTGTTGAACCTCGTTATCTGTAGTTTCAGGAATATTTTGAAGTTGTTGAAGCTGATTATTCATCACAAAAAGAGTAGAACGCAAGGCTGAAACCCCTCGTTCAACTTTTTCCATATCCTGGCTATTGCTGAGGAATTGGACTAAATTATCTTGATTATGCTTTAACTGTAGAAGACTTTGGCTGAGTCCATCAAGAACCGTTGCTTTCTCCTGATCAATTTGCAATTGGGTTCGCAGAGGTTTTTGAGAAGCGGTTTCAATTAAAAATGCTGTGGTTACGCCAACCAGCACTACCCCAATCACTAATCCATAACCCCAGCCAATTTTTTGCCGAATGCTTAGACGATCAAACATAGGCAATACAATGCCAGAGGAACGTTTACTTTTTGTTAAGTTATGTTGAGATGAAATTAGAGACATCCGCAAGGTCGCTCTTAGCCAAGAAGGTCTATATTATTTTATGCTAGTTGACATCCACCTTGCTGTTCTACGCCAGGGATTTCCTAAAACAAAATTAACTGAATTGCTTGAGGGATGTTGACGCTTCACGGGATGCCACTACTTTTAAGATAACCTTATGTTTCCTTGTCGTCCATTTTCTCTAGCTGATTGCCCACCCGGAACGTTACGATTTACCCCAGTATTTTCCAGCGAGTACACCCAACAAACTGAGAGAGTGGGATTTTTGATCAATATATCCGTGTTAACTCGGATAATAGTTTTAAAACAGGGTCATAGAAGTTAGAATCTCAATTGATTATTCTTAATATTTCTCCACTCATCTATCGCTTCTCTACAACAAGATAATAGGTCTATAACCCTTGTGGGGAGGGATTTGGTTCCCAGATTTAATGAATTGGATTCAAAAAAGCACTTTTACTATATTGATAGTATCTTGTCAACTGTTAATAGGACAATTTTAAATCTGACATATACAGAGTGATTTTCTCAAACATCCGCATTTATACTTACAAAATGTAAATTGTGATACACAATTTTAATTCAGGGTCAAAAGCATCATAATAGTGTATCAGTGTCTCTCGAATACAAACTGGATCATCAGTTTTCGAGAAATCTAGCTTTTTGTATAAAAAAAATCCTTCTTTCTATGAAAGAGCATTGTTTTAATTGTGTATATTTCTGCACAAATCTAGTTTTAAAAGCTTCCCTACTTGTTTGATGATTTCTAAAAGTAGTGATGAATATTTTTGGATTTGCTCGCCAATGCCTTTCAAAGCAAAAACGCATCTCTAATAGGAGTTTATCAGTATAATCTCTAATCTAATGAGCAAAAGCTTTTTTGCTATAAAAATTTGCGTTTAAGATAGATTATACTTAATGGATAAAAAAGTATCTTGCCATTTAAGATACTGAGTTTATCTTGTATAAACCCCATTTATTAAACTTTCTTAAAGCCTATCTCAATCAAAGGAAATCAGGGTATGTCATCTAATCATAATTCCATCCATAATTCTCATAAAACCCTTGTTGTTATTGATTCTCAAGTTGAGAATTATGAAACATTACTACAAGGTATTGATCCAAATGCAGAGGTAGTAGTTCTTGACCCAAATCAAGACGGAATTTATCAAATTACTTCTATTTTATCAAATTCTAACAATATTGGCTCTCTACAAATTATTGCTCATGGAAGTTCAGGAAGTATCCAATTAGGCAATACAATTTTAGATAATCAAACCTTAAATCAATATACTGCACAATTCCAAGAATGGCAAACCGGATTAACTGAAAATGCTGATATTTTATTATATAGCTGTAATACGGCTTCAGGAAGTTTAGGACAATCTTTCGTTACAAATTTATCCCAACTAACTCAAGCAGACATCGCAGCCTCGGAAAATTTAACAGGTGCGACTCAGTTCGGAGGAGATTGGAATTTAGAATATGCAACCGGAACCATTGATACCAGTTTAGCCATTCAAACTCAAACGTTATCGAACTATGATGGCGTATTACTGAACACATTAGTCGATGAATCTTTTAATAATAGCACCCTAACACCTCAACCCCCAGGAAGCGCTTCACCTACGATTAATTGGTTGTATGGAAATAACACGAAAGGTTCGGCGGATGTTGTTGCTGATCCTTCTCTGTTAAATACTCAATTTTTTCCCTACTTAACAGCGCGAACAATTAGAGCACCTCAACAAACTACTGGTGCAATTCCTGGGATTCCTTCATCAGGAGTAACGGCTGATCCTGATGGGACGGGAGCCTTAAGGTTAACTTCAGCTACCACTAACCAGTCAGGGTTTGTGATTTATAATCAACCCGTTTCTTCCACCTCTGGATTAACAATATTATTTGATTATTACTCCTATGGAGGAACCGCTGATGCAACAGGGAATAGAGGAGATGGATTAAGCTTTTTTTTAATAGATGGCAGCAAATCTCCAACCAAAGCAGGAGCGTTTGGGGGTTCCTTGGGATATGCTCAAAACCGCTCTAATAATACAGACGGTATCGCCGGAGGTTATATTGGAATTGGATTTGATGAGTATGGGAACTTTGCTACAGAGGTCAGAAGTAGTGATAGTGCAACTATTCGTGTAGGAGCAAGTCCCCTAGCAGGTGCCGCTAAAAAAACTTCTGTTCCTGATTCGATTACAATTCGGGGGAGGGAAATTCTATCTGGAGCCGGGGTACAAGATCGCAATCAATCTTATCCCTGGATTAATACTTATAATACCTTAGCAGGAGGTATTACTAGCATTGATGGGCCTAATGGTGCAACGAAAAGAACGGATGCAGGTGTTGAAAGAAAAGTAGGAATTCAACTGTCTAAAGATGGAAAATTAAGCCTTTTCTTTGATGCTGATGCTGATGGAATTGGAGATGCAGGTGAATATGTTTTTCAGAATTTGGATATCAAAGCAGCCAATGGAGGTATAGTACCTGCTACCTTCAAATTTGGCTTTGCTGCCTCTACGGGTGGAACTACAAATATTCATGAAATTACCAATACCAAAGTATTAAGTTTGGGTTCTCCCCCAGTTGTTGATTTGAATGGCAGTACCATTGGAACTGATTATACCACGACCTTCACCGAAGGTAATAGTCCAGTTAATATTGCTAGTAATATCGTGGGTAATCTTGCCACCGTTAGTGATCCTGATGGGAATGATATTATCAGTCTTACCCTTCAGATTTCTGGTATTTTAAACGGAGCCTCAGAGGTCTTAACAATTGGGGGTACAGAGTTTCCCCAAAATGCAAATAAAACAGCAACAATTACAGTAGGTAGCACCAGTTTCAATGTTGCTTACGATGACACCCAAAAGGAAATTAAAGTTACTAAATCCGATAACAGCAATATTCTGACGGCTGACTTACAGAGTTTATTACAAGGTATTACCTACAAGAATACTTCAGAAAACCCCACTGCCGGAGATCGTAAGATTAATGTGTTTGCTAATGATGGTGTTAATGTTAGTAATACTGCTGTTAGTACAATTACGGTTGTACCTGTCAACGACCCCCCCGTCATCGATTTAGACAGTAGCCAACCCGGAACAAACTACACAACAACCTTCACCGAAAACAGTGCAGGAGTAGCCATAGCCAATAGCGATATTAGTATCACAGACCTAGACGATACCAATATTGAAAATGCTGTTATTACCCTGACGAACGCTCAAACAGCAGACAATTTAACCCTGCCCACATTCCCCACAGGAATTAGCGGAACAATTGACACCAGTGTAGCTGGACAAATCACCGTGAATTTAACGGGGAGTAGCAGTTTAAGCAACTATCAAACCGCCATTAAAGGAATTCAATTTAGCAACAATAGCAGCAACCCCGACCTCACCCCTCGGAATATTTCAGTGGTGGTCAATGACGGAGAAAATGATAGTAATATTGCTCAAACAACCATTAATATTAATCCGACACCAACACCAACACCATCTCCAACACCATCTCCAACACCAACACCAACACCAACACCAACACCATCTCCAACACCATCTCCAACACCATCTCCAACACCAACACCGACACCGACTCCATCTCCATCTCCATCTCCATCTCCATCTCCCACACCTAATCCCACACCAACACCATCTCCAACACCAACGCCGGAACCGACTCCCACACCGCCACCGAATCCCACACCGACACCAACGCCGGAACCAACTCCCACACCATTACCAACACCTTCACCGACACCAGCGCCAGAGAATATTTCTCCGGTGGCTGACAGCCTGAATGCTGCGGTTTTACCCAATAGTAAGATTCCCATCTCACTATCAGGAAGTGACTTTGATGGTACTATTGTTAGTTTTACAATTACCAGCTTACCGGATGCAGCCGATGGGATATTGCTGCTCAATGGTCAACCTGTACAGTTGAATCAGGTTTTAACCCCAGAAGAAGCGACACAACTGGAGTTCCAAGCTATAGGAACCTTTAATGGGGGTAGTTTTGGTTATACCGTTACGGATAATCAAGGAGCAACTGACTCCACTCCAGCTACGGTAACACTGATTCAGCCTTCGGTAAATCAACCTCCGACTGCTAATAATATCAACCTTACCTTAACTCCGAATAGTACCACACTTGTTTCTTTATCGGGACAAGATCCGGATGGAACAATCGCGACTATCACCATTACCAGCTTACCGGATGCAGCCGATGGGATATTGCTGCTCAATGGTCAACCTGTGGAGTTAAATCAGGTTTTAACGCCTGAAGAAGCTACACAACTGCAATTCCAATCTACAGGAACTTTTGATGGTAGCCAGTTTAACTACATTGTCACGGATAACCAAGGTTTAAGTTCGCCAGGAGTTGCTGTTGTTAGTTTAATTGCGCCTCTGGTAAATCAACCGCCTGTGGCGAATAATTTGAACGTTTCTATTACCCCTAATACCACTGTTCCTGTCAGCTTATCGGGGAGTGATCCTGATGGGACTGTCGCAAGTTTTACCATTACCAAACTGCCAGATCCGGCGGATGGGGTGCTGCTGCTTGATGGTCAACCTATAACATCCAACCAGGTTTTGACCCCTGAACAAGCCTCTCGCCTGCAATTTCAATCTACGGGTAGCTTTAATGGTAGTAGCTTTAGCTACACAGTAACAGATAATCAAGGTTTAACTTCAGCCGGAGCCGGAACCATAGGGTTGATCCTACCTCCCGTCAATCAACCTCCCATTCCCAATAACTTAAATACTCTGATTGTCCCGAATAGCACCGTAAATCTACCGAGTCTATCAGGGACAGATGCCGATGGAACCGTTGCCAATTATACAATTACTGCTTTACCAGATCCGGCTGATGGCTTGTTATTACTGAATGAAAACCCTGTCACCCTGAATCAAACTGTTACACCCGAACAAGCTTCTCAACTGCAATTCCAAGCAACAGATCAGTTTGACGGAGGTAGCTTTAGTTACACGGTTACGGATAATCAAGGGACAGTTTCAGTACAGGCGGCAACGGTGGATTTAGTTGTGGTGGATGTTAATCAACCTCCTACCGCCAATAACCTGAACGTTTCTTTCCTACCCAATAGTACCTCCTTTATTCCCCCGTTATCGGGGACTGATCCTGATGGTACGATCACGGGTTTTACGATTACGCAACTCCCCGATCCCGCCGATGGTGTGCTGCTGTTGAATGGAAAACCTATCGAACTCAACCAAATCCTCACACCAGAAGAAGCGGCTCAACTACAATTTCAATCTACAGGTTCTTCAAACGAGGTTGTTTTTGCTTATAAAACCATAGATAACGAAGGATTAATTTCTTCGACAGCAGCTACGGTGTCTTTAGTTCCTCTGGAGGTGAATCTGCCCCCAGTTGCCAATCCTGTGGATCTGCCTGTACAACCGAATAGCCTTGTTAAGGTGCCTCCGCTATCAGGAAACGATGCTGATGGTACAATTACGAGTATCACGATTACTCAACTCCCCGATCCGGCGGATGGGGTACTGCTGCTCAATGGTAAACCTGTAACCGTGAATCAGGTTTTGACCCCTGAAGAAGCGGCGCAACTGCAATTTCAATCCACAGGTAACTTTGATGGCGGTGGCTTTAGTTTTACAGTCACGGATGACAAAGGCGCAACCTCTCCAGCGACGACTTTAAACTTAAACTTTCAACCCATTCCCAATCAACCTCCGGTTGCTACGGATGAAAATCTGGAAAGCACTCCTAATACACCAATTACTTTTAATATTGCTGATCAGATCACTGACCCCGATGGCACGCTTAATTTAGCCACTGTGGATCTTGACCCCAATACTCCGGGTCAACAAAAAACCATTACTCTGGACAATCAAGGAACCTTTAAGGTTGATGATCAGGGCAATATTACCTTTACCCCAGTTCCAGGGTTTGCTGGAGTTGCAACCCTGAGTTATACGGTTGAGGATAATCAAGGTGCTACTTCAAATCCTGCCAAAGTTGGGGTGACGATTCCCAATCAACCCCCAGTTGCTGAAAATCTTAACCTTTCAGGAATTGTCAATACTTCTGATTCGGTGAAAATACCCAATTTGGTCGCAACGGATTTAACCGGAAGTATCGTTGGCTATAGTCTCACCAGCTTACCTAATTCTGAACAAGGAACCTTATTCTTAGGTCAAACCCCGATTACGGATCTGAGTCAGGTACAAGGACTCACCCCAGAACAAGCCCAAACCCTAGCCTTCGCTCCCAATCCTAACTTTGTAGGTTCCTTTGTTCTCAATTATCTGGCAACGGACAATTTCGGTGCTACTTCTAATCCAGCAACCCTAACCATTTCTGTAGTAGCTGCACCCATTCCCACGCCAGAACCCACGCCAGAACCCACACCCATTCCCACGCCAGAACCCACACCCATTCCCACACCCATTCCCACACCCANGGTTTAGAGTCACCCAATCCTACTTTCAGTATCCTGAATGGAACACAGGGCAATGATGTTGTCATCGGAGTCATTGCTAATCAAAGCATCTTTACCTTTGGTGGGGATGATTTGATTACAGCCTTTACAGGAAATGAAAATGTCTATGCTGGTGAAGGAAATGATACCGTTGATGCTTTATCCGGTAATGATTGGATTGAAGGAGGCGGGGGTGATGATTTACTTCGGGGTAGCTATGGCAATGATACCCTTCAGGGTCAAGAGGGGAATGATACTCTCTTAGCTGGAATTGATGATCCTGATGTTCCCCAAGACTTGGAAGGACGGGATTGGCTCAGTGGGGGTACTGGAGATGATTTTCTATCGGGTAACGAAAACAACGATACGCTGACGGCAGGAGAAGGCAACGATATCGGATATGGGGGTCAAAATGATGACCTAATTTTTGGAGATCACGGCAACGATACTCTCTATGGTGATGAGGGGAATGATACTGTGATTGGCAGTCCCACTGATGATGTTGTTAACGCAGACGAGGAACAGGATGTCCTCTATGGCTACACAGAGGACGATTTACTCCAAGGCGGTGTTGGCAACGATACGGTTTATGCTGGCCCTGGCAATGATTTTGTGTTTGGCGGTCAAGGTGACGATCTCCTCCGGGGTGAGTTGGGTACGGATACGATCTATGGAGATCAGGGTAATGACACCATCTTTGCCGATAATCTCAGTATTGGTATTGACACCGATGCTCTCAGTAACACTGGAGATGGGGCTGATGTAGTTTGGGGAGGAGCCGGAAATGATTGGATTTCTGGCAACCGCAACAACGACACCCTCATGGGCGGTGAGGGCGATGATACAGGATATGGCGGTGAGCAGGATGATATGCTCTATGGAGATGTTGGAAATGATCTCCTGTACGGTGATCAAGGTACGGATATTCTCTGCGGTGGTGATGGAGATGATACCCTCTATGGCGGTCTGGGCCAGAATAATACCGTTCATGATAGTTCAGCTAAAGATCAATTAAGTGGTGGTGCGGGTAACGATCTACTGTCGGCCAATGAGGGAGAGAATAAACTTTGTGGTGGCGATGGCAATGACACCCTCTACAGTGGACAACAAAATGATACCTTGAGTGGGGGGTCAGGGGATGATTGGTTGTTTGGGGATCTCGGTGATGATTTAATCAGTGGCGGCAGTGGTAGTGATCGCTTTGTTATGTCTGCTGAAACTGGGTTTGACCAAATTATTAATTTCCAAGTCGGAGAAGATATTTTAGTCTTGGCTAACGGTTTAACGTTTAATCAATTAACCCTCACCCAAGATGGAACTTCTACCTTAATTCGGGTAGGGGATAAATCCTTAGCCCGTCTTGCGGGTGTATCGGTAGATTTAATTACTCCGAATAGCTTTGAACTCTTAAGTTAAGCTATAAAGGAGCATTTCCAGCCTGGTACTCTTTGTGACTCGACATCCTGATTCCCAAAAGCTGATTTTCTCTTATCTGTTTGCATTCATCACAACCGTCTTAGTTGTGTTATGGACGCTCAGGGGCTTATCCTTTTTAGCTTTTATTCCGGGTTATGTGATTTGGATATTACTCATCCTCTCAATTGGTACTGGTGTTTTAAGTTCGGTGAGCCGCTAAATTTAGGCTCTATGCCCTACTATCTCCAGGATTGTAGCCATCACAAACATGGACGAGATCTCCCCTATTGCTGTAATATGGCATAAGGGGAATAATCTCACAAAAAATTTTCAAATGTTGTTGTAGACCATTAAGGAGAGGACATGACCCAAGTTATTCTGGGTGAAAATGAACAGCTAGAGTCAGCCTTAAGACGTTTTAAGCGTGAAGTTTCTAAGGCTGGCATTTTGGCGGACGTTAGAAAAAAACGTCACTTTGAAACCCCTCCAGAAAAGCGTAAGCGTAAAGCCATCGCTAACCAACGTCAAAGACGTGCTTTCCGCAAAAAACGGATGTTCTAGTTTTAGGGATTTTACAACCTAAAACCTCACTCTGAATGAACCGCGCCACAACTCCCGCTTGAGGCCCAATGGACAAAGCCGGGAGTAACGTCGCGGATTTTCGTTTTTTCCAGGTCTCTTTGATCTTGCATACCTTCATTCTAACTTGTGGATTCTGAATGTTGAGAGAGGGGAAGGTAATCGGAAATCGTCGCTCCATAATTGACTAACTTTTGCTGATCTTGTTCAGTAAAGCTTTCAGCGTCTAAACGATTCAAAGCCATTAAAGCACCCCAAAGTTGACCTTGGAAAAATAAAGGTATTGCTAAAGCGCTTTTAATTCCCCAGGCTTGTGCAGTATCTTGGCGAACTCGAGGATCTCCCTTGGTATTTTCGACTAAAACAGGACATGAACCTTTAAACACTATTCCCGGTAAACCGGATGTCGCTGCATTTGCTCGTTTTCCCACAACATCTGCTGCATATTTTCCTACGGCTGCCGCAAAGTAAACTTGCTCACCAGAAGATTCTGCCAGCATAACAACAACCGTTTCAGCTTGCAGTAATTCTTGAACTTGTTCAGCAATGGTTTGTAATGTTAGAGCTTGATTCATCATTCTTTCTCTGTGGAGACCCCCACTGAACCTGTAATCAGGTCAGTGGTGGGAGGAAACAGAGGGTGGGTTTTAGACTGCATATAAGTAACCATCCTTTTTGTGAATTATTGTGCAGTATTTGTAACTGATTCCTTGAACAATTGCCCCTTTCGAGGTGATATTGAAACTCCCGCTTGAACGAACAGCAATTCGTCCAAAATAGGTTCCAATTTTCTTTCCTTGAGTCACAACAGCTTTAATAATGTCCCCGGTCTGGAATCCTTTAACAAATTTAAAGCGAGGAACATAACGAGACGGAAACCCGTATTTATCGGTTCGACACATTTGCCTTGACCCATGACCTGTTGCCTGAATCAATAACGGTTGACGAGTTAAGATTTTTAAGGATTCAACTTTTCCCACACAAGCTGCATCTAACCAGTGTCAGTGGGGGTTGTTTACTGCTTAGGAGTTAGTGTTCATGGCATCTCCCACAATAACATTAAGTTGAGCACCAATCAACATAATCAATGAACTGATTTGCAGCCAAAGTAATAAGACAACGAAACCGCCAATTGTGCCATAGGTAATATTAAAATTACCAAAATGGTAAACATACCAGCGAAATAAATTAGACACAAATGCCCAAAATACAGCCGCTAAAATCGCTCCCGGCATCAACGGAGTTCCGGGTTCTCGGTAACTGGGTGCATAACGATAAATAAACGCATAGTTTGTGGAAACAATTCCTAACGTTATCGGCCAGCGAAATTGTTTCCAGGTTTCTAATAAAGTTGATTCTAATAAACAACTTTGTACTGGAGGTTTGATCATACAAATTGCTAAATCCTCTAAAGCACAATTACCAACCGTCTCAAGCATACAACTTTGCCGAGCCATTCCTTCAACAATCAAGTCACTAATTAAGACTAATGCTGATGCCAAAATTAATAATAATAGAGTCCCTAATGCTAAAGCTAAGGCAATTAATTTATTTTTCCAAAAAGGTCGAAGATGATCCTTTTTAACGCGATGAATATGATTTAATGCGTCCATCGCTGCACCAATAACACCTGAAAAAATCCACAAAGAAACCAGAAAACTAAACGAGAGTAAACTAGAACTAGGCGTGAGGGATAATTGATCAATGCCATTTCCAATTAAATCCTGTACCTCTTCCGGGACAATCTGACTCAGTAAGATTGCCATTTGATAGAGTTCAGTTTGTACTAATTGAAATGAACTAATAGCAATTAATAAAGCTAATACGGCTGGAAATAAAGCGAGGGTAGCATGATAAGCCATTTCCGCCGCAAAACCTGGTAATCGTTGTTCTAGGCTGGCTTGAATTAGCTGTTTGAAGGTTCTGCGATTCAAATACAGAAAAAAACAGCAAAAACGCATCATTCGCCGATGAATCCTTTTGAGTCCTTTGATTAGGATAGGAAACAAGGCAATTAATAGATCAGCGACGCAATCAGCACTGTCAGCAATCAGTTTTACTAAATGGGTGTGAACTGAACAAGGTTGCCACTTTACCCATTTGAGATGTCGCCAGAACCGGAAAAAGCTGGCCATTACCATTGACTTAAGGAAAGCATACTTTCTTTCTAATTTACAAGGATTCTGAAACAGTGGTTCAAAATAAATTAGCTCAAGATTGATTTAAGATTATTGTAGCTCTTAATATTATCGGACATGAAAGATAATCCTTCACAGACTAAACCTGAATATTCTGCTTTTCATCGCTATTGGATGTTTGATCCAGAGGTAACTTTTCTGAATCATGGTGCTTTTGGTGCTTGTCCGATTCCAATTTTAGACGCTCAATATCAATTTCGACAACAACTTGAACAGCAACCTTTCCATTTTTTTGTCCGAGAATATGAAACTTTACTCGATCAGGCTAGACAACAGTTAGCTGATTTTGTAGGGGCAAATCCTGAAGATTTGGTCTTTGTTCCGAATGCGACAACAGGGATCAATACGGTTTTGCGATCGCTTTCTTTTTCAGAACAAGATGAACTCCTCACCACCAATCATGAATATAATGCCTGTCGCAATGTCTTAGATTTTGTTGCAACTCGCACAGGAGCTAAAATTATTATAGCAGATATTCCTTTTTTTATCACTTCATCTCAACAAATTATTGAAGCAGTCATGGCAAAGGTTTCTCCTCGTACAAAATTAGTATTAATTGATCACATTACGAGCCAAACGGGGTTAATTTTTCCGATTCAACAGATTATTCAACAATTAAATCATTTAGGAATAGATACTCTAATCGATGGAGCCCATGCACCCGGAATGTTAGCTTTAAATTTACAAGAAATTAAGGCAACTTACTATACGGGAAATTGCCATAAATGGTTATCTGCACCCAAAGGAGCGGCGTTTTTAGCAGTACAACAAGATAAACAAGCGTTGATTCGTCCCCTTACTATTAGTCATGGAGCTAATTCTACCCGTAGCGATCTCTCTCGATTTTTATTAGAATTTGACTGGACAGGAACCCCTGATCCGAGTGCTTATTTATCGATTCCTAAAGCAATTAATTTTATGGGTTCTCTTTTACCCGGAGGATGGTCAGAATTAATCAAAACCAATCATAATTTAGCGGTAAATGCTCGAAAATTATTAGCAGAAAAGTTAGATATTCCTTTACCTTGTCCTGATCATCTAATCGGTTCAATGGCGGTTTTACCATTAGGAAAAAGATGGCAAGGGTTCTCCGATTTGAATCAAAAACTCTGGAAAGAACATCAAATTGAAGTCCCAATTATGCCTTGGGATGATGACAATCAACCTTTAATCAGAATTTCTGCCCAAATTTATAATCATTTATCTCAATATGAATATTTAGCAGAAGTTTTATTAAATTGACTCAGGTTGCAGGTGTCACTTATTAGCCAATAACCTTTAAATTGTAGGATGGGTCAGCAAATAAATTTCACTCAATAACACTTTTGACAAAACTTCCTTAGCAATAAACTCTATCACATTAATACTAACTGAATTCCCCAGTTGATAATAAGCCTTATCATCATTATAATGCAGATTAAAATGGTCAGGAAAACCTTGTAAACGGGCTGCTTCACGGGGAGTAATCCGACGAACTCGACCCTGATGATAAATTCCTAACTTATTTGCATCACTCGCTACTAACGTTACAGCAATAGATTCAGGATCTAAAAATTTATACACTTCAAAGGAAAAATTACCACTAGCAGGTTTATATTGATTATTAATCATTTTTAGGTATTTTTTATCAACCAATCCTTGCAGAATATCATCTAAATTAGGAGCATTAAAAAACGTCGCAATTTGCTCTTGGGTTAAAAGCTTTCCATCTTGTTCATCTCCAAACTCTTTATTTCGTCTTTTTAAAATAAAACGATTCATTAACTCGATTTCTTCGGGACTGCATTCTCCTTTTAAACCAAGTTCCCAAGAATGAATTGAGTTTCCTCCTCGGTAATCAATTAATCTTTTCCCATGTAACTTGTCTAAGTCTCCCTTAAAATGGTGTTTTAAGCGTTCAATAAACACAGGAGAACAATCATATTTAGGATCAGGATTATCTTCTAAAATTGTTTTTACACAGGAAAATTGATGCTGTTGAAACAGAGAAAGTTGCTGACTATAAGAATGAGAATCGGGTGGCCCACAATCGGAAACAATATTTAATTTAGGTGATTTTTCTAATACCCCAATCATATAAGCTCTTAATCGATTTTGGGGTAAACCAAAGTTGCAGCTATTCAATAAAAAAAATTGAAAACTATAACCTCTTTTTGTAATTTCATATTCTATAGTTTTTAGGGTTCTTCCCTGATCATTAGTCTGGATTCCTCGTACATTTTCTAAAATCATGATTTGAGGTTTATTGGTATCTATTAATCTCATGATTTCAAAAAATAAGGTTCCCCTCGTATCTCCAAAGCCTTCTTTTTTTCCCGCATAAGAAAAAGATTGACAAGGAAAACCCGCTAGTAAAACATCATGTTCTGGTAAGTGTTCAAGTGTTCTAATATCACCGAAAGACTGTTCTTTAAAATTAGCTTGATAAACCCATCTCGAATCTTGATTAATTTCACTACTGAGTAAACATTGGGGTTTAAATCCTAATGAAGAAGCAGCTTTTTCAAATCCGAGTCTAATTCCTCCAATTCCAGCAAATAAATCAATAAATTTAATTATTTTCATTGTAATGTTATGAATTTTCTTGAATAAACTTAGCTAACAGTTGAATTTCTTCTTTTGAGAAAGCTACAGTACAATCACTATAACGGCAAATTGTACTTACTGCATTTTCTCTAATATTTCGATTCATCAATAACACGAATCATTTGATGATGAGTTGCTTGTTCATCAGGAATAAATTGATAAATCTTTTTTACTTCTAAGGAAGCTGGATAATCTTGGTTATTAACACAGACCACAAAATATTGTTCTTGATCTTCTTGATACATGGTTTTAATCACTTAATCTTTATTGCTTAAATACTCCTGAGCATAAACCTCCGCCATTAACTTCGGCCATATCAATAGAAAAAATCCCATCCAAGCTAACAAAGGAATAGCAACTAAAATCGTAATCCAAATAATATGCAATAGAAACCAACTTCCTAAAATCAACGTCATTCCAGTTAATAGAATAGACCAAGGTTGACACCACCAAGGTTTATAATTCCAGGGGTTAAACGGTTCTTGATTCGTCATTTTATAATTCCCTTAAAACGTCAAGTTCTAAACAACAGAATTCTCTGGTAAAGCGGTTTGCATTTGAGCCAACCAACTTACCAAAGATTCTAACTGCTTATCGGCGCTGACGGCGGCTAATCCCCGAACAGTAACTTTACCTTTACTATACACAAACCGACTGTGTAAATGTTCCGCTAAATTCGCTTTTAATAAATTCCAGGCGGGTTCTTCCATTGGAGTTTCTAATAAGATATGTTGTTGACCGTCGGGTTTAATGCGAGAAAAGCCTAATTTCTTGGCAATTTGTTTAAGTTCCATAATTCTAATTAATTGACGTGCTGGGGTAGGAATAGGGCCATAACGATCGCACCAATCTTCTTGAATTCGAGATAATTCATCTCGACTTTGACAAGCCGCTACTGAGCGATAGGCACTGACTTTTTGATCTAAATCAGGGATATAATCGGAAGGAATAAAGGCAGTTAAACTTAAGTCAATTTGAGTATCATCAACCTGCGGGATTTCTTGACCTTTGACTTCTTGAATGGCTTCCTGTAACATTTCACTATAAAGATCAAACCCCACCACATCCATTTGACCGGATTGTTCTGCCCCTAAAATATCACCCGCACCCCGAATTTCTAAATCTCGCATCGCTAATTGATAACCCGATCCTAACTGAGCAAATTCTTGAATCGCTCTTAATCTTTTACGAGCATCATCAGTTAAATTAACCCGTCCATCGGCGGTGGTGGGATAGAATAACCAGGCGTGAGCTTGTACTCCTGAACGTCCAACCCGACCTCTTAATTGATACAATTGAGCTAACCCGAAACGGTGAGCATCTTCAACTAAAATGGTATTAACTCTGGGAATATCTAACCCGGATTCAATAATCGTGGTACACACTAAAACATCCGCTTCCCCAGAACTAAAAGTTAACATAATCGATTCTAATTCAGAGGCATCAATTTGTCCGTGAGCGATCGCTAATCTGACCCCAGGAATCATCTCTCGAATTTGGGCAGATTTTTCTTCAATTCCTTCAATTCTAGGCACAACATAAAACACCTGTCCGCCTCGGTCTAATTCTTGACGAATAGCGGTTCTTACGGTTTCTAAATTTAACGGTGCTAAATGGGTTTGGATGGGGCGACGGGAGGGAGGTGGAGTTGTAATTAAACTCATTTCTCGAATTCCCGATAATGCCATATATAACGTTCGAGGAATGGGAGTTGCAGTTAATGTTAACACATCCACATGGGTTTTTAAGGTTTTGATTTTTTCTTTTTGATTAACACCAAATCGTTGTTCTTCATCCACCACTAATAACCCTAAATCTTTAAAATGAACGCCTTTTCCAAGTAACGCTTGGGTTCCGACAATCACATCAATTTCCCCGGTTGCTAATCGTTTTAAAATTTCTTGTTTTTCTGCTGTTGTCCGAAAACGATTCAGTAAAGCAACTTCAATGGGATAGGGGGCAAATCGTTCTTTTAAGGTATGATAATGTTGTTGAGTTAAAATTGTTGTCGGGGCTAATAATGCCACTTGTTTTCCAGCCGTCGCTGCTTTAAAAATAGCTCGAATTGCCACTTCAGTTTTGCCAAATCCCACATCTCCACAAACTAAACGATCCATCGGGCGATCGCTTTCCATATCCCATTTAACGTCTTGGGTGGATTTAATTTGATCCGGTGTGGGTTGATAGGAAAAGGAATCTTCAAGTTCCTGTTGCCAAGGCATATCTTCAGGAAAGGCATAACCCGTTTGTTGGGCACGTTGGGCGTATAATTTCAATAAATCAACGGCTAATTTCTTTAAGGATTTTTTGACTTTTTCCTTGGTTTTTTCCCACGCTTGTCCGGTGAGTTTATTCAGTTGAGGAACTTTCCCTCCCGCACTTCTAAACCGCGATAAACTTCCGACTTGATCGGCCGCAACCCGTAGGGTTCCATCTTCATATTGTAATACTAAATATTCACGGGTTTCATGATTAATCACTAAACTTTCTAATTTAATAAATTTTCCCACCCCATGTTGACGATGAACGACAAAATCACCGGGTCTTAGTTTATTTAGGTCAACTTGTTTGGAGGTCGCCCGACGCCGCTTTCTAATATAACTGGGAGTGGCGAGGGAATGTTGCCCATAAAATTCTCGATCGGTGATTAAAACTAATCGAAATGTCGGTAAAACAAACCCTTCTAATTCTGCTAGTCCGGTATATTTTAAGGCGACGGGGGTATTTTTAATTAAGTTATCAATAGCCGGATAATCACGGGGGTTAGGAATAAATTTAGACGGACAATCATGTTCGGATAACAGTGCAACGGATCGACTAGGTTGAGCAGAAACGAGAAAAATAGCAAAATGTCGTTGTCGTTCGTGACGAATGAGTTCAGCGAGTTTGGCAAATTGATGGGGAGTGGCAGGTACGGGACGGGAAGATAAATTTAAACTAGGAACATCAGCAATATTAATTAGAGTGGGTTGATAATCTGCTAATTCAGATAAATATAATTTGTCAAACCCTTCAATTTTTTGGAGAGCATCTATAAAAGAACGGTGAATTTTCGGCAGTTTTTCAGGTAACGTTTGCCATTGTTCTTCAATATGTTCTAACCAGCGATCGCTATGGGCACAACATTGATCCGGTTCATCAATAACAATTAAGGTAGTATCGGTTAAATAATCTAATAACGAAGCCGGAGTTTCAAAGGCTAATCCTAATAAAGGATGATAGGATTTGGGGGGTTTATAATTAGTATTATCCAGTTGAAATTCCGGTGTCGGAGTTGGGGGAATCACTTCTGTAATTAAGGTTTCTGCTTCCGGTAAATTCCCCTGAATCATGACATCAAAATTCGTTGGGGTGAGAATCAAACTTTCGATTTTATCTAATGATCGTTGGGTGGTGGGATCGAGTTCTCGAAGTTGTTCTAATTCATCTCCAAACCATTCTAAACGCACGGGTAATTCCGAGGCGACGGGAAAAATATCGACAATATCCCCTCGCCGACTCCATTGTCCTTCGGTTTCGACGGTGGCTACCCGTTCATAGCCTAATTTAGCCAACTGTTGATCCAGGGTTTTTCCTTCAAACGTCATTCCCCGATACAGCGTTAAACAATAAGGTTGAAAGACGTTAACGGGGGGTAAATGGGGTTGTAAACTGCGTTCTGTGGCGACCACCGCAACGGGAGAACCAGGGTTTTTTAAACGTCCTGCTAAGTCGGCTAAAACTTGCATTTGTCCCCAGGTCATTTCTTCAGAAGACACCGACTCGTAGGGGGAGGCTTCCGACGTGGGGTAAAAGTGAACCGTTGTCCATCCCATAGCCTCCAGTTGCGCCGCCCAGCGTCCGGCTTCCTCTAAGGTGGCGGTGACGACGAATAAATTTAATCCCGACTCCTGCGCTAAGGTGGACGCAACTAACCCCTTGGGAATGCGAGGCATACCGTTGAGGTAGAGGGCTTGAAATTTGTTAAGTTTGGTCAGGAGTTCAGCCGTTAACGGCGATCGCCCCAATGCACGCACGATAGAGGAAAACGTCATATAGAGGAGGGAACAGGGAACAGATCATGGCCTGGGTAGAGACGGGCCGTGGCGCATCTCTACAACAGTCGTTCTCATATTTTAAGGAATTCCAGAAGATTCGATCTCGAAAGAAGTTAGATTATTTTCCCGTCTAAACACAGATGACACAATCTGACCTTTGGGGTTTAGAATCATCACATTGAGATGTGATCGGTTATTCTTATCTTTTATCGTTCTATCCTGACCCAAAAATGTCATCTGTGTTCCAAGAAATTTTGATTGTTGTTCTGCTGATTCTCGCCAATGGGGTTTTTGCGATGTCCGAAATGGCGATTGTTTCTTCGCGTAAAGTGCGGTTACAACAATTAGCCAATCAAGGCAATAAAAAAGCAAAAGTCGCTTTAGAATTAGCAAACTCTCCAAATCGTTTCCTCTCAACGGTGCAAGTGGGAATTACCTTAATTGGAATTTTAGCAGGTGCCTTTGGAGGGGCGGCAATTTCGGCTCGATTAGATACCCAACTCAAGCAAATTCCAATTTTAGCCCCTTACAGTAATGCCATTAGTTTTACCGTTGTTGTAATTACGATTACCTATTTATCATTAATTGTAGGGGAATTAGTTCCGAAACGGTTGGCTCTGAATTCTCCTGAATTAATCGCAACTACGGTTTCTATTCCTATGCGTTGGTTATCTCGCGTTAGTTCCCCTATTGTTCATTTGTTGAGTGCGTCTACAGAATTAATTGTTCGGTTTTTAGGCAGTCATACCTCGACAGAGCCGGAAGTCACCGAAGAAGAAATTAAAATTCTGATTGAACAAGGAACAAAATCAGGAATTGTTGAGGAAACGGAACAAAATATTGTCGGACGGGTGTTTGAATTAGGCGATCGCCAAGTGCGAACCTTAATGACCCCTCGCCCGGATATTTTTTGGATTGATATTGATGATCCGGTTGAAGAAAATCGTCAAAGTATTTCCGAAAGTTCTTATACTCGGATTTTGGTTTGTCAAGAAGATTTAGATCATGTTGTCGGGTTTATTAAAGTCACGGATTTATTAACCCAAGCTTTATCGGGTCAACCCTTAGATTTAACGGCTAATTTATGCCGCCCTTTATTTGTACCAGAAACCACATCGGTTTTAAAAATTTTAGAATTATTTAAACAGGGAGAAACCCATTTTGCGTTGGTGGTCGATGAATATGGGGTGATTCAAGGATTAGTCACCTTAAATGATATTTTAATGGAATTAGTCGGGGATATTCCGTCTTGGGAAAACCCAGAAGAACCGCAGAAAGTTCAACGAGAAGATGGGTCTTGGTTGTTGGATGGGATGTTACCCGTTGAGGAATTTTTTGAGCTATTTGGTTTAGAACATTTATTAGAAGAATCAGAAGGAAATTATCACACCGTTGGGGGGTTTGTGATTACCCAGTTAGGTCGTATTCCGGCAGCGGCGGATCATTTTGAATGGCAAAATCTCCGTATTGAAGTTATGGATATGGATGGAAACCGAGTCGATAAAGTGTTAATTGTACCTTTATCTTCCCCTGAAAATAACCCCGCTTCTGATATTGAACCCGAAGAAGCTTAAACCTAACAGACTAGGTTTAGGATATTTGTGATCGCTCATTTCCGTTTCCTTTTGATTCATGTTTAAAAAGTTCTCCCAATTGCGTTTAAAATCCCTACGCCAAAGCTTACTATTGTTATTTTGTTGGACAATTTTACCATTATTTCTTGTGGAATTGTTAATGATTGTCCTCGAACCTTATTTATCCCAAGGGCTATATCAATACGATCCAGATTTAGGCTTCAAAATTCGTCCCTATGCTAATGGAAACAATCAATTTGGCTTTAATGATCGAGATTATCCCCTACAAAAACAACCTGAAAACTATCGAATTTTAATTCTCAGTGATTCTTTTAACTGGGCGGGAGGAAAGGAAGGAAATTATACAGCGTTATTAGAAAAACAATTTGAACGCTATTATCAAAAACCTAACGTTGAAGTGATTAATGCTGGATACCCCGGAACTCATACCGGGGAACAGTTAGCCTTATTAAAAAAATATGCTTTACAATATCATCCTGATTTAGTCGTGTTAGGGTTTTTTGTCGGCAATGATTTTATTGATGCTGACCCCAACCGAAAACGCATTATTGTTAATGATATTTATATTGATATTGATAAACGCAAAGAAGTAAAAATCTTCGGTTATCCCATTATTAATCAATCTCGTTTCCTTCTGTTTCTTCAACAAAAATATAAAATTTTTCAAGAAGCCACCAAAGCAAAACAACACTCCGTTATTCCATCTTCCTCCCCCTATCAATTCCAACTCGTTTCTAATTCATCTCTCCCAGAAAAATCTCCGGGTATTTTATCGTTAGAAACCTTTCTGGATACTGAAAAAACTCGCTTAGACTTTTGTAAACGCAAAGATTTGCAAAAGGGTGTCTGGAATGATAATATTAACTATATTTTCCAAAGCATTGATGAAATGAACCAGCTGTTAAAACAGCAAAATATTCAATTTATCGTTGCCATTTATCCTGATGAATTCCAAGTCAACCCAAATTTATTAACCCAAATTACCCAAACCCATAAATTAAACTTAGCAAATTATGATCCAACCTGTATGCAGAATCTTCTGATTCCTTATCTTAAAACACAACAAATTGCTTATCTTGATTTCTTACCTCAATTTCAAGCGGAACAAAAACAGCGTCTCTTATATCTATTACAGGAACCTCACTGGAATACAGCCGGAAATCAATTAGCTGCGGATATCCTCTTTAATCAGTTATTAGAAAAAACTCAACAATTTTTTAAACGTCTACCTCCTTCCTCAAACAAAATTTAAAATGCAAAAACTTAAACTCAAAGCTTTTAGTAAAATTCTCGGACAAACCGCCTTAATTGCCTTAATTACCTTTGTAATGTCCGAAATTACCTTAAGAATTTATAATAAAATCAATCCCAGTTTTGTGTTTTATGATTCATCCTATAATCGGTTTCGTGGAAAACCTAACGCCCCCGACTATGACTTTAAGTTAAATTCCCAAGGCTTTAAAGATGTTGAATTTACCGTTGAAAAACCTGCGGGAACCTATCGAATTTTAGGGATAGGAGATTCCTTTGCTTATGGCGTGGTTCCCTATCAATATAATTATTTGACGCTTTTAGAGGAAAACTTAAACCAGTCTGGTCAAAAAACAGAAGTGATTAATATGGGAATACCCGGAATGGGGCCAAGAGATTATTTATCAATTTTAGTCAATGAAGGATTAAAACTTAATCCCGATAAAGTGATGGTATTTTTCTATATTGGCAATGATTTTTTAGATAATTCCTTGACCGCTAACCTTAGAACTGAGGAAAAATCCTATGTGATTGCTTTAATTAAATCTTTAATTAAAATTCAAAGTAATTATAAAGGAAAAGTTCTCAATCCAACGTCGGTTAAATATAACGATAATCAACCCACATTTAATAACCAAAAATATCTCCAAGATACGGTTAATAAAAGTAATATGTTTGTTAGAAACCCTGCGGATAGTATTTTTAAAAGCTTTGTAGAGGATGCGGTACAAGATTTACTAAAAATTAAACAAATTTGTGATTCTCAAAAGCTCCCCTTAACCGTTGTGATCATTCCCGATGAAGTTCAAGTCAATTCCCAACTTCAACAACAAGTCAAACAAGTGTTTGATCCTAAGAATGAGAATTTATTAGACTTTGAACTTCCCAACCGAATGTTAACAGAACAGTTACAGCAAGCTAATATTGATTATTTGGATTTATTACCTTATTTTAAGGCTTCTTCTCAACAAACCCGCCTCTATAAACCCAATGATACCCACTGGAATATCGCCGGAAATCGTTTAGCGGCTGAATTAATTACCCAACATCTCACCTCAAAAAACAACCAACCTTAGAAACGGAGTTTTTAACTGTAGAAGAAACTACAAAGACACAAAGGGGATGAGCTTAATTTTATCGGTATTGCATATTCTAACAGTCCCTAGCTTTTTGCAAGAATACTGAGTGGTAATTATCTTTTCTCCCTCTGTCACGAAATTATTCCAATTCTCCATTATAATTTTTCTCTCCGCATCTCTTGGCAACACGGAAACTCTGCTGTGATGAAGCGAAAATGACTCATCAACGATGAGTGTCGGTGACGTTTTGATGCAAGTAAGAATATTATCCAATCTTTCGCGAGAATAGAAAGGATACTGAGCAAAGTCTGGGCACAGGAGTTTATCGTTGGCGGCTCCATATGGTATTATATAAGTGTTTAGACCAAGCCGCGCAAATGCTGCTCCATTTGGATATATAGCCCTGAAAGCTCTGGTTTGAGGTGGCTCTTGAGTTAAGGATGAAATCTTTGTTATTATTTCCTGTGGGGAGACAACATAGTGAGTCAAGCGAAGTGTCCCACTGAGTAGGATTGCCAAAACTACAAATGCAATTCCAAATGATGAATTAATAAAGGCTTTCTTTGGCTTAAAGTTTATTGCTATGTAAATTAATATAAGAGTTTGCGAGAAGTATATTAGCTGCAGGTGATGAGACCATATACCTGTCAACCCCAATATTATTATTGAAATGATGTATGTAGCGAGTGTGCTAATCAAAAAAGACTTGCTCTTCTTCTCGACCGTGGGTTGAGTTGCAATATATCCAGAAAAGCTTATGATTGCTATTATTGAGAGTCCTATGCGTAACGACCCACCAGATAGCAGGAAGATTGATCGAAGATGCGAAGCAAAAGAATTTCCTAGGTTACTATTAGACATCTCCGAAAATCTCCAAATGCCCTCTATCGCTACTTTTGGAATCTCTAGCACTCCTGTGCCGGCTTCTCCAAAAGNACATCGAGTGATTGGAGAAATTGGTTTAATAAGCTGTATTTATGTAAATACAGAAACGGGATATTATGATGATATTAATTTTAACCGCTAAAATCAAAAAATAAGTCTATAAAACCTTAAACTAACCTATGACCCTAACATCTTCAGTAGAATTTTTAGATGAATTTGACATTGTTGTTGTCGGTGCTGGACATTCCGGCTGTGAAGCAGCGCTGGCTTCCGCGCGGTTGGGATGCCGTACCCTGCTGTTAACCTTAAATTTGGATAAAATCGCTTGGCAACCCTGTAACCCGGCTGTCGGAGGCCCTGCTAAGTCCCAACTCGTCCATGAAGTGGATGCTTTGGGGGGGGAAATTGGCAAAATGGCTGACCGTACCTATTTGCAAAAACGAGTGCTGAATATTTCTCGTGGCCCTGCGGTGTGGGCGTTACGGGCGCAAACCGATAAACGGGAATACGCCGCCGTGATGAAAACTATTATTGAAAATCAGGATAATTTGACCGTCCGAGAAGGGATGGTGACGGATTTAATTTTAGGTAAAAATGAGGAAATTATTGGAGTACAAACTTATTTTGGAGTTGCCTTTAAATGCCAAGCAGTAATTTTAACAACGGGTACTTTTTTAGGGGGAATAATTTGGGTCGGGAATAAATCAATGGCTGCTGGACGGGCGGGAGAATTTGCAGCTATTGGATTAACAGAAACTCTCAACCGTTTAGGGTTTGAAACGGGACGATTAAAAACCGGAACTCCAGCGCGAGTGGATAAACGGTCTGTTGATTATTCTAAGTTAGAACCGCAACCGGGAGATACAGAAGTGCGGTGGTTTAGTTTCGACCCGGAAGTTCAAATTGAACGGGAACAAATGTGTTGTCATTTGACTCGAACCACAGCCGAAACCCATCGAATTATTCGAGAAAATTTGCATTTATCTCCGGTTTATGGCGGTTGGGTGGATGCGAAGGGCCCCCGTTATTGTCCGAGTATTGAAGATAAAATTGTTCGGTTTGCGGATAAAGAAAGTCATCAGATTTTTATAGAACCGGAAGGTCGAGATATTCCTGAGTTGTATATTCAAGGATTTTCGACAGGTTTACCAGAAACGTTGCAATTGCAAATGTTAAGAAGTCTTCCAGGCTTAGAAAATTGTGCAATGTTGCGTCCGGCTTATGCGGTGGAATATGATTATTTACCCGCCACTCAATGTTATCCCACGTTGATGACGAAGAAAATTGAGGGGCTATTTTGTGCGGGACAAATTAATGGCACAACGGGCTATGAAGAAGCGGCAGCGCAAGGTTTTGTAGCCGGAATTAATGCGGTGCGATTTGTCAAACATCAACAAATGATTGTATTTTCCCGTGAACAAAGTTATATCGGAACGTTAATTGATGATTTGTGTACCAAAGATTTGCGAGAACCCTATCGAATGTTAACAAGTCGGTCTGAATATCGGTTATTATTACGGTCTGATAATGCGGATGAACGGTTAACGCCGTTGGGTCGAGAAATTGGGTTAATTGATGACCGTCGTTGGGAGTTATTTCAACAGAAACAAGAAAATATTATTGCTGAAAAAGAGCGGTTATACTCGACTCGAATTAAGGAAAATCATCCGGTGGGAATTGCGATTTTTAATGACACCCAACAAAAAATTAAAGGGTCAATTACCTTAGCAGATTTATTGCGTCGGCCAGGGTTCCATTACGTTGATTTAGAAAAGTATAATTTAGGCAATATTAATCTTAATCAACTGGAAAAAGAAGGAACAGAAATCGAGATTAAATATTCAGGGTATCTGCAACGCCAACAAAACCAAATTGACCAAGTTAGTCGCCAATCAAATCGGGCATTACCTGAAGATTTAGACTATATGAAAATTGAAACTTTGTCTATGGAGGCGCGAGAAAAGTTAATGAAAGTTAAACCATTAACGGTGGGTCAAGCGTCGAGAATTGGCGGGGTGAATCCTGCTGATATTAATGCGTTATTGATTTATTTAGAAGTGCGAAATCGTCAACATCAGGTGAGTCTTAATTCTTAAAGTTCACTGATTTTTGATAGTAAGTTTAAATCAGTTGTACATCAGTCTGAAAATCCAATTCAGTGTAGGGGCGAGGCGCGCCTCGCCCCTACCCAAAACTTGGGTATTTTTTATAATTAATAATTGGGTTCATTATCGGTACTTAAACAGAAAAAAAGAAATAAAACGTCTATAATATCGATAGGGTAAGTATTCTACGTTGGGAAGCTGCCATGAAAGAAACCACTCCCTCTGCTATGCCACCGTGCTTTGAGAAATGGTGCGCTAGGTTCGATTTGGTATTCAGGAATCCATCTCAAAAAAAAGGATTTAGGCACTATTTAGGAGGATTATTGGGCGAAAGTGAACGAAAAAACTTAACTCAGATGTCAAATAATGCAGCTTTGCGTGGTTTATCACCAATTGCATCAAGAATATCAGACTCGAAGTCTTAAAAGCCTTCATCGGCATCTAATCTTAGTTTTTTGTGCCTACAGTTTCATTATTTGGCAACAGTTAACTGGCGGATTAAGACGGCGTTGGGCTAACAAACCGTTAAATACATTTACTGATGCTTTATCCGCTTTTAGAACAGCTATATCTTATCGATTTGTCGCTTGGCTCCAAGAGAATCATGATGTATTTGCTCTACATCTAAGCAATTTGGGGCTTGTTTGGGCTTGAACTTTGTTCAAATCCCGTTAAGAACTATAGAGTTATAGGCAGTTCCCCCAAGGGTTACGCAAACTTTACATTTCTTTACAATAGTCAACCTGTTGATTAACTCTTTTCCATTGTTAATTGTTTCTGACAATATTTATAAGTAGAATAAGCTAATGTCACCACTCCCGTAATAATCGCAGATTCATCGACTTCAAATTTGGGATGATGTAAGGGATAATTTTGTTTCTTTTTGTGTCCGACACCCAACCGAAACATCATGCCTGGTGCATAATCTAAATAGACGGAAAAATCTTCTGCACCTAAAGAAGGTTCGGGTAAATTAATAATAGCTTGAGTGCCAAAGGCTTCTCGTACCGTTTCTTCTACAATTTGAGTTAATATTGGGTCATTTTGCACCGAAGGAACGCCCCGACGATAATTTAACTCATAATTTGCCCCATACATTTGACAGACATTGGCAACAATTTGTTCAATCCAATTAGGTAAAGCTTCGTAGGTTTCAGGATGAAGCGATCGCACCGTTCCTAATAGTTTAACTTGATCCGCAATAATATTAGGAGCCCGTCCCCCCATAATTTGACCAATAGATAAAACCACAGGTCTTAACGGATTTTGGGTGCGACTAATGGCTTGTTGTAACATGGTAATTACCTGTGCGGCTATCCAAATTGCATCCTTAGCTTCATGAGGTCGCGCCCCATGACCGGACTCCCCGATAATTGTTAATTCCAAATCATCCGCCGCCGCCGTTAACGCACCTTGGCGCAGTCCCACACATCCGGCGGGAATACTGGGGAAGACATGAACCCCCAAAATCGCCGCCACATCCTCCATGACGTTATCATGTACCATCCAGGTCGCGCCTTTGGCAATTTCCTCCGCCGGTTGAAACAGAAACCGCACCTTTCCAGGGAACTCCTGACCTAACTGAGATAACACCATCGCTGTTCCTAACCCCAAGGTGGTGTGCAAGTCGTGTCCGCAGGCGTGCATGACTCCTATCTGTCGGGAAGCATACTCTAACCCGGTTAATTCCGTCATCGGTAAAGCATCCATATCCGTGCGAATCGCAAACCAACGGGAAGCGGTGGTGTTTCCCTTGAGTTCTCCGATAACTCCCGTTTTTCCTACCCCTTCTTGAACTTTAAGTCCACAGGAAGATAAAACCCCAGCAACATAAGCAGAGGTTTGATATTCTTGACCACTGAGTTCTGGATGTGCATGAATGTGGCGACGAATTTCAATTAACCGAGGTGCTAAAGCAGTCGCAATCTCTTTAATTTTTTCAAGCATAGATGGGGGAGTCTGGGTCATGGGCTAGAATGAAATTACCAAGTATTCAATTAAAGTTGATTCTTTATTATAGGGTAATTTTCTAACCCTAGGGCATGGCATTGCCATACCCTGATCTTGAATTTCTCTCCTCGAAGATTCTAAAAATTCGCTACAATTATCCCTTGACGCGGGGGAATGTATACCTCTAATTCTGTGTGTTCATCTTCTGGTTTCCAGCTAATTTTCCCTTCTCCATAAATCAACCGATTCGGACAGGTTTTTAAATCGGTAACAGTACAATGAATATGGGCTGGTTCAGTTCCTGAATTCACCCAAACCATCACTTCTTCGTTTTCTAAACACCGGGCAAACCCATAAACAATTCCCTCAGCATATAATATTTTGTAGGAACCGATTCGTAATGCCTGATACTGATGACGAATAGCAATCAGTTTTTTATGATAATCTAAAACATCCTGATGCCAAGATTCTTTCATCGGGAAAGCGCGGCGAGAATCAGGATCAAGCTGTCCTTCTAACCCGACTTCATCCCCATAATAAATACTAGGTGCACCGGGAAAAGTAAATAATAATAGCGTAGCTAATTGAACCGTAACTTTATCGCCTCCAGCAATCGTAATTAATCGGGCTGTATCATGACTATCAAGTAAATTCAATTGGGTGAGTTGAATGTCCCAAGGATATAAGTCTAATAACGCTTTAATTTTCTCTCCATATTCTTTTGCAAATAAAGGCGGATAGGGAGAATAAGAAGGGCCTTCGACTAATTCCATTTTAACGCGATCGCCTGCGGTAAACGCAATGGTTGGGCCTGCAAATAAATAATTCATTACCCCATCAAATTGGGTTCCATCTAACCATTCTCTGGAATCCCCCCACACTTCTCCGACAATATAAGCCTCTGGATTAACCGCCTTCACTCGCTCTCGAAATTCCTTCCAAAACCCTGGAGTTTTCACTTCAAAGGGTACATCTAAACGCCAACCATCAATGCCAAAATCAACCCAATATTCGGCAACTTCCATAATAAATTCTCTAACTTGAGGGTTATCATGATTAAATTGAGGTAAAGCCCGATTTCCAATCCAACCTACATAATTTGCAGGTTTACTCCCATCATAAGCTGATAGCGGCCATCCTTCAATTTTAAACCAATCTAACCAAGGAGAATGGGGGCCATTTTCTAAGATATCATGAAACTGAAAAAAACCCCGACTGGCATGATTAAATACCCCATCTAAAACAACTTTAATATTGCGTTGGTGAGCCGCTTTTAGCATTTCTTCAAACGCTGGATTTCCACCTAAGATGGGGTCAATTTGATAATAATCATGGGTATGGTAACGATGATTAGAAGCGGATTGAAAAATGGGGGTAAAATAAATCGCATTAATTCCTAAATCTTGTAAATAATCTAATTGTTCAATCACGCCCCATAAATTTCCTCCTTTATATCCTTGTAAGCTCGGAGGTAAATCCCATTGTTCCCAGCGATCAGAACTTAACAATTTTTTGCGGGGAATGGCAGCTTGAGCAAAGCGATCGGGAAAAATTTGATAAAATACCGCGTGTTTGACCCAATCAGGCGTTTGTACAATCATAGAATCCTTATAACTCATCCAAAATACAGTAAAAGCCTCTATCCTATTTAACCTCTGACTTTAGGTGTAAATTTTGGTAGCAATTCTAAAGTTAAGCAAAATTTCACAAAATTACTTCATTTAACTTAACTAAACTAAACTAAGCTGGGACATTAGTGATTATACCCCTAGTTATTGTTACTTAAAAAGATCAAGCGTCCTGATCAAATATTGAATTTTTCTTAAGACATCCTAAATTTCTCAGTTATCTATGATAGGTTAAAAACAAATTATTGGATTTGCACCCAGAGGGATGAATGACTTAAATAATAAATTACCATCAATTGTGTATGCGGAAGCCTCCGTCCATTCCCAAGGCGGGGTTTCCCTATTCCAATTTTCAGAACAAATTACCCATGAGAATATTAATCAATTTTATTCTCATCCTCAACAGGTTAATTTAGCGATTCAGCGTCTACAAGCAGAAGGATTTGAAGTTTTACAAACCGGACGAGTTACTCTCAGCATTGCAGGTTCTATTGACCTGTACGAGCGGGTTTTTAAAACAAAAATCATTGCTAAAGACAAAACCGTTATCAAAGGGGGAGGATTAGAAAGTATCGCCACATTTTTAGATACTCCCGATACTGATATGGTGGGTTTTGTTGATCCGTCTTCTAGTCCTTTATCCGATTTAATTGAAGGAATTGCCTTAAGTGAACCTGTTTATTATACAGATGTCGGCTTACCTTCGGAATCTCCTCCAAATCCGTCCTATTGGCATTTAATACCCCAGGATATTGCCCAAAAACTCAATGCAGTAACGGCTCATCACCAAGGAATTAAAGGTCAAGGGATTAACGTTGTCATGGTCGATTCTGGATGGTATCGTCATCCTTTTTTTGCCCGGAATCGATATCAAGGTAAAGTTATTTTAGGGGCAGGATGTATTAATCCCGAAGTCGATGAAAATGGACATGGAACCGGAGAATCTGCCAATCTATTTTCTGTAGCTCCAGATATCAATTTTACCATGATAAAATGGAACTTTAAAAATTCCATTGCAGCCTTTAAAAAAGCGGTTTCCTTGCGTCCTGATGTTATTTCTTGTAGTTGGGGAAGCAGCAAACAATATTTGCCTTTATCTGCCTATGATATTGCCTTAACTGCTAATATTGCCGATGCAGTTTATCAAGGAATTATTGTTGTTTTTTCCGCCGGAAATGGACATTGGGGATTTCCCTCTCAACACCCAGATGTGATTGCGGCTGGAGGCGTTTATATCAATTCTGATGGCAAGTTAGAAGCGAGTAATTATGCTAGTGGTTTTAGCAGTAACATCTATTCGGGGCGAATTGTTCCTGATATTTGTGGGTTAGTGGGAAAAAAACCCAGGGCGGCTTATATTGTCTTACCTGTTCCCCCTGGAAGCACGTTAGATGCCGTTTTTGGTATACCCGGTGTTAAACACCCTGACGCGGATGAAACGTCCTCAGAAGATGGTTGGGCAGCCTTTAGTGGAACATCCGCCGCAGCCCCCCAAGTGGCGGGAATTTGCGCGTTGATGAAGCAAGTTAACCCGCAATTATCGCCCCAACAAGCTAATGAAATTCTACAACAGACCGCCATTGATGTAATTGCAGGAAATTGCAATTCTGCGACGGGAGGACATTCGGCAAAACCCGGATTTGATTGGGCAACAGGGAGCGGTTTAGTTAATGGGTTTGAGGCGGTAAAAACAGCAAAAAAATTAGCAAAAGGGGAAACAAAAAGACAAAATCGAAATTCTCAAGTTCGATATGCACACCCAGTTTCAAAACATCAAAACATCAAACCAGTGGAGGGATTTATGAATTTTTCTGTTGATATTCAGTCTAACGAACAGCTTACCCAAAAATTAAACAAATTAGATATTAAGTGGCAACTTGACCAAAAACTGCAAGAGCTTCTAAAGGATGCTCGACGCCATGATCCCGATATCCCCTATCTGGAAATTGATCAAATCAGCTTTACCATACGCTCTCCAAAAACTAATGTTGTTGCTGCACTGAAACAAGAAATTGAAGAAGTGAAAAATAGCATGAAAAATGTAGGAAAAATCAACATTCCTCTGTCGGCTTTAGTCGCGGCTGAAAGTCTATTAAAGATGGGTCAAGCCGATGATTTTGTAATTGAGTTTCTGACAGAAGTATTGGAAAAAGCTGATCGCCCAATAGCAAGATCTCGTGCAATTAAAGCGTTAGGAGAACTGAGTTTTTGTGGTTGTGGTTCAAAATCCAGTAATCCTAATGAGGATGATGAACTGATGGTACGATGCAGTGACGGTACATCTGCGGAGTGTAATATAAAAGAAAATGGAATTTGGAATGCGCGTTGCGGACGAATGCTCATTCCATGTACCCCACCCAATAGATAGAGAAAAACTTAAATCTTTGAGTTGGAGCCTGAACTTGTTCTCGTATCAAGTTCTAATAATACAAACTCAGGGATTTTTGCAGCTTTATCGTTAGCTAAACAACAATCTAGCACTGCTAATAGCAATCCTTTAATCATTTCCGGCGTACCTTGTTGTATATCGGCTTGAGCAAAAAATTCATGCCATAACTGCTCATTATTACCGCAATGTTCTACAACGGACATAGCCGCTAGGTACTCAGCTAAAGGATCAAGCACAAAGCGAATTTCAGTGTAACTAGGAGGAATAGTTTGGATGATGCAGAGACGATTTTCTAAATATTTGAGACGCACTTCTGCATCATCACTCCCTAACGCTTTAACAACAGTCTCTTTTAACGCTGTTGTCGGTCGATACGTTTGTTTTAGACATTCCCAAGCAATAATTTTAACATCCTGATGAATCTTAGAGTTTTCTGGATGATCACCTGATATATTCCCATTAATTCGATTTAAGTATTCTAAGATTAAATCAGGGATATTTTGAGGAAACTTATCAATATTTCCTCCCGTTTTAACTGAAATAATCTGTTCAATAAAAAGTTTAGTTAACAGCACTGTAACATCTCTTTTATCGGCAATCATCAACAGTCGATCACGGGCATTAACTAATTCTTGATCTTTAAAGATATCGTGTTTTCCCCGTTGAGTAATATAAGCCTGCATAAAAGGTAATAGGCGATCTCGCTCAACTCGCATCGGTTGAAGTATCGTTTTATTCACTCCACCTAATGATTCCTCCATCCGTGATGTTACAATCAAAGCATTAACAGGAAATCCGGGTAATTCAGGACGAATTTGTTCGCGGGTTGGTGAACTCATTTCTGAGAAGTGATCCACAATTACCAGTAAACGTTGTTGAATCAGAAGTTGTTCTAAAAATTCTTCAGAAACCGGCTTCTGAGCATCGACTAAATTTTTCAATAAACCTCGGATAACCTCAAGAAAAACCTGTTTTCCTTCAGCAACTTTAACATCTAGTTCCTGTTCAACTAATATTGGCAGCATCCGATGTTTACACAGCCGTTTTTCAGGAACATCTGACATAGCCCAGCGTGCAATTTGACAGGCAAGACTTGTTTTTCCTGAACCCCCTTCACCCCAAATTAAAAGACATTCTTGTTGTTCACTAAATTTAGCTTGCAATTCCTTCGCTGTCAATTCCGCTATATCAATACCATCTAAAATGACTGGGATGGGAACATAAATACTACGCTCTTTAACCGTTGTTTTTTTGTCAAATTCTTTACGAGCTTTACCTAAATTATCTTTAACCCATGCGTCTAGTACCCTGGGGTGGTAACAAGACCGAAATAAAAGCAACCTTAATAAATCTGAAATTTTGAGATTTCCTAGAAAATTTGGTAAGGGAATATCGGTATAGCGCTGTAGAATATCATTACACCTTAACAGCCACAAAGGACGTAACCACAGAGACATTAAAACAAAATATAGCCAAGATATAATGATTAATATTGGCACGGATTCTTGAGGTTTACTGACTATCCAATCCAGTATAATTTTAGGTTCTACTGAGTCGGGTATATTATCAATATTATTGATGGCATAATTTAAAGATTCTTTGGCTTGGGTGATATTTGATCTTGATTGTTGATCTTCACTACTATAGTTTTGATTCAAATAATCTAAAGCATCTTCCAAACCTTCTTTAGCATTGGACTTTTCTTCTTTTGTTAAGTTAGATGATTTTATTGATAATTCATCTCCTGCATAACGCAATGACGTAATTACCTCTTGTGTTATTTCTTGATCTTGTTGGTCTAATAATTGTTTAAAGGTGGTAATTGCGGTTTTAACGTCTCGACCACTACTTGCAAGAGCATAAGCAGCACCTAGTCGTACTTGCCAATCATTGCTTTTAGTTAATGCAACTGATCTCACGTCTACTAGAGCCTGTTGTAAATCTGAAGAATCAATTTTACGAAGTAGAAAATAGATAGCACCAGCAGCGCGATAACGAACACCTTTGTTATTATCTTTCAGGGTATTTAATAAAATTTTAAGTGTCTTCTGTATTTTCTCTGGCGGTGCAATCTTGCTCAAAACATCAATAGCATAAACACGCACTAACTGATCAGGGTGACTGAGCAACTTATGATCAATGATTAAATTAGTAATATAATCAGTTTGTTGAGGCAGAATTTTAGTAGTTTGTGCAATTTCTGATAAGGCTTGGAGTACAGAGGCAATAACTTCAGGATTGTTATTATTTTCTAATTCTTGAATTAAAGTATTAACAACATCAGGAATTTTGCTTAATTGGCTAATAGCTTCTTGATCATTATCAATATTATCATCCATCAACATCTCAATCGGCTCTTTAATTCTCGGATCAACCTGAATAGCTTCTTGCTTAACATTCTGTTGCGCTAACCCAGCACTCGACAACAATAACGGTAAAGAAACGCCAACCACAGCCACTTTAATCGCCTGAGAAACCTTATGCCAATATGGGTGCATCATAAATCCTCTGTTCTGAATCAAAATTGATTCTGTTTATTCTGGTATAACCTTAATTATTCAAAACCGTTCCCCATTAATCCAGCAAAAAAATATAAAGAATTATCAACAACAATGCAAGTAGAAACGATTCAACCCTTAAAATTCAATTCTTCTTGAACAATTCCTTGGCCATTGTTATCCCTTCCTGTTAACTTCCCCCTAACCCAAACTTAAGACAGGTTTTGCTTCTCCCCCCTTGTCAAGAGTACCGTACAGTCGGACACTGGACTTGGGAAGACTATTGGCAGTTGAGAGGTAATTTTTTGTGAAACGAGTTTTAGCAATCATTCTCGGTGGCGGTGCGGGTAGCCGCCTGTATCCTTTAACCAAAATGCGGGCCAAACCTGCGGTGCCCATTGCGGGTAAATATCGGTTAATCGACATCCCCATTAGTAACTGTATTAACTCCGAAATCCTCAAAATCTACGTTTTAACCCAGTTTAACTCAGCATCTTTAAACCGTCATATTGCTCGTGCTTACAACTTCTCTGGCTTTGATGATAGCTTTACAGAAGTGTTAGCCGCCCAACAGACCACCCAAAACCCCAATTGGTTCCAGGGTACAGCAGATGCGGTGCGTCAGTATTTGTGGTTGTTTCAAGAATGGGACGTTGACCAATATCTGATTTTATCCGGTGATCATCTTTACCGCATGGACTATCGACAATTTGTCCAACGTCATTTAGATACTAATGCGGATATTACCCTTTCAGTATTACCCATTGATGAAAAACGAGCTTCTGATTTTGGGTTAATGAAACTGGATGACTCAGGGCGAGTGGTCAGTTTCAGTGAAAAACCAAAAGGAGACGCTCTCAAACAAATGCAGGTCGATACCTCCATGTTGGGTTTATCTCCTGAACAAGCGAAAGAAAATCCTTATATTGCTTCGATGGGGATTTATGTCTTTAACAAAGATGTCTTGATTAAGCTGTTAACAGACAATCCTGAACAGACAGATTTTGGTAAAGAAATTATTCCCAGCGCCTCCGGCGATCATAATGTTCAAGCCTTTTTATTTAAAGACTATTGGGAAGATATTGGAACCATTGAAGCATTTTATAATGCCAATATTGGTTTAACCCAACAACCTCAACCTTCCTTTAGTTTTTACGACGAAAAATCCCCGATTTATACCCGTTCTCGTTATTTACCCCCCACGAAAATCTTAGATTGTCACATTACTGAATCTATTGTTGCTGAGGGTTGTATTCTCAAAGAATGTCGGATTGATCATTCTGTTTTGGGCTTACGTTCCCGTGTGGAAGCTGGATGTGTGATTGAAGATACCCTGCTTATGGGTTCAGACTTTTATCAACCGTTTTCAGAACGTCAATCGGGTTTACAAGAAGGTGGAGTTCCATTAGGGATTGGTTCTAATACCTTAATTCGTAAGGCAATTGTTGATAAAAATGCCCGCATTGGTCGCAATGTTAAAATTATCAACAAAGATAATATCCAAGAAGCAGAACGGGAAGATTTAGGATTTTATATCCGCAGTGGAATTGTTGTTGTTCTTAAAAATGCGGTGATTCCTGACGATACCGTGATTTAAGGCTACTGCCAAAATAAAACTTAACCCATTGTATTCAGAGGACTTCCTGAAAATCAGGAGTCCTTTCTTGCATAGATTCCTTTTCAAAATTGGCTGACTACAATGACAATGCTCTACAATCAAAACAGTTTTTTTAGATAACTTTATCCTGTTGTGTTTACAACTTTTCCGTCTGAATTCTTGTTGGCCCTTGCGGAAGCGATGCCTTTACTGGGAAATGTTGGGCTAGATATTCTGGTTCTGACCTTCATGCTGGTTCTCTCTGCCTTTTTCTCCGGTTCCGAAACGGCTATCACCGCCCTCGATAATTTAAAACTGCGAGCTTTAATTAAAGAACAAGGTGACCCCAATGGAATGTATACCTTGGTTTTAGAAAAACGGGCAAGATTTATTACAACGTTGTTAGTGGGAAACAACTTGGTGAATAATTTCTCTGCCATTCTCACCAGTAATTTATTTGCAATTTGGCTAGGAAATGCGGGAATAGGAATTGCAACGGCTGTTGTTACTTTCTTAGTCCTAATTTTTGGAGAAATTACTCCCAAATCCTTTGCCATTAACAACATTTTACCGATTTTTAAAGCTGTAGTTCGCCCGATTTACCTGTTATCTATTATCCTGTCTCCGGTTATTGTTCTATTAGAAACGATTACTCAAAGCATTATTCGCCTGTTTAGCCCCGGTGGAGTCCAGCAGGGGTTATCGGTGCAAGACCTACGACTGATGATTGAAATTTTAGGGGGTCGGGGTCAGTTAGATTGGCAAAAACATCAACTGTTGAATAAAGCGTTGATGATGGATTATTTAATGGCGCGAGAAGTCGTTAAACCGCGAATTGAGATGCGAACAATTTCCAACCAAGCCACTTTACCCGAAGTGATTGAGTTATGTTTAGAAACCGGATATTCTCGAATTCCAGTTCAAGGAGAATCCAAAGATGAAATTGTGGGAATTGTTCATTTAAAACGGGCGTTACAATTAGCTCATACCCACGAGGAGGAACGCAACACTATTTCTGTCACCGAAGCTATGAGCCCGCCGGTTTACGTTCCCGAAACGAAACGAGTCGGGGATTTACTCAAGGAAATGCTACAACAGCGCCTCCACCTGGCGATTGTGGTTGATGAATATGGGGGAACCGTTGGGTTAATCACGTTAGAAGATATTTTAGAGGAGTTAGTCGGGGAAATTTACGATGAGAGCGATTTTCCGAGTCGTACCCAACGTCCCCGCAATCCCTCCCGCCCAAACCGAACTTCAGAACAATCCCGCCGACTCCCAAATCGTCAGTATTTTGAGCCTCCTTCCTCCTAATGGAAAAAAAGTTTTCCAAACCCCTAGACATTTCCTGAGATTGTGCTACTATATAAAATTGTTGAATAAATGGGTCGATGCCCGAGCGGTTAATGGGGGCGGACTGTAAATCCGCTGGCTACGCCTACGCTGGTTCAAATCCAGCTCGGCCCACCTCTAAAATTAAACCTTAGAGATTAGGAACTTCCAAATCTTAGTTCTTACTTCTTAATTTTTTTTGCCCGTGTAACTCAGTGGTAGAGTACCTCCTTGGTAAGGAGGAAGTCACGAGTTCAATCCTCGTCACGGGCTTCTGTTCTTTCGTTCACTCTAAGCACTTGCTGACAAGGCTTACATCGTGACTTCAGCCTTACGCAAGAGAGATTCTACCACTGAGTTACTCAAAAATTACTCAATCTATATCTAGCTTAAGAGTAAAATGAGTAACTCACCCATAACTTTTATATAGAAATGCCCAAACGAGCCCCAAATTAGCTAGATGTAGAGCGAATAAGCTGCTACGCAGCTTGATTGTATAATAGAAGATTAAGTGTTTTTAGGAATATAACCCCCAATGCCAGCCAAAAATCATCTGTCTAAAGAGCAAAAAAGAAAATTACTTAAAGAAATGAAAGAGAATAAAAATGCTCAAATTAGAGAAAGAATATTAATTTTATTATTAATGAATGAGGGAAAAACGTATCAAGAGATAGCCAATTTTTTAGAGATTTCCTATCCGACAGTAGCGTACTGGGCCGTTCATGGAGATCCAGATAAAATGGAGAGTTTTATAGATGGGAGAAGCCAAGGAAACTTTCGGAAAGCCACTGCTGAATATGAAGAAATGTTAGTAGAAGTAGTAGAAAAAGAGCCATCAGAATATGGATATGAATTTGGGAGATGGACAGGAAATAGATTAGCAACATATTTAGAGCAAGCAACAGGAATTAAGTTGAGCGGCTCTCAAGTCAGGAGAATATTACAAAGAAAGTAGAGCAGCTAGAAGACTTGTTACATAAATTATTAATGAAGGAAAGCTAATCATCAATTGGCATCGTAAAATTAAAAACAAGGGAAATGCCGTTTATTAAATCAAGCTGCTACGCAGCTTATGACAAGGAGATTCAGCATAACACGCCCCGCACAACCGAATTGGTTCCATAGTTAATGTACAAGAGTTTTTTATGGCTCGGTGACTGTCCCAGAACGATCTAATCCGGCTTTGACCCAATTAATACAATCTTGTTGTGAAAGGAAAAGTTTAGGGGCTGCAATATTATTTAAACTATAAGGTTTGTAATGATCGTAAAAGTATTTTTCCGCTTCTTGATAAATTACAATTAAATCATTTTGATAGGTATATCGACAGTGAAAATAATCTTCTTTAGGAACAATATCCGAATAGTGATCTAAATGATCTTGAGCAATTTCGATAATTTTTTCCAGTTGACTACAATAGAGATCAGCCGGATTTTCAGATTTGTGAAATTTTCCTTTATGTCCCCATTGGGATAATAACATATAAGAATAAATCTTTTTATCACTCACCGTTACTCGAACGAAGGGAATAATTAAATACCCTTGATAAGAAATAGATTTTTCGTATAAAAAACGATCCATATTAAGAATAAAAAGTTAAGTTTTGACGGCGAGTTTAGATGAATCAAGGGATAAATATCAATCTGAATTGGGTTGATGATAAAGAGAGGATTGATATAAAACTTGTTCTTGATGGGTATAGAGGGTACAATCTGAACGAGGATAAGCAACACAGGTTACAGTATACCCCAGCGCGATTTCCGCAGGACGGAGAAATTTTTGTTCACGTTGATCAACTTGACCGTTGAGGAGTTTAGCAACACAAACTGAACAATCTCCTTGTTCACATCCTGATGGTAGACGAATACCATTGTCTTTTGCAATATCGAGAATATACTGATCATCAGGAACCGGAATGGTGCAATCTAAACCTTGAGCTTCGTTAATTAAGCGGACTTGATAAACGGTCATTGTAAAAATTTGACTCAATTGCTGTTCAGGAGTAGCCTAATTTTTAATTATAAAAGAAGAAGGAGATACTGTAGACCCAAGATCTCTAATCTTGATATCAATTTGTTGCAAAAGTTAAAATGGCTAATAATCAGGATTTAGATTGGCTGAATTGAAGAAAGAAATCAATAGAAGAATCAAGGCTCTGGAGGTTGATGAAATATTCATGCTCTGGACTATTTTCAATTTCTGGATTCCTTAACTTCTAAGACTCTAGTAAAACCAGATTTATATATTTTTTTATGCCTCATTTTTTACATTTTTTTAACATCAAAAACTTTTGTTTTAATTCTTTAAAACTTAATATTAAACTTCGTTTTTTTCCTGCCTATTCTCAACTTTTAATCCTACTTTTACAGATCAATTCTGCCTTTGCTCAGGTGAGTCCTCCTCTAACAGATCAACGTCCTGAATCTTTACCCCACGACGGATCAATTATCCCAATTCCCCCTCAACCCTCACCCCCAGAACCTCAACTTCTTTCTCCTTCTCCTCCATTAGAACCCTTGCTTTCTCCGTCAGTTCCTACCCCAATTCCCTCAGAACAAATTCCTGAGAGTTTGAATACTATTACAATTGAACGGTTTGAATTTGAAGGGAATACGGTTTTTAGCGATCAACAGTTAGCGGAAATCACTAAACCCTTTGTGGGTCATCCGATCACCTTTACTGAATTATTGCAAGCGCGTTCTGCGGTGACAAATTTTTATATTTCTCAGGGTTATATTACGTCCGGTGCATTCATTCCACCCCAAACCTTAACGAATGGAACCGTGACCATTTCAGTTTTAGAAGGAAGAATTACAAACATTAATATTGAAGGAAAAGGGCGGTTAAATCCTAACTATGTTAAAAGTCGGTTGGAATTAGTAACTCGTAAACCCTTTAATCAAAAACACCTTCTACAAGCTTTACAATTGCTGCAACTTGATCCGGTTGTGGAAAGGATTTCGGCGGAATTAGCAACCGGAATTAATCCAGGTGAAAGTATTCTGAATGTTACGTTTGAAACGGCAGACACCTTTAATGTTAATTTATTTACCGATAATAATCGCTCTCCGACGGTCGGATCATGGGAACGGGGAATTGAAGTCAGTGAAGGGAATTTATTAGGACAAGGCGATCGCTTAGACTTGTCCTATAGTAATACTCAGGGGAGTAATATTGTTGATACGTTGTATACCTTTCCCGTTAGCTCTCGCAATACGACATTAGGCTTTTATTTTAACTATACTAATAGTCGAATTGTGGAACCCCCGTTTAACGATTTAGATATTAAAGCTAATAGTGTTAGTTATGAATTCCGCGTTCGCCAACCCATTATTCAAACCCCCACAGAAGAATTCGCATTAGGGTTAACCTTTGGTCGTCGGGAAAGTGATACCAGCATTTTAGGGGTGGGTTTTCCTTTGTCCAGAGGGGCTGAGGAGGACGGGAAAACGCGACTTTCGATTTTGCGCTTTTCTCAAGAATATACCTATCAGGGGCCAAAACAGGTGTTTGCGGTGCGATCGCAATTGAGTTTTGGTGTCGGACTGTTGGATGCAACTTTGAGTTCAGATCAACCGGATAGTCAATATTTTGCTTGGCGGGGTCAGGCGCAGTGGGTGCGGTTGTTAGCACCGGATACGTTGTTTTTATTGCGGTCTGATGTGCAACTGACGAACCAAGAATTACTCCCCTTAGAACAAATGGGACTGGGAGGGATGGAAAGTGTGCGAGGGTATCGTCAGGATGTGTTGTTACGCGATAATGTGATTTTCGCTTCCGCAGAATTGCGTTATCCCCTAGTTCGCACCAAAAATGGTCAGGGAGTCTTACAACTCACCCCCTTTATAGATTTTGGTCAAGGTTGGAATGCGCCGGGAGAATTGGAGTTACCCGATCGCACGTTATTGTCCGTCGGGTTAGGATTAAGGTGGAAATATAGCGATCGCTTGACTGCACGAATTGACTGGGGAATTCCTTTAATTAAAATAGAGTCCGGCGATCGCACCTTACAGGAACAAGGGATTTATTTTCTACTCAATTGGAGTCCGTTTTAATGTTTAGCTGCAACTCCTAACTGTTGAAATAATAAACTAGGAACATAGGAACTACTTCCCACCCATTCCGGTTGATTTCCTAAATCCACTAACTGTTTAAAAGCTTCAAAAATATTTCCGGCTACCATTGTATTTTTCACCCGACCGACAATTTTACCTTGTTCAACTTTATAGCCTAAATCGAGGTTAACGGAAAATTCTCCTGCGAGTTGATTTGATTGACCCGCCCCTAAAACTTGATCCACAATTAAGCCTTCATCAATACTAGCAATTAAATCTTCTGTTGAGGTTTGTCCGGGTTCAAGACATAAATTAACTAAGGATGGACTGGGACGAGATAACCCCCCGCGAAATCCATTTCCGGTGGATGAAATTTGGCCACGACTTCCCCATTGTCGATCCCAATAAAATTGATTTATTGTTCCGTGATCAATGAATCGTTTGACGGTGGTGGGAGTTCCTTCATCGTCAAAAGAACAGGCGGAGGGGCCGAAATTGGGGTCTTCATATAAACTTAAGCGAGAATCAAATAAAGTTTCTCCGATTTTATCAAGTAAGGGGGAAGATTTTTGAACAATAGTTTGACCGGATAAAATTGTTCTGAATAATCCCCCAAATATTCTCGCAACCGCTTGAGGGGTAAAAAAGATGGGGAAAGTCCCACTTTGAATCGTGGCTTTTTGTTCGGCTAGGGAATATTTTCGGATTAAGTCTTGGAGTAAGCGGTCAGTTTGTAAAGGGCGATCGCTGGCGACATCATAACAGGCAATTTCTAAAAAATCTTCTCCTCTGACTAAATTTCCCGATAAGGAAGCACTGAATAACTGACTAGAACGTTCTGCATAAACATCCTGATTTGTGGCAATTTGGATTTGTTGACGAGAAATATTAAATCCCACACTGACTAAGATTTCAGGATTATAATTAAGTACCTGTTCAATCAAGTTTTTTCCGATTTCAACTAATTCTTGAGTTGCGGGAGGAATAAAGGCGGAAGCTGGAGAAGATAAATGTACATCCGCAGCGAATTCAAAATCAGCCGGGGCTCCAATTTCTGAAGTTTGTAAGGCTGCTTCTACTAAATCTTCTAAACGGGTTAAATCCGTTGAACTGGCAAATCCTAATTTACCTTGGTGAATGAGTCGTAATGCTACTCCTTGTCTCGCTTTTGTTTGTAGGGACTTGAGGCGATTATTTTCAAACTCAATGGGAGTATTCTGACTCGACAGATAATAAACCTCAACATCATCTGCTTTTTGAGTGGCGAGTTGTAAGATTTGATCGAGAATAGGATTTACCATGGGAAATTGATATAAATAGATTTTTTTATTGTATAGCACTAGGGAACAGGGAACAGGGAACAGGGAACAGTAAGCATTGAAAGGGTTTTAGGATTTAGAATTGTCAAACACTTTCATGCGTACTGCTATATAATTTTATTGAGCAAAAATTGCTTAAATCCCATGACTTTTTCCAATCACCCAATGGCGACGGAAAAACCGAGATAGGGAAGATTCTTCTAATTGTAAAACAATCGGGCGACCATGGGGGCAAGTCCGGGGATTTCGAGTTTTGATCCATTGATCTAATAAAGTTTGCATTTGGGTTAAACTCAGAGATGTTCCATTTTTAATCGCACTACGACAAGCCGTTGCAACTTGGGCAGCTTGTAAATCTCCGCCTAAACTTAATTCTAATAAAGCTTCTGAACAATCACTGCGTTTTGCTAATAATTCCGGTGCATTTCTAACAACCCAAACCCCCTCGCCAAACAGATCAATTTCTAATCCTAAACGCTGCATTTGTTCTAATTGGGCTGTTGATAGAGATTGTAAAATAATACCGGGTTCGAGAGGAACTAATCGCCATTGATCACAAATTTGTTCATATAAAACCCGTTCATGGGCAATATGTTGTTCAATTAACCATAATCCGCTAGAATGTTCTGCAATAATATAAGTATTAAGAACTTGGGCGATCGCTTTAATTTCGATCATCCCTAATTCATTGTGAGAGGAAGTTGCAGATTCTTCTAAATTAGAGTTTATCGAAGAATTAATTTGATACTTTCCCTTTTCTTCTGAGACTTTTATTAACTGATCGATTCGATTTTGAGGTAGGGAAATTCGATCAAAATTTAACCGTAAAGCTTGGTCAATTCCTTGACTGATTTGTTCTTGTAATAAGTTTAAGTTTTGGAGATAAATTTCACTTTTATCCGGGTTACGATTCCAGTCTATTTGTTCAGGAGAAAGGTGAACATGAATAAAACAAATGGGATAGCGATCACGGGGACAAGTTCGCGCTAAAGCCGTTAATAAGGTTTGTTCTAATTCAGGCGATCGCACCATACGACCATTAATTGCAACCTTCACCCAATCAGGTTTACGACGATGGCATCGGTCGGGTAATCCTAATATTAATTCAATAGTTTCTTCATTAATATTATCAAAATTTTGCGGGATTTTTAAATAATATAAATCACTCAAACGAATATTTTTAATAATTTGAGGTAAAATCTGTTGAGCATTGACCCCCGGACTAATTTGAAACCAAGGAGTATTACCTTGACGAAGTTGCCAAGTAACCTGGGGATGACATAAGGCAATTTGCTGAATTGTTAACTGAATTCCCCGCAATTGTTGAGCAGAAGAAGGTAAAGATTGGCGACGAGTTTGCCAATTTTCAAATAAATTAGAAACAGTAACAACGGTTCCCGATGCAACAGCAATAGTTTCCGTTTTAATTGCTTCTCCTTGCTGATTATAATGAACTCGCCAACCGGAACTTGAAGCAGAAGGAGAACTCGGACGACTAATAATTTCTAAATCCGACAATTGCGCTAAACTATGTAACGCTTCCCCACGAAATCCTAAACTTTTAATTTGAAATAAATCAGTAATAGTATTAATTTTACTGGTACTATGGGCGGTGGCAGCTTGTTTTAAATTGGCTAAATCCATTCCTAAGCCATTATCCGCCACTTGTACCCGCCACAATTCCGGCAATACAGAGATTGTAATCCGAGTTGCGTTGGCATCTAAGGCATTTTCAACTAATTCTCGAACCACAGCGGCTAAGGAATCAATAACTTCACTAGCCGCAATTAAATAAACAACATCTTGGGGGAGTGGACGAATTAAATTCAATGGAAAAGAAGTTAAGTTTAACGTTAAAGTGCTGTAGAGATCGAGTTTATTCTTTCCCTACAGTTCCTATCCTGATGTCAGGGTTAACACTTATAGCAGTTGCCAAGGCAGTTAGGACATAAACTGATGCTAAAACCATGAGCAGAGAACCCTTTTCCTGCCTGTTCCCTGTTCCCTGTTCCCTGTTCCCTGTTCCCTACTATAATTTAATTTTAGTGTAATTTGACTTCTTCAGCAACTTCTTCTAGCATTTCTTGGGGTTGGGTTTCTGGCAATAGAATATAAAACGTAGTGCCTTCGTGAGCAATCGATTTAAACTCGATTTTACCGCCATGAGCATCAATAATTGATTTAGCAATTGCTGTTCCTAATCCCGTCCCACTGCGTTTTCCATAGGTGACAAAAGCATCAAATAAATGCTCTCGAATGGCTTCAGGAATTCCAGGGCCATTATCCGCAATGGCAATCGTAACCCAGCCTGGAGTTTTTGAGGTGGTGATTACAATTTTTCCTCCTGGTTTTTCAAAGGCTTCTACCGCATTCCCCACTAAATTTTGAAAGACTCGAATCAATTTATTTTCATCAACATAAATAATACAATCATCATCCGCCTTCACAGAGAACTCAACTTGAGTGGATTGAAAATAAACTCGATTTAATTTCTCAAAATGTTCCAGCATTTTAGCAACATAAACGGGTCGGCGATACAAGACCGTGCTGCCTTTGGCAAATTCCAAAACTTCCTCCGCCATGCCTAACATTCGTTGAATTTGCATCGAAATTAAATCACACCATTCTTCCGTTTCTTCATCGGGGTGCATTTCCTTCAGCATGGCGCTGGATAACTGAATTCCGGTAAAAGGACTTCTAAAGTCATGCAAAATGGTATTGACCATTTCCCCGACTAATTCCATTTTTTCTTTCCGAACCAACTGATTAACATATTGATTAGTAGTCACTCGCAAATGGTGAATAATATAACTAAATAAATTCAGAATAACTTTACCCTTAGCATTGCTTAAAATTTCCATCAAGTGAGGTCGGGAAATTTTGGCTAATTTGATTTTTCCAGCCGCCATTGCTCTAGCGCTGCGAGGTTGTCCATCTAAAACCCCAAATTCTCCAAAAAAGTCATTGGCTTTAGCAACAGCAACGGTTTGATATTGATTCAAGGAAGCTTGTTTTTTAAACTCAACTTGACCTTCTAAAACTAAGTATAAAAAACTAGGGTCTTCCCCTTCTTCAAAAATAATAGATTGGTCTGTAAATTGTTCAACAACGGCGAGATCACAGAGTTGTTGAGCTTCTGGAGCATCAAAATAACTAATAAATCGATGGGAGGCTAGATCCATTTCAAAATACCGGGTTATTATGCAGAATAGGAGTGATCCGCTCTTGTAGCGTTAAACAGGGGAAGAGAAAGGGCTTGATAGTTAAGAAAAGAGGGATTTCAAAGGTAGGATTGGATTAGGTTTTGGGGATCAAAAAACGAAAGTTCAATATCATGACTCAATTATAGCTTGAGTTAATCCAGCAGTTGAGCTAAAGATGCTTGCAACACCGGAGGTAGACAACGCATAATTTTTCCGGTTTGTCGGTCTATGGGAACTAAAGTTACTTGAGCCGTAAGATAAAGGCATTGACCGTCTAAGGATTCAATCCGATATTCCCAGGGCAATCGCACGCCTTTTGTTGGTAGGATTCGACTTTTAACAACAATCTCCATGCCCATTTTCACGGGTTGATGATAACGAATATTGAGATACACAACCGGCAATTCGCACCCGATTTCTACTAAAGTATGATACTCCAATCCGGTCAAACGTAACCGTTCTACCCGCGCTTCTTCCAGCCAAGACAGATAAGTTCCATGCCAAACAATCCCGCCATAGTCGGTATGGTGGGGAAAAACTCGCACAATATAGTCAAACCAAGGCTGTTCGGAAGCGGTATCCGTTGAGAGCCGAGACTGAGGGAAAGGATTTGTTTCAAACACGTTACAAATAGATTGAGAACGCAACATTTCTACAAATTATCTGTCAACAGTCAGGTTTATTCTAGGTATAGAACCTTTTTAATCCGAGTCGGATGTAATCTGACCACTGACAAATCATTTATTTTAATCCAAGGAAATACAGATGATAAACAAAATTCTAGTTGCTGTTGCAGGTCGGGGATTGTGCGAAGAAATGCTGAATATGCTGTTGGATATCCCCTCCTTCCAACAAGCATCTGTCACGGTTCTGCACGTTGTTTCCCCTCAAGTCAGTTCAGATACAATGTCAGAAAAGTTAGAGGAGGGGGGAAAAATTTTGGCGGAGGCTGTTAAATCAATTCACCTTGACTCTAAACAAATTACTCCTCAACTTAAACAAGGTGACCCTAAAGATATTGTCTGTCAAGTGGCTGATGAGGAAGATGCGGATTTAATTATTATGGGTTCACGGGGTCTGGGACGCATTCAAGCCATTTTGGAAAACTCCGTTAGTCAATATGTGTTTCAATTAACCAGTCGTCCGATGCTATTAGTTAAGGACGATACTTATGTCAAAAAACTCCGCAAAATTATGGTAGCGGTGGACGGTTCTGAATCCTCTAAACAGTGTTTGCAGTTGGCGATTTCCTTTGCTAAAGATCTTCCAGGTGCTCAACTGATTTTAGTCCATATTAATAAAGATTTATCGGGGAAATCGAGCGAAGATTTCAGTATGAATGCCGAAAGAGACCCGATTTTAGCCCCTGCTATTGAAGAAGCAAAACGCATGGGAATTAGCTACCGTTGTGTCAGTGGGATTGGTAAACCCGGCCCTGAATTATGTCGTGTTGCTGAAGAAGCAAACGCTGATTTATTGATGTTGGGTTCCCCAGACCGTCGCCCCAACGTAGCGAAGAGCTTCATCGACTTAGACCGATTGTTAGGAGCTTCACTATCAGATTATGTTCGAGTTTATGCGAGTTGTCCTGTGTTATTAACCCGAACAACCAGCGCATAATTTCTTCTGAATCAACCCTAATTAGAAAAAAGCGCCACAGTAATAGTCTGAGGGCGCTTTTTTGAATGAAAATTCAACTAAAATTTAGGAAAAACGAAATTAACCTTGTTTTCCTTCCCGGCTTTGAGTTTGGATATACAGAATCAACAGGAAAACAGCCGGAACTAGCACGAACAAAATGCTGGCAACAAAACCCAGATCATTAACTTGCATAATTGCCCTACCTTAACTTAAACAGAAAATTCTAATAGACATAGGATATCATTGATTGACGTTTCCGTATAGTGTTAATGGTTGCCGAGTGCGGAGTACCAAGTACGGAGTTCCTCTCCCTGGTCTTCAGTGTTGCGGTGATAGGTAAGCACAACTTACCAAATTGTAGTTAAATCTAACACAAAACCGGGTAAAATGTCCTCTCCTGAAATTTGGTTTGGATAATCTAAAATTTCCACATCTTGATTCAAGCGATAGATTTCAATTTGTTGCTGTTTCCGATTAATTAACCATCCTAATTTTGCCCCATTTTCTTGATATTCTTGCATTTGCCAAAATTGTTCCGCCGTTAAATCAAGTTTTAATGTTAAAAGAGGGGGTAAAGTCAAAATATTGGTTTCCATATTAATCTCAATCTTAAAACTTTAGGATTTAATTTAACATAAATGTCTTGAAAATGAACCGTTTCCTTGAACAAACTCATCTTTTTTATTGTTAACTTTTGTAACAAATATTTGCTCAAAATCCGATTCTCTTGTTCCCTTGAAATTCAAATAAAAACTAAAATTAAATCTTCTGGAATTTTCGGGAATTTCACTTGAAATATCTGTTATTACAAAAGGAAGTATTTTAATTAAAGACGATGAGAAATTTTACTCAACTCCGTCTCCGTCGCAGGCGGTTTATCTTCGTTTTTCTGTTTATCTTAACTCTGGTGGGATGTCGCATCATCAGTCATTCTCCGGTTAGCGAAGTGATTCCGATGGTGGCTGATTTACCCAAACCCCAACTTCCTACCTGGATTGAAGCCATTAATCCGTTAGGGGATAGTCCAGAATTAAGCCAAATTCATGTTATTTTTAAAGATCCTTTAATTCCGGTTGAAAATTTAGAGAGTTCTCGACAAAAAAAATTACTCAAAAACTTTGAAATTACCCCTAAAATACCCGGAGAATTTCGATTTTTAACCCCAAAAATGGTCGGATTTCAAGCTGATAAAGCATTACCTTTAGCAACTCGGTTACAAGTCACTGTTAAAAAAGGATTAGCCGATTTAAACCAACATCAATTAGAGCAGGATATCGCCTGGACATTTGCCACCGAACCGATAAAATTATCAAATTTACCGGGAAGTAAAGAACAACCGGAATCTCCAGAAAACCCTTTAGGATTAAATCCCCAACTCAAATTTAACTCTAACGTAGAATTAGATTTAAACTCTTTAAAACAACATTTACAACTGATTTCACAAAAAACAAATCAAGTGATTCCAGTTGAGGTTAAACTTGCAGAACCCGAAGAAAATAAAACCCCCATTGAACCCGACGTTAAATTTAATCCGGCTGTTCAAACCAAAGAATATATTGTTACGCCTAAACAACTTTTACAAACCGCTACCCAATATCAATTTAAAATCACACCTGGGTTACGTCCGGCGCAAGGAAATTTAGAGACTCAAGTTGAAATTTCTAGCTTGATTAAAACCTATGACTCGTTAAAATTTATCAGTTTACAACTTCCCGGTAAAGCCAGCATAGAAGGAACATCAGGACGGTTTGTAACCGGAAACCCCCAACTGCAATTTAATAATGGAATTATTGCAGAATCTGCCCTTAAAAATATTACCATTAAACCGTCACCAAAACCCGATATTAAATTAATCCAAGCCTATGATAATAATGACATTGTAACCCTGAATCCTTGGGCTTTAGAACCCCAAACCAATTATACAATTACCATAGGGGGAGAACTTGAAGATCAATTTAACCAGAAACTAGGCAAACCTGTTACTATTACTCATAAAACCGGAGATTTAACCCCCGATATTTTTGTCCCTTCAGGACTCAATATTTTTCCCTCTCAACAGAATTTAGAACTCAATATTTCCACATTAAATTTACCTCAATCTCAATATCAAGCGAGTTATAACGTTGTTCAACCAACAGATTTAGTTTATACCGATAGTGCTTACCCCAGAAACGAGGGGAAAAATTTATTGCCTCCCGTAGAAAAATGGGCAACGTTTGTGGCTTCTACCCCGAAAAATAAAGTTCAAGAAACTTCCATTAATTTACGAGAAAAATTAGGCCGAAATACGGGACTTTTAGCCTATGGGGTGACAGCAAAAACCACTCAATATCAACAAGAAGGTCAACAAAAATGGAGTGAACCTCAATTTTATGGACTGGTACAGTTAACTAATTTAGGAGTCTTTGCTCAATGGTTTCCAGAATCAGGATTAGTTCGAGTTCATCACTTAGATACGGGTTCCGTTGCTGAGGGGGTATCGGTGGATATTTATCCATCTCAACTGGAGGCGAAATCCTATCCTCAACCCAAAGCTTGTGCAACGGGAACGACTGACGAACAGGGAATGTTAGTGTTTAATTCTCAACAGTTACAGCAATGTATGAAGGGGAAACGATTTGCTAAAGCACCGGAATTATTAGTGATTGCTAAAGAAGGCAAAGATTGGGCATTTACTCGAACTTTTTCCTATAGTGGAGCTTACGGTTATGGAATTGACGCCAATTGGGAAGACCAACAAATTTCATCACGGGGAGTGATTTTTTCCGACCGTCAACTTTATAAACCCGGAGAAAAAGTTGCCTTAACGGCTATGGCATACTCCTTAGATAAAGGAACCTTAAAACCGAATAAAAATGAAAGTTATACCGTGACATTAGAAAATCCTAAAAAGCAAATCCAAACTTTGGGAGAGTATAAAACTAACGAATTTGCAACATTTTCTGTAGAATTGCCCTTAACAGAAAACCAACCATTAGGGAATTATATTGTTCGGGCAAAAAATCAAAATGGGATAGAAATTTTAGGCGATTTTCGTGTCGCTGAATTTAAACCCCCTAATTTTAAAGTAGATCTAAGTTTAAATCAACCATTTGCTCAAATTGGAGAAACAATTACGGCTAATGCTAAGAGTGAATATTTATTTGGTTCTCCCGTTGCGGAGGGTTTAGCTCAATATTATGTCACCCGGACAGCAACGGATTTTATTCCGAAAGGATGGGAGAATTATTCCTTTGGTCGCCAATGGTTTTGGCCAGAAGAAAAACCGAATGTTTCTGATAGTGTGTTGCAAGAAAATCAACCGTTAGATGCTCAGGGTTTGGGAAGTAAAACCGTTACCGTTGCCAAAGATTTACCGTATCCCATGACCTATCGTGTTGATGTAGAAGTGACGGATATTTCTAATTTATCCGTTGCCAATTCTCAATCGTTTATTGCCCTTCCCAGTAATCGTTTAATTGGGTTAAAAACACCCTTTATTGGAGAAGCAGGTAAACCCTTACCCATTGATGTCATTGTTACCGATTATCAGGGAAAACCCTTAGAAAATGTTGGGGTGAATTTGCAATTGCAAAAAATGGATTATAGCCAGGTTACACGGGTAGTAGAAGGTGCACAAACCAACAAAAACCAAATTCAATATCAAACAGTTGCTCAAATTGATGTCAAATCGGGTCAACAAGAACAAACGGTTTCTTTAACTGCCCCAGAGTCAGGTTCCTATCGTATTCGGGCGAATTTTAGTGACACCAAGGATGAAATTACAGCCACAGATTTACAGATTTGGGTAACAGGAAATGAATTGGTGAACTGGGGAGGGATAGACGAGAACCGTTTAGAAATTAAACTCAATAAAACTACCTATAAACCTGGAGAAACGGCAACGGCTTTAATTCAATCTCCCTATCCTGAAGGAGAATTATATTTTGCCGTCGTCCGCGATAAACCTCTGTATCAAACGGTCATAAAAGTTAAAGGAAGCGCGCCAGAAATCAAGTTTCAAGTGACTACTGAAATGTTACCGAATGCAGCAGTTGAAGCGGTATTAGTTCGACAAGGAAAACCCATTTCTGACCTTGAACCGGGGAGCTTAGAAAACTTAGCTAAAATTGGGTTAACACCGTTTAATATTAATCTCGAAGATCAATATCTCAAAGTCCAAGTTAATCCTCAACACAACAAGCTAGAACCCAGTTCTAAACAAACCTTAAATTTAACTTTAACAGATGCCCAAAATCAACCTGTTCGCGGACAATTGACGGTAATGGTAGTGAATGATTCGATTTTACAACTTAATGGTTCTCGTCCCCCCAATTTAATCGAAACAGTCTATGCTGACCAACCCATTTCCACCCGATTTAGTGATAATCGTCCGGCGGTTATTTTAAATCAAGTCGCCTCTCCGTTAGCAAAAGGTTGGGGTTATGGAGGCGGTTTATCCACTGCAACTGCTAATCCTCGAATTCGCAAAGAATTTCAACCTTTAGCTTTTTATAACGGTTCAATTGTTACGGATAATCAAGGAAAAGCAACGGTTAATTTCAAGGTTCCTGATGATTTGACGACTTGGCGAGTCATGGTTGTCGCAACGGATGGAAATCTTAAATTTGGTTCGGAGGAAACCACATTTATTACCACTCAAGCGTTAATTTCTAATCCCATTTTACCTCAATTTGCTCGTCCTGGCGATCGCATTTTAGCAGGATTATCCATTACCAATTTAACGGAAGAACAAGGTAACTTAAATATTACAGGAACCGTTAATGGCGGGATTCAATTTTCTCCTGGAAATACGAATCAACAAACTTTAAAAACCAAAGCTGAAGCTGGAACCAATGCTTATCGTTTTCCAATTTTAGTGAAACAAGCGGGTAACGCTAAAGTTCAGTTCAAAACGGAATTCAACAACAAATTCGATGGGTTTGAAGTGCCTTTAGAAGTTAAAACGTTTAACGTTATTGAACAGGTGATTGAGTCAGGACGCACGACAAATTCCGTCACCATTCCCCTGAATATTAGTAAAAAAGTTGTTCCTGATGTGGGAGGATTAGAAATTAATTTAGCGAGTACCTTAATTCCTCAATTAACGGCTTCTGCTGAACAAGTTTTTAATCAAGAAAAATTTCCTTTTCTGGAACCGGCTGTAAGTGAATTGCTCATCGCTGCTAATTTGGAAATTTTGGGTAAAAAATACAATCAAAGTTTGAGTGAATTGCAGTTACCTGAACGTGCTAAAACAGCTTTAGCTCAGATTAAGACGTTACAACAGGAAAATGGCGGGATTGAAGCTTATCCGGGTTTAAAAGCCTCTGATCCTATCCTTTCAGCTTATACGGGGGAAGCCTTAGCTCAAGCTCAAAAAGCAGGGTTTGCTGTTGATTCTCAGGTAATTAGTTCCCTAAAAACCTATTTAATACAAGGTGTTAATGACCCTGGGAAATATGACTTTTGTACCGAGGACGTTTGTAAAAATGAAATTCGGTTAAATGCGTTAATTGCTTTGGATAATTTGGGAGAAAAACGCAGTGATTTCTTAGATACTATCTTGCAAAACTTTGAGGAATTTGATACTGTTAACCAAATTAAATTGGTGCGTTATTTATCCCAATTTCCTCAATGGAAAGAAGAGTATAATCGTCTCTTTGAGCAAGTCCAGAAACAGATCTATATCACCGGAAGAACTGCGACGCTCAATTTCCCCCAAGGCTACCGTTGGTTAAATTCTCCGACAACCATTCAATCTCAAGGATTACGTTTAGTGATCACCCAAAATCCCCAATCTCAAACCGTTGATAAACTGGTACAAAGTTTATTGAATCTGCGTAAAGATGGCACTTGGGGAAGTAGTTATGATAATGCACAAGCGTTAACAGCTTTAGTTGCTTATGCAGACACGGAAACGACACCTCCTAACTTTAATATTGCCATTCAACTCGGAAATCAAACTTTAGGAGAAACTCAATTTAAGGGGTATAAAGATTCGAGTTATCGTTTGAATGTACCGATGTCAGAATTACCAAAAGGCAAAAATGATTTAATTCTCCAACAATCTAATCAAGGTTTATTAAATTATTGGGTTGCCTATCGGTATCGTTTAGAAGGAAATCAACCGGGACGATTAAATGGCTTAAGAATTACCCGAACAATTCGTTCTGCTGATGAGGATAAAGTTTTACAAACAATTGATTTAAACTCTCCTCAACAGCTTTTGAAAGTTCAACCTGGACAAGTGTTTGATATTGGGTTAGATATTATTACTGATCATCCCATTGATCAGGTGATGATTACTGATCCCCTTCCGGCTGGATTTGAAGCGATTGATGCTAGTTTTAAAACGACTAATTTGGCAGTACAAGCTCAAAAAAGTAGTTGGGAAATTAACTATCAAACCATTTACAAGGATCGAATTATTGCCTATAGTGATCGTTTAGAACCGGGGGTTTATCAACTGCATTATTTAGTTCGGTCTGTTACCCCAGGAGAATATTTATGGCCCGGTGCAGAAGCTAAATTACAATATACTCCTGAAGAATTTGGTCGCAGTGCATCAACAACTTTATTAGTTTCTAAACCTTAGTCCCCTGTAGAGACGCGCCAATAGCCTTCGGCATTGCTACGCTAAGGCGCGTCTCTACTCTACTAGATCTGAAACCTGTCCCATTATTTTTTCCGTCTTTTGATCGCTTTTTTAACTAAAATTGGAATTTCTGAAGGACGTTCTGCAACGAGAACTTCTGCCGTTTTAAAAGCCGCAATTTTACTTTCAACAGTGCCTGCATCTACCATATTACTGACAACTTTTGAAGTCATTAATAAACTAGCATGACCTAAAAGTTTAGTCGCTGGAGCGTGTAACCCGGCAATATAAGCAACAACGGGTTTATCAATGGCTTCGGCGATATAAGAAGCGGCTTCTTCTTCGCTAGTTCCCCCCATTTCTCCTACTAAGACAATCACCTCTGTATTTTCATCTTCATCTAAAATTTCTAACCATTGTAAAAAAGAAGAACCTACAATAAAATCACTCCCAATACTGACCGCCACCGATTGACCTAATCCCGCTTGGGTTAATTCTGCCGCTACTTCATAAGTTAAGGTACTACTTCGACTTAATAATCCCACATTTCCCGGTTTATAAAATTCACTTGGATGGGTTCCTAATAACAATTGATCTGGAATAATAATTCCTGAACAATTAGGGCCAACGACTAAGGTTTCTGTAGCTTCCGCTTTGCGGACTAAATGTACCATATCTAAAGGGGGCATTCCTTCAGTAACAATAATTAACTGACGAATTCCCGCCGCCATTGCTTCTAAAGCCGCATCTAAAACATGATAAGGATGAACAAAAATCACACTAATATCGATATCTCCGACACTGGCAATCGCTTGTTCAACTAAATCAAAAACTGGTATTTCATTTAACTCCTGCCCTCCCTGACCCGGACTGACACAGGCGACAATCTGAGTCCCGTAGGTTTTCATTTGCATAACCGCTTGGGTTAAGGAGGGCGAGATCGTTGTACCCTGTACGATCACTTTACTATCAGGAGTTAAATTCATATTTGATCATCCAAATTCGGGGGAAGTTTTACAAGGGTGAGTTACAAACTATTTTGCTAAATTAATCGCTGCCACTACAGCTAAATCTAACCGATCAAATAAATTTACAGGTAAATCAGCAAACTGTTCTCGACAGGATTCGGGTTCAATTCCAGCTAACCGAAACACAAATTGAGGTAAATTAGTTGTTCGAGCTTTGCGTTTTAAATACCCGGCAATTTCCACTAAGAGCGGGAAACGAATCGTAGGTTGAACCCAGAAATTTGCAATCACAACCTTAACCTGTTTGGATTGGGTTACTAAATCAATTCCCCGATATAATCGTTGGCGAAAATCTTCTGTAATTTCATAATGATCTGCCCCGCCTAAATTCAGAAAATTTGCAGGTTTACCAGAGGATTGCATGACTAAATCTAAGGTTGCCATGGTTAACCCAGCACCATTACATAAAATCCCCATATTACCTTCTAATTCAACTAAATTCAGTTGGGGATGAAACAATTCATCGGTAATTTTCGGTAGGGAAACCGCATGATAAGTTTGTTGGGCTTTCAAAAGCAAAATCAAGTCTTCATGTCGTCCCAAGGCACCACTATTGGCAATGACTTTGCCATCTAGTGCCATAACTTCACCCGTCGGACTAATGCCTAACGGATTAATTTCAACGAGATCTAAATCTTTCTCAACAAATAGACGATACATTTTTTCAACAATGGTACTCACCGAGAGAATTAAATCTCCCTCTAATCCCATTTTCAACATTAATCGTCGAGCATAAAACGAGGAAAAATCCTGATCGACAATCACTTGCTGAATTTTGGAAAGGGTGGCTTCTACATTCACCCCTCCCTGTTGCGATCCCAATAACACCGGACGCCGTGATCCCGGATCTAAGGTAACGGCTAAATATAATTCCCGGTCTGCATCATATTTGGCTTCGGCTAAGAGGACTTGGGGACATTCACCGCGAATGGGTAAATTAAAAATCATTTGGGCGGCGGCGACCGCATCAATGGTATTTTCCACAAACCGAATGCCTCCGGCTTTTCCCCTTCCTCCCGCCCGGACTTGGGATTTAAGCACCACCGGATAGGGGATGGTCAAACCCTTCAAATCCTGAGCTTGATCAATCCGTTGTGAAGGTAAAACCGGAATCGCCATTTGACGAAATAACGTTTTAGCTTGATACTCTAGCAAATCCATGCACAATTCCTCATTCAGGGGTTAGGGTTCCTTGATGAACGGTCTTGACCCACTTCAGTTGTTTGGGACGAATCGAAATCCGAGCCGTTGTACTCCCCACCACTAATAACCAGTGAAGCATATAGACCGTACCCCGAACGGTATCAATCCACAGGGTTAAGGGTTCGGGGAGGCGCAACCCTAGACTCTGAGCCAAAGCCGGTTGAGGCGAGGTCACGTTTGTTGACTCTGGGGAAGTCAATTCTCCGGTTTTCCTGAGTTGACCATTGGTTTTGACTTTTAGGGGTTTGGTTTGGCGAATTCGTTGTAAGCCCAGAAACATTCCCAATAAAGACAGGGTGACGGTAAAACAAGTTAAGGGTGTTGTTAAGGGTAAACGGCGTTGAATTAAAGACAGTACCAAATCGGGAACCGCCGCCGTCGGTAAGATATATTGAGTAATCCAAAAACCCAGCAAATCGATGGTTTTTGAAGTTCCCATGCGATTACGGAGAATTAAACGCCAATAATCTAAATAGCGTTGATACCCTCCTTCTGCCCAACGATTGCGTTGATGCCATAAGGCTTTAAAATGGGTAACTCCTTCTTCATTTACCGGAGGAAAGGACAAACATTCAATGTCCCATTGATCCAAATGCAATCGAATCGTTAAATCTAAATCATCGGTAATGGTTTCTTCATTCCAACCCCCACAACTTAACAAAGCCTGACGTCGGACAAACTGCCCATTTCCCCGCAGTTCTCCAATGCCACCAATGGTAATTCGTTGTTCTTGAAAATAAGCATCTAAAGCCATCTCTGCGGCTTGAGAACGAGTCCAAAAATTTTCCGAGGCATTGGCTATGGCTTTTCGCACTTGGACAGCCCCCACCTGTTCCGCATTGAAGAGAGGAACAACGTGGTGTAACATATCCGGTGCGATTTGAGCATCGGCATCAAAAACTCCGATAATATCGCCTTGAGTTAAGGGTAAAACTTTATTTAAAGCCCCTGATTTCCCACCCGTAGCATTTCCTGAACGCCGTAATACCTTGAGTTGAGGATAGTCTGGGGCGAGTTTTTCCAGAACAACCGAGGTTTGATCGCTGCTATTATCGTCAACGACCCAGAGTTCATAGCAATCACTGGGATAATCTAAGCTACAGAGATTTTTAACCAAACGACCAATGACGGCTTCTTCATTTTTAGCGGCGACTAATAACGAAATATAAGGCCAATTTTGTTGGGGTTGTTCCGGTAAACTTTCGTCTAGGGAGCGGGTTTTGGCTAAAAAAATTCTTAAGGCATGAATGGATAATAAACCCGTTAAACCGAGGATAAATCCCATTCCCCAAGAAACAAAATGTAGAATAATGATTCCACCCCAAATTAAGCTAAGGGCAACGGCCGCTTTCTGTCTACGACCTTGATACCACTGGGAGCAAACCTTGAAGTTTGACTCTTTGGGGGAAAAACTCGTGCCAGCGTGTGGAGTAGCGACATTTACCGAGGGATAAACCATTGAGGCTCCATTCCCACTGACCCCACTATCCTGCTGATTCCGTTGAGATTTCCAAGCCGGAGATGAATCAGGATAGTCTTGATCACTGGTTAGCGCTTTTACATCACCGTTGCATAAGCTGTCAGCATCCTTTTCTGGCCAAGACTGTTTTGGCATAGATAATCTGATTTAACCCTCAATATTCGTCCAATCTGCTATCTAGTATCCAATATTGTGGCACTTCTTCGCGGTTCAAGGCAGATTAACTGTTGAGAGCATTTTATGGGTGATGCTGGAATCATGGCTAGGTTTGGGATCTCAGATAGAAACCGAACCCTAAATCGAGTTCTATGCAGGCAAACGAGATGAAATAGCGCTGCTCCTCTTCAACAAATGGGCTGCTGACCCGGTTTAACGGCATGAATATTTTCACTTCCTGATTGAGGCCAACCCCGTCGATCTCCGGCTTCTCCAGGTTGTCCCCAACCTAATTGTAATAACATCTCTAAAAAACTAGATTTTTCCCATTTCCAAATACAAGCCCATTCCGTGCGTTGAACAATAGCATCTACTTCTTCAACACAAATTTGGCGATAATCTTTACCACTATTTAAACTTAAATATAAATCCATTCCCGCCGTTACCTCATGCCAAAATTTTAAAACTCGAATTTTTGCCGTTTTTAACTGTTCAAAATCACAAGGTAAGGCGATTAATTGTTCATTCACAAAGGGAAACTGTAGGGTTTTTCCCTTAACGGTAATTTCTCGCTCCAGAACCCCAGAAACTTGATTCTCTTTTTGGTACTGGTGAATGGTGGCTTTAAAATTTTGATAGGCTGTAAACTTTTGAATTCCCTCCGGCTTCAAAAAACAATCAATGACTGGATTTCCGACGGCAGGCGTTGCCTTTAAATTCAAACGCTCCCCTTTCAGACAAGCCTCGCGCTCCTCATTTAAGATGTGGATCAGTTCCTCTGTGCTATAGATTTTTGACATCAGAAACGTCCTAACTTGCCAGTATTTATCAGATGGGTTTGTGATTAGACGACATGGTAGTGCATCAATCTCAGGGATGTCAAGGAACTGATCCGGGGTTGAATCACATCTGGGTGCAGTTATTGATCAGAACTCAGTTTAGATTTTAACAGGTTCAGTCGATCTAAACTCAGATTGATTTTCACTTCTATTAACTGTTGATGATCTCGTAATAAAATCATACCATTTTTACCGACTGCTAAATCTGGATCAGTTAATTCAATCAGTTTATAGGGCAGTTTATAGCGTTCCACTCGAATCACAATTTGTTGTTGAGATTCAGGAAAAATATACAATCGTTTTTGTTGTACATCCAATTCTAATTTATGGGGGGTAATACTTCGTTCTTGAGGTTGTTGGGGTTTAAACCAATAAAGTGTAGCACCCCGAACTTGTGGGGTCTTAATGGTAAAGATTTCATCAAATTGTTGGGGTTCCCAGTCTAAATGGATGAGATCTCCATCGGTCGGGAGTAACCGTTGTTGCCAATGAATTTCCTGATCTTGTAAGGATGCCCACCACTGACGAATGGTATCGAGATGGGTTGCATTATCAGGGTTACTACTGCCATACTGCCAAAGGGTTGTCATTGTTTTTGACTCAATTCTATTTTCTTTAACTCTAACGTTTTAACTACAATTAGCGAGTATGGATTTACCGATTGTTTTTCATCCTGATTATGTTGTTCCGTTACCGCCAGAACATCGGTTTCCGATGGCTAAGTTTCGTTTATTATATGAGTTATTATTGCGGGATGGAGTGACAGACATTTCTCAAGTTCATACCCCAGAATTACCGCCTCAAGACTGGATTGAATGGGTGCATGATAAAGATTATGTAGAGGGGTATTGTCAGGGAACTCTTGAGCCTAAAGCACAACGTCGCATCGGTTTACCTTGGAGTCCGGCTTTAGCAAGGCGAACTTGTATTGCCGTGGGCGGGTCAATTTTAACTGCAAAATTAGCGTTATCTCAGGGTTTAGCGTGTAATACGGCCGGAGGAACTCATCATGCGTTTCCCAGTTTTGGATCGGGATTTTGTATTTTTAATGATATGGCGATCGCTACTCGTGTGGTACAAGAGTTAGGACTGGCTAAAACAATATTAATTCTGGATTTGGATGTACATCAAGGAGATGCAACGGCCGTTATTTTCCAAAATGATCCGAATGTATTTACTTTTTCGATGCACTGTGAGGCGAATTTTCCGGCTAAAAAACAAATCAGTGATTTAGATGTTCCCTTACCTATCGGTATGGAAGATGAGGAATATTTACAAACTTTAGCTGATTATTTACCGGATATATTATCTCAAGTGAAACCCGATTTAGTCTTTTATGATGCAGGCGTTGACCCCCATTGTGAGGATCGATTAGGAAAATTAGCTTTAACTGATACGGGGCTTTGGCGACGAGAAATGCAAGTTTTAAGCACTTGTGTTAGTCTAGGTTATCCGGTTGCTGGAATCATTGGTGGAGGTTATTCCGATGATTTAGAAGCATTAGTTTATCGCCATTCTTTACTGCATCGCGCTGCTTCCCAAGTTTATCATCAATATCGTCTTTAATCGAATAAAAGCTTTAGTATTCAATCAAAAACCCACAAAAATTATTTAAAATAAAACAATGATTTTCGACGTTAAAACTCTAAATATATTCAAAAATTAGCTCAAATTGTTGTTTTCATTAAATTTTCTCATTCTGATTTAATCAATCTATTTAATTTAGCCTAAAATAACGCAATATCCCGGCTTGAAGATACTCTTGTTTCCATCGGCTGTCATTATTAACTTTAAAGATAGACTTACAACTTCCCCTGGGGTAGTTTAAACTAAAGAATATGTCCCCTAAATTCCCGTCCCAACGGTTCCGAAGTGACAATGATCACAACTCAATCTAATTCTATTGTTTCAAGTACGATTGTTATTCTATCCATTCCGATTCTGGTTGGCATCTTTACACCAGAAGTCTTTCAAACCCTATTTAATGGGTCTGGTTTTATTCCTCATGGTCATTGTTATTTATGGAAACCCGGACTGGTCTGGATGCACGTCAGTTCTGATGTTCTGATTGCTTTAGCTTATTTTTCCATTTCTGTCACATTGGTTTATTTTGTTCATAAATCTCGTCGAGAAATTCCCTTCCATTGGATGTTCTTAGCGTTTGGAGCCTTTATTATTGCCTGTGGAATGACTCATCTGATGGAGGTCTGGACACTCTGGCATCCGATGTATTGGTTAGCGGGAGTCATTAAAGTTATTACAGCCTTTGTTTCAGTGGTAACGGCGTTAGCATTACCGCCTTTAGTTCCCGAAGCTTTAGCTTTAATTGAATCGGCTCATTTATCAGAACAACGGCATCAAAATTTAAAATCTGCTAATCAAAAATTAGAAACGCTTTATGATCAACTCAAGGAATTAGATCACCTCAAAACACAATTTTTTGCCAATATGAGCCATGAACTTCGGACTCCTTTGGCATTAATTTTGGGGCCAGCAGAACAGTTATTAGCTTCACCCGAACTTCCTCAACAACACCATAAAGATATCCAAATTATTGAACGTAATGCGCGTTTATTACTCAAACAAGTGAATGACCTGCTAGATGTCTCTAAATTAGCAGAAGGTCAAATGGAGCTTCACTATAGCTCGGTGGATATTGCCCATCTGGTGCAAGTGATGGCCGCAAATTTTGACGGATTCGCCCAGGAACAAAATATTGATTTCACGGTAGATACGCCAGAATGTGTTCTAGCAGAAATCGATGTGGAAAAAATGGAACGTATTTTATTAAATTTACTTTCAAATGCCTTTAAATTTACGCCAAAGGGGGGGAAAGTTTACTGCGGTTTATCTGTGTCTGAAAAAACAGATTCTCCTTGGGGAATTATACAAGTGCAAGATAGTGGAATTGGGATTGCGCCTGAACTTCGGGAGGAAATTTTTGAACGGTTTCGTCAAGTAGATACGGGGTTAGCTCGACAGTTTGGAGGAACGGGATTAGGATTAGCCATTGTTAAAGAATTTGTGGAACTTCAAGGCGGTTTTGTTACGGTTAAGGATGCACCAGAGGACGGAGCATTATTTTGGGTAGAATTTCCGTTAAGAATGATCTCTGAGACTGAAGTTGAGTCTTTAACTACTACCAATATTAACCAGAATTCCCCCATTTGGAGTGAAAAGAAAATTCAACCTTGGTTAGATGAACTGCGAACCTTAATCCCTAATGAGTCCTTATCTCAAAAAATTTCTCAACCGGAAAAACCGTTAGTTTTGGTAGTCGAAGATAATCCAACGATGAGTCAATTTGTCTGTACGACTTTAGCATTAGACTATAATACAGCTACTGCTAATAATGGAGAAACAGGTTTACAGCAAGCCCTCGCCCTACATCCTGATTTAATTATTAGTGATATTATGATGCCTGGAATGAGTGGGGATGAACTGGTACATCAAATCCGAACTTATCCAGAACTAAATATGATTCCGATTGTGATGTTAACGGCTAAAGTGGATGATGAATCACGGGTACAATTATTACGAGAAGGCGCACAAGATTATTTAATGAAACCCTTTTCGGTAGAGGAATTAAGAGCCAGGGTTAGTAACTGGATTATCATTAAGCGAACCAGAGAGTTATTACAGCAAGAATTAGCGACTCAAAGTGTAGATTTAGAAACCTTAGCTCAGGAATTAGCGTTAAGAAAACGAGAATTACAAATTGCTTTAAAAGGACTCCAACAACAAACAGAAGAATTGACACAAGCTAATCAATTAAAGAATGAATTTTTAGCAATCGTTTCCCATGAATTAAGGACTCCTTTAAATGTTATTTTAGGTTGGTTATATCTTTTGCGTACCCGTTCTTTAACTCCTGAACGTTCCCAAGCCGCCTTAGAAACGATGGAACGTAACGCTAAGGCTTTGACGAAGTTAATTGAGAATTTATTAGATATTTCTAATTTATTACAAGGCAAAACTAAAATTAATTTAATGTCTGTTAAGTTACAAGCGGTGATTGAATCTGTATTAAAAAACTTTGAATCTGTCGCAATTACCAAAGGAATTAATTTGCAAGTACAAGTGGATGAATCCGTTAGTAATGTCATTGGAGATCCAGAACGATTACAACAAATTGTAGAACATCTTTTAGATAATGCGATTAAGTTTACCCCTCAAGGGGGACAGGTTAAGATTAGTTTAACAACAAATTCAACTCAAGCTTTTATTCAAGTTCAAGATACAGGTCAAGGCATCCCAGAAGAATCCTTACCTTCTATTTTTGAATCCTTTCGACAAGCTGATAGTTCAATTACTCGACAACATGGAGGATTAGGATTAGGATTAGCTATTGTTAAACAGTTAGTCAAATTGCAGCACGGAAGCGTTCAAGCTGAAAGTGCAGGGGAAGGAAAAGGATCAACTTTTACGGTTACTTTACCCTTGAGAAAATCATCTTATTTCGCTGCTCTTAATTCTAACAATTAAATGAATCAAAATTAGGCTATCTTCTGAATACAGTTTTGCAAAAAAACAGGTTTTAATTATGATTTTACATCGCTTAGAACAATATACTATTAAACGTCCACAAGAAGTTTTAATTGTTAAAATTGAAATTGAGGGAGACGCGGATGAAATTGCTATTTTCAAAGGATTTTCCAGTTCGTTAATGCGTCCTACTGCTTTTGATCCTGATGTTCCAGTTCTTCCTAATACTGCTAAAATTATTGAAATTGATCGCTTATTAAGCCCTTATAATCCCACCGAACCCCGTTATATTCAACAGGGATTAACTTGGGAAATGATGCAGGAATTATTAACAGAATTGGGACTATAGCAAAACTAAATTCGTCGTAATATTTTATTGTAGGGGGTTAGATCTTCCATTGCTATTTGTAGAGAATATGATAAAATCAAATCACTTGTATTATCCCATCCTTAAACCAGTTCTCAGCCATGAGCCAATGTCTTAACCCTGATTGCCTCCAACCCAACCCAAAAACCACAATTTTTTGTCAAAAATGTGGTTCTAAATTACTGTTAAAGGAACGATATCGAGCGTTAAAAATATTAGGTCAAGGGGGGTTTGGTCGAACGTTTCAAGCAGTAGATGAAAATAAACCTTCTCAACCCTATTGTGTAATTAAACAATTTTTACCCCAAGCCCAAGACACGAATAATCAACAAAAAGCCGAAGAACTATTTAAACAAGAAGCCATACAATTAGAACGTTTAGGAAAACATAATCAAATTCCTGAATTATTCGCCTATTTTATCCAAGATCATCGTCACTATCTTATTCAAGAATATATTGAAGGACAAAATTTATTACAAGAATTAAATCAAAATGGGGCATTTTCAGAAACTAAAACCATTAATCTGTTAGGAGATTTATTACCTATTTTAGCATTTATCCATCAACAACAAGTAATTCATCGAGATATTAAACCGGAAAATATTATTAGAAGACAGGGGGATAATAAATTAGTTTTAGTGGATTTTGGAGCGGCTAAAACTGCTACCCACACTGCGTTAGTGGTGACAGGAACAGTGATTGGTTCTGCCCAATATGTGGCACCCGAACAAGCAATGGGAAAATCGACTTTTGCCAGTGATTTATATAGTTTAGGGGTAATGTGTATTCATTTATTAACGAATATTGAACCGTTTGATTTATTTGATGTCAGTGAAAGTGAGTGGGTGTGGCGAGATTATTTAACGGTTAAAGTTAATGATCGTTTGGGTCAAGTATTAGATAAACTACTACAACAGGCAACTAAAAAACGCTTTCAAACCGCCCAAGAAGTATTAGCTGCTTTACAATTAACTATTAAACCGACACCCCAAGCGACACCCCAAACTGATATAGAATTAAAGTCAGCTAGAGGTGTTAATTATGGTCAATTAGAACAACTTTTGAAAGCGGGAAACTGGAAAGAAGCTGACCGAGAAACTGCTAATAAAATGTTAGAAGTGGCGGGAATAAAAAACCAGGGATGGTTAAGGGAAGAAGATATTGATAATTTTCCCTGTGAGGATTTACGCACCATTGACCAACTTTGGGTAAAATACAGCAATGGTCGCTTCGGCTTTTCGGTACAGAAGCGCATCTATCAAAGTCTGGGAGGAACCCGGAGTTATGATAGCAAAATTTGGGAAGCGTTTGCTGATCAGGTGGGTTGGCGTGTGAAGGGAGATTGGTTGTATTATGATTATCTAAAATTTAATCAGACAGCACAAACTGGCCACCTCCCGTTATTACGTTGCGGGGTAAGGAGGATGTTAGGTGTTGGGGGGGGGTTTGGAGGTTCTCTTCTCTCGCGTCGAGACTTGTAGACTGTAATATATAAGGCTTACAGATTTTCGTAAAGATTTATGACATCAACATTTTCCTCGAAGTCATACGGGTTGCGGGTTTCCGATAGGGTCAGAAACCGGGTTTCTTAATTGAGCTTTTTGTTAGTAACAAAGGTTAAGGTAGAAACCCGGTTTCTTGGAGGCGTGGGTGGGGCTCAGAAACCGGGTTTCTTAAGTTATCTTTCTGTTAATAGCAAAGGTTAAGGCAGAAACCCGGTTTCTTGGAGGGGTGGGCGTGGGTGATGCCTGTTCGATATAATTAAGTTAAAGGAAAAGAAAAGGAGGTGAAACAATCGTACATAAGTTCTCTGGCCAAAAAGTATGTGACATTTTAAAACTAAAAAAAGGCAGTATCAAACAAGCACAACTTCCACAAGGATCGCCTAGCTGGGAAGAATTTAGTGAGATGACATGGGAAGAAATAGAAAAAGGAGTTGCTGAAAACTCTCCGGGTTTTAAAGTTGTTCGCAAATTATTAAGTGATCGGAGGTTTGATAAATGAAAAATGATATTTTTGATCAGTTTCTTGGTTTCTTACAAAATTTAGATCAACAAGAAATTAGCTATTCTCTAGCTCATCATCGGGATGAGGCGATTATGGTGAGTGTTGCGCTTCCTGGGGAGCGTTGGGAAGTTGAATTTTTGAATGATGGATCTGTCGAGATTGAAAGATTTATTAGTCAAGGCGAAATATCTGGAGAAGAAGCTTTAAACGAATTATTTTCTCGATATTCAGATCCAGAGGATGTTTCTATTGAGACTAATTCAAATCCTAACTTGATATCTACGTTCTTAATTCCCAATAATGTCCAATAATTCCCAATTTCCCGATGAACAAATCTATCAACAAATTGCTCAAATTATTCAAAAATACAAATTGTTAGAATGTGCGGAGTGTGCTGCTGCTATCAAAAACTGGTTAAAGGCGAATCAAATTAATGGTATCCATCTGAAAATAAAACTCGTAGGTCGGGGATTATTTATTGTTAGTAAGCGTTGGGATAATGGTCAAACATCAATTACCCAAAATGGAACGCACTATGGTATTGAAGCAAGAGGTAAAGTCTTTGATAACCTATCTACTTTCGGATTAACTAGAGAAGAATGGATAGTAGACTTTGACTGTCCAAGTGGAAAGTTTATAATAGAAGAAATTGAAAAGTTTTAACTATAATATTTCTGGAGAAATAAAGATGACAAACCTCTATGACTTACTCGAACAAATTAAACAAAAACCAGGAATGTATATTGGGAACCCTAATATTAATAATTTATTGATGTTTTTGTGTGGTTATCAATACGCCTGTGAAGCGATGGAACTTCCTGAAACTCAACAAGAAATAGAATTTGCACAATTTCAGCCTTGGCTACAAGCTAAATTTGGAGTCAATACTTCCGCATCTTGGGCTAGAATTATTTTATTGTATTCTAGTGATGAAGCCGACGCTTTTAAAAATTTCTTTGATTTATTATCAGAGTTTAGAAATCAGCAACATGATTCAGAAACAATTAAAAAAGAGTCTTTATCTTTAAAGGTTTAAATTACTGGTGAGGGTCAGAAACCGGGTTTCTTAAGTTATCTTTCTGTTAATAGCAAAGGTTAAGGGAGAAACCCGGTTTCTTGGAGGTGGGTGAGAGTCAGAAACCGGGTTTGTTAAGTTATCTTTCTGTTAATAGCAAAGGTTAGGGCAGAAACCCGGTTTCTTGTTTGTTACTCGACGCTACCACCCGCCGCTTGTAACCTTGCTCTGGCTCTTTTTACTCTTTTTTTGGCTTTAATTTTGCCTTCTTCAGAACCACTACTTTCAGCCGCTTCTAAATCAGCTTGAGCTTTGGTATAAGCAGTCCGAGCATCCTCTAAATTAATAGAGTCACCGCGCTCGGCACCATTCACTAAAATTGTGACTTCATTGGCTTCAACTTCAGCAAACCCACCCATTAAAGCAATAGGAGTCCATTGGTTTTTTAACCGAACCCGCAGTACCCCGGTATCTAAAGCCGTTAATAGGGGGGCGTGACCTGTCAGAATACCCAGTTGTCCTGTGGTACTCGGAAGAATCACCTCATCGGCAGTTTCATCCCAGACCGTCCGATCTGGAGCGATTACACGCACAGTTAATGTCATTTGTCAAGAGGTAAAAAAATATTGTGGAGATTAAAACAGAATCGTTGTTGGACTGATGCCAAATAGCTAAAGCCCAACAACGCAGGTGAAAGTTAGCCTTTCAATTTTTCAGCTTTAGCAATCACTTGGTCAATATCGCCCACCATGTAAAAGGCTTGTTCTGGCAGATCATCAAGTTCCCCAGACATAATCATATTGAACCCTTTAATGGTTTTTTCCAGGGTGACATATTGACCCGGAGAACCCGTAAACACTTCCGCCACAAAGAAAGGTTGAGACAGGAATTTCTCAATTTTCCGAGCACGAGCCACCGTCATGCGGTCTTCTTCAGACAGTTCATCTAACCCTAAAATGGCGATGATGTCTTGCAGTTCTTTGTACCGTTGCAGGGTAGCTTGTACAGCACGAGCGGTGTTATAGTGTTCGCTACCGACAATCCCCGGCTGTAACATTGTGGAAGTCGAATCCAGAGGATCAACCGCCGGATAGATTCCTTTAGACGCCAAACCCCGTGATAATACGGTGGTTGCGTCTAAGTGAGCAAAGGTAGTGGCCGGAGCGGGGTCAGTTAAGTCATCCGCAGGGACATAAACCGCTTGAATTGAGGTAATAGACCCTTCGGTGGTCGAGGTGATGCGCTCTTGCAGTTCACCCATTTCCGTCCCTAGAGTAGGCTGATATCCCACAGCAGAAGGCATCCGACCTAACAGCGCGGACACTTCAGAACCCGCTTGCACGAACCGGAAGATATTATCAATAAACAGCAGCACGTCTTGTTTGCTGACATCCCGGAAATATTCAGCCATCGTCAGAGCCGACAGACCCACCCGCATTCTAGCTCCAGGGGGTTCATTCATCTGACCATAAACCAGAGCCACTTTAGATTGAGTCAGGTCGTTGGTGTTGATAACCCCAGACTCAATCATTTCATTGTAAAGGTCATTCCCTTCACGAGTCCGTTCACCCACACCGCCAAACACGGATACTCCCCCGTGAGCTTTAGCGATGTTATTAATCAGTTCCATAATAATAACGGTTTTGCCCACTCCGGCTCCACCGAACAAACCAATTTTTCCACCCCGACGATAGGGAGCTAACAGGTCTACCACTTTAATCCCCGTTTCAAATACGGCGGGTTTTGTTTCTAACTGAGTAAATGCAGGGGCGGGACGGTGAATAGACGAGGTTTCTTGGGTTTGTACCGGGCCAAAGCTATCAACGGGCTCGCCCACCACGTTGAAAATCCGTCCCAAGGTAGCAGGGCCAACGGGAACACTAATGGGGGCGCCCGTATCCACTACTTCCATCCCTCGGACTAAGCCATCGGTGGTACTCATGGAGACGGAACGGATTTGGCCGTCGCCGAGGAGTTGTTGGACTTCGCAAACAACGGAAACTTCCTGACCAACTTCGTTTTTGCCACTAATTTTTAATGCGTTGTAGATTTCCGGCAATTTACCGCTCGGAAACTTAACATCTACAACCGGGCCAATGATTTGAGTAATGTAGCCTACGTGTGTTTTTTCTGCGGTGGTGACCATGGGTTTGCCTATGGGTTAATACAAGCTGATTCCGAATTCATCTCGGAAAGCTTTAGAAGAATTTAATATTGCCATCTTTTAGGGTATCACGCTATCAGTCACCCGTTAACAAAGAGTTGGCTATTGGCTGCAACCCAGGTTAGACCTAATCCTACTCCTGTGTTCTTGTTTTCTTCTCTTCTTCTGCTTTCGGTTTCTTCCCCTGCTTCTCCTCTTCTGCTGCTCCTGCTTTCCCCAGTGGGGTTGGGGAGGGTTCAGAACTCTCCGTTAGAGGTTCGGGGTTTTTTTCTATTTTGTCAGTTTTTTCCGCTTGAGACGGTTCAGGTTGAGGTTCTGGAGTAACTTCAGGCTCCACCGAATCAACTAATGCTTTTTGTTTAACCCGGCGAATCGGTAAATTAGCAACTAAGGCGGTGACTCGGTTATCGCTTTCTAAATTAAATTCAGAATCATTGGTGTCGATTTCTACATAGCGGGACACCACTTCAAGGATTTCTTTTCGCATGGCTTCCACCATTTCCGGTGGTAAATCAGCCCGGTCATGGGCTAAAACAAATTTCAGACGTCGTTTAGCTGCTTCTCGACTACTCTGATTTGTTCGAGGAAAAAGTCGTTCTAGGATTTCATTAATTTTCATGGGGTGTTTGCAGGGTAACTACAGAGGCAGAAAAATCAAAAAACTAAGAGAAAAACCTTTAACCCACTTTAGAGGTAAACAAACGACGTAGTTTTGCAAAAAACCCTTCTGGACGGGGATTGAGATCCAAGAATGCTACTTTTTCCCCTTCAATGCGGCGCACGACATTATTAAACGCTTGGGCAGCTTGAGAGGCGTTTTCTGCTAATATCAACGGTTCTCCTTTATTGGTGGAAACAATCACGGTTTCATCATCAGGAACCACCCCAATTAAAGGAATCGCTAAAATTTCTTCCACATCCTGCACCGACATCATATCGTTAGCTTCCACCATCAAGGGTTTAATTCGATTAATTAATAGCCGAATTTGTTTAACGGAATTGGCTTCTAATAACCCAATCACTCGATCCGCATCTCGAACGGCAGAAATCTCTGGAGTCGTGACAATAATGGCTTCTTTAGCGGGAGCGATCGCATTTTGAAACCCTTGTTCAATACCCGCCGGACAATCAATTAAAATATAATCATATTTCCCCTCTAACATTTCTACTAATTGTTTCATTTGATCCGGGGTCACGGCTTCTTTCATGCGATTTTGAGCCGCAGGTAATAACACTAAACGGGCTTCTCGTTTATCTTTAACTAAAGCTTGTTCTAAGCGACATTCCCCGGATAAAACTTCCATTGCGGTATAGACAATTCGATTTTCTAAACCCAGGAGTAAGTCTAAATTTCTTAATCCAAAATCGGCATCAATCAGGACAACTTTATGTCCTCGTTTTGCTAATGCCATCCCCACATTAGCGGTGCAGGTTGTTTTTCCGACTCCTCCTTTTCCAGAGGTAATTACAATAACACGACTCATATTTGTATTCAGCAATAATTGATCCGGTGATTAGGATAACGTATTTATGCGCTTAATCGGTTAAGGCTCAAGGGTCAATACTCTGGCTTTAGCAACTTCCCTGGCGTGACTGATGCGAATACCGTTAGCATTAATATAAGCCACTTCAGGATAAACTTGTTCGGGTGATGTTTCTGGCCCCCGTGCCACTTGATCCGCAATCCGAATTAACTTGGGTTCCATTTGCAGGGCCATAATTAAACTGTTACGGTTGCCTTTAGCCCCGGCGTGGACATTTCCCCCTAAACGTCCCCAAATAATAATATCGCCATCGGCAATAATCGAACTACCCGGATTAACATCCCCAAAAATCACAATGGTTCCCGGATGACGAATATCCACCCCAGACCGCACCGTTTTTTTCAAATATAACGGTTCTGCTAAGGTGGATGGGGAAGGTTCCGAGACAGATTGAGTTAAGGTTTCCCGTTCTGCATCTTGATCAACACTATATCCTGCCATGACGGCGGCGACGGCGGTTTGACGACGACTGGTTTTAACCCGTTTCAGTTGCAGTTCGACTTCGTTTAAGGCTTCGGCGATATCTTGCAGTTGGCGAACATCTAATAACCGATTTTCGGCGATCAGATGCACCTCGGTTTGGGGTTGTTCTGCGTGTTCACCGCCATTGAGACGATGTTTGAGTTGTTGCCAAAGTTCTGTCCAGGTATTATTGAGGTTAGTCTCAGTATCTTCTCGATTATTTTCCGGTGGTAAGAATAAGAGTAATCGTCCATCTTCGCGCTTAAACCGGACTTGTAAATTCGGATCAACCTCCAGTACACTCGCAGGAGATTCAGGTTCAGTGGTGATCAACTCGGAGGTCGGGGTATCCAAAGACATAGATAAAAATGTAATGGGCAATCGTTCAACTCAATTGGTTATTCTAAGGGATCAGGGACAGATCTAATAACTTCAGGAAATTAGCTGAGGGGGTAGAAGCTAGAATTACCCCAGAGATTCAGAAATTTGAGTTCCCAACAAAAATGGAGAATAGGGGATTCGAACCCCTGACCTCTGCGGTGCGATCGCAGCACTCTACCAACTGAGCTAATTCCCCGTGCGAGTCAAACAATCCAGTGTGAGGAATGATGTCTGACTCCGATTTATTATTCTAACACAACGGAACCCCAGATTGTAAAGATTCTTGTAAAAAATTTTTTTGAATTCTGTCTAATTCCAGATCACCGAATCGATCCACAGCCCAATTAGCCCAGCGTTGGAGAAGATGCAGGGGGTAGGTATGGGCGATACCGACCACTTGAATATCAGCCCGTTGAGCCGCGATAATCCCGACAAAGGTATCTTCTAAAGCCAGACAGTCCGAGGGCTGTAAATTTAACTGGGGGTAGACTTGGTTTAAGGTTTGTACTGCTAATAAATAGCCTTCGGGTTCGGGTTTGCTGAGGATAATATCATCCCCCGTTACAATCACCGGAAAAGCTTCCATCAGCCCGATTTTATTTAAAATCAGTTCCACTTCTGGCCGGATCGCCCCCGTCACCAAGGCTAATTTTAGATCAGCTGCTTGCAAGTGTTGAATAAACTCCTCAAGACCCGGATAGATAGGAAGTTGTTCTAGCTGTTCTAAACGCTGTTTATAGGCAAGGGATTTACGTTCAATTAACTGATCCAAATAGCTATTGGTAACAGTACGACCGCAATAAGTTAACAAATCTGTTAAACAAGCCCGATCACTTCTTCCTAAACAAAATTTGCGAATTTCCTCCCGTTTAGAACGTAGGTTTTCTGCCAGTAACAATTCTTCTATCAGTTGTTCATGGATAGGCTCATCATTAATAATGACTCCATTAAAATCAAATAGAACTGCCTTTAAACTCATCGTCCAAACCCTAAACTTAAGAGAGGGAACAGGGAACAGGGAACAGGGAACAGCAATAATACTTTTGGCTGTTTTATGTCAGTTGTAAATGATTACAACCTCGGCGCAAATTGCTATAAGATTTGCTAATTATAAACTGATAACTGATAACTGATAACTGATAACTGATAACTGATTTTCATCTAAAACGTTCTATCGCTAACCAAGCCCGAAGAATTTCTCCCACTGACCAAGCTTGTGCAATACAGCCCTGGGGGTGCATGGGGGCATTGCCATCAAAAATTTCGCTAATACTTCCGATCCCGGCTGTTGAAAGATGGTTAATCATGGGGTCTAAAAAAGTACGGGCTATATTGGGATTTTGGAACACCCGCAAATGGGCGATCACAAACGGCCCTAACAGCCACGCCCAAACTGTCCCTTGATGATAAGCACTATCTCGTTGAATCGGATTTCCCCCATAATACCCTCGATAGTGAAAATTATTGGGGGCGAGCGATCGCAACCCAAAGGATGTCAGCAAAAACTGTCCGCAGGTTTCAACAACGGCCCGTTGCTGTTCGGGGGGCAGAGCACTGTTAGGCAAAGAAACAGCAAAAATTTGATTCGGACGCAAGGTGGCATCATCCCCATAAATGCCATCGATCACATCATAGCAATAGCCTAATTCAGGATGCCAGAACCGTTCAAACCGAGCTAAAGCTCGATCCGCTAGGGCATCATATTCTTGATAAGGTCTGCCAATTTGACGGGCAAATTTCCCCATGATTCGCAGGGCATTATACCAAAGAGCATTAATTTCAATGGGTTTGCCGATGCGGGGCGTAACAACCCAATCCCCGATCTTGGCATCCATCCAGGTTAATTGAGTTCCGGGTTCTCCGGCATACAGTAAACCATCGGCCGGATCAAGGTGAATATTGTAGCGAGTTCCTCGACAGTGAGAGTGAATAATATCCGTCAGTACAGGAAATAAATTTTCGATCACATCAAGATCTTCAGTGAGTTCATAATATTGACGAATGGCTTCAAAATACCAAAGGGTCGCATCAACGGTGTTATATTCTGGGATTTCTCCTTCGTCGGGGAAACGGTTGGGTAACATCCCTTGATCAACGTATTTGGCGTAGGTATAAAGAATCGCGCGGGCAATTTGTAGCCGACCTGTGGTGATGGTCAGACCGGGTAAACTAATCATGGTATCCCGTCCCCAATCACCAAACCAAGGATAGCCAGCTAGAATGGTTTTACAATAACCGTATTCAAAGCCCACGTCTTTCAAGCGTGGGATGTAGAATACCCGCCTTTAGGCGGAGTGAAGGCTAGTGAGAGTTTTGGTTAGCAATATACTTTTTGATAGTTTCACTAGAAACAGAACCAGCCGTCCCACAATAATAGCTTCGACTCCACAAAGAAGGTAGTTTAAGTAAATGAGGAAATTCTTTTCTTAATATTCTTGATGATGCCCCTTTGATTCTGAACATAATTTGATGTGGAGCAATCAAAGGGTGACAACTAATAAATAAATGCACATGATCAGGCATTATCTCCAGAGCTAGGACATCACATTCTAGCTCTTTTGCTTTTTGGTAGATAATTTCCTCTAATCTTCTGCTCACTCCGTTAACCAACACCCTTTTCCTCCTTTTTGGGCAAAAGACAAAATGATAGTTGATCAGACTAACTGATGTGTTTTTTCTTCTATATTGATTTTCTGTCATTGTCGATACACACGATTCATCAACCTTATGTTATCATGGATGACATGACAAAAATAACTCGGACGATTAAATTGAAATTCGTGGATCTCAACCGTTGTAAAGCTCAGGTGTTTGAGCAAATGACGGCAGAAAACACACGGGTTGCCAACAAGCTGTTGTCATTGCCGATTAAAGAACGGCGTAAAATGACAACAGCTAAAATTATGTCCGAGTTAAAATCTGCCCTTGTTAACCAAGTAATCCGACATACCACATCACCCACAGGTCGTAAAACCAAACAATATAAAGTTCTTCCTGTGGAAGTTAACAACCAAAACTGGAAGTTAACCCTAAAAGGGAATACTTATTCAATTAGTTTTCCAACCCTTAAAGGTGAAAAAAGAATTCCCATTGAAGTTGCATCTCCCCATTGGCAACCTGTTTTAGACGGATTGTTAGAGGGAACAATTCAAGGGGGTTCTTTTAAATTAATTAAACATCGAAATAAGTGGTATGCCTATCTGTCAATTACTGAGGATGTTCCAGAAGTTAAGACGGAGAAAAGATTAGGATGTGACCGAGGACAGAATAATTTAGCGGTAGTTGCACCTAAACAGGGTTTTGGTAAGTTCTTTAATGGTCAAAGCGTTAAGCATCGGAGACGTTATTTTCAACAACGAAGAAAACAACTTCAAGAAGCTAAAAAGTTTCGAGCATTAAAGAAATGGGACAAAAAAGAACGACGATGGATGGATGCAATCAATCATACAATCAGCCGTCGAATTGTTCGTTTTGCCGAATACCATAATGCTGATGTTGTTATTGAGGATTTAGAAGGATGTCGAAGCACAATGAAACAGAGCCAAAAATCTCGTTCTGATTCCGGTGAATCTCGACATAATTGGTCTTATTATTCTTTGGAACAGAAACTTAATTATAAGTTGGCTCTTAAAGGATTGAAATTAATTAAAAGACCTGCGCCATACACTTCCAAATCCTGTTCAACCTGTGGTTTTATTGGTAAAAGAAATCGACATGATTTCAATTGCCCTAATGGTCACTACCATAACTCTGATTTGAATGCTGCGAAAAACCTAGCTCAATGGGACGGTTTTTCTTGTCAGTTAGACCTACAGAGAGATGCTTCTGTAATGGATTCATCCGGTTTAACTGATGGGGTGCTTGGCACACCCCTGAACTCGGTGAATACAGTCAAACAAGAGTATATTCAACTGTCTCTGCTTGACTGGACTAGATACGAGAATCCCACCCCTTTAGCGTAGCGCAGGGGTGGGAGTGTCAACAACTGGATTTTCGGGGATGGGACGATTGACAATAAATTGATCCGCCGCAAAAACTAACTGTTGTATCCATTGAGGCGTTTCTCGGATGTTAGCCGGACAGCTATCTTGCCAAAATCCTAATAATTTGCGTTCGTAGGTGCGACGGACTTCTAAGGCGGCTTCTCCATTTAAACTAGGATTGGGTTCTGTACTCGCAACAAAACATAAAGATTCTCCGGGGTTTAAGGTGGCGGTGAAGGTGGCGGCTTGAAGATGATCTTCGTAATCTCTTAAGCCACGCTCGCGTTCCCGTGCTAAATCAAAGTTATAGTGCCATTGGGGGGTAGGGGTAACACTAGCGCGATCGGTTAATAAATAAAAAGGCACTGCTTCTGCAAAGGGAGTCACACAAACGCCGTTTTCAACGTGTTCGATCTGCATTTGCCAATTCCCGGCCTGGGTATCGCTATGATAATCTCGATAATTAACAAAAACTTTTAATGTCAGGGTAATAGGGCCAGAGGCACGAGTTAAACTATAACGAACGTAGGTAATATTCGCTTCGGGCTGCATCCAAATTCGTTTTTCCAGCAACGCATCGGCGCAGGCAAATTTCCAGGTGGGGATCGTTCGTTCTAACTGAAACCGTTCAATCTGGTGATGTCCATAACCGTCAATTGAGCCTCCGGCCCAACGGTTCGTATAAAGAGGGTAAACTTGTCCCTGATAGTTTACAAGGTCATCTATTTTCGCCACCAGTAAGGTACGACCCAAGGGAGGTTTTAAAGCCGCCACTAATAACCCTTGATAACGGCGTGTTAGTACACCTGCGATTGTTCCTGAAGCATAGCCACCGATCCCATTGGTGACTAACCATTCTCGTGCTTCAGCACTGGGCAAATTACAGCAAGTTTCTCGTCCAAAATTAATACTCATACTACCTTAAACACTCAAAATTTTGCATCAACAATAAAATTAAAGATTTAGAAGCCTTTCACCCTCTCAATTCACAACTTAAACCTCTACAACAGATGAAGGATCATTTGTCCAATTTCAGGATAGAATGTCAGTAATAACTGTTTACGACTCAAAAAGGTTGTCCTTGTTGACTCCACGTCAAGTACCAGCGTTATTTACTATAACGTTTTATCGTCTAAATCAAAACCCCCATTTGCTCAAATCGAACCTTGACTAAACCCCTTCCTCTCGTCTCTCAAAATATTGCGGTGTATTAACTGCCCTTTTTTGAGTTTTTGTCTTCAAAAGTATGATGGGATTATTAAATTTTGTGTTCCAATTGCTGAAGATTTAGTTTTATGACAAAGCCCGAATTTTTAACTCCTTTTCCTATTTTAGAACACTTAGATTCTAACCTCCCTAACTTTTGTGGTTGGGAAGCCCAAATCCAGGATCTTGTTAATCATAATTATCCCATATTTTTGCCAAAAACAAATTTAAACTTAGATAAAATCACGGCTGGCTTTGCTTGTGCGTTACATTTTCATCAACCCACGATTCCGGCGGGGGAAAATGGGGCATTAATCAGTAATCTTCAATATATGTATGAGCATCCCCAGGAAGGGGATAACCATAATGCGGAACCCTTTGCTTGGTGTTATCGGCGGATGGGAGAGTTTATTCCTCAATTAGTCGCCGAAGGATGTAACCCTCGAATTATGTTGGATTATTCCGGGAATTTATTATGGGCATTTGAGCAAATGGGGCGAGAGGATATTCTAAATTCTTTGAAAAAAATTACCTGCGATCCCAACTATCAACCCTATGTGGAATGGTTAGGAACTCTGTGGAGTCATGGGGTGGTTCCTTCAACTCCGATTCCTGATATTTTATTACAAATTCAAGCTTGGCAACATCATTTTGCAGCTATTTTTGGAGAAGAAGCTTTGAAGCGAGTTAAGGGGTTTTCACCTCCCGAAATGCACTTACCCAACCATCCCGATACCTTATATGAATATATAAAAGCGTTAAAAGATTGTGGTTATTGCTGGTTATTGGTTCAGGAACATTCGGTAGAAACCTTAGAAGGTGGCGGGCTCCCTCAAGAGCAAAAATATAGTCCTAATCGGTTAATTGCCCGGAATTCTCAGGGGGAAACGGTAAGCATCATTGCTTTAATTAAAACCCAAGGATCGGATACCAAATTAGTCGCCCAGATGCAGCCTTATTTTGAAGCAAAAACCAAACAAAAACAATTGATTTCTGGGGTTGAAATTCCGGCGTTAGTCACCCAAATTGCCGATGGAGAAAATGGCGGGGTGATGATGAATGAATATCCCCGTGATTTCTTTAGAATTTACTATGAAATGCGGGATCAAAATCCAGAAAATTCTGGAGTTGTAGCGTTGAATGGAACGGAATATTTAGAATTATTAGAAGCATCAGGAGTGAACCCAGAAGATTATCCTACCTGTCAAGGAGTTCATCAGCATAAAATTTGGCAACACGTTGATCCCCATCAAGCAACACCGGAAGCCGTTGAAACTGCGATCGCCCATTTAAAACAAACCGATCATTCATTTCAAATGGAGGGTGCATCCTGGACAAATAATTTAAGCTGGGTACAAGGCTATGAAAATGTTTTAGAACCGATGAAACAATTGAGTATTGCTTTTCATCAAAAGTATGATTCCTTAGTGCAGCAAAACCCCAATATTACAAAAGACGTTCATTATCAACAAGCGTTATTGTACAACTTGTTATTACAAACCAGTTGTTTTCGCTATTGGGGACAGGGAACCTGGACAGATTATGCTCAAGAACTTTATCGTCGAGGAATGGAATTGTTAAATTAATTCATTTTGGGATAAAAGTCGCTGAAATTATCTTATTGACCGTGTTATAGGAAGTTAGTCATCTCTAACTTCCTCGGAAACTGAACAAAACAATGCCATACTCTACTTAACCCAAGATAGAGGAAATCTCTACTGGACGTGAGTTACATTAATTAGTTACTGAGATTTCAGTATCAGAGATAACAATTAATTTAAAAAAAGAATGATTAACTGTCTAGCCAGCCCTCACCGCCGAGAATTTCGACGATAAATCGAGGGTACTTATAGACAACAGGGTGTAATTAATCATACAATGGAGGGTAATACCCCTCATTCGGGTAAACTTCCATTTAAAAGTCTATTTCAGAAATCAATTTCTTCCATCTTGTATTCAGAAATGGATCAACTTATTTGACCCAACCTTGACTGAGGGAGTGCCAAACCGTGAACAAAAGGCGAGTTCTACCCATTATCATTTCTAACCCTCCTGATCCCCCAGGGAAGTTGATTCTTTCCCCGACTTCTGCCAATGCCGAGGAAGATTATTTCCGTCGTTTCGTGGAATATTTACCAACGGCAGTGGCAATGGTTGACTCGCAACTGCGATATTTAGCCGTGTCCCGTCAATGGCAACAACATTATGCAGGTGGACATCCTGATTTAATCGGTTGTTCTCATCAAGACTGGTTTCCCCATTTACCCGAAATTTGGTATCAAAATGCTGAACAGTGTTTAGTGGGAAAATTACCTTATTGGGAACTAGAAATTTGTCAACCCTTGGTGAATGGTGCTCTGGAGTGGAAAAAATGGGTTGTTCAACCTTGGAAAACCGCATCAGGAACCATAGGGGGGTTAATGTTATCCCTAGAAGTCATTACCCCTCAAAAACAATTACAAGAAAAATTACAACTGACTCAACAAGCTTTTGAACAAGCGGCGACGGCGATTTTTGGGATGACGTTAGACGGTCGTTTTTGTTATGTGAATCAAGCCGCCTGTCGGATGTTGGGTTATACCCAAAGTGAATTGCTACAACTGAATATTCATGATATTGATCGAGATTTAACCCCTGTCATTTGGGGAGAATATTGCCAACAATTGCAGCAAAAAGGCTCATTAACCTTTGAGTCCCGTCATCAAAAAAAATCCGGTTTTATTTTTCCCGTTGACTTTACGATTAATTATTTAGAATTACAGTCTACTAAACCCGAGTTAACGGTTCAAGCTGAATTTGGCGCAGCGTGCGTTCTCTGTTCCCCATTAATTTGCGGTTTTGCGGCGGATATTTCTGACCGAAAAGCCACATCCTCTGCGGTGGTCGCATCCAAAGATCAATTAGAAGCGGTGTTGAATGCTGTCCCAGGGTTAGTGTCTTGGATTAGTTCGGATTTAAAATATTTAGGGGTGAATCGCCATTTAGCCAATTCTTACAATGTTCCGGCGGAAGAATTTGTCGGGAAAGAAGTCGGATTTCTGCAAAATAGCCCTAAATTTAATGAATTTGTCTATGAATTTTTTGCCCAAGATGCTTGGAAAAGCTCTAGGGAAATTACGGCTAATGTTCGTGGCGTTCCTTACACCTATTTAATTGTTGCTCAAAAATATCATCGCGGATCAGCGGCGGTTTTCGTCGGATTAGATATTACAGAACGACAAAAAATGGAAGAGGCTTTACGCCAAAGTGAAGGACAAGAAGCTAAACGACGAGCAGAATTAGAAGCGATTTTAAATCAGCTTCAACGCACTCAAACCCAACTGATTCAAACGGAAAAAATGTCAAGTTTGGGTCAGTTAGTGGCGGGAATTGCCCATGAAATTAATAATCCCGTGAATTTTATTTCAGGAAATATTGCCCATGCCAAAAATTATATTGAGGATTTAATGAAGTTATTAACTTTATATCAACAGCATTATCCTCAGATTATTCCTGAAATTGCTGATGAAATAGAAGAGATGAATTTGAGCTTTTTAAAACAGGATTTACCGAGAATTTTAGAATCGATGAAAGTCGGGTCAGAACGAATTCGGGATGTCGTGCGATCGCTGCGTCATTTCACTCGTTTAGATGAAGCTCAAATGAAATCTGTTGATATTCATGAAGGGTTAGATAGTACAATTTTAATCTTACAAAATCGCCTGCAAGCTAAAGCCGGACGACCGAGTATTAACTTAATTAAAGAATATAGTGCTTTACCGAAAGTGGAGTGCTACGCCGGACAATTGAATCAGGTGTTTATGAATTTACTCACCTATACCATTGATCAGTTAGAAGCAACCAGTTCTAAAGGAGATTTAACCACTCAACCTCAGATTATCATTCGTACCTATTTACCGGATAAAAATACCGTTGCTATCTCGATTTCTGATAATGGAATTGGAATGTCAGAAGTTGAATGTAAAAGTATTTTTGACCCGTTGATGACCTCACACATACAGGGAAAAGGAACAGGTTTAGGATTATCTTTGGCTTATCATTTAGTCACGGATAAACATCAAGGACAACTCAATTGTTTTTCTAGCTTAGGAGTCGGAACCGAGTTTTTAATTACAATTCCGTTAAAAAGTTAGATAGAAACTAAGCTATTTCTGCTAATCTATTGAACTATGGGATGGAACAATATTAAGATGAGGATTATTTCGATATAACTGATTAATTTTTTTCAGGGTTTCTCGATAAGCCGTTTTATCTGCAAACAATAAATCAGCAATGCGTTGAGGATAAATTAATTCTTGATAGGCACGGCTTAACCAACAAGCATCCGCAATTAAAAAATACTGTTTTCCGTTATTATCTGTTAAATATAACCCCATTTGTCCAACGGCATGACCCGGTAATTCAATGGCAATTAAACAACCATCTCCGAATAAATCAAACCCCTGTTCAAAGGGAGTTAAATTTTCAGGTAATTTTATGGCTTTATAATTTTCCGCAAAAATGACTCGTTCTTCAAAATTATCGGGCATTAAACCTGCTAAAAAACCAGCTTTTAATGCCCTCAAACCCTGTGTATTTTTGATCGCCTTATAACCCGACTGAAAACAAATAAATTCTGCTTTGGGAAAATCTTTTAATCCCCCAATATGATCCGCATGAAAATGAGAAATAATAATATATTGAATCTCCTCCGGTTCAATTCCTAACTGTTTGAGTTGAGAAATCGCAGTTTCTTGAGGTTTTAAATAAACCGGGGTTAATAAAGCATAAAGCTTATTGGGTAGATATTGTGTTTCTTGATAAAACCGTTCAGAATATCCCGTATCAAATAAAATCCACCCCATAGGATGACGAATTAAAGCAAATAACGCCGGGAAAATTATCGATTTCCAACTTTCCCCCGGAAGTACCATCGCTTCAGGGTGTGTACAATATCCCGCCTTCAAAAATGTAATTTCTACCATATTCTGTTGTTGTACTTTAACCTTATTTTATAAAGATTTCCAATATCTAACAAACTCATCTAAACCTTTTTCAATGGAAATTTGAGGTTTATACCCTAACTGGATTTTAGCCGATGTAATATCCAAAGTTTGACTAAAAGCTAATAATCCTAGAGTATAGCGCGTTAAAGCAGGTTCTCGACTGGGTAAAAAAGATTGATAAAACCATTCCATCCCCGTTGCTAAAGTGTATGAGATCGCGTAGGGTAAAGGTTTAAACTTTAAGGAAATATTCAATTTTTGTGATAATTTTTCTAATAAGGCTAATAATTCCATCGGTTCTCCATTGGTAATATTAAAATATTCTCCTAATTGTTGATCCAGTGCAGTTTGACACAATAATAACGCATCCACAACATTATCAACATAAGTCATATCTAAGATCGCCTTTCCTCCATTAATTAATGGAATACCCGTTGTTTCACTTACTTTTAATAGTCGGGGAAAAATCACCGTATCCCCAGCGCCAAAAATACCACGCGGACGAATAGAAATCACAGGTAAACCTTGTTGAAACCCACGATTAATTTCTTGTTCTGCTAATTGCTTTGTTTTAATATAAGGATGGATAGGATTTTGAACTAAATTATCGGTTTCTTTAATATTAAAGCGATGGGTTAAATTAAAATAAACCGCCGAAGTAGAAACATAAATTAAACGTCTGACATGATGAGTGAAACAACTTTCAATAATATTCCGAGTTCCGATAACATTCGTTTTATAAAACTCTTCTTCTCGTCCCCAGGGAGAAGATAAAGCCGCACAATGAAAAACATCTTCTTGTCCAGACATTGCTGATAATATAGCATCAGAATTTGTAATATCAACGGGTAAGAATTTAAGTCCTAATTGTTGTAAGCAATCGCCTATAATTAAGTTACGTCCTAAAATTGTCACATCCTGACCTAAAGAATGCAATCTCAACGCTAATTTCTGACCTAAAAATCCAGTTCCACCCGTGACTAAAACTTTTTTCATAACTTAATTTTTTTTATTCATTTATTAAACCTGCCTTTAATACATCATTTGTTAACTGTTTTAAAGATTTTCCTTGCGAAATTGCCAATGCTTGTAAACGAGAGTAAATAGCAGGTTGAATCGCAATTTTAGGGGAAGGATCACCCAGTAAGGGGGATTTTAAGGGTTTAACATGATAATTAAGTTCAACTTGAGATAATTCTGAATCCTGCCATGTTTCAGGTTTTTGATTAAAAATCAAAACTCCGCTAATTCGTTGTAAAACTGTTTTTTCGCTATTAAATAATAGTACCGCATCTCCTGAAATTTGACTTAATAATAATATTGAAACATTCAAGAGAGTTTGTTTACCTAAGATTTTTTCATCTTGATGTTTGAGACGAAACCATACATCAATTGTTGGCTTAAATCCGTAATTTTCTAGCATTAGATATTGTGTTGCTGGTTTTTCCGGGGAAACGCCAATAATAATTCCAGAATTAAATAATCGTTGGTCTTCCCCAGGTTGCAAATCGAATTGATTAGATAAAATATCGTAGATATTATTAGAATTAAAATTTGTTTCTAGTCTGAGTTCATAATCTAATGACATTAACTAATTCCTCCTGAATTTTAAAAAGGAAAGAATGGAATAATCTGAGCATCCTTTGTTATAATTATAATCTCTTCTAAACCTTCAATAGAACTTTCAATAAGCTGCTGTTTGAGATTCTTAACAGAAACTTTACTATCTGCTAGATTTAGAATAATCCGACTAGCTTGTTTTCTTTCTACCTTACTCCGAATTGTTTCAATAATATTGTAGAAATTGGCAGTTGATGGAGCATAACAATCAAAAATCCTACCTTCTATTTTATAATCAGGCTCTTTATCACCAGATATAGCAGGGTTTTGTTCTACATTATACCCGGCATTTGCTAAAATTATAGCTGACTCATTTTCTCGGCATTTACCGCGAATGGTATCGACATCATCATGAACTCGAATTTTAGCTGGAGAACCTGTTGGTCTTCCTCCGGTTTGTCCTGATGGTTGAGTTGGTGTCATTGGAATTTAAAAACTCGCTCTCAGCCTTCAATAGATACTTATATCATTAATTCGTGTTTCCTCAATAGAAAAATTCGACATAATACAGAAAGAACAATATTCTGTTATTCTCCTAAAATTCCATGAACCTTGTTGATTATCTTCGCATTAGTTTGATTGACCGTTGTAACTTCCAGTGTCAATATTGTATGCCCGAAGGAGCAGAAATTGATTATATCCTGCAACAGAATTTGTTGACTCTGGATGAACTATTAACGCTGTTGCGAGAGGTATTTATCCCCGTTGGGTTTACTCGATTTCGGTTAACCGGAGGTGAACCTTTATTACGTCCGGGGGTGGTAGAGTTGGTCAAACAAATTAACGCCTTTCCTGAAACAAAAGATGTGGCGATGACAACTAATGGCTTTTTATTAGCAGGAATGGCAGAGGATCTATATAAAGCTGGACTGCGACGGATTAATATTAGTTTAGATTCCCTTGATCCTGATATTTTTGATCAAATTATCGGCAACCGAGGACGCAGCCGATGGCAACAGGTTTGGGAGGGAATACAAGCTGCTTATGAGGTGGGTTTTAATCCTTTAAAATTAAACGTTGTGGTAATTCCTGGGGTGAATGATCATGAGGTTTTGGAGTTAGCAAAATTAACAATTGAACGACAATGGCACGTTAGATTTATTGAATTTATGCCCATTGGAAATAACGATTTATTTGCTGATCGCGGTTGGATTTCTTCAGAAGAATTAAGACAACAAATTCGAGAAAAATGGGGATTAGAAACTGCACAGGTGAGGGGAAACGGCCCTGCGGATGTCTTTCAAATTCCGGGGGCGAAAGGAACATTAGGATTTATTAGTCAGATGTCAGAATGTTTTTGCGATCGCTGTAACCGCATGAGATTATCGGCTGATGGCTGGTTACGGCCTTGTTTACTCAATGAAACCGGACAAATTGACTTAAAAACTCCTCTGCGTCAAAATGTGACGTTTGAGGAGTTACGAGAACAGGTGAATAACCTATTAACAATTAAACCCGATATTAATTTTAAACAACGGGACTCTGGTACAACAGGAAATTACTCTCGAACCATGTCCCAAATTGGGGGATAGCAGCCTGATTGATTTTGGATTTAGGGTTTAATAATAACCGGGTGGGGTACGTTATTTTTAGCCGATAACGCCCCACATAAAATAGAACGGTGAGGAACTCTTAGGCTTGACGTGAATAATATTCAACCACTAACAGTTCGTTAATTTGTAAAGCCACCCATTCCCGTTCAATGACGCTATTCACCTTCGCAGTTAATTTTTCTTTATCTAACTCTAAATGGCTAGGAACGTTGGCTAAACCGGGATATTGTAAATTGGCTTTTACCAGTTCACGGGATTTTTCAGTATTTCTGATCCCAATTAATTCGCCCGGTCTGCATTGATAGCTAGGAATGTTCACGCGATGACCATTAACGGTAACGTGACCATGACTGACTAACTGACGAGCCGCCGGAATTGTAGGGGCCATTCCTAAACGGAAAATGGTATTATCCAAACGCATTTCCAACAGTTGCAGCAACACTTGACCCGTAGAACCAGAGGCGCGGCGAGCTTTACGGACATAGCGTAATAGTTGGCGCTCAGACACACCATAGTTATAGCGCAGTTTTTGCTTCTCTTCTAACCGAATCGCATATTCTGAACGTTTGCGACGGGCTTGACCGTGTTGTCCAGGGGGATAGGCCTTTCTGGGGGTCTTCCGGGTTAATCCGGGTAAATCGCCCAAACGACGAACGATTCTCAGACGGGGGCCTCTATATCGAGCCATCTAACTTCTTCTCCGCATAAAATTTTTTGCACCAATCTTTTATTATAGTATGTATCTAACTAGAATGGTCTAGTTTTTGAGTAATGCTCGAAACCCAGCTTGCTGAAAATGAGTATCGGCGGTTAGTGCATCCGTAATTCCTCGATTTCCCATAACGATAAATGACAGACAATCGACTAAACCCCATTCTTTATCTTTTCGCTGTTTAAACAAATTGAATGCAGCCATATACAAATCATGAGTCAACAAGACAATTTCCACACTGGGATCAGCTTCAAGAGATTCTAATAGTTGGATTGCAGCCATTCTATATTTTAATTTAGAAAGTGCATTACCAATTTCTAGTAAAATAGCTTGAGTAGTAACTAAACGGGCTTGACTAGCTTGCAGTTGAGCAGCCAATTGAACAGCCCGTGCATGATGTTGATCCGTAATTGAAGAAAGCGCGATCGCAAAGGAAGTATCTAAAAAAACTTCATTCATGATCAGAAACAGTTTCCCCATATAAATACTGATCAATTTTCTCAGACCAATCTGGATTCCCTTGTAGCTGTAAAGATTGAGCGGTTTCAAAAAATGTTTTTTGGGGTTTTTCTTGAGGTAATATTGTTTCAACAATAATTTTAACCCTTGTACCTATATCCAGGTTTAAGGGAGATTCCAGTTGCAGGGATTTACCATCAAATATGGCATTAATTTCTTGAATCATAATAATTAAAATGCTCTCAAGCCCGTTTTTTAATGATTTAGATTAATTCCATAATAGCATTTTTTAGAGAGGCAGATCGTGAGTTTCGGGTAACACAACAACCCAATACCGAAACCCGGTTTCTATAATTTTGGAGGGTTGGGATATGCAAGGCTGCCATCTCTGATACTCTTAGCTCCTGATCTTTTAAGATTGAAAGCATAGGAGTTGACAGACAACCTATCTCGTGGTTAGATTGCAGGGCTGAATGTGTAGAGCGATCATGTGAATGTCAGGGCAGCGACTGTTACAATAGATTGTCTTTGTTATAAAACTACTAGAAGTAAGATATGCCAGGAAAACAGATCCCCGATAGTGCTATCGAGCTAGTTGCTAAGCACATAAATACCAGAAGTAATAAAAATCACGGCATTCCAGTGATTGGACATAAAGAAAATATAGAAACGCCTCAAATCTTTGAAATTATTCAGTTTGACAAAATTGATGATAGCGATAGGAGGTTCTATGCGATAGATGGTAGCTACAACAGTGAGCAGTTTTATAATGGTCTAGCCATAGCAATTTATGCTGCTGGTTACATTTGCTTTCATCAAGGTAAGCAAATATAGATCCATATCTTGTTGTTGTTGAACCCATAGCAGAACATCAAAAATTATGGGCCTATGCTATATCTCACTGGTCGATACCCGTTACAAATGGTTATGGTAGACGGATTCGATATTTTGTTTTTGATAGCCAAAATCATAAATTGATCGGGATTATTGGACTTTGTGACCCTGTAATTGGTCTGGGAGTACGAGATGAAAATTCTATTAATTGGACAAAAAATCAGAAATTGAAACGGCTGTATAACTGTATGACAGCCTATATTTTAGGAGCAATCCCTCCCTACAATCGAGTGCTTGCCTCAAAATTAGTTGCTCTTGCTGTAATGTTTCCAACAGTGCGTCAAGACTTTTATAGAAAATATAAGAATAAATCTTCTCTTATTACAGGAGAAAATAAAAAATCCGATCTTGTTTATATTGATACGCTAGGAGCTTTCGGAAAGTCAGCAATTTATAATCGCTTGATTAACTGGGAATTTGTTGATTATACTAAAGGTCAAAGTCATCTTCATATAACAGTAAATGGAAGTTGGGAACTAATTAAGCAAGTTGTACCACCGGAAGTTTTTGAAACATACAAATATGGAAAGGGGCCTAATTGGAAAATGCGTATCTTAAAAAGGGGACTAAGAGAACTTGGGTTATCAGAAGATATGTTAAGTATTGGTTGGCAGAGAGCATACTATCGTTGCCCATTGGCAGAAAATTGGAATGAATATTTATTAGGAGAGACAGATTCTGTTGTCTGGCGAAAATTTACACAAAAAGACTTAGTAACTTATTGGCATCAAAGATGGGTTAATCCCAGAATGGATGTACTACAAGCTAAACTAGATGAGGAATGACCCTAATCTCCCACTAAGCATGGTCTAACTTTTGCCACATAGCCCAGATCGACAAGCCAGACTTCGCCACGCTCAGGACTATTCATAATCAATTTCTTGTTGATCTAATGCTAAGAATAACTCTTCAGCATTTAAGATAAAGTCTTCATCTGTCAATGGTGGAAAGTCAAAATGCACAAGCCGCCTCAAGATTTCTAGCCCAATCTCAAGTTGCTCTGCGTCAGCCAAACTATCAAAAGTATTAAGAATCTTTTGAGCTAAGGCCGTCATAGTTTTTCACTCCTGTAATGAGTAAAGCATTGTGACTAAACTCCTCTATTAATTTATTTTACTGCAAACCCCAAAGGATCGCACCTTTGCTGTGGGCTTGATACCAGTGAATTTTTGCTTCACATCCATACGAGCAAAAGAATTACCTTTATATTAATTCTCTATTACCCAGCAAGATAGATTTATTTTCCTAGATAAATCAAACCTTATGTAGAGGTCAATTGATTTTCCCTAAAACAGAATAAAAGTAAGGATTTAGAGAACGTGTGATGGTTTAACCTTGATTTCAATCAAGATTCTAATTAAAAAAGGAGTCAATTATGACTGGACAAATGTGTTGGCTCTCCCGGTGTGGAGGCGATGGCAAAAAAATTTTACATTTGCGCCTTGATGTCAATAAACCTTGGGTTCCTTATTATTTAATGGCTAATTATTCTGTTCCTGATTATCCTATTCCAGGTGGTTCTAAAGGGTGGGCTACCTATCAAAAATTATTTAAAGCAGGTTGGAAATTAGAACCCACTCCCCAGCCCGCATTTCAAGATCAACAAATACCAAAAGCAGCTTAAGGATGTTAAACCTTGAAAAATTTATCAACAGGCTATGCCTGGGGGCTATAGGGGTGTCCCCAGTTTTTCCATTGTTAAAATAGGTGAGCGTTTGATTCTTTTATCCATAAAGTTTTTTATTTTAATAAAATGAAAATATTTCTCAAAAAATTATACTTAAAATGGAAATTTTTCTGGGTCAATTTAATTTATTTAACCTACACCCCTCAAGCTATCTTATATTCTTATAAACGCGATCGCGCTGACCGCAATATTTCCCCACTACAACCTCACTCCTCAGAAACGGGAGATACACCAGGGAAATTATTAAGAGCAGCAAACACAGAAACAGGCACAATATTTTATTTTGAGAAAGCAGAATTAGAACTAACCTTTTTAACCGATGATTTTGTCAGAATTACCTGGAAACCGACTATTCTACCTTATCCTTATGGTATTGAACGTCACGACTGGGAAATCCTAGAACCAATTTTAAATCAAGTCGAAAATACTTGGACTGTTACCTCTCCAAACGCAACATTAACGATCCAGGTTCAAGATGAAGGTCATCTTAAATTTTTCGATCATCAACACCAATTAATCCGCGAAGAATACCCTCCAGAAAAGTTAAATGAACAATGGATACATCGAGCTAATTTACGACCTGAAGAACATATTTATGGGTTAGGAGAACGTTCATTTCCCTTAAATTTACGATTAGCAAAAGAAATCAATGAAAAAGGGGAACCCACCGCAGAACCGAAAAAATTTAGAATGTGGAATTTTGATGCAGCCGGACAATATAGTCCGGGTTCTGACCCCATGTATTTGTGTATTCCCCTCTATTTAGGATTACATGAACAAGGGAGTTATTTAATTTTTTATGAAAATCCTCATGAAGCAATTTTTCAATTTTCAGACACAGCAACAGCTAATTTTAGTGGCGGTGCATTGCGATACTATTTCACCCTAGGTTCTCTCCCTAAATTAATAGAAAATTACACCGAATTAACCGGACATTCTCCCCTTCCTCCCTGTTGGGCATTAGGCTATCATCATTCTCGTTGGGGGTTTGGAACTGAAACCCAAGTCAGAGAAACCTATCGTAATTTTGAAAAAAATGATTTACCTTTAAGTGCCATTCATCTTGATATTGATGTCATGGTAGATTATCAAGCTTTTACGATTGATCCCAAACGATTTCCTGACTTAAAACGGTTTATTCAAGAACTCGAAGTTCATGGCGTTAAATTTATTAGTATTCTCAACCCTGGAATTAAATATACTCGCCATAATCAAATGTTTTTACAAGGGCAAATTCTTCATGCTTTTTGTAAATATCCCAACGGTGAATTAGTCGTCGCCCCGGTATGGCCAGGATGGACAGTTTTTCCTGATTTTACCCATCCAATGGTACGCCGTTGGTGGACACGACAATATTTATATTTATTAGAAGTTGGAGTTGGAGGGTTTTGGCATGATATGAACGAACCTGCGGCTTTTATTGCGTGGGGAGATCGTTCATTACCTAAAGTAACTCGCCATTTTGTTGAAGGTCGAGGCGGAGATCATCGAGAAATTCATAACGTTTATGGAATGTTACAATCCTCCGCCGCTTTTGAAAGTTTATGTCAATCTCGACCCCATCATCGCCCTTTTATTGTATCTCGTGCAGGGTGGGCAGGTTTACAACGTTATGCGTGGGTTTGGACGGGGGATATTGAGTCGAGTTGGGCGGCTTTACGTCAAACCATTTCAACAGTTATTGGGTTAGGATTATCGGGTATTCCCTATAGTGGTTCAGACACCGGAGGTTTTCAAGGAAACCCTAGCGCAGAATTGTATTTACGTTGGTTTCAAATGTCAACTTTTATGATGTTTTATCGCACCCATTCTTCTAATAACGTCGAACATCGAACCCCTTGGATATATGGAGAACCAACGTTAAGTATTTTACGCGAATTCTTGAAATTACGTTATCGATTAATTCCCTATATTTATACCTTAACTTGGGAAACTCATCAACAAGGATATCCCCCAGTGCGTCCCATATTTTGGCTTGATCCAACGGATAGTAATTTATGGGATATTGATGATGCGTTTTTATTGGGAAATGCTTTAATGATCTGTCCGATTTATGAACCCGGAATGCGATCACGCAATGTCTATTTACCCGAAGGAGAATGGTATCATTTTTGGGATGATCAGAAATTAACAGGTTCCCAAACTGTTGAATTTGATGCTCCCTTAGAACAAATTCCTTTATTAATAAAAGCCGGAAGTATTATCCCAATGGAAGAGGAAAAAACCTTAATCTTACATCTCTATCCCACCCGTGAAAGAAACGCTCAAGGACTATTATATAGTGATGCAGGAGATGGATATGAAACCTCAAGAATTGATCAATTTCAACTTCAACCCAGTTTCACCTCAGCAACAACCAATCAACTGCTTCCTAACTTACTAGCAGCAACTGAGTCAGATCCTATTGATTCTTCAGGAGATGGGATGAAGGAAAACGGAAATTCAATGACATTGACCTGGGAACAACAAGGAGATTATGCTTTTTCATATCAGCAAATTCAGTTACAATTACATGGCTTTAATTTACAAAAAGCCTGGATTGATGAGGTTGAAGTTAGTTGTGAAAATAATAGTATAATTTGCGATCGCCGCTTTCAACAAGCTCGTTTTATTGCTCTTATTTCATAACTATTTCGAGTTTCAGTAATGCGAGTGTCCTCACTCGCCAGAAAATAGTCAGGACTTACGCTTCATCAGGTAAATAATCAACCCTCAAAACATCATCTAATAAAGTGTTAATTGATTCCGATGTTTTTGGGATAATTGAGAATTCATAATTTTACCTTGGGGTTAACAGGGAATGTTCTTAAACCAATTTATCAAGATGTGATTTTACAACTCTGTGCATAATATTTGCTCAACTTTATTTTTAACTCTAGTATACTAAGTTGTTTCCCCTCCCCTTAAATATGATAAAATTAAAATAATATTGTAGGGTGTGTAAGCGCAGCGCACGCACCATTTCCCCAGTTGCGATCGCTCACAATTAACCCAAAATCAAAAAGTCCAGGGCTGTTTCATTCTAAAAAAATTAGGTACACAAAAGGCAAAGATAATTGATATTGTCGGCTATCATTCTTTGAGTTGTTGNTCAACGGTCAAGACGCCTGTTCTGCTGTATAATCCTTAAATTGCATATCTTCAATGCAACTGTTGAATACAAAAGAGGTTCTTAATAGAAGCCTCTGGTTTTTTCGGGAGTTAAGTTAAAGCAATACTCGCGTTATTTTCTTGATGTTAAATTTTAGGTTTTCAGGAAAAATCCATGTTAATATAATTAACTTTTTAATAATTTTGGATATTTTGTATTGTAGATTACAATTCACAGTTTAGAATTCCTTTAGTATACAAAGCCTGAATGGGAAATTGTTCATACCATATCTTGATCGAATCGTAGTTAATGGGTCATTTTTAAGCTTTTTTATCTACGGTTCGATGGGGGAAGTTAACCGATATATTATTGGCTAACAGGGTAAAGAAAATGACCTATTCTTCATCCATTTTTTTAAGTTAAATACCTAAATAGTCATCGTGAAAAAAAGATTAGGTAGACGCAAATTCTTAGTGTATGGTTCGGCAGCCTTTGGAAGTGCCTTTTTCCTCAAAGGTTGTGCTAACTCTGCTGTCAATACCACCAGCCCAACAACAGCAAATACTCCCAATCCAACCGCTACAACTGCAAGTACCAGCACAGGAAGTGGCGATACCATTAAAGTTGGAATTCTTCACTCTTTGAGTGGAACAATGGCAATTAGTGAAACCACCGTTGTTGAAGCCGAAAAATTAGCAATTAAAGAAATTAATGCCAATGGTGGGGTACTCGGTAAACAAATTGAAGCCGTAATTGAAGATGGGGCTTCTGACTGGCCGACCTTCGCCGAAAAAGCCCAAAAATTGATCGATCAAGATAAAGTTGTGACGGTGTTTGGATGCTGGACATCAGCTAGTCGTAAAGCGGTAAAAGATGTCTTTGAATCCAAAAACCATATGTTATGGTATCCGGTGCAATACGAAGGTCAAGAATGTTCTAAAAACATTTTTTATACAGGTGCCGCCCCAAACCAACAAATTGAACCTGCTGTTCAATGGTTATTTGATAATAAAGGGAAAGAATTTTTCTTAGTCGGATCAGACTATGTGTTTCCTCGCACTGCAAACACCATTATTAAAGAACAATTAGCAGCCATTGGTGGAACAACTGTTGGCGAAGATTACTTACCGTTAGGCAATACGGAAGTTACCCCCATTATTACCAAAATTAAACAAGCTTTACCCAACGGAGGCGTAATTTTTAATAGCCTCAATGGGGATAGTAATGTGGCGTTCTTCAAACAATTACAGGGTGCAGGGATGACTCCTGAGCAGTATCCTGTAATGTCGGTGAGTATTGCGGAAGAAGAAGTGCGACAAATTGGTAAAGAATTCCTTTTAGGTCACTATGCAGCTTGGAATTATTTCCAAACCGTTGATACTCCTGCTAATAAAAAATGGGTAGAAGCTTTTAAAGCGGAATATGGACAAGATCGAGTCACAAATGACCCCATGGAAGCCGCTTATATTATGGTGTATTTGTGGAAACAAGCGGTCGAAAAAGCGGGAACGGCTGATGATTTAGAAAAAGTTAGATTAGCGGCTGTTGGTCAAAGTATGGATGCTCCAGAAGGTCAAGTCACGATGTTCCCGAACCATCATATTTCTAAAACTGTGCGAATTGGACAGGTTAGAGATGATGGATTATTTAATATTGTTTGGGCAACAGAAGGCCCTGTTGATCCCGTTCCCTGGAACCAATTTGTGCCAGCAACAAAAGGCTTTGGTTGTGACTGGACAGATCCCAAAAAAGGCGAAAAATATAAACTTGACGGGACATAATTAATCCTAGATTAGATCCCCCGAAATCCCCCTGAAAAAGGGGGACTTTGACTTTCTAATTTTTCCCTATTCCCTGCTACAATTTACAGATTTTCCTAAAAAATGCAAGACCTATTCATTGCCATCTTTAATGGAATTAGCATCGGTTCGGTGTTGTTAATGGCAGCATTAGGACTCGCTATTGTTTTTGGACTTATGGGTGTGATTAACCTCGCCCATGGGGAACTGATTATGTTAGGTGCCTATACAACGTTTGTCGTTCAAAATATCTTCAAACCGTTAGGCGAACCTTTATTTAGTACCTATATTATTTTTGCGATTCCCATTGCCTTTATTGTCACGGCTTTAGCAGGATTAGCCTTAGAACGAGGTGTGATTCGGTTTCTTTATGGAAGACCTTTAGAAACTTTATTAGCCACTTGGGGTGTGAGTTTAATTTTGCAACAATTGGTTCGGAGTATCAGTACCACATTTCTGATGGGGATTATTATCTTTTGTCTGCTATTTTTTGGAGGATTATGGGTACTGCGTCGTCAGACTAATTGGCAGAAAATTCAACAGTGGGCGATTTCTGTTTTGTTTTTATTATCATCAGGAATAGCCTTAACAGTCGGATTAGTTATTGGACAAAGCCAAAAAGCTTTAGCGAAACCTTGGTTTAGTGCCAGAAACGTCGATGTAACTGCTCCACCTTGGCTGCGAGGAGGCTTAGAATTAGGAACATTTCAAATCCCCTATTCCCGTGTTTTTATTATTGTTTTAACGATTCTTTGTTTAATCGGAATTAATTGGTTTTTCAACCAATCTAATTGGGGGTTAAGAATTCGCGCTGTCACTCAAAATCGTACCATGAGCGCTTGTTTAGGCATTCCCACAAGCACCGTTGATGCGCTGACTTTTTCCATTGGTTCAGGACTTGCTGGAATTGCTGGATGTGCGATTACATTATTAGGATCAGTTGGCCCTAATACGGGACAAAATTATATTGTGGATACCTTCATGGTTGTCGTTGTTGGAGGAGTCGGAAATCTTTTAGGAGCCGTAATTGCCGCCTTTGCTATTGGTGTCAGCAGTTATTTAATTGGTTCAGGAACCTTAGCCTTATTATTAACTAACATCAATGCTGCGCCATTCTTCGTTGATTTCTTTAATTTTTTTGCAACAACCAGTATGGCAAAAGTCTTGGTGTTCGTGTTAATTATTGCCTTTTTACAAGTCAAACCATCAGGAATTTTTCCACAGAAAGGGAGAACGGCTGAACTATGAAGGATGAGATTAGCATTCTAGCAAAAACTAAAAAACAGAAACGTCAAAAACTGCTGATTGAAGGGGCAGTAATTATTGGATTTAGTTTATTTTTTGCGATTCTGATGCCCTTGATTTTACCGATTTTTCGGTTACAACTATTGGGTCGATTTCTGGCATTATCAATTGCTGCATTAGGCATTGATTTAATTTGGGGATATACGGGATTATTGAGTTTAGGACATGGCATCTTTTTTGCTTTAGGGGGTTATGCCCTAGCCATGTATATTAAATTGCAACTTCCCCCTGGAGAAATTCCCGAATTTTTTACCCTCTATGGTGTGAATGATTTACCCGGTTTATGGAAACCATTTTATTCCTTTCCCTTTACCCTGTTTGCGGTTATTGTGATTCCGGGTATTGTTGCTGGATTATTAGGGTATTTAGTCTTTAGAAACCGGATTAAAGGCGTATACTTTTCGATTATTACCCAAGCCGCGTTAATCGTTTTCTTTAACTTCTTTAACGGTCAACAACAACTAATTAACGGAACTAACGGATTAAAAACAGAAACCGATAAAATCTTCGGATTTGTGGTTGGTTCTCCTCCAGTTCAGTTAGCGTTTTATGAAATTACCATTCTGTTTTTAATTGCCATCTATTTAATTTGTCGTTGGTTAACCAGTGGACGGTTTGGTAATTTATTAATTGCCATTCGAGATGATGAATTTCGCCTGAGATTTTCCGGTTATAATCCCACTTGGTTTAAGGTTTTAGTCTTTTCCATTTCAGGAGCTTTTGCTGGAATTGCAGGGGCATTATATACTGTCCAAACCGGAATTATTACCCCAAATGCCATGGATGTTGCCTTTTCAATTGAAATGGTGATTTGGGTCGCCGTGGGCGGTCGAGGAACCTTGGTTGGGGCAATTTTAGGAACCTTATTAGTTCGGTTAGGAAGAACTGTATTGAGTGAACAATTTCCCGAAGTTTGGCTGTTTTTCCAAGGAGCATTATTCCTAATTGTGGTGACAGTATTACCCGATGGAATTGTGGGATGGATGCGAACCGTTGGATTTGATAAAATTCGGTCTTTATTCGGGTTTCCCAAAGTCGTTATTACCTATCCCAGTTTAGAAGAAGACCCGGAAACCGAGTTAGAACGAGAAGAATTTGAACATAACATAACCAAAGATTAAAACCATGACTGCTAAAATTTTAGAGATTAACGATGTCACCGTCAGTTTTGATGGATTTAAAGCTCTCAATCATCTAACTTTTAGTATGGATGTGGGGGAATTACGAGTAATTATTGGCCCCAATGGAGCTGGAAAAACGACGTTTTTAGATGTGATTACGGGCAAAGTTCAACCCACCGAAGGACAGGTAATTTTTAAAGGGCGTAATCTTAGAAAAATGCCCGAATATCAAATTGCTTGTTTTGGCATCGGGCGAAAATTCCAAACCCCTAGAATTTATCTGAATTTAACGGTTAGACATAATTTAGATTTAGCGTGTAACCGCAATAAAAATGTATTTCCTACCTTATTTCAACGCACAACTGGGGGAGAAATTAGAACCGTTGCGGGACTGTTAGAAACCGTTGGATTAATTGCTAAAGCTGATTTTCCCGCCGCCTTATTATCTCATGGGGAAAAACAACGGTTAGAAATCGGAATGTTAGTGGCACAATCTCCTGATTTATTATTAGTTGATGAACCGGTAGCGGGTCTGACCGATGAAGAAACGGAAAATGTCGGCAATTTGTTATTAGCGTTAGCCGAAAGTCACTCTATTATTGTGATAGAACATGATATGGAATTTGTCCGACAAATTGCTCGAACAGTAACGGTTTTGCATCAAGGTTCGGTATTGTGTCAAGGGGATATGGATGAAGTTCAAAATGACCCCCGTGTGATTGAAGTTTATTTAGGAAAACAAGAGGAAGAATAAACAGTTTAATCATACCCTGAACACGCAGTTTGGGCATAGGGGCTATCCTGAGTGAATTAGTGCTGGCGGGGTGACAAACCCGTCAGGTTGAAATAGTTTATAATGCTAATCAAGATTTATTTTTTACCCACTAACCAATAAGTGGTCATTTCTCCTTTCCCTTTAATTGAAATTTTACCCCGTTTTTCAAAATTATATTGATCTTTAATTCGTTCATAAGTGGCTTCTGTGACTTGAATACGTCCCGGTTCCCCGGAAGATTCCATCCGAGAAGCAATATTAACCGCATCTCCCCATAAATCATAAATAAACTTTTTAATTCCAATCACACCTGCGACGACAGAACCCGTATTAATTCCGATTCTAATTTGAAATTGAGATCCGATATTAAATCGTTCTAAAGGCGCTTGAAATTGAGACATAGCAGCTTGCATTCCTAACGCCATATTTGCGATCGCTTCTGCGTGATTGGGTTTGGGTAAGGGTAAACCACCGACCACCATATAAGCATCCCCAATGGTTTTAATTTTTTCTAATCCATTCTGTTCGGCTAAATTATCAAAAATGGAAAACATTTCATTGAGAACACCGACTAATTCTATGGGAGGAACTTTAGAAGAAAGTGGCGTAAATCCGACAATATCAGCAAATAATATCGTCACTTCTTCAATCGCAGATGCGATCGCTTTTGTATCTTGTTTGAGTTGTTCAGCAATGGCTTCGGGTAAAATATTTAATAATAATTGTTCTGAACGTTCTTTTTCTAACCTTAAATCTGCGGTACGTTCTTCAACTCGTTGTTCGAGTTCTGCATTCGTTTTTTCTAATTCATGAAAAGACGCTTTTAACTGTTGCGTCATTGTATTAAAAGAATGGGCTAAAATTCCTAATTCTTGAATGGATTCTACGGGAATGGTTTGATCGAGTTCTCCACTAGCGATCGCTTGACTGGCTTGACTGAGGCGTAAAATCGGGGTACTAATCCAACGGGCGGTATAAATTCCACATAAGGTGGCTACAAATAACGCCACTAAACATAATAAAATCGTGGTTTGAGTATTCGCATGAATTTCTGCCATAAAATCCGATTCAGGAACAACAACCACAATTAACCAATTAATTCCCCGTTTATCAGATAAAGGAGTGACTTGTAAATATTGTTGTTTACCATTGATCTCAAAAGTAAGTTGAGTTGACTGTTGAATCTGATCTAAATTACCAAAATGTTCTACTAAATAACGAGAGGTGGCTTGGGTTAAAGGATTACTACTTTTAACGGCTTTGATCCGTTCTGTTTCCTCTTTTTTAGCATTAACAATAAAGGTTTCTTCTAAAGTGGATGTCGCGACTAAATAGCCGTTTTTTTCCATAACAAAGGTTTGTCCGGTTTTGCCAATTTTTAAACTATTGAGAAACTGACTAATGCGTTCTAATGTTAAATCGGTACTCGCTACCCCTAATAGCTGTTTTTTTTGATTATAAATGGGTTGGTTAGCTGAAATCACGAGAACTCTGGAACCAAAATAGGCATAAATTTCACTCCAAACGGGTTTTCCAGCTTTCACCCCCGCTTTATACCAAGGACGAACTCTCGGATCGTAATTCTCTCGAACACTTAATAATTGACTGCGATCGCCTTGATTATTGGTTAACCATTTTTCAAATTTTCCTGATGTTCTTTGATCAACAATATCAAATTCGATTGTGCCATCATCGTTACGATTTGCCCCAATATAATAGCCATTTTGCAATCCAACACCAATATAACTTGCGGTTTGAAATTGTTGTAACTGATTCCAAAGATACCGTTCCATCTGGGACGTATTATTGAGGTTAATTAATCCCATTTTTAAGGTATCAACATTAATTTGATTAACAATATGGGGAGTTTCTAAATAGGTGTGAAGTTCCTGTTGAATACGATTACTTAATTCAATTCTTAATTGAGTTGCTAAATCATTAACGGCGATGGAACCATTGCGAAAGGATAACCATCCGGTTAATCCGACCGAGGCAAAAATTTGTAACAGGAAAGGAACGACAAAAACAATCCGCAGGGATAGTTTAGGTGCGTTTTGATTTGATCCAAATAGACGAGATAGAGATGCCATTTTGATACTCCCTGGTTCCATAATCTGGATTCGCACCTAATCCCTGCCAGAACAGGAATAAGTTCTCTATCAAAAGATAGAATTTAATCGAAATCAAACTGTTGTTGACTTTATCTTAACGAATAATTTTAAGGTTGAGCTTATGATTGAACTTGGGATGTTAATTTTTCGCCAACTTTGGGTTCTGTTCCTTTGAGAATCCGATCAATATTACTGCGATGTCGCCAGATGACATAAACTCCCCCAGCGATCGCAAATATTTGATAAGGTAAAGGTTCTCCTGTAACAATCATTAAAATTCCAATCCCAATTGCACCTGCTATCGAACTCAAGGAAACAATTCGAGAAATCGCTAAAACTAAGGCAAAAATTCCTAATGTGGCTAAAGCTAATTTCCAATCTAAGGCGAATAAAATCCCCAAGCTAGAAGCAACAGATTTTCCTCCTCTCCATCCAATCCAAATGGATTTTGTATGACCAATAATAACAATTAATCCCGCCAAAATTGCTATCCAATATTGCAATTGATCCAGATTTTGAATTCCCGCCGTTTGAGCGAGTTCAGAGGTTAAGGAAAGGGAATAAACCCAAAACACCAGAACAACTGCTAATGTTCCTTTTAAAATATCAATCAGTAACACTAACAATGCTGGGAGTTTTCCCAAGGTTCTGAGGATATTGGTAGCCCCTGTAGAACCGGAACCCTCAGCCAGAATATCAACTCCATAAAACCAACGTCCAATTGCATATCCCGTTGGCATAGAACCCAGGAAATAGGCTGTTACTAATAATCCTGTATTAATTAATAACCATTCAATCATGTTTAAATTCCATTATTTTATAGAACAGGGAACAAACAACAGTTAACTGATAACTAATAACTGATGATGCGGATACTTGATAACTGATTAACAGGCAAGATGCCTGTTCCACATATTGGATTTAAAATCTTTCAATGGGTTGTTGTTGTAGGGTTTGGGGATCGGGAGCGAAGGCTAACCACAGGGGAAATTGAAGTAAAGATAGACTAATTTTGTCTTCCATATCATCAATAATAATCAAGGGTAATCGTCCTTCTTTGACTAGACGTTCGGCTTTTTGAGATAAGACTTCTGGCTCTTCAAATAATACAATTCCCTGTTCTGGCCCAAAATCTCGGCGATCAATTCCTAAACAATCTTGTAATCCCCGTCGCCATTCTCCTAAACGTTCAGGAGTATTGGCTAAAACCAAGGTTCTTAAACGGTTTCCATAGAGATTTCTGAGAACGGAAATCGTCGCAGAAGCAATCAAAATATTTTGTAAACGACTCCCCATCGTCCGTAACGCACCCCGTCCTCCTTGGGTAAAGAACCAATTAGAGACCCGTTTGGCGTGGATGGGTTCAAAGGTACGCCGCAATTGCCAAGGAGCACCGTAATAATCGGGAGAATTGCGATATTGATCGAGGAGTTGGCGAATTCTCTTGGTTTGTTCCTGAAATCCCTGTTCAGAAAATTGGGGAATAAGGGTACTTTGGGAGTTGTCTCCATTCTCTATCCGGGACGGTTGAGGTGCTTGAGGGGGGGGAGCAATTTCTCGCAGGGGCGGTTGGGGAGGAGTTTCAGGTAAAAGTTCTAATTGTTCAGTCGTGGCGACTAAATCTTGTAAACTTCCAACTAAATAATCTTTAAATCCTTGCACACGGATGGCGAGTTCTTGGGAAACTCCGGCGAAGGAAGTCCGCATTTCTTTTTGAATGCGATCGCGGCGACGTTCTAGTTTTTCAACTTCAATTTGTAAGGTTTGTTTACGTTGTTCTAACTGCTCTAACGCTGAGGAGATTAATTTCCCCATCGACTGAGTTAAGGCCAATTGTTCTTGCTGCATTTTGGCGTTAGTCGCCTGTAATTGAGCAATTTTTTGCTGAAGTTCTTGTTCTTGACGCTGTAACGTACTTACCCGTTGACCTAACTGAGTGGTTACTTCTTCTATGGGTTCGGACATTAGGCGTTCAGACAGGGTGGGCATTGTTGAGGGTGTTGATACAGGTTCGGGAGTTTGCGGTTCATTAGACTCCCAAGGGTCAGCAATGGCTAGACGATTCATATTGCTAGGGTTCCCTCCGGTTTCTGAATTAGAGGGAACAGACGGTTCTGTGAAGGAAGAAGCATCGCCTTTTTGGGGGTCGTTTTGATCTCGGATTTGATTTTCTTCTGAATTCATGAAATTGACAGTCCCGGTCTAAACACAAAGGGATGTGCTGAGTGAAAGTATAGCGTTAATCTGTTCGGTTATTCGGGTGTTTAGACAGGTTTTTTACCCTCACCTGTTAGAGCGATTGTAGCATTACAGAAGCCTCTGAGGTGAGTCATTGAATCACCTGAAGTCATCTGTCGTTCATCAAGGGTACATTTTAAATTGATAAAAAACGACGGATAGAAGGGTGATGGACAGAATATTGTCCGACCGTTAGATGGGATCAGCTTACCGTTTTAAAAAGGTTCCTAAACGACTGCGAGATTGAGGTAAAACTAAAGCTAATGCCACTAATATTGCGGTAACTAAATTCAAATCTTGGGCTTGAAATCCTAAAAAATCTGCATTTAAGGCTAAAGCAACGGCTATTCGATAAACGACTGATCCTAATATTGCTCCTAATGTGGCTTTCATAACCGTTGTCGGCGCAATAAATGTTTCTCCAATAATCACCGCAGCTAATCCAAAAACAATCGTTCCTACCCCCATTGTGACATCGGCAAATCCATAAATTTGAGCAAATAATGCCCCTCCTAATGCTACTAAACCATTACTGATTGCCATTCCTAATAATATCATCCTTTCCGTTGTAATTCCTTGGGCTTTTGCCATCAAGGGATTAGCACCCGTTGCCCGCATAGCTAACCCAATTTCTGAATTGAGAAATTGATCTAATAGGATTTTAATTATAATGACAATTGCCAATAAAATTATCGGAATCACAAGCCATTGAGGGATTGAGTTAAACAGAGGTTGTAACGGGGTTAAAATTGTTGGTTGTCCTAATAACGCAATATTTGGTTTTCCCATAATTCTTAAGTTAATTGAATAGAGGGAAATCATCGTTAAAATACTGGCTAATAAATGCAGAATTTTTAACTGAACATTTAACCAAGCGGTAACTAACCCGGCTAACGCACCTGCTAGACAGGCGATGAAGGTTGCGATCGCTGGATTTACCCCCTGAAGGATTAAAGTTGCCACCACCGCACCCCCCAAGGGGAAACTGCCATCAACGGTTAAATCAGGAAATTCTAAGACTCGAAAGGACAAATACACCCCTAAACCAATTAAGGCATAGAGTAATCCCGTTTCAATTGCCCCAAATAATGCCACAATACTCATAGTTTATTGATGGTTGACGGTTGATTGTTGACTGTTGGCTGTTGGCTGTTGCCCACGCGAGATTGTCCACTGATAACTGATAACTGATAACTGATAACTGAAAATGGGTATAGAATTACGCAGCTACGTTTATTTAGATAATCTGCAACGGCAACACGCAGCTTATATTGGTACGGTGTCACTGGGGTTTTTACCCTTACCTGGGGATTCTTCCCTGTGGATTGAAGTATCACCGGGGATTGAAATTAACCGAATTACAGATGTGGCATTGAAAGCGACGTCTGTACGTCCGGGGGTGTTGTTTATTGAACGGCTTTATGGCCTTTTGGAAATACATTCTAGCCGTCAAGGGGATACGGTGACGGCCGGACGGGCAATTTTGGACTTTTTAGGTTTACGCGAAAGCGATCGCCTCAAACCTCAAATTATGACCAGTCAAATTATTCGCAATCTTGACCCCCATCAAGCTCAACTTATTAATCGTAACCGTCGAGGTCAGTTAATTTTAGGGGGTCAAAGTTTGTATATTTTGGAAGTTCAACCCGCCGCTTATGCCGCTTTAGCCGCCAATGAAGCGGAAAAAGCCGCGTTAATTAATATTCTGCAAGTGACGGCTGTGGGAAGTTTTGGACGGTTGTATTTAGGAGGAGAAGAACGAGATATTATCGCCGGATCAAAAGCGGCTTTAGAAGCCATTGAAAATGTATCAGGGCGAGAATACGGAGGTAGTTTTAATCCTGAATAAAGCTGATTTAATCAAAGCTAATTCAAGGGCTGATGTTCTGATTAAAAACTGCCCTGGATATTTCAGTTATCCCCTGAATTAATATTTTTATTATTGAGATAAAGGAGTTACTCTGAGTGGCAAATATAGCTTAGATTAATATTCCCTTTGATTTGAGCACTTGTCTGTACCGTGATGTTTGATCAAACCTTCACCACGGGAACAAACTCCTCTAATTGTACTTGTAAGTTATCCACGAGCATTAAATGATACCTTTCAGTCTCTTTCAACTTTTGGAAAACATAACTCGCAAAATCATCAGACCACTTTTTTCTCTCAAATTCATTGGAGATATTTAGGGCTCTGATTGATAGATTATAAGGGTATTCTTCAAATTTAATATCTCGATCATTTTCAAAATCATGCTTTCCTATAGTAAGAGTGATTGTTGAGTTACGAAACTCATACCAGTTGTCAGTCCCATCAGAAAAAATATCGAATTTTAAATCCAATATCAACTCTAATTCTTTGATTAAATATTCTATTTTCTGGGGAAAGTTTACAAAAATATCTAGTGTGCGAGACATAAAAACCTCCTTTATTGAAACTCAGTAAAAGTGATATCATAGCGATCGCCAATAATTCGGACGCAATCGATTTTTCCGCGTGTAATATTTTTCGCCCTCTCCAAACCTCGTTCTGCCTCAGACTCTATCAACCCAGATGTCCTAGCATCTATAATTATATCTCTAGCTTGTCCCCCTCGTCTAATTGAGTTGTTGATCTGATTTTTTACTGTTGCGCTTGTAGCACCAAAATCCAGACTTTTAAATTCAGTGGGTTTTCCATCTACCTCAGCATCGGGATTTCTACCTCCATCAGTTTTTTCTGCTAAGGCTTTAACATTTTTTCCCTCTCTTTCGAGAAATTCTGCGATCGCTTTTTCTTTTGCACCAAAAGCTCTTTCTGATTCATCAATACTGCCACTCTTAGCCGAATTTTGCTTCATTTGTGGTGCTTTTCTTTTATTAGTAGTATTCGCATATCTTATAGTGCATATATACCCGGTTCAGCGTCATTCCCAGGGATAATTTCCTGGCTGCTTTTCACGCCTTTACTTTCGCACAGATCGGCAAAAGATTCTAAACTTTCTAATCTGGCTGAAAGTTCGCTCAAACTATCTAAATATTCAGCTACTGCAATTTGGCGATGAGTCCAAGCTTGATCAAATTTAGGAATGAAAAATCAATAAATGGATTAATGAGTGAGTTGAGGTACGGCTCGATAGTTCCATTTGGGTAAATATTCATCAAAAACNTTTAGCTTCTTGATTTTTTCCTATTTCTAGGAGAAGATTGGCTTCTGTTGCGATGGCTACAGCCCAACCTTGAATAGAAACATCAGCATTAAGCATAATTTCAGCATCTAATTCTGGGGTAGCTTGTATGGCTTGATTACTGAGAAATAATCGCACTCTGGAAGCTGTTTTAATGGTCGATCTGGGTGATTCATCAGGAAAACGAGAGCGATCATCAAGTTCAGCTTTTAAAGCCGCAATTTCTTTAATTAGCATCGCTTGATGAAGATGGGAAATCGCTTTAGCGAGGCTTTTTTGTTTTTGGCGACTATCTTCTACTAATAAATACAGATAAGCTAATTGTCCAGAGATAATATCTAAACTATTGTCAACTTGATTTAAGCGCTGATCAAGATGATTAAAACCCGCGTTTAAGTTATTTTCAATCCGATTTAAGTCAGCTTCAACTCGGTTAAATCCTGCTTCCATTGACTGTTGAATGTGACCTAAAGTATTTTGAATTTGGTGCAGTTTATAGCCCATATAGGCAAAACCAGCAATACTCACACCAAGGTTTAAAACACTCGCGCCCGCAGCAATTTGAGTTAATCCCATTACTGAGGATAAAGTTTTTTCAATACCCATTAATTTATGATAGGTAAGCCCATGACCAATAATATCAACTCCTCCCAAGATGGGGGAAAAGGGAACTGTCATCAGTTTGCTAGTTAGTCCCGGCGTTTCGGCTAAATGGCGGACAATTTGACCCCCATTTGCAGTACCCGCAGCCCATCGAATTACGCTTCCATAGCGTGTCATTGAACCATCTAATAAACCCTTGATAATTTCGGGATTTTTAACTAAAAGAGTGGTATCAATTAACATTTTAATTGCTCCTGTTTAACGATTATAAACTCCAATATTTTCGTAGGCTTCCATTTGCAATCTAGGGGAGATTGTAAGATTAACTGATAAATCAGCTAATTTACGGAAAGCATCATATCTATCGAGTTGATTCACATTAGAATTGAACCCTTCATCAGCTTGGTTTAGCTCGATAGAGACTAGATAAATATCATATTCTGATTCTGCTCCTTTGGCGACTGAATAATCGCTAATATTAGCTTCGATCTTAGAATATTTATCTTCAGTCCCTACCCATAAATATTTCGTGATTTCATAAAGAGATTCTCCATCTTTAAAATCAATGCGTTCTTGTGCTTGGAGTGATTCAAGAAAACCAGCCTCTGCATGAGAAACTACTAAAACTAAAAACTGTTTAGTAATGGTTGGATTTGGAGAAGGAGGAAGCGTTTTATCTGAGGGATTTTGAACTGTAAAAGATGGATCATTACTCGATTTTATAGTTCCTTCTCTACGAGTTATTTGTTGTTCTTTATCTAGTTTATCTAGTTTATATATACAGTAACAAATTGCGGTGATAGCAAAGGCAATAAGGACAATAAATTTTATATTTTCATCCTTACCTTTTATTTTTATTACCTTCCAAAATTCTAAATCATATAACTTACTACGTTTAAACAAAAAATTGAATTTCCATTCTTCATCAAGATAATCTGTTAACTCTTTTACTTCATCTCGACAATAAATGTCCTTAATATAATTAGTTTCATCGTCGTTTAGATCGAGTTTTTTACACCAAATCTTGATAGCCTCAAATAAAGGATCGATATCCTCAAATAAACGATCGTGTGGGATACCTCGATATTTCTGATTTATTTGATCTGCGACTTTGTTTAATATTGTAACAAACATAATAGCATCTTAAATCCTAAAAGATAGATGGTTTAGGGTGGGAGCAATATGCTCCCTAAAATTATACAATAGCCGTCTTAAGATTGACGACTATCTTCTTTTAAATTTTCACAGACTGATGTTGCATGATCTTTTTTAATTTCAAAATCACGCCAGAACTGTTTTTCCTGCTCAAAGTTTTCCTCAATAGACATCTCCAAAATAGAAAAAAGGAGGGGTAAAAAGATGATAAAATTAAATTTTACCCCGGATTAGAGATGAGTAAATTAAGAGACTATCTGGACAAGAATCCCCAGCAAGCAAAAAGGCTATTAGGGATGGAATATGAACAGATGATAGAACTCATTCAAGCTGCGGAGTTATTAGAAGAAGAAAAACGACAGGAAAAAGAAAAAACTAAAATCAGGTTGATTAAAGCAGGTGGGGGTCGTCGGCAGAAATTATCTGTGGAGGAACAAATCTTACTGACTCTAATTTATCTGCATCAAATGCCGACATTTCAAATGTTAGGGTTACAGTTTGAAGTCAGTGAATCAACAGCGAATGATATTTTCCATAACTGGATAAAAATCTTGAGAGAATTACTACCAGCGAGTTTGCTAGAGCAAGTAAAAAAAAACGAGAGTGATTGGGAGTGGGTAGAAAAAATTCTGGTGGAATTTGAGTTAGTAGTAGATAGCTATGAACAGCCCAGGGAAAGACCAACAGACAATGAAGAGCAGAAAAAATATTACTCAGGAAAGAAAAAGACACATACCTTTAAAAATCAAGTCATTGTCATGCCAAATGGAAAAGAAATAGTGGATGTAGCTGTGGGTTATACCGGAGCAACAAGTGATCTGAAATTGTGGAGAGAAAGAAGCCAGGAATTGGGGAATAATCAAAAATACAGAGGGGATAAAGCTTATGTAGGAGAAACAGCAATTAATACACCGTATAAGAAACCGAGGAATCAAGAGATGTCGGCGGAAAAGCGAGAAGAAAATCGGTTAAAAGCCCAACAAAGGATTGTAGTTGAACATTTAATAAGACTGATAAAAATTTATCGAGTTGCTTCAGAAAGATTTCGGTTAAAGAGGCAAAATTATGAAGCAGTAATCTTGACAGTATGTGGATTAATAAGATGGCGAATAGGAGCGATTGTATTACCATCTAAGAATTGCCCAGAATTCTTTTGAGAAATAATTGTATATCAGAGATAAAATTCATTAGTTATTATTAATGTGACTGAAAAAGCCTATGAATCCGTTACTTTTGGAGAAGCCGGCACAGGAGTGCTAGAGATTCCAAAAGTAGCGATAGAGGGCATTTGGAGATTTTCGGAGATGTCTACTGAAGAATTCGATTAAAACAGTCTTCAAAAAGTGCTTTTAGGAATTTTGCTCGTGTCGCTTGATCAACTGTTGATGGTTCGTGAAGAGATCCTGAACCCCAAGCACATTGAGCATAATATAAAAGACGAGCATTAAAGGGTAGGACATCAGGAAGTTCTGGCAGTGATAAAACCTCTTTAATTTCCTCTCTTAACTTATCAATCCGCACTGGCAGAGGTAAATCATCCGCTCCTCGATTATCGACCCGATTTAAGATAAAAATCATCGAATCTGTGCGTCCCTGTAGAAATTCGACAACTTTTTTTAACTCTTCCAAAAGGCGTTTTGTGTGATCATCATCTACCTGCATATAGTCCAAAGCCACTAAACTAAAAGCTTTATTAACTTGCCCTTGAATCGTTGCTGAATTAGTCCGATCTTGAACTGATTTTAATCCAGGTAAATCAATTAATTCAACTCCTATTCCGTCGGGTAAACCTAGTAAGGAACTATTGCAAGCTGGTAAAATAGAAACCTGAGCAGTGATTTGGGGTGCAACATACTCTCGTTTTTTACGAGCATCATGATAGGAGTGCATAACAACGCTAATTCGCTGATATAAATCCTCATCATTTAATCCTGTCCATTCACCCGTATCCCAAACCGCATCCTCTGTTTTTTCAATGATTAATTTTTGTTCCTGAGAATGTTGGATTGTTAATACACCCCCACTCATTTCTCCAGCTTCAATCGGTGCAATTTTTCGACCAATCAGCGCGTTAACAATCGTTGATTTTCCAGAGGAAGTTGTACCCAGAGTCGCAATCCGAAAACTAGGATTTTTTAGCCGTTGGACAGCTTCTTGATAAACCCTTAAAAAATCTTGTAAGGAAGATTGAATCCCTGGATCATTAAAAACATCTGGGGACGAGTTGACTAAGTTAGAAACTGAGTTACCTAATTCTTGTAAAAGGTTGCGGGTGTTGTTTAACTTAGATTCAATATTGAGGTTATTCCGCATGGTCACTACCTGGGATGTTTGAAAGGTTACTCATGGCTTGACTAAGACAGAGGCGAGAGCATAGAAGAATTATAACTCTTAAAGTTGAGCTTGAGCCAATATTTTGAAGATTTGCAACAGAGATTCATAGGATTTACGGATGGTAACGGTTTAATAAGGCTTTGAGATTGCTTCGTTACCCTCGCAATGACATAATTTAAAAATGTTCCAGCAGAGATTTCTCTTGTTCATAAACCTTTCGCAGCGACTCCAGGGCGATCGCCTTAAACCTCAAATATGGCAAATCCAGAACATTTAGCATTATTACAGTGGGGAATTCAACGTTGGCAAGTTTGGCGGTTAAATCATCCTGATATTCAGCCGGACTTATGCGAAGCAAACTTAATGGGGGCTGATTTAAACGGAATTAATTTAGCAGATGCTGATTTAAGTAAAGCCAATTTAATTGCAACGGATTTACGTTATGCAAATCTAATAAAAGCAGATTTAACTTTAGCTCAACTGCGACGGGCAAACCTCAGTGAAGCGGTATTGTTTCAAGCTGATTTAAGTCAAGCCAATCTAAATATGGCAACTTTAAATGATGCAGAATTGATTGAAACTCACTTTTATCAAACAGATTTTAATAATGCAAAATTAATTAATGTTCATTTTAATGGAGCTTATTTATATCGGGCAAATTTAAGTGAAGCCGATTTAACTCAAGCTGATTTGAGATTTGCTAATCTTAATAAAGCTAATCTTTATCAAGCGGATTTAACGGGTGCAAATTTAAGGGGGACAACGTTAATTCAAGCCAATTTACAAAATGCTAATTTGTCCTACGCAAATTTAAGAGGAACAAACCTCTATAAAGCCAATTTACAAGGGGCAAATTTAACCGGGGTTAATTTACAATTTGCTAATTTAAACGGTGCTATTCTTTCCTAATTCTCTCGTAGGGGTTTGGTCACCAAACCCTCTTTCTTCAAATTCGTAATTCCTAATTCCTAATTCGTAATTCCTAATTCTCGGTTCCCTTTAATAACACTTTAATCGCAAACTCTGGTAACGCTAACATCCGTCGCCAACGCCAAGGTTCTTGATATAATCGATATAACCATTCTAAATGATATTTACAAAAAAATTCCGGTGCTCGTTGTTTAATTCCTGACCAAATATCAAAACTTCCTCCCACACCTATCCAAATCGAATTCGGACAAAGATGACGATTTTGACTAATCCAATATTCCTGACGAGGAACCCCTAAACCTACTAATATTAATCGAGGTTGTAAATCTTTTAACGTTATTTTTAAATCTTCTTCTTCTGAAGCAGACAGATAGCCATGATAACTCGAAATTCCCAGACTCGGAAATTTTTGTTGGATATTATCAGCCGCCTGTTGAGCAATTCCCGGTTTTCCGCCATAGAAAAAGACTAATTCAGAATTGTCTAATTTACCAATATTTTTGATTAAGGTTTCGGCTAATTCAATCCCAGGACACCGTTGGATTTTTTTACCTTTATATTGTAAATAAAGCACCACTCCCGCACCATCGGGAATGACTAACTCGGCTGAATGAATAATTTCTGCTAATTGCCTATTTTTTTCCGCCTGTATCGCCATTTCTGCATTCAGGGTAATCACATGAGTTCCTAACCCTTGTTGCCAACGTTTTAATAACCAGTTACTATAATTATCAATCAAATGAACGGGTAAACCTAAAACCGGAAAACGGTTTAGACTAGAATCATAAGGTAAAATCGTTTGACTCATTATCGACTTTAGTAACCTCACACACATTATTATAAGATTAGCGGATTATGTCACCAAAATTTCACATTTTAGGAATCCACCAATTTTACTGATGGGTCGGACTGTGAACGGGAAGTTGAAGAAAAAATCGACTCGTTTTCAGGTGGTTGAGTGTTACGTTAATTAAACCTCGTCAAAAATTCATTAACAGTAATAATTTCAATATTCCCAAAAGGATTTAATACCAATCTCAGCTTATTCATCTTCTAATAACTTGGCTAAAATTTCGGGGGTTAAACCATTAACTTTAGCTTCTTCTCTCACTTGTTTAACCATTTCATCAAAACTAGATGGCTTTAATAAGCCTTTCAGAACCAAGTTACAAACCCAAATCGCTTTTTCTTGCTGATTAATATCAGCTTCTTGGTAAAGTTTTGCGACTTCATTTTCAACTTTAATCGTAATTGTTTCCATTAGTTACTCCTGATTGATTACCGCATATTCTCATATTGATGTTTTCATTTTAATATCCTAATCTGGCGGGAAAATAGGGTACAAATATAAATCTCAAAATGATTTCTACACCGTAATTAACCTAATTATAAATTAATTTCAGGTGTAGGGGCGACGGCAGTGGAATATCTTTCCTAATTAACAGTAACCCTACTAAACCTGCCCCTACAAACCCATTAATCAGTCAACCGTCAACCCATCTATTTCAACGCCTTCAACGCTTCTAACGGTCGCACCATTCCCCAACCCCATCGGTTATCGGGACGTTGTTCTTCACCCCCCGGATGATAGGCGGTTTTCTTCAAAACATCGATAATTTTGCTCAACGGTGCTTCGGGATAAGCTGACATCAATAAGGCTGCAATTCCGGCGATGTGGGGCGTAGCCATGGATGTCCCGTCCATATAGGTATATTGAAAAACGCCGTTATCCATTTTCACCGGAGGAATACAGGAATAAACCTGGGCACCGGGGGCGGAAATATCAGGTTTTGTCACCCAGGCGTTGGGGGCATCCGCCGGAAACACTAAACTGGCGCCACTACTAAAAAATGTAATTCCCACATTATCTTTATCAATTTGTTCCACAGCACCCACAGAAAAGGCATTATAAGCATTACCCGGAGAACTGGTATTTCCATGATTTTCGTTTCCAATAGCGACAACGGGTAAAATTCCGTATTGATTCACTAAAATATCAAAAACTTGGGGGAATAAGGGTTCATAATAACTCAATCCCAAGGACATATTAATAATTTTTGCCCCTTTTTCAACAGCCCAAGATATCCCTTCAACTAAGGTTAATAAAGTCGCTTCTCCGACTAAGACTCCAGCAACAATTAAATTTGCTTGAGGTGCGACACCAATCGACAAACCCTCCTCGGTTTTCCCTCCTGCAATTGTGCCACAAACGTGGGTTCCATGTTGTCCACCATCAAAGCTGGGGGAAGCAGTAATTCGACGTCCTAACGGGTCAATAACAATAAAATCTTTCACCCGTCCTTGTAAAGCAGGATGGTCTCCATGTACCCCTGAATCTAACACCGCAACGGTAACATTTTGTCCTTGGGTTGTTTCCCAAACTTTGGGAATTTCTAACCGTTTTAATCCCCAGGTTAGTTTATCTTCTAATTCTTGTTTTTGTAAGCCAGAATAATCAACTTCTTTAGGTTCAATTAAATGAATTCTTTGGTTAGGAAGAATGGCTACAACATCAGGATGTTCTGCTAAAACAGGTAAGCTTTGACGGGTTACTTCAATTTGGGCAATGGGTAAACTTCCGCGACCAACAGGTTCTGCATAAAAGGATTGACGAGTGGCACTTTGATAATCATTAATAATTTTATTAGCAATGGATTGATTGGTTTGTTCTTGTTGTTTTAAGGTTTCAAAATAAGCAGCAGTTCCTGGTTGTGGCATTGACCCTGGAGAAACTAAACCTCTATAAATAACGATGGCATCTTTTCGGGCGTTGGGTTGACTGTGGCCTAAAAAGGGTTCAAAAGCGGGAGAAATTTTAGATTGAGTTGTCATTTAGGGTTGACTCCGTTTTAATAATAATCCTTGAGCTTAGTGTACTGATTTTCTGACCCAAGGGATAGAGGGAAAATTCCGTTCAGGATATTAGTCTTCTTGTTCTACCTTAAATCTTGAGATTCAGGGTAATTTGATCACTTGGCAGAGATCCACTATTCCTGTAGGATTAGACAATGATCACAACAATTAACCATCTTTTTTCTTGAAATTAAGAATGAACAATAAAGATAAAAAACTGCATCCGGGTTGGTGGATTTCAATTTTATATTTTGCCCAAGGATTTCCTTATACCGTTGTCAATACAATGTCAGTGGTTTTTTTAAAAGGATTAGGGGCGAGTAATGAATTAATTGGATTAACCAGTTTGTTATCCCTCCCTTGGGTGATGAAAGGATTATGGGGGCCAATTGTTGATATTTATTCAACCAAACGGCGATGGATTTTAAGAATGGAAGTGTTATGTATAATTCTATTCTTAATTTTAGCATTGGGTGCACCATTTCCCTCAGCAATTCCCTTTTCCATTGCAATTTTTTCCCTCATTGCCTTTGTTAGTGCTACCCATGATATCGCCATTGATGGCTTTTATTTAACGGTGTTAAATTTAGACCAACAGGCGTTTTATGTAGGAGTTAGAAACACCGCTTATCGCATGGCGGTTTTAGCTGGAGGCGGTGGGTTAGTATTTTTAGCGGGACATATTGCTGAACAATATATTCAGGATAAAAATGCGAAGGGGGAAATTACATATAATCTGGTTCAGTTAGGTTTTTGGGGATCTGATTTTTCACTTCCTGCATTACAATGGGGATGGACGATTGCCTTTAGTCTTGCAAGTTTAATCTTTTTATTCATCTACGGATTTCAAAGAATTTATTTACCCTATTCCCCAAAACCAGTATTCTCAGAAACCGAAAATCTCTCAAATTCTGCTAATTTTATCAATTCCTTCAAAACCTATTTTACTCAATATAAAATTGGTTGGATTATCGCCTTTATTTTATTATTCCGTTTAGGAGATGCCTTAACCTTCAAAATGGCAACTCCTTTTTTAATGGATACACCCGCAAAAGGAGGGTTAGGGATTACCACCGCCGAAATTGGGATTCTATCAGGAACAGTTGGGGTGATTTTCCTATTATTTGGGGGACTATTAGGGGGATTCTTAATCGCCAAACAAGGGTTAAAAACCTGGATATGGCCGATGGCAATTTTACAAAATTTTACCAATATCTTTTATTGGTTATTAGCCAAAACTCAACCGGAAATTTTTTGGGCTTATGTGGTTAATTCTCTTGAACAGTTTACCTATGGGTTAGGGGTAGCCGCCTATACAGTGTTTTTAATGCAAACTGTCCGTCCTGAATATAAAGCTTCCCATTATGCAATTACAACGGCATTTATGGCGGCTGGAGTATTAATTCCAGGAGTATTTAGTGGGTATATTCAAGCAGATTTAGGCTATCAAAACTACTTTTTATTAAGTGCAATGGCGGTAATTCCAGGTTTATTAACAATCTTCTTTATTCCGATTAAAGATCAACACAATTTAAAATCTATCCCCCGACCCGGATTAGATGATGAAGACAGCGAAAGTTGATAAAAGACTCTAGTATAAACGAGCTTAACCTAAAAAAGACTGATCTTTTTAGCTCTATTCCCTGTTCCCTACTATACAACAATTTTGGAGTAAAATCAACCATGAAAACCTTATCAATTGTGGCTGCATTAATGGGTTTATCGATTAGCGGTTTTAGCTATTCTTCTAGTTCTGCTAATCCTAATACTTTGTTAGCGAATTCCTCCATTAATCAACAACACAATTCTACTATCGCTCAAAATTCTATGGCGGTTGAACAATTTATTGTTCGAGGTGCAGAACCTTTTTGGAATATTACGATTAACCGCAATAATATTATCTATTCCACTCCCGATATTAAAGAGAAAAAATACCCCTTTACTCCACCTTTGACCGCCGAAGGTCGTCCGAGAGATTTAGTGCGGGTTTATCGCCTTAATGGTCAACCGAGTGGAACATTAATTATCAAAAAGGTTAATAGTTGTAGCGATTCAATGTCGGATAAAGTTTATCCTTATAGCGCGACTCTCATTTTAGGAAATAAAGTTTTTGACGGTTGCGCTGAGAAAAAATAACCTTATTCTAATCAGAAAACCATTTTAGGGTGCGTGTAGCTTTGTCTTCCGCACCCTACCAGTTTAGAGAACAGCAATACACTCGATTTCTACTAATACATCCTTGGGAAGACGAGACACTTCCACCGTCGCCCTAGCGGGGGCTGTTTCGGGTTTAAAATATTTAGAATAAACTTCATTAACTTGGGTAAAATCGTTCATATCCTTTAAGAAGATTGTGGTTTTAACGACGTTTTCCCAAGTCGCACCCGCTTCGGTTAATACCGCTTCTAAATTTGACATCACTCTTTCGGTTTGTTTGATAACATCATCGGGATAAAGAATTTGATTAATGCGGGGGTCAATGGCAATTTGTCCTGATAAAAAGATCATGTTATTGACCATTACTGCTTGATTATAAGGGCCAACAGGGTTGGGAGCGTTTTCGGTTTTAATGATTTTGCGAGTCATGGTTTCTTGTGTGTCCAATAATGTTTCTATTGATTCTGATAAATTAGGAGTGTTCTCTTCAGGTTGATAGAGTTCTCCATCAGGCATAATTGTATCTGTAAAGTTAACATTTTCAAGGTTAGCCCCATAAATATTAGCATTTGTTAAGTCTGCTTGTGTTAAGTTTGCACCCTCTAAATTTGCCTTAACTAGATTAGCTCCTCGCAAATCAGCTTTTGTGAGATTAGCATTTTTAAGTATTGCTTTTTTTAAATTAGCATTTTCAAGATTGGCACATTGCAAATTGGCATTTATAAAGTTTACTGATGATAAATTTACATCACTTAAGTTAGCAAAATTTAAGTTAGATGATATAAAATTACATCCTTCAAACTTTCCCCCTCTTAAATTAGCTCGACTTAAATTTGCATTTGTAAAATCTGCTCTATTCAGACTACAATTTGTAAAATCTGCTCCTGTTAAATTTGATCTTGTAAAGTCTGCTCTATTCAGAATAGAACCTGTTAAATTAGCTCCTGTCAAATTGGATTGAGATATATAGGCTTGCTCAAGGTAAACTGATCTTAATTCGGTATAACTGAGATTGGCACCACATAATATAGCACGGCTTAATTTTGCACCTGCTAAATTAGCGCCAGACAATTGAATACTATCTAAATCTGTTCCTTCAAGGTTAACATTAACTAATTGTACGTTCTGAAAGTTACGTTCACCTTTAGAGCGTTTTTCTAAAAATTCTTTGATGTCCATAATTCACTTCTTGATTATCCTTATATTAGTTTATCATTAATATCAACTCCTAAAAATCCTCGTTCCAAGGCAGAGCCTTGGAATGCTAAATAGAGGCTCTGCCTCTGTTATAATATTATGATAGTCTTCTGGTGGCAGAGCCACCTTAATAGCATTTCTAGGTAGAACCTAGAAACGAGTAAAACAAGATTTCATAGCAATTACAAATAATAGCCAATAACTGTTATGATCAAAAATTGCGCTTAAATTAATATAGGAAATCCTAAACATGGCTGCAAATGAAACCCGCAATGAAGTAGAAGTTCGTTCTCAGAAAGTCGATGACTTGAGAGAATTGGGAATAGAACCCTATCCGAGTCACTCCCTTCAACGGTCACATACGACCCAAGAGATTAAAGATTTATTCGCACAACCGGGGAAAGAATTAAATGATGGAGAAAGCGACCCCGACGCTGTTCCTTTAACTGTTTGTGGACGTATTACCTTTAAACGGGATAGTGGAAGTATTGGGTTTATTGGGTTAACCGATATTGCGGGAACCATTCAACTCAAACTAGAGAAAAAATTAGTCACAGGCGAAACCGGATTATCCTTTAATCAAGTTAAAAAATATCTGGATTTAGGAGATTTTATTGCCGCCGAAGGAATAGGATGTCGCACAAACCGAGGGGAATTATCCGTACAAGTAGAACGGATTTTTGTGATTTCTAAAGCAACGATGCCTTTTCCTGATTCCTATTATGGAATTAATGACCCGGAATTGTGTCGTCGCCATCGAGAAATTGATTTAGTGAGTAATCCTAAATCTTTAGAAACCTTTAAAGTTAGAAATCGGATTCTCAAAAGGATTCGGATGTATTTATGGGATAATGAATTTGAGGAATTAGAAACCCCCGTATTACAAGCTATTTATGGTGGTGCGGCGGCGCGTCCTTTTGTCACCCATCATAATGCTTTAGATATTAATTTATATCTACGAATTGCTACCGAACTGCATTTAAAACGAGCAATTTGTGGAGGTTTTGAACGAGTCTTTGAAATGGGAAGAGTCTTTAGAAATGAAGGCATTGATAGCACCCATAATCCAGAATTCACTTCTATTGAAGTTTATCAAGCTTATGCTGATTATTTTGATGTTATGACTTTAGTAGAAGATGTAATTTGTGCCGTTGCTGCGGATGTATTAGGAGAACAAACTGAAATTGAATATCAAGGTCAAGTGATTAGTTTGGAACGGAAATATAACTATTCTGAACAATATCCGACCTTTACGGGGAACCATTGGAAAGTTCAAACTATGGTGGAAGCGGTGCGAGAAAAAACAGGCTTAGATTTTGATACCTTAGAATTAGATGAAGCTCTAAAATCGGCTGAAAATTTAGGGTTACATTTATCAAAATTAGATACTCAAAGTTTAGGCTATGTTCTCTATGCTGTTTTTGATAAATTAGTTTCTCCTCAATTAATGCAACCGACTTTTATTACGGAATTTCCGGTAGAAGTCAGTCCTTTAGCAAAACGTCATCGTTCTAAACCGGGATTTGTAGAACGGTTTGAGTTATTTATTCACGGAACAGAATATTCTAATGGTTTTTCGGAATTAAATGATCCTAAAGACCAACGGAAACGATTTGAAGAACAATTAGCGCAGCGAAATGCAGGGGATGAAGAAGCACATCCAATGGATGAAGACTTTATTCAAGCACTTTCTTTAGGAATGCCAAATTGTGGGGGAATGGGAATTGGAATTGATCGATTAATCATGTTATTTACGAATACCGCTAGTATTCGAGATGTGATTATGTTCCCCACGATGCGAACCTCTATTTAACGTTAGATTCCATCCTTAAATCTGTGCTACAGATGATCCCTTAAAATCCAAGAGACGCGCCATGGCGCGTCTCTACATTGAAAATTAGGAGGTTGAATTACTGTTTTCATGAAGATGATTAATAACTCGATAAACTTTGATTTTTTGTAATTTTCCTTTTAAAGGTAATTCTCCCCAAAATTCTACGTTATATTGTTCATTCAAATAAATTAATGTTTCATAAGCAATTAAAATTCGACAGGTATCAACTTGACGCTCTTTTAAACAGCTTTCTAAACGAGAAGCGGTATTTACACTATCTCCTATTACCCCATATTCTAACCGATTTTTTCCGCCTAAACTACCAACAACTACTGGCCCGGTAAAGATTCCTACCCGCATTTCAACCACAGGTAAACCTCGTTTTTGCCAATCTTGATTGACCGTTTCTAAGCGCTGACGAATAGATAACGCACAATTGACAGCCTGTTGAGCTTTGGTCGCAATTTCAGCTTCTGTTTTACTCGCAACCGGAACTCCAAATACAGCCATGACACCATCCCCCATAAATTTATTCACAATGCCATGATGGGTTTGAACTTCTTCGGTAATAATATTTAGATATTCATTTAACCATCCCATAATAAATTCGGGAGATTCCGCTTCTGAAAGGGTACTAAAATTTTTAATATCCGAAAAAAACACCGTTGCAGTTAATTTTTGCCAAGGTAAACGACCGGATTCTAATAAATTTGACCGTCCTTTCCATAACGCATCAGCAATTTCTGGGGAGGTTTGTTGTCCTAATAAACGCATTACCGTTTTTTGTTGTTTTTGAGATTGATATTCTCGATTAATAACCCCTAAAATAACCGTTAAAATTAAAGCTACACTCGGAGAAATAAGGGGAATCCACCCTTGATTTAAAAAAACTAAAAAGCTGATTCCGCCTAATGCTGTTAATAGTAGTCCTGTTCCTAATAAAAGGTAGGAATATCGAGAAGAAAATTCAGATAAAATTAGACCTGCGATCGCCCAAATTAAAATCCATAATAATTCTTGACGTTCTGACAGAAACCAAAACAGAGATTCTTCCTCTAAAACCACACTCAATAACTGACTGGTCATTTGAGCTAAATTAACCACACCGGGCAATTTTGGCATCCGATTATTCCCAGTATTGAGAGGGGTTAAGACCGAATCTCGTAAACTCGGCGCACTCACTCCAATTAGCACAATTTTATCTTTAATCCAGGCAGAATTAACCTTTCCTTCTAATACATCGATTAACGAAACTTGACGAATTGCATCAGGAGCGTGACGATAATTAACCAAAATTTGAGAACCCCCAATGACAGATTGATAACTCCCATCATTCGGTTTGAGTTTGGGAAAAGCAATTGATCCTAGTTGATAATCTAAATTCTGATTAAGTTTGGGTTTAATGTTTTTACAAGGAATACTTGAATGTAAAGGAGTGTAGCCGGGACAGTCAGCGTTTAAATAGGTTAAAACTAAACGCAGAGGTAAAGATAAACGGTTAATTTTCCCATCCCAATTAAACATTAAATGGCGACGGGATACCCCATCTGGATCCAGGGGGACATCTACCGTTCCCACCTGTTGAGGAGGAACTCTAGGGGGGGGTAAAATACGATCCGCTTCGCTATTTCCAACGCTCATGACTGCGATAAAATTGGGTTGTTTCATTTGCTCAATTAAAGCTTGATGACCGGGTTCTTGGGGTACGTTTCGAGCTATATCTAACCCGATAACGGCGGCTTGTTCCTGTTGTAATTTAGCTAAAACTTGAGCAATAATTTCATCGGACAACGGCCATTGTTTAAGGCGGTTAATATCAGTTTCTGTAATTTCTACCACTAAGAGTCTAGGATCGGGTTGATGGTAAGGACGCAGTTGTACCATCCGATCATAAACCCGCAGTTCTAACCCTTGAAACAAACCCCATTGCTTGAGTCCACCCACTCCCATTGTAATCATCAATAGGGTCAAAATTAACTTTAAAAATTCCCCGAATTGTAAGGATGTTTCATCATGTTGAGAAAGCCACTGTTTCCAGACAAAAGATTTGCGATCGCTCATTGCATTCGCCTATTTAAAATTTTATATTACTTTTTTTATAAAGATTAGATCCGGGAGTTGGGGTTAACTGTTAACCCATCTTCCCTAAAGCCAATCCTCTAAACCCTGATTCTGACGCTGTACACCCTGATTTTTCGATCAGCCAAATGTAAAGGAGCTTATAATCTAATTCTAGGTCAATTTTAGATAACTTTGATGATTGTTTGCGATTCAATTCGGCTGGGTGTTACCCGAATTAGTGATAAAATTTTAGGATGTAGTTTATCATTAGGCTTTATCACTCCTTAAGCAATCTTATCATTATCATTTTCTCAGGTAAACCTTCACAACGCTGTTCAATGGGTTTTATCTATCATCTACTTGAAAATATGAAAATAGACGATCAGGAAAAAGATGGGCAGAAATCTCTGCGAATTATTTGTGCAGTCGGATTAGTAATAATAGTGGCTACCGTTTTGGGGATTGAACTTTTCTATTCTTATCAATTTAAGGCTCGAAATACAGAGCAAAATATTCGGAATATCGCTCAACTTGTAGCTCAGAATATTTCCTATAAATTAAACTCTAAACAGGGTTTAAGTTTTTTCCAAAAAAATTTTGATTCTTCAGTTTTAAACCGTGAAATTCAAGGGATCAACCTAGATAATCGGGGTGTAATTGAAATTATAGATTTAAAATTAAGACTAATCACTAGAGAACCCCACCTATCTTCTGATAAAAATCGATTATTACAACTTGTGGCTTTACAAAAATTTATTAAAGAGAATCAAAGCCAAAAAATTGAGATATTAATATCTCCTAGGGATGGAAAAAAAAGCATTTATGGAATTCAAAGAATTGAAGGTTATCCCTTAATTATTTTAATAGAGTTGCCTTTATTTGATGTGTTTTTGACTTGGTATATTAAAGTAATGATATATGGATTTTTATTTTTATTATTGATAATTTTATTGATGACTTTAATTAAGAGAGAAAACAATTATTTACAGCAAACTCAAGAATTAATGACCCGTTTTGTAGCAATGGAATCGGCAGATGATATGATTGTAATTACTAGCAAAGATGGAACAATTGAATATGTCAACCCTGCCTTTACAAAGATTACAGGCTATCAGGCAAACGAAGTGATTGGAAAGAAACCTTCTCTGTTAAAAAGTGGTCGTCAAAACAAAGAATTTTATCAACGCTTGTGGAAAACTATTTTATCAGGAAAAGGCTGGAAAGGAGAATTAGTTAACTCCAAAAAAGATGGGACGACTTATTATGAAGAAATGACGATTGCACCTGTTAAAAATTCTCTTAATGAAATTATTCGCTTTGTTGCTGTTAAACGGGATATTAGCGATCGCAAACAATTAGAAGCTCAATTAGCTTGGTTAGCTCATTTTGATAAATTAACAGGATTACCTAATCGTGTTTTATTTTTTGACCGTTTAGAACGAGCGATCACCCAAGCCCAACGACAACAAACGCGGTTTGCTGTTCTTTTTATTGATTTAGATGGGTTTAAATTAGTAAATGATTGTTTAGGACATCAAAGTGGTGATTTAGTATTGCAGGAGGTCGCGAAACGATTATCTTTATCTGTCCGAAAATCCGATACGGTTGCCCGCATGGGAGGGGATGAATTTACCTTAATTTTAGGTAATATTTCTCAAAAAAATGATGTGATTAAAATTGCTCAGACGATTCTTTTAACACTCTCTAAACGTTGTGTAGTCAACGGTCATGAATGTCAAATTGGAGCCAGTATTGGCATTAGTTTTTATCCTGATGATGGAACAGATTTAGAAACCTTAGTTAATAAAGCTGATGCAGCCATGTATAGGGGCAAACATCAAGGAAAAAACCGCTATGAATTTGCCTCAACCGAGGAAAGCGTAACCGTCTGCATCAATCATTTTATCCCCCTTTCGGATCTTGAGACTCAGGGAGAGGGGGAGAAGGGGACTAGGGGACTAGGGGACTAGGGAATGACGGGGACGGAGGGAGGGGGAAAGAGTAACCAACAGTCATTCCTCCTCCACTGATAACTGATAACTGATAACTGATTAAAGATGGTTAGCTTTACGGGTTTCTAACCACATGGGAATAACGAACCAAGCCACCACTAAAATTAGAGCCAGAATTGCAAATTGGGCAACCCAAGCGACTAATTTTTCCAAGGAGATAAGATTACCGACGAAATAGGATAAACTGACCATCACCGATGCCCAAACGGTCGCTCCAGCAGCATTACAAAGAAAAAATTTCCAGTAGGGCATTTGGGCAATTCCGGCTAAAGGGCCAGCAAAAATCCGTAACAAGGCGACAAATCGACCGAGAAAAACAGCCCGGGCTGCATTTTGGCGAAATTGTTCTTTAACCTCATGGAGTTGTTCTTCGCGGATACGGAATAACTTACCCAGACGCAATAGCAATGGCCACCCACCCCATTTGCCCAGCCAGTAGCCAAAATTATCGCCTAAAATTGCCCCAGCAATGGCACTACCGAGGACAAACCAATAATTCAATTCACCACTCCCAGCCAGAAACCCACCCACGAGGGTAATCGTTTCTCCAGGGAGCGGAATGCCCGCATTTTCTAAGGCTATTCCGACAAACACAGCCCAGTAGCCGTATTGATGAGCAATTTCTCGAATTGTTTCTAAGGATACAAACTCAAAAGACATTCAATGCTGCCTTTATATTTTTTTGCAAAGCTTTATACTTCTCTATATATCTTGACGTGTTTTTCCGAATTGTGTCAATCTCAATTGGGTTGAGGAACACAACAAATTAGGTTCAGTCGATCAAACCTCAGTTAGATGTCCCGCGAAAGGGGATCGTTGGCAAAATCCTAGGAACTGGATCTGAGTCAATGTCAAGACTTCTGTAAAAAATCCAGAATTGCTGTAATTCCCAGTATACCTGGATGTGAGTCCCTCTCGTTTCTCTCTTTCAATTGTAGCTAAGTTAAGATGAAATAAAGTTTAATTCATCCTAAATGGCTATAAATCCCTCTTTGGACAGACCAAAAACTCTCAACAGTTCAATTATTATAGGTGCTTCATCTTGTTTTTTGAGGATGATGAGTCTCAACTGTTTTAACGTTGGTCTGAACAATTCTATTGTTGGGTGAAAGGGTGAGTATCTGCTGCCTTTAACAAGCTAGGAGTGATAACAATGGAATGGCAAGAATTAAATGGGTATGTTTGGCTTCAGCCTCAAACTCGTCTTGACTCCCAAGGAGGTCTTTTTCTCAAAGAACAATTAGTTAATATTCCCATAGAACCCCACAAAATCTGGGTGATGAATCTGGCAACTGTAGATTTTATGGATAGTTCAGGTTTAGGAGCCGTTGTGACGGCTGTTAAATTTGCGCGCAGTAAAGGGTGTCGTTTGGTGATGTGTAGGCCATCTGCAACCGCCCGACTGGTTTTTGAAATTACACAACTCGATCGAGTCTTTGAAATTATCGAAAATATCGAGGAGATTTTCTCTAATTCTTCTATTTCTGAAGAATTATTGTCTGCTTAGTTGTATATTTTCACTCCCGACCAAGGTTATCCGATGAAGGATATTATTTTGAACCCATGCTAAATATCAATGATCTTTTCTTGATGGCAATTGATGATGAACCCTTAGCGGTTCATTTTTTCTGGCTGAAGGAAGAAGATAAGGAAGAGACAACATATTGATTTCGTCCTTGAGCTTTGGCTTGATAGAGTGCTTGATCAGCCATTGCGACTAATTGTTTTGGAGGTATTTTTTCTGAAGGAATAACACTACTAATTCCCAAACTACAAGTCATATAAGTATCCACTAATGAACCCTCATGAACAATCTTTAATTGTTCGATCTGGTTTTGAATATTTTGGGCAATTAAAATCGCTTCTGATACGTCTGTTTTAGGTAAAATAACGGCAAATTCTTCCCCACCATATCGAGCCAATAAATCCCCCGGATATCTCATGACTCGGTTAATTCCTTGAGCGACTTCTCGTAAGGCGAGATCCCCGGCTAAATGTCCGTAGGTATCGTTATACCGTTTAAAAAAGTCTAAATCACACAAAATGACCGATAAGGGCAGTTGGTCTTGAGATAATTGAGCCCATTGATGATGCAGATAATCATCAAAACAACGACGGTTAGCAACTCCGGTTAAACTATCAGAGGTTGCTAAATCTTTTAATTCATGATTGACAAGTTGTAACTGATGATAAAGTTCCGATTGTTGAATGGCGATCGCCAATTGGGCGGATAAAGATACTAATAATTCCTGCTCCCAAGTTTGCCATTGTCGGGGACTCGAACATTGATGGACGAGTAATAAGCCCCACATTTTTTGTCCATGCCAAATTGGTGTGACTAAATAAGCTCGAACCTGAAGTTTGTGCAACAGTTCGTAATGACAACAGCTTAAATTAGAGGTGTCAATATCAGCAACGGATTTAATTTTCTGAGGATTTTCTAACCCTAATGTTTGTTGAATACAACTATCAGTATATCGATTCCCTAGCAGAGAAAAGCATCCTTTCGTTTGAGATTCGGTTAAAACTTCTCCGCCATAATGGTCATCAAACCGGAAAATAATCACCCGTTCAGTTTGTAGCACCTGACGAATTTCGGTAACGGTGGTATTGAGAATTTCACTTAACTCTAAAGATTCATGAATGCGTTGAGTCAGCCGGGAAGTAAATCGTTCCCGTTCTGCTTGTTGTTTGAGTTGTTGTTCAATTTGTAAGCGATCGCTAATATCGCGGGCTAAAGCATGAATTAATTGTTGTTCTCCCACTTGAATTAACCCAACCCGGACTTCTACGGGAAAGGTGGTTTGATCTTTACGACGGTAAATTCGGCGTAGGGTTATGGGTTCATTCGGAACTAAACTTTGCAAAAAGAGCGCGGGAATTTCCTCAGTTTCTATTTGTTGAATCGATAACTTTAAAAGTTCTTGTCGCGTATACCCCAAACTTTGACACGCAAATTGATTAACATCTAAAATCTGGCCGTTCAAATCATGTAACAAAAACCCATCCGCCGCCTGTTCTACTAATGACCGAAACCGATCTTCACTTTGCAACAAAGCTATTTCTGTTTGCTGTAACCGTTGGGATGCTAATCGTAAATCTAACTGTTCAATGACTAATTCCCCAAGAGATTGTAGGGTTTGGACTTCCAACTCACTCAACTGGCGGGGATGATGATCCATTACACATAGGGTTCCTAAGCGTTGTCCATCAGACGTACACAAAGGAGCCGCTGCATAAAACCGGAGATTAAACTCCCCCGTTACCAAAGGATGATTGCACCATCGGGAATCTGTGAGGGTGTCATTAATACAATAAACCCCTGGATTATACATCGCAAAACCGCAAAAGCTGCCTTCACGATCAACCTGAGGATACTCCAGTCCTAGACGGGATTTAAACCAAATTCGATTCTGATCAACTAAACTCACCAAGGAGATAGGCACCTTGAGCAATCGAGATGCTAAAAGTGTAATCCGGTCAAATGCTGCTTCAGAAGGCGTATCTAAGATTTGGTAACGATAAAGCGTTTCTAATCGTTCATTTTCCTCAAAATTAGAAGATAAAAACATACATTGAAGCACTTTAAAAAAACTAGCCATAATATTGGGTTGAGATCCAGCAAAGAAGATCAGGTTTAATTAAACTCAATTGATACAAGTAAGATAGAAGCCTGAAAAGCCAGAAACTTTATTCTTACTGAATTATACTCAAATTTATAACACATCTTATGGGTTAAACTGAGTAAAATATGATACTGTAGAAAAGCACAAAGGGCAGAATCGGGTGTCTGTGTTTATTATTGTAGCGTTCTCTTCTATTGATTTTCATTCCTAGAGAAGAAAGAAGCAGGTATTAAGAGTGTAAGGGATTGATTTTATTGCTCATCGGGGACAAGTACAAAGTTAAATTAATTTAACCCTTCTATTAGGAAAACTAAACTTACGAATGGACTCAACAATAAATAGGATCAATATTTTTGTAAAAAATCTACAAGTTTCTAATTAATTGGGTGGGTAATCATTTCGCTTTTTTTTCATTCTTGAGAAAGAGGAAGATTACCCTTATATTTATTAAGATTTATAACAATGTCTTCCTTGATTCAATTTGAATCAGGATAAATTACATCGTTTTGCATTAATAAATTGGAGCATTTTTCATGACCTTTACACCCACTCAACAGGATTTAGAACAAGCTTTATCTAAATTCCGAGGATTAGATGTCGATACCCAATTAGCCTTTTTGTGGTTTGTTTATACAAAAATGGGTCAATCTATTACTCCTGCGGCTCCTGGTGCTGCCCAAACGGAGATTGCCGACGGGTTATATAATCAAGTTCAAGCCCTTTCTTTTGAAGAACAATTGCAAGCTCAACGCGACTTTTTACAAAGTAATGATACCCAATTGTGCCGTGAATATGGCTCTTTAAGTGACAATACTAAACTCTTGTTTTGGTATCGTTTAGCGCAAGGAATGGATGCTAAAACCATTGTTCCGATGCCGGAAAATTATGAATTTTCTCAAGAAGGCAAAGCTTTATTAGGTCAATTAGAAAATATGGATTTTGAACAACAAATTACCTTCCTCCGTCAAAGTGTTGAACCCACTGGAGCCGCGCCTCAATCTGGTTCTGGACTGTAATTCAACATTTCTTTCAATTGCTTAGATTGTGTTTAGACCCTCTATTATTCATCCCCCTGAATCAGGGGGATTTTTTTTCTAATTCTTATTGATCAGAGGATTAAATGACCTGAAACTGATTAGCAGTTATTAAATCTAAATCAATCCCGTTTAATTTAGCTAAATCTTCTTCTGTAGAAGTTAAACGAATAATAACTGCATTTTCTTCTTGAATTAAGGTGAGTTGCTCAAAGGTTAATCCGTTACTGAGTCCTAACTGATCTAAGGTAATATCAAAGTCAAGAATTAAGTCATTTCCGGCGTTCATTTGCAACATAAAAATATCTTGACCTAATCCCCCATTGAGGGTATCATCCCCCAGGTCTCCCCATAAACTATCATTGCCAATTCCTCCGATTAAAGAATCATTTTCACTTCCCCCATACAGGCTATCATTTCCTAAACAACCGTCTATAATATCTACTCCTGAATTTCCCAACAGCAAATCGTTATTGTCTCCTCCACAAAGGCTATCATTTCCCAGATCTCCCCATAAACTATCATTCCCAATTCCTCCTTCTAAACTATCTTGATTTTCCCCTCCTAATAAACTATCGTCTCCTGAACCTCCATCAAGCAAATCGTCGTCTAAATTTCCTAATAAAATATCGTTTTCGCTTCCTCCAATTAAGGTATCATTTCCTAAATCACCGTATAAAATATCATCGCCTTCATCTCCCTGTAACTGATCATTTTCTTTCCCCCCATAGAGGGTATCTTCTCCTAAATTTCCCTGGATCAAATCATGATTGCGATCGCCAAATAGCAAATCGTTATTTTCATCTCCTTGCAAAATATCATCATCTTGTCCTCCATATTGGGTATCATCTCCTAACCCTCCCATAAAAACATCTGCACCTTGATTTCCCAATAACAAATCATTCCCATTTCCACCATTAAGGTTATCTGCGCTTTCCATTCCTATTAAAGTATCATTTCCTTCAAAACCATTGATTTGATCGTTAAAATTACTTCCCCTTAAGTCATCATTTTCTATTGTCCCATTTAAGTTTTTTTCGATTACATTTTGTGTTTTTTCTGGGTTTAAGTTGGGTTTAGGGAATTGATCACACAAACAGTCATTTTCACCAACAATAGGACTCTGTGTAGGTTGTGGTGTTGGCGTTGGTGTTGGACTCGGAGTTGGTGTTGGTGTTGGTTGTGGAATTGGCGTTGGTGTTGGTGTTGGTGTTGGACTCGGAGTTACTGTCGGACTTGAAGTTGGAGTTGGACTCGGAGTTACTGTCGGAGTTGGACTGGGAGTTGGAGTTGGAGTTGGAGTTATTGTCGGAGTTGGTGTTGGAGTTGGAGTTACTGTCAGAGTTGGACTGGGAGTTGGAGTTGGAGTTGGAGTTACTGTCGGAGTTGGTGTGGGTGTTAGGACGGGAAACTCATAAGCACCACTATCAATAATGGCTGTACCATTTTGATCCCCATCAATAGGACGAGTTTGACCGAGTTGATCCGTTATGGGTGAATTATTATTATTACCTGTATCAATAGCGGGACTTCCGATTAATAAAGGATGAATTAATTTTCCATCAATTGTTTGTAAATCCCCTAATAAAGCATCAGCCACTAATTGAATATTAGCCGTTGCTTTAGTGTCATTAGGGTTTAACTCATTAGTTTGAATATTACCGCCGCCTTCATTATATTCAGTTCCCGTATGATGTTTAACGTTCCAAGAATTTCCCCCATTATTAGCAAAATTTTTCGCTAAAATCGTATTTTGTAAAGTAACATTTGTCCCTCCTCCCCAAAATCCTCCCCCTTGAAACCCTGCATAATTATTAGCAATTGTTGTATTAATAATCTGGGTTGAATTTGTCCCATTAGCAAGAGTTATTGCACCCCCTAAACCCTGATTACCGTCGGAAGATTCGGCACGATTTCCTGAAAATGTGCTATTGGTTATCGTAGTCGGAGAAGTTTCACCAATCCATAAACCACCTCCTTGACTATAGGCTCGGTTATTGGCAAAAGTTGTATGATTAATCGTTAATTCAGCATTTCCTGAACGCAATCCTCCCCCTAAAGAATCGCCTTTCAGATTAGTTTGAATGATATTATTAATAATCGTACTATTTTCAACAATGATTTGATCAGGAGGATAAGCAAATAAAAATAATCCGCCTCCTTGTCCAGCACCAGTATTACCATCAAATAAAGAATTACTAATCTGAATGATTCCCCCTGTTAATCCCGGCTCAAAATTCGCACCCGAAGCATTTGCACCATCAGTATAAATGGCTCCCCCAGCACCATGATAATTATTAGAACCATTCGGAACTGTACCCCCTGGAACAGAGGTATTATTAATAAATTTAGAATTATCAATTGTTAAATTACCGAGTAAATGATTGATTGCACCTCCATTAATTCCCTTATTATTGGTAAATTCACTATCTTTAACCGTCAAAGAACCTGCGCTTTTTGTAGCGATCGCACCTCCCCCTCGTTCACTTCCCCCTAAAGTGCCATCATTATGATTAAATTTGCTATTAATCACAACCGTATTACTTTTAAATCCGGTATAAATTCCGCCTCCAAATTGGGCAACATTATCATTGAGTTCGCTATTTTCTAAGGTGAGGTTTGTTGAACCTCCCATGCGAATTCCTCCTCCTGCACCTGCTTCATCAATTCCTGTTGCATTACCATTAATAATGATCAGATTTTTAAGGGTTATATTTGTAGGTTGAAATTGCTGATCAACTTGCAGTTCTAATACCCGAAATTGGTTTTCCCCGCTAATCGTAACTGGCGTTGGGATTGTACCCGAAATTAGTCCATCAATGGTAATACTTTTATCAATATTTAATTGACCTGTCGTCAGTTTTATGATAGAATTTTGCTGATTAGCTAAACTAGAATCAAATTGAATAATATCTCCAGATTGAGCTTGAGCGATCGCCTCTCGTAAAGAACCAATACCATTGTCATTTAAGTTCGTAACAATTAAATTAGCCATGTTGATAGATCCTAATTTCGAGGGTTATTCTTAGATAATTATCCTTTCCAGCAAAGTTGATTAATATCCAGGATCTGATCTCATTTTTATTAATTGTTAACAGAATTAATAATCAAACAGAGCAATATATTTTTATAATCAAGACTCTGTATTGGGGTAATTTTTAGCCCTTGTGACTGTTGACGAAAATCAATAAAATGAGCGATCGCGAATTTTCATCAAATTTGAGACCAGATTTTAAATCGTTGATGATTTGGGTCTAGCGGTTTATAAATTTCTAATAAGATTAAGCCTGATTTTAATAAATAGATTGGCCCTTTCACCCAGCCACCACGGGAAAGCACCAATCTAATTGTGGCACACTGCCAAGAAGCCACAAGAGCATATTATTAAAGCCCAAATGATGTTAATTTAAGCTTTAATTTATTAATAACCTAAATTAGGAGTTTTTCGCCTCAGAAATTCTACGGAACTTTTTAATTAAAATAAACGTTGGAACTCCGAAAAATTATGGAGAAGGAGTATTCATCAAAAAGGGCGAGGAATACCCCGCCCCTTGTTACACTGAGGGATAAGCTCTCCAACCCAGAATTAATCCCGATTAAAGGCAATCAGTAAGCGCAGGATAAAGATAAATAAATTGATGTACGTTAAATACATCGATAAAGCTGCGGATAAATACTGTTGGTCGTTGTAGGCGCGAGGTAACAAATAGAAATCAACCACCGCCGCCCCAACAAACAATAAGACTCCTAGACCCGAAATTCCTATTTCTAACCAAGAGGGGGCAATTATCCCAAAGAAACTCAGGACAAACTGTGCCAGAATGACAACGAATAGGGCAATAATTCCGAGGTTGATGGTTTTGCTTAAGGCCATCCCATCGGACTCGGAGAGGTTAGACCCAATGGAACGCGCCCCAATAAACGTGACTCCACACCCTAATGCAGCCACACCAATTCCGGCAATCCCAACACCATTAGTCCCTAAAGCAACAGCAACCAAACCGGTGAGGGTATAGCCTGTGAGTAGGCTGTAGGTCGCTAATAGGGGTAAGGCAGCTTTGTTATTCCCTTTATTGGCAACACCAGAGGCAACAAAAAATAGAACGAGTTGTGCAATCACGGCTACCCAGAAGGTCGGCATGAACAATCCGCGGTTTGTCGCTAAAACGTTTAAACCCCCAAAGGTGCCAACCGCAGTCAGAATTAACCCACCACCCACATAGGGTAAAGCGTTAGCAATCACATTGGGGCCGAGGATGGCTTCATTTTTAGCTTCTCGTAAAGCTTGACGGAAGTTACTGGTACTGGTCATATCGTCCTTATGCAATTCACAATCAGAACACTATTTATTATTTTATTGTGACTGATTCAGTCAAGTTTGGTAATCTAAAAAGGATCTCATCCTAATCTACCCCTAAATCCAGGTCTTTTGACATTCGTAGACATTGCGTAGACAATTGAGGCTAGATAGAGTTATGACCTGAGTAGACAAATGAAAACATCCACATATAGTCCGAGGGGTTTGGCACGGATAGAGAAGAATGCGGAAAACCTGCGGATTGTGTTCCCCCGGAGCTTGTTCAATGGCAAAGTTAAAACTTTTGCTTTAGGGCTAAAGGCGGATAGTCCAACTGACGTAAAAAAGGCTGAGGAGATTTGTGATGCAATCAATGCTGATATCCGATTTGATCAACTTGATGTCACCCTAGAACGATATAAACCACGTCATAAAAGCCACTCTTATAAAAACAAAGTCTCGGAACTATATCCAGACATTGACCTGGTAGAACTTTATGAAAAATTTATTGACTATAAAAAACCGACCTGGAAGTTGGCAACTTTACACCACAGAACCCGATGTATTTTGCCACTGATTAAAAAATCTGGTGTTACCTCTCCCTACCAGTCCCTAGAGTTGCGTGAATGGCTGCTTAAGAACACCTCAGAGGGATATACCAAGAAAGTTCTACAACAGGTTAACGCCGCGTTTAAGTGGGCATTATCTGTCAAGATTTTGAGGGGAGATAACCCTTTTGACGGCATGGCAAAAGAATTTAAGGACAATTACGAGAAAAACGAACCGGAGCCTAATGCTTTTAGCCAACAGGAAAAGCAAGCCATTTTAGAGGCGTTTAAAAATCATTCAATTCCTGGTAATAGTTACAAGCGTTATTATCCCTTTGTCAATTTCCTATTTATGACGGGTTGCCGTCCCAGTGAAGCAATAGGCTTAAACTGGGGGAACATTAACGCAAACTACATTGTTTTTAAGGAATCTATTACAACCGTTGGTGGCCGTGTTGTTAAGAATAAAGGCAGTAAAAACAATAAGGTTCGTAAGTTTCCAATGAATGAAAAATTACGAGACTTTATTGAGTCTATTAAGCCAGAGGATATTAACCCTAATGATTTAGTTTTCCCTAGCCCTGACCATCTCCCCATCAACTACAGCAACTTTTCTCAGAGAGCCTGGAAGACAATCGTTGATCCAATTGTTAAACGTAACACAACGCCCTATTCTTGCCGTGATACGTTTATCACAGAACAGGTTAACAACTCGGAACTCATGACTCACCCAATCCCGAATCCTGACGGCAGTAGATTGGCTAAACAATAAATATTGATGATTGAGGCTTGTTTCTAACAGGCCTCTATTATTTCGTGGGGTAGGCTGTGAAAGTCTGGCTACGAGGTGTTGGGGTATCGGGTTGAGTTCAGGATTGTGGGGGCGGTTGTTGTCGTTGTCGTTGGGATTGGAAGTTGCAATATGATCGGCCGTCGTTGCCTGAACCATTAAATAAAGTTTTAGGATTAGTGGCTGTGTTGGGACTGGGGAAACTGTGAACTCTGACAAGTTGGGATAAAAGCAATTAAATGTCTACGCAATGTCTACAAATTTCGCGTAGACATTGCGTAGACATTTGAGAGAAAAATTAGGGTCTGAAAGGCTTGGTTTTTAACGGGTGTGGAGGGATTTGAACCCCCGACTGACGACTTAGAAGGTCGCTACTCTATCCACCTGAGTTACACACCCAATCTATAAGATATTTTACCTTATTCCTGCTCAATTTTTAACACAATCTCACAAGACTTTTACTCAAGTCATTGACAGATGCCATGTTATTCTGAGTAAATGGCGGAAATAAGAGGTTTGATCTCAAGCCAACTGTAACCCGTAAAGATCTACCTAGCGTATCTTTGTCGGGAAAAGTCTGAGGCTTCTAGGCGGAGACAGAAGTTAAAGACTACAATCAAAGACACAGCCGACCGCCAGGACAGGAGTAGGTGCAGAAGTGTCATGTTTATATTGAAACGAACGGATGTTGAAATAACAACGGTTCAACACCCTAGTAAAGATCAGCAGATTCCTGTTTTAAATTATCAGGGACAAACATTTCGCCTGATGAAAATGTTTAGCGCCCAACAAGCGGAAGAGGCGAGAGCATTGTGGCGAGATCTCACTGATAATAAGGGAAAAGCTTGTGTCCTATTAGAAGAATCAGATCGATATAGTGTTTGGGGAAAAGTCCGTTTAGATCAACTCTTGGGGGAAGGTCACGGCGGAACAGACACCAAATTACCTATTTTGACTCAAGCCTGTTTACTCCTCTTGCAAGCAGTGTACTTTGATATTGAAGATTTGCTAGGGGCTAAACAAGCGGGCTCTTTTGAAAAAGATTTGATCAAAATTTTTCAAAAGTCTAAGTTTCCCCAAGCCGATCATTCAGAGGCTATAAAAACATTACTGACCCTAAATCCCCTGGATAGCCTGCACATTCCACCTTGGCAAGAGAATCACCTCTGCACCTTGCTGCAAGAACTCTATAAGTTAGGGAAAGGCTATTTTGGGAATACCAGTTTTGCTGAGGGAATAGAAGAAGTGCTTGAAGATTTATCGCCAGATGATCGGGATCTGTTTATCAATTGGTTGAGTCAGTCTGCTTTGGACAAACTCTGGATTATGAATTGACCCATGTTAGACTAGCTGATCTGACCTAAATATGGGACGATCTTACCAAAGACTCTTGTTGAAATGCTGGAGTTAAAAACGATCAGCTTCTCAAGGTTGTCTTAATTCTTTAAGTTGCTAGTTATTTTAATCTTATGAGTAGCACTTCACAACAAAAGTCCTCCTTATCGTCCTCCCTGTTTTCGGCACAGGGCATGGTGATTGCAGGGATTGTGTGGGCTGTTCTTGCCTTGTTATTCTTCCTGCTGTTTAGTGTGACGGTAGAAGGAGAAGAGTTACCTCTGTGGTACTCCATCGGAACCTACTTTTTTGAATTAGGGGCATTTCTGGGAGCAGCGATTGTCTGTTATAGAAACTGGCAAAGTCCCCAGATGGTAAGCGGTCGCAATGTCTGGTTGTGTATCGGGTTAGGAGTATTTTTCTACTTTATCGGGGGTGTTCTATTTGGGGTATGGGAACTGGTTTGGCATTTAGACCCTGCGGTTTCCATAGCCGACGCCTTTTATGTCCTCAGCTACCTATTTCTGGGTGCGGGGATGATTTTGGCAGTGCTTTCTAAACGAGTGGATTTAGAAATTGCACAGTGGGTTGCTTTGGTGGGGGTAGCCGTTGCAGGAACCGCCTTTGGTTTGTGGGTGGCTAGTCCGACCTTTTTTGGATTGCTGGGTTCACCGGAACCTGTGGCTATTGAACAACAGGTTGCTGCACCTTCAGTCCCGGTTCCTGGGGTATCTGCCCCTAAAGTGGAAAAACCGAGCACTCAAACCCGAGGGACGCCTGCTGCTGAATCTGAGGAAGAAACTTCACCCGCTCCTTTATGGGTAGAAGCCATTGATAGTAAACTCGAACCCCTCGAATTCGGGGTGAACTTGTTCTATATTATCGGGGATGTTTTCCTGTTAATTTTAGCAACAGCCCTGATTTTAGCGTTTTGGGGCGGACGATTTTCTCAATCCTGGCGGATGATTGCGTTTGCGATCTTTTCCCTTTACATTGCGGATATGTACTTCAAATGGTCTGACTCCCGACTGGAAGGGGACTATGAAAGTGGCGGTTTGCTAGAGGTGTTCTTTGTGTTTACGGGGGTTTTATTTGCGGTTGGCGCAATTTTGGAATACGACATCTCCACCCGTTCTCGTCAAAGCCGACGGAGCAGACGCACGGCGAAAGGTTAATCGATTAACCTGTTAGTCGAATTCTCGATATCCATCGGATCACCCTGATTAACCCCAACGTTAAATCTGACTATGAAGTGACTCCCAACTCAATGACATCCACGAAACTTTCTGAATCTGAAAAACAGGAAATTATTAGGCTCTATCAAGAGGTGCCAGAGGAAACAACGATAACTTTGGCAGAACGCTATGGAGTCAGTAGCTCAACGGTGAGACGAGTCCTGCAAAATGCTGTTCCTAAAGATGTTTATGACATTCTGACAACTCAAAAACAGCGTCTTCATCGTGCGGGTAAACGCTCCCTAGAGGATCAGGGTGATTTGGATATTGCCGAAACCCAACTCACTCTTGATTTGGAGACACCTGAACCTGTAGAGGTTTCCCGCGAATCTACACTGATACTGCCTCGTAAGCGTAAACGCTCATCTGCGCTTGAGTCGGAGCCGATAGAATCTAACGCTTCTCATTTCTTAGGAGCCGATTCTATACAGACTCAAACGTCTAATTATCAACCTTCTACTCCTGGCTTAGAAGAACTGTTAGCAAAAGATCTGCTTGATTCCAGGGGCCATGTGTTTGGGGACTATGAAGATAATGAGGATGACGAGGAAAACCAGGAAGACGAAGAAGACGAGGATGGGGAAAATCACAATGAGGAGGACTACCTAGACGAGTTTGGCGATGATGAGGATGAGGATGAGGATGAAGACGACAATCGGCACAATCTATTTTCTCACTCTCCGACGAGTGGAGGGACTGCATTAGTCAAGATTTTGCCTCTAACAGAAACGGCATTACCCAGAACGTGCTATTTAGTGATTGACCGCTCCTCAGAATTGATTGCTAAACCCCTGAGAGCGTTTAGTGAGTTAGGAACGATTCCAGAGGAGGAAATTCTGGAAAAAACCCTTCCTGTCTTTGATAACCACCGGGTAGCGAGTCGTTTCTCAGGACGAAACCAACGGGTGTTTAAAGTCCCCGATGGCCGACTCCTGAGAAAAGCAGCCCCCTATCTACAGGCTAAAGGAATCACTAGATTGTTAATTGATGGCCAAGTCTATCGATTTTGAAGCAGACCGCAGACAGGAGACAGAAAAGGGTTTCCCGTCTTTCTCCTGTTCTCCCCCTGCTCTCTCTATTTCGTTCCTTGTAATAAACCAAAACGAATTAATCCGGTTTCATAGCCTCGGCTCATCAGAGGTAAGGCCAGAGCCGCTTGAATGGTTGTCCAGCCACTCAATACCAAACCCATCAGGGCACGGAGATCGAAGGCTGAATTAATCACAGTATTCCAAAAAGGGGCAACGGATACAGACCAGTCGGCAGTTTGGAGATGGTTAAACCCAATTTGAGTGGCGATTGCTTCATATTCAGGTAAAGAAATCACATAAGGTAAGGCATAAACTCGATAAATTTCGGCTAAATGACGACGTTCTGCATCGTTAAGTTGTCCGGCATTTCCATCTAAGGGACGATGACACCAAGTCGCCATCAGTAACGTTCCTCCGGGTTTCAACACTCGATAGGATTCCTGCAAAAACTTAATTTTATTCGGGAAATGTTCAGCACTTTCTAAAGACCACACCAAATCAAAGCGATTCGCCTCAAAGGGCATTTCTAAGGCATCAGCTACCAAAAACCTCGTTTTTGCCTGTAACTGAGCTTCTAGGGCGCGTTCTGTAGCGCGTTGAGCTTGAACGGGACTCAGGGTAATACCTGTGACCTCAGCTTGAAATTTATCGGCTAAATATAAGCTACTTCCCCCAATACCACAGCCCACATCCAGAATTTGAGATAATGTCAAAGGGTTTGAGGTCAATCCCCAGTTTAAAAGTTCTTCAATTAAATCAATCTGGGCTTGACGTCGCTCTTTCTTTAAGGTTCCATCTGGCCCATAATATCCATGATGCAGATGTTCTCCCCAAATCTCTTCCCATAAACCAGAAGAAGAATCATAGAATTGCTGAATTTGTTGATATAATGCTGAGTTCATCTGAATCAATCAAAGAATTTTTTTCGGACACGCTTAGGTAAGCGTCTCTACAGTTTGATTCTATTGATTCGGAATTATCTTGTCACTGAACTTAAAGATTTATCCTAAACTCCCATGACCGTACCTCGAACAATTGGTTTAGGTTTCCTGGCGGTGATTACCGTTGGAACAATGTTGCTGATGTTGCCCTTTTCCTTGAGTACGGGAACTTGGGGTGATCCTCTAACGGCTTTATTTACGGCCACTTCTGCCGTTTGCGTGACGGGATTATCCGTTGTGGACGTCGGGAAATTTTACTCCTTTTGGGGTCAGTTTATTTTAATGTTGCTGGTTCAGGTGGGGGGATTAGGATACATGACTGTCACCACCTTTTTATTATTGGTATTAGGTCGGAAGTTTCGCCTCAAAGATAAATTAGCTTTACAACAATCTTTAGACGCTTCGGGAATAGCGGGGGCTGTTCCTTTATTAAAATCGATTGTAGCAACCACCGCTATTTTTGAATTAACCGGGTTTTTTCTGTTGTTATTTGTATTTGTTCCTAATTTGGGATGGAATCAAGGATTATGGTTCGCTCTGTTTCATAGTTTAAATGCTTTTAATAATGCCGGTTTTGGTTTATTAGCTGATAGTTTTATCAGCTATGTTCACTCGCCTTTATTAAATTTTGTGATTACCTTTCTGATTATTTGGGGAGGCATGGGTTATCAAGTAATTCAAGAACTTTATTTATGGATTCGGAATCGTTTTTCTAAAAATCCCCTGCGTCGGGATTTTTCCGTTCACTTTCGAGTTGTTACTTCCACAACAGTTTTTCTATTAATTTTAGGGACAGTTTTAGTATTCTTCACAGAATATCGTAATCCAGGAACCTTAGAACCCCTTAATTTTCCTGATCAAATCATGGCTGCTTGGTTTCAATCGGTCACGACTCGAACCGCCGGATTTAATACCATTAATAATGGAGCATTAACCGTTGGCGGGTTATTTGTATCGATTATTTTGATGTTTTTGGGGGCTAGTCCAGGGGGAACGGGAGGAGGGATTAAAACGACAACGATTCGGATTTTATTCAATGCGACTCGCTCGGCTTTACAAGGACGAGAAGAAGTGATTTGTTATAAACGCCAAATTCCATTACCTTTAATTTTAAAAGCTATTGGTGTTTTATTGGGTTCATTTGTCGTCATTTGTATTTCGACAATTCTCATCTCTTTAAGTCAACCGGAAATTGATTTTGATCCGATTTTGTTTGAAGTTGTTTCTGCCTTTGCAACGGTGGGATTATCAACGGGAATTACAGCGAGTTTAACCCCCTTGAGTAAACTGGTTATTATTAGTACAATGTATATGGGACGGGTTGGGGTATTGTTGTTAATGTCAGCAATTTTAGGAGATCCTAAACCAACCTCCATTGACTATCCTGAAGAAAACCTTTTAGTCGGATAAAACTTTAATTTCCTCTTTCTGGAAAACCCACAATATGAATCTCTCTTCTTGGAATTTTTTACGCAATCTCAGAACCGAAAAAAAACAATTTGCGGTGATTGGATTAGGTCGTTTTGGGAGTGCCGTTTGTTCAACATTGCACAAAAGCGGTTATGAAGTTCTGGCGGTTGATAAAGAAGAAAAACGAGTAACTTCGGCATTAGGGGATCAAATAGCCTCCCATGCGTTACTCTTAGATTCAACAGAAACCTCTGCACTTCGAGAAGCGGGAATTTTAGAATTTGATACGGTAATTGTGGCGGTGGGTAGTTTTTTGGCTGAAAGTATTACCACCACTTTAAACTTAAAAGAAGGGGGCGTTCCTAATGTGATTGCCAAAGCTTCATCAGAAACCCATGTTAAATTATTAAATAAAGTTGGGGCGGATTTGGTGGTCTTTCCCGAACAGGAAATGGGACAACAATTAGCTCGACAATTAACCCGTCCTCGTTTAATTGAACAATTTGAACTGGATGCGGAACATAGTATTGTAGAAATAATTGTTCCTGATGAATTTGATGGGAAAACCATTGCTGAATTAGAACTCCGTCGTCGCTATGGATTGAATCTTTTAGCAATCAAAAACGAAGGGGATAAAATGGATATTAATCCCCTTTCTAATCGACGACTTTACAAAGGAACGTTGATTGTTGTTGTCGGTTCTAATCAAGATATTAATCGTTTAGCGGGTTAGAATTTATCCGCGATTAATTATCCCGTGGATTTTGTTGAGGGATGATTTTACCTAAACTTAAATCGTCTAAATCAATCCCTCTTAAACCTTTTTCTTCAAGTTGATTAAATAACCGAGTTAGCTGATACCAAACTAATCCCGCCATTAATACTGTTAAAGGAATAGAAAACCCATAAGCAATGATTTCTGAAAAGGCAAAAACTTGCAAACAGGAAGCTAGAAAAATACAAATTCCCACTGCCACTCCCGAAAATGGAAAAAAGACTTGAGCGCCTCGCAGGTTCGCTAAATTACGAGTTGAACGATTTTTAGACCATTCTTTTAACAGTTGTTTGAGCGTCACAACAAATGCGGTACAGGAGGTTATTCCAATGAATAAACCTGCAACCAGTAAAATCAAAGGTGGATCAGCAGAATTATACATAAATTATGTCTGAGTCAGGGAACAGGGAACAGGGAACAGCGAAATCTGTATGAATCTCTGAGATGTGTTGGTTGTTGACTATTAACCGACAACCATTAAAGTTTAAGAAAGTTTAAGGGCAGCAACTTGATCAGTTGAAAATTGGGAGATTGCACCCCAAGCCGCATCGAACAAACGACTGGGTTGTAAATCAGGTTGAATTAAACTCCATAACCGTTGAACTTCTGTTGTATGGAGGCGATCATCTTCTGTTAACGCCAAAATAATTTGTCGTCGTAAGAAGTCTCCCTCATCAGACAGTAAATATTTTAATCCTAATTGTGCCGTTGGTAATAGATCAAAATTTCGATCTGAACGGGCGATCGCAATCATATTTTCTAACCGTTGCCATTGGAATTTCCCATCCTTAAATAAAACTTCAATTAAACGACGGCGTAAAGCTGGAGTTTCCCCATTTAATAAGCGACGGGCAACATAAGGATAAGCAACATCCACAATTTTAAAATCAGGATTTAAGCTCAAAGCAATACCTTCCTGTGTCACCAGAGAGCGAATAATTAAGGCAAATTGAGCCGGAACTCGGAAGGGATATTCATACATCAATTCCGAAAAACTATCAGTAATGGTTTTAAAATTAAAATCTTTAACGCTCGTTCCCATTACATCCCCTAACACCGATTCTAACGCCGGAATAATCGGTCTAATATCAGTTTCGGGAGATAAAAACCCTAATTTAACGAAATCAATCGCCAGTTGATCATAATCTTTATTAATCAAATGCACCACTGAATCCACAAGGGTTTCTTTCGTGATTTGTTCTAACTGATCCATCATCCCAAAATCAATAAATGCCATGCGACCATCGGGCAAAGCAAATAAATTACCGGGGTGAGGATCGGCGTGGAAAAAGCCAAATTCTAACAATTGTCTTAAACCACTGGTAACTCCAATTTGAATTAAAGCATCTTGATCTAATCCGGCGGCTTTAATTCGTTCAGTATCCGTCAATTTAAAACCATTAATCCACTCCAAAGTTAAAACACAAGTTGTGGTGTAACGCCAATAAATTGAGGGAACTTTAACATGAGGATCATCGGCAAAATAGGTGGCGAAGCGTTCAGCATTGCGCCCTTCATTGATATAGTCAATTTCCTCAAATAATTTGATGCCAAATTCATCGACAATTAACGTTAAATCATGACCTAAATTTAACGGCAACCAAGGAGAAAGCCATCCCGCAGCCCAACGCATTAAATATAAATCTAAGGTCAAAACGGGTAATAAATTCGGGCGCTGTACCTTAACGGCAACTTCTTCTCCGGTTCGCAGTCGAGCGCGATAAACTTGACCTAAACTCGCCGCAGCAATCGGTTCAGGAGAAATTTCGTTGTAAATTAGATCTAAATCTTGGTCTAATTCTGCTTCAATAATCGCCATTGCCTGCTCATGATTAAAGGGAGGCAATTGATCTTGAAGTTTAGTTAATTCCTCTAAAAAATCTTTGCGAATTAAATCAGGACGAGTGGAAAGAGCTTGACCGACCTTAATATAGGTTGGGCCTAAATCGGTGAGAACGTGGCGGAGGTGGGCGGCTCGTTTGGGGGTATGTTCAACATCTCGATGTTGCCATTGATCCCACAATAAACCCAGAAGGAACCCGGCAAAGTGCCAAATTATTAGGATTGTTCGCCCAATTGCTAACCAAGGACGACGACGATAATAGCGGGCAATCTCCTCTGGGTCATAGCGTCGTCTTGATGTTCCTGCCTGTGGATTCACGCTTGTAATATTCCTCTGTTACCGTTAAATTGTTAGGTTTTGGATAAAAAGTTGACGGTTGACGGTTGGCTATTCATTAACAACGGACAACCGATACCGAATCAACCAAGATTTGTGAAATTTTTTATCGTTTCATTACATTACAGTATACAAAAATTGCAACGGTAGGGACGCGCCATAGCACATTTCTACTGTTGGGTCGTTTGAACTAATCCTTCTTTAAGGGCATCAATCACTTGCTGTTGTTGGTCTGGGGATAATTCCGGGAACAACGGTAAAGATAAAACTTCCTGACAAACGGCTTCAACACTAGGCAGTTGATGGGGTTGATACCCTAAATTTTGATAAACGGGTTGCTGATGGAGGGGAATGGGATAGTAAATCATAGAACCAATTCCCTTTTCCTGGAGATAATTTCGCAGGTAATCTCGTGGTTTGAGATCAGAATTTAATCGCTCAGAGGTTGATAGAACCCTTATGGTGTATTGGTTCCACACACTCTGGCTCCCAGCAATTTCCTGGGGAGTGATGATTTCAGCAAGAGGATAGAGAAATTGGTGATATCGTTGGGCGACGGCTTGCCGTTGTTGGTTCCAAGTGTCGAGATACGGCAGTTTGATGCGTAAAATAGCAGCTTGCAAGGCATCCAAACGGCTATTAATCCCGATGGTGTCTGAACGATAGCGGCTGGCTTGACCGTGTTCTTTAATAATTCTCATGGACTGAGCCAAAGTTGGATCTTGGGTCGTTACAGCCCCCCCATCTCCACAAGCTCCTAAATTTTTAGTCGGGAAGAAACTAAAACAGCCAATATGCCCAATACTGCCGACCTTTTGCCCCTGCCAAGTTGCCCCCGTTGCTTGGGCACAGTCTTCAATCACCGCTAAATGATAGGATTCAGCAATTGCCATTAACCGAGTCATATTGACAGGTTGACCAAATAAATGCACCGGAATAATAGCCTTGGTTCTTTCGGTAATGGCCTTGGGGATTTGTTCGAGATCGAGATTAAAGGTTTGGGGATCAATATCAACAAATACAGGAGTTGCCCCCACCGCACTAATCATTTCTGCTGTGGCGATAAAGGTAAACGGCGTGGTAATGACTTCATCCCCTGGCCCAATATTGAAAGCGCGTAAAGCCAAAAATAAAGCATCGGTTCCTGAGTTGCAAGCAATGGTTTCTCGGACTCCAATATATTGCCCAAACTCCTGCTCAAAGGCTTCGACGATTGCACCTCCAATATAACGACCCGAAGCCAAGACCGCTTGCACCGCTTGGCTGACTTCATCCTGAATTAATTTGTACTGTTGGCTTAAATCAAGGGGAGGGACTGTATTCACGTTTCACACCACCAAGTAAAATTTAACTGACGAGGGGGTTTGGGGGAGCGATAAGTCCCACACTGAATTTCACGCTCACAAAAAAAATAACCAGAAATCAGTGTGGGTTACATGGACTCCCCCAAGTTAATTTTGAGCGGTAAATCCCGACAAAATTAACAATAATATGTTAGATTATATCTAAGAGTTTTGAAAGCGATAATGTTTCAAGGGTATAAGTTCCGAATCTATCCAACACTTGAACAGCAGATTGCCTTAGCCAAAAGCTTTGGTTGTGCAAGATGGTATTGGAATTATGCTCTGAATTTGTGTCAAGGAACCTACAAAACAACAGGAAAAGGGTTATCAAGAAAAGCAATTCAAGGATTGTTACCTCAACTGAAGAAGGAATATCCTTGGTTGAAAGAGGCTTACTCCCAATGTTTACAAGTTGTCGCTCTTAACTTGTCTGTTGCTTACAAAAATTTCTTTGAAAAACGGGCTAGATTACCTCAATTCAAATCCAAACATGGTAGACAATCAATCAGTTATCCTCAAAACGTTAAATTTGAAGGGGATTACCTAAAATTACCGGGTAAGATTGGGTTGATTTATTGTCGTCGTCATCGAGAAATTGAGGCAACAATCAAAACTGTTACCATCTCAAAGAATCGTGATGGGAAATACTACGCATCCATCTTGGTCGATGATGGCAAGGAAACACCTAACTTGTCAACTAACGGGAAAGCAATTGGGATTGATTTAGGATTGACCCACTTTGCGATTACCAGTGATGGAGATAAATATAGTAATCCCAAGCATTTTGTCAAACATCAACAGAATTTAAAACGAAAACAACAAAAATTATCTCGTAAACAAAAAGCCAGTAACAGTAGACAAAAGGCACGATTAAAAGTCGCTAAAGTCCACGCTAAAATCGCTCGTTGCCGAGAAGATTTTCTACACAAGCTATCCCGCAAGATAGTCAACGAAAACGTAGAGACGTGCCATGGCACGTCTGTACTTGCTGTGGAAGATCTGGGAGTTAAAAATATGGTTAAAAACCATAAGTTAGCTAAAGTAATTAGTGATTGTGGTTGGGGAATGTTTGGCACAATGCTCAAATATAAAGCTGAAAAAGAAGGGAAAACCTATATCGAAATTGATCGGTTTTTCCCGTCTTCTAAGACTTGTAGCGTCTGTCTAAATCAAGTGGGTAGTTTACCACTGGATATTAGAAGCTGGACTTGCGAACATTGTCAAACAACTCATGACCGTGATATCAACGCTGCAATCAATATCAAAACTGAAGCCAAGCGGATTTTATCGTTGGGAACCAGCGATACTGCTAGTCTGAGGGGATGTCAGCCATCAGAAAAAACTTCTGTTTCTTCTGATGCTATCCCCGTTGATGCTAGAAGCCCACACTTACTCGTAGAGAAGTTTGGGTAGTTCACTTATTTTCTATAATTTTTTGGGATTAAACTGGTAAAATTGTTAAAGGTTGAATCTGCATCCCAAGAGCGTGCAAGGGTGATCAATTCTTCCTGTCGGAGAGTACCTCATTTTTGGTTCACTTTTGGGAAATAGAGGGGCTTTCTATTGATTTTTTTGTATAAGACTGGATTTCAAGTGACTATTTTACCAAAAAAATACCATTTGCTATCCTCTTTCCCCGAAGAATACAGCCTGAACAATTTGCTATTTGACTCAGCCTGTGAGGTCGGGAACAGTCGTCAAAATTTTTTAGTTCCCCTTAGCCTATTTTCTCCGGTTTACGGTGATGGTCAAGAGTGAAACCTGAGTCCCTTCATCAACAGGCCGAAACACCAGATATAGAATCTCTGGAAAAATTATCGTTTATTACATCCCTTAACTTATGTCTGAATTTCAGGATTTTCTAAGACGAAAAGTTGCCTACGTTGCTATCGGTGAATTCAAACCGGGTAAATTTAAAGAAGCTCAAACATTATTTGAAAAAGCCGTAGCCACTTATAAACAAGGCTTTCAAGGGGCTTACTTACTTCAAGAGCCGGGAACCGATAAAGGAATTGCCATTATTTTTTGGGAAGATATTGGCGATATGGATGTCTCTGATAATCAAACAGAAGCCTATCAATCTATTATGAATGAAATGGCAACTTTATTTGTCAAAGCACCCACGACATCGTTTTATGAAGTGAGCAGTGCTATTCGTTTAGAGCAACTTGCAGAAGCGTTATTGCGATAAAATTTTTGATCGGTTTCGACTTTTTAAACCGATTAAAATCTGTGGTAACACACACCAAACCCGCGCCTGCGGGTTTTTAAGATTAAAGATGGGATTTATTAATTGTATAATGCCTTATGAATAGCCTACACTGCACTTATACACCCTACAATTGAGGTGAATTATGGAATCAATGATTAAACTTTCGGCCCTGAATACCAGTTTAATCGAAGTTCGCTTAATTGAAGGTCGAGATCAAGCTTATATTACTGTTAATGAACATTATTTTTCTTGGGTAACGGGGACAAAAATTAATATTTCTTCTGCGTTACAAGAAGGAGTTAATTTATTAAACTTAATGATTAAGACCTATCCGCTTATAGAACGAATCCGCAGAGGGTTATTTAATCAAGATTGGTGTGGACGTTTTGAACTTTATATTGATGGAAAATTACGAGGAACTTATAATCAAAGTGGCGGTGTGATTCTCGGTTCCCGTGAATATACCGTTGCTCAAATTGAACTCAATATTGATATTGATCATAGCAAAAATAATCCTGATCAGCCTGACAAAGAACTTTTAAAAATTATTAGTCGTTTAGAAAATATTCCAGGGATGACCTCAGCTAATTCTAAAGATGTTCAATATTCTACTCCTTATATTCTTCTAAAGAATAAATTTAAAATTAATATTTGGAAAAACTTGGCAGGGGTTGATCATGTTTTTGTCCTTGATTCTTCAGGAAATTGTTGTTTTGCGGGTTATGTGGGATGGATTCATGCTCAAAAATTCTATCAAACGTTACAGCAAATTCGGAATGATTACTCTAATATTTAATAAGCGATCGCCTTTAATCTCATCTAATCCCAGAACCAATCTCAACCCAAAGTTGCAATTTTTAAGCAAAATATTACAATACTTAATAAGACAGAAAAACCCGTTACATCTATCTCATCTTGAACCATGACTGACCCACTCACCAAATTAACCTACCAAGCATTTCAGCAGGGAAAAAGCTATTTTAGCGTAGCTCATAGTACCCTAACCCATCAACTGCTGAACTGGATTAATCCCATTTCTCCTGAGCGGAAAACCGAACCCCTGAGTCCTGAAATTCTGTTAAAAATCCGACAGTTGTTGAATGAAATTATCGAAACAGACTGGAAAGATGCTGAAAAAGGGGTGTATCCCGTTTCTATTTTATTTGATAATCCCTGGGAGGATTTCTTTCATTACTATCCGAGCATTTTATTAGAGCTACCTGAACGCAGAAAACGGGCAAATCAAAAACAACATCAAGATTTTTCTGCTAATATTGATATAGAAGGATATCCGAGTTATTATGTGCAGAACTTCCATCATCAAACCGATGGATATTTGAGTGAGATGTCCGCAAATTTATACGATTTGCAGGTAGAAATTTTATTTTATGGGGGTGCAGATGCCATGCGTCGCCGGGTTCTTGCCCCTTTAAAAACAGGATTAAACGCATTTAATGATATTCCTGAAAAACAAATTCGAGTGTTAGATGTTGCCTGTGGAACAGGTCGAACCCTGAAAAATATTCGGGCGATGTTACCCAAAGCTTCCTTATTTGGTGTGGATTTATCTCCGGCTTATTTACGAAAAGCCAATCAACTTTTATCGGAAATTCCCCAAGAGTTACCCCAACTCATTCAAGCCAATGCTGAAGAGTTACCCTTTTGTGATGATTTCTTTCATGGTGTTACCTCCGTTTTTTTATTCCATGAATTACCCGCTAATGTTCGTCAAAAGGTAATCGATGAATGTTTCCGAATCATCAAACCCGGAGGCATTTTTATTATTTGTGATTCTATGCAAATTTCGGATTATCCCGATTTGACACCCCTAATGGAAAACTTTCCTAAAACCTTGCATGAACCCTATTATAATCATTATATTAGGGATGATTTAGTCGAACGTTTGGAAAAGGCAGGATTCCAAAATATTACCACTCAAAACCATTTTGCCAGTAAATATTGGATTGCCCATAAATCGGTTTAAAGGTGGAGTTGACACAACCCTTTTGACTTCACCTAACCCTCTCCTTAGCAAGGGGAGGGCGATTTAGGATACAATTTAACTAAACGCGAGTAACAGTTTATGACAAGTACAGAACAAGCCCCGTTAACCACTGAAACGAACGACGAACTGATTGAAGATGCCATGGCGACCGTCAAACCGTCAGACGAAATTGAAGCGGTTCTCGCTGGGTTAGCTGAAGACCAAAAGGTGATGGTAGCAACGTCCGAAGCGGGTAAGGTTTGGCAGTTTGAATATGGGAGTGTCGAAGTGTTTGTCCAACTCACCGGAGAAACCGATGAAGACACCCTCAGAGTTTGGGCCTCTGTACTGAAATTCCCAGTGAAAAACGAAGACCAGTTAATGCGAAGATTATTAGAAATGAACTGGTTATCAACTTTAGAATCCCATTTTGCCATTGTTAATGATCAAGTTGTGGTTTTATCCAGTCGGACATTAGCGGATATTTCTGCGAGTGAAATCTCTCGAATTATTACGATTGTAGCGACGGTTGCTGATAATAACGATGATCAATTACAAGCGGAATTCGGAGTCTAAAGTTTGGCGTTTAATTCCCGTATTGAAGGCATCGGGACATCTGCAAATGGCAATTGACCATTGGTTATTTCAACAACATCAGCAAGGTCAACATCCCTCGACTTTGCGGTTTTATGTGTGGGAAACGGCAACGATTTCTTTAGGCTATCATCAAAAAAAATGGCCGCAACATTGGCAACAATTAACCTGGGAAAATCAACCGTTACCCTTAGTCAGACGTCCAACGGGAGGCAGGGCTGTTTTACATCAGGGAGATTTAACCTATGGGGTGATTACCTCTGGATTGCCCGAAAATCGCAAGGTAGCTTATGAAATATTATGCCAATTTTTAATCGAAGGATGGCGATCGCTCGGCATTGAACTACATTATGGTTGTGGGGGACGAGGATACATTCACAACCCGAACTGTTTCGCCACTGCCACTAGCACCGATTTAGTCTTATCCGATGGCATCAAATTAATTGGGAGCGCTCAACTGAGGGGGAATGGAACCATTTTACAACACGGGTCAATCCGGTTAACCCCCGATGCAGAATTATTTCGTCAAGTATTTGGTTTGGAAATGCCTACACCCACTTTAACCTCAGTCGCTTCACCAGATAGCTTAATTCCAACGGTTATCGAAGCTTTAGCGATGGCGGCTAGTCGTTGTTTTGGGGTGGAATGGGTAATAGAACCCCTTTCGGATCTGGAATTAGAGACAATTGTACAGCAGTATTCAACCTCTTGGAAAGTTAGCCCCCAGGTAGTTTAAAATCATCGAAAATTTTGGGTAGAAACCCCTAACTTCTAGTTAGGCTTTGCATTAATTTGAACTAGGATTAGAATAATTAAAGCCACGATGACCTTAATTGACGGGTGAGATTCCCAGTGGTGGGACGCTCTAGTTAAAGGGCGTTTAACCGAAATGGTTGAACCGGTGTTGACACTCTAGTTCTAGCCCCCACAAGCAGAAACGATTAAGCGAGTGAGTGAAAAACGACTTAAAAGTAGGCTCAGACCCTTCGGGGCGAGAGAGTAGAGGCAATTGGCATCGCCTGTCGCACGACACTAGAACACGCCTAAGAAGGGTTTTGGGAGTTGTGGTTCGAGCAATGACCATCGGGTTATCTCCTTCTAAAGAATCCTCGCACTTATAGGGCGAGGTGTGTCAATAATAACAAACGCATCTGAGTTAAAGATAAAAAAAGATGGATACAAAAGCATTTAGACGTTCATTACAACAGTCAGAAAGCTATCATCGTAAGGGCTTTGGTCATGAAGAAGAAGTGGCGAATGTCATGCAATCTGCTTATCAAAGTTCTTTAATTCAAGAAATTCGAGACAATAACTATATTATTAAACGCGGTAATGTTACCATTAAAATGGCTCAATCTTTTGGGTTTTGTTGGGGTGTAGAACGAGCGGTGGCAATGGCCTATGAAACTCGCCAGCATTTCCCCACCGAAAATATTTGGATTACCAATGAAATTATTCATAATCCTTCTGTAAATCAACATTTACAGGATATGAAAGTTGAGTTTATTCCGGTAGAAAATGGGAATAAGGATTTTTCAGTGGTCAATTCTGGGGATGTGGTGATATTACCCGCTTTTGGGGCAAGTGTTCAAGAAATGCAAATCTTGAATGAAAAAGGCTGTAAAATTGTCGATACAACTTGCCCTTGGGTTTCTAAAGTTTGGAATACCGTTGAGAAACATAAAAAGAGAGATTACACCTCAATTATTCATGGAAAATATAGCCATGAAGAAACCGTCGCCACCAGTTCTTTTGCAGATAAATATTTAATTGTTTTGAATTATAAAGAAGCAGAATATGTCTCGAATTATATTCTGAATGGGGGCAACCGTGAGGAGTTTTTAGCAAAATTTAGTCGTGCTTGTTCCGAAGGTTTTGATCCCGACCAAGATTTAGTCCAAATTGGTATTGCTAACCAAACAACAATGTTAAAAAGTGAAACCGAACAAATCGGAAAACTTTTAGAACATACGATGATGAAAAAATATGGCCCCGATAACTTAAATCAACATTTCCAAAGTTTTAATACCATTTGTGATGCGACCCAAGAACGCCAAGATGCAATGATTGGTATATTAGATGACCCCTTGGATTTAATGGTGGTTATCGGTGGATTTAATTCTTCTAATACGACCCATTTACAAGAAATGTCTGTCGAAAAAGGAATTCCATCTTATCATATTGATTGTTCAGAACGCATTTTAACTGATAATCGTATTGAACATAAACCGTTAGGAAAGCTTTTAGAAATTCAAGAAAATTGGCTTCCAGAGGGTGAAATTTTAGTTGGAATTACGTCTGGTGCGTCTACTCCTGATAAAGTCGTTGAAGAAGTCATTGAAAAGATTTTTGCCCAGCAACTTTCTAGTGTTCAGGGTTAAACCTTAACAATAGTAATTCTTAAATGTTTGCTACGCATTCCTATCCTGTAGAGACGTGCCATGGCGCGTCTCTACATAGCGCGTCTCTACTAGACCATAGTTTCGATTACATTAATAATAATTTTTTCATTAACCATTCCTTGCCTTTATAAGGTGCATAACGTAAAGGTAAATCAAATAAAAAGGTTTGTTTTAACACACTACGATAATGGGAAAATCGATCAAACGTAGCTTTTCCGTGAGAACTTCCCATCCCACTCTGTCCTACTCCCCCAAAAGGCAAAGTTCGACTACTAAACTGTAATAACGTGTCATTTAAACACAGAGTTCCTGATGAAGTTTCTTGTAAAATGCGGTTTTGTTTGTCTTTATTTTGAGAAAATAAATATAAAGCTAAGGGTTTGGGACGGCTGTTAATTTGAGCGATCGCATCTCCTAAATCATCATACTCCAAAATGGGTAAAATCGGCCCAAAAATTTCCTCTTGCATAACTGGATCATCCCAAGATACTTGATCAATAATCGTGGGGGAAATATATTGAGTTTCGGAGTTACTTTCACCGCCTGTAATGATTTTACCTACTTTTAAAAATTCCTGTAATCGGTTAAAATGGAAACGGTTAATGATTCGAGCATAATCAGGGCTAATGGCGGGATTATCCCCAAAAAAACTTTGAATAGATTGTTGCATTGCTGTGATTAATTCTGATTTAATCCGAGAATCTACCAGCAAATAATCTGGGGCGATACAAGTTTGACCTGCATTCACAAATTTTCCCCAAATAATCCGTTTTGCTGTATAATCTAATTGAATCTCCTCATCCACAATACAAGGGCTTTTTCCACCCAACTCTAAGGTTACAGGTGTTAAATATTTAGCGGCTGATTCTAACAAAATTTTTCCTACTTTTGCCCCTCCAGTAAAGAAAATATGATCCAACTTTTCAGCTAATAACTCTTGACTGGTTTCCACCCCGCCTTCAACGACAGTAATATATTCAGAATTAAAATTTTTATTAATAATTTCACTAATAATTTTAGATGTATTTTGACTAATTTCTGATGGTTTTAAAATTGCACAATTGCCAGCAGTGATCGCCCCAACCAAAGGAGAAATAAGCAGTTGAAACGGATAATTCCAAGGAGCTATAATTAATACAACTCCTAACGGTTGAGGATAAATCCATGTTGAAGCAGGAAATTGACTTAAAGATGGGGTAACTTTTTGTGGTTTAACCCAAGATTTGAGATGTTTAATGGCATAATTAATTTCAGCAACGGGAGCCAGTTCAAAATAAGCTTCCAGATCAGGACGGCCTAAATCCGCTTTGACTGCGTTAATAATAGCCGTTTCATGGTCTGCGATCACTTGTTTTAACCGATAAAGTTTTTCGAGACGAAACTGGATATCCTGGGTTTGTCCCGTCGCAAAAAAGTCTCGTTGTTGCTGGATTAAACTTTGAATAGCAGTTTTTTCAGTCATTTTTACCTCTCCAAATTTCCCTGATCCCCTTTTATCGAAAATTTTGGGTTTAAAACCCCGTCCCTTCGACAGGACTTCGGCGTGAGTTCAGTCGAACGCTCAGGGCAAGGTCTTCTAGGACGGCTTTTGATTCAATTGTAGTGTATACTGAAGAATAAGATTTTAATCGCAGATCATGAAGCTAAGATATCGATACAGAATCTACCCAACAGACCAACAAAAGAGGCTAATGTCTCAATTGTTTGGTTGTTGTCGGGTCGTTTTTAACGATGCCTTGGCTTACTGTAAAGAACAATACCGTGCGGGTCACAAAAAACCTAATAGCAAGGAACTTTCTAAAAGGCTAACAGAACTCAAAAAGACCACTGAAAAGCAATGGTTAACAGAAGTTTCTTCTATTCCTTTGCAACAGTCTTTGAGAGATTTAGAACAAGCTTACTCCAACTTTTTCCAATCCTGCAACGGACAAAGAAAAGGCAAGAAAGTTAAACCTCCCCAGTTTAAAAAGCGTAAATCTAAGCAATCAGCTAGATTTATGGATAACGGTTTTAAACTCTACCCTAATTCAGATTACATTTACATTGCTAAAATTGGTGAGATTAAAGTAGTCTGGAGTAGAGAATTACCCGCAACGCCTTCCAGTGCTACCTTAATTAAGGATAGTTCTGACAGGTATTTTGTGAGTTTTGTTGTTGAGTTTAATCCTCAACCCTTACCTGAAAATCAAAATTCCGTAGGAATCGATTTAGGAATTACTGATTTTGCGACATTAAGCAACGGTGAAAAGATTAAATCTCCTCAACCTTTAAAGAAACACTTAAAGCGTTTAAGGAGATTACAACGGAATTTGTCAATAAAACAGAAAGGCAGCAAAAGAAGGGAAATTACTAGAAAGAAACTAGCTAGACTTCACGCTAAGATTTCTGATACCAGAACCGATTTTCTTCATCAGTTGTCAACCCGGATTATTCGTGAAAATCAAACGATAGTTTTGGAAGACTTAAACGTTTCAGGAATGATGAAAAACCGGAAACTAGCCCGTGCTATTTCAGATTTAGGTTGGCAGTATTTTAGAACGATGCTAGAAGCCAAATCTGTTATGTACGGACGTGATTTTCGAGTCATCGATAGATGGATTCCCACTTCTCAAATTTGTTCGGACTGCGGTTTTCGCGGGGGTAAAAAAGAATTAAATATTAGAGAGTGGACTTGTTTAAATTGTGGTAAATCTCATGACCGAGATATTAACGCCGCAAACAATATTTTAGTCGCCGGAGGACTTTCGGAGACTTTAAACGGACGTGGAGAGAAGGTCAGGTGCGATTCGTTCAGTCGAAATAAGTAGAAATACTTAGGGATGACTGGCTTCAGTAGAGTAACAATTATGTTGAGTTCGCACTTTAAAATCCTCTACTGATGACAACTTACATATCCATATAGGTGAAGAAACCTAGCCGAGCATTAGCCTAGATAGCTAGGGGAAAAAATGGGAAAGATGAAGGATTACACCAACATCATAACCTAATCCAAAATAAACCAAGCCCTATCGTCCTAGTGCGGGATTGAAAGCACACAACCTACCAAATCAACTTGGTAGCCCCTACGGGAGAGACTGACTATCAAATCCGTAAAGCGGGGGTGAAGACAGGAATAGGTGGTAATAGCTGAAAGCACCTACTGTTAGCAGGAGTCTATGGGTAGAACAGACAAAGTGTTGTTGAACCATCGAAATCTCTCACCAAGGGATATAAGCTCGTAGGAATACCCTACCTCTTGGGTCGGAAATAGCCGACAAGGATAAGGACTATCAGGTTTCTGACACCGAGATAGCGCACTTCCTAAACCCCCGGTGGAAAGACACGCCCTAAAGACTCAATCAATGGATAGTAGGAACGAAATAACCTCCTGAACGCTCCTAGTTAGGTCGGTTAACTAGGTAGGCAGTCAAGCCAGACGCTAAGGGAGTTGAGATGGTTCAAGAAGCAAATGCTAAACCCGAAATAACGGGTAATGCCTGAAAAGGGATGGAGTAATTTCCTAGATAAGCAGACGTGAACCGCAATGTGTTAAAGCTAGAGGAACAAGTAGCAATGAATAAGCCTAATTTAGATTCAAATCCGAATACTAAGGGATGGGACGAAATCGATTGGCGTAAAGTCGAAAGATACGTTTTCAAGTTGCAAAAGAACATCTATGCTGCTTCCCGTTGTGGCGATGTCAAACGAGTCCGCAAACTCCAAAGAACGTTGATGAGGTCTTGGTCTAACAGGGTTTTATCGGTTCGTCGGGTCACACAAGAAAATCAAGGCAAGAAAACGGCAGGAGTGGACGGAGTGAAAGCTCTGAACCCCAAAGAACGTATGAGCCTCGTAGGTCAACTCAAAATAACAGGAAAATCTAAACCAACTCGTAGGGTATGGATTCCAAAACCTGGAACAGATGAGAAAAGACCATTAGGAATACCCACAATGTACGACCGAGCCTTGCAAGCAGTAGTAAAAGCTGCCTTAGAGCCAGAATGGGAGGCAATATTTGAGCCAAACAGCTTTGGTTTTAGACCCGGAAGGTCATGTCATGATGCGATATGGCAGATAAAGAACAGCATCCAAAATCAAGCCAAATTCGTGCTTGATGCTGATATATCAAAATGCTTTGACCGCATCAACCATTCAGCCCTACTCCAGAAAATAAACATCAAAGGAAAAGTCAGACAACAAATCAAATCCTGGCTCTCCTCTGGAGTCATAGACCAAGGGGCTTTTACTGCTACATCTGAGGGTACGCCACAAGGGGGGGTAATTAGCCCTCTGCTGGCAAATATTGCCCTTCACGGATTAGAAAACAAACTCAACGAATATATCAAAACCCTAAAAATGATATATCGGGGAGGACGACATTATTCCAAACGGGATAAAGTTAAAAGTCTTAGCTTTATTCGATATGCCGATGATTTCGTCTGTATTCATAAAGATAAATCCGTTATCCAAAGATGTCGAGAAATAATCTCGGAATGGTTATCTGACATTGGACTTGAATTAAAACCTGAGAAAACGAGGCTAACTCATACACTCCAACCAGAGCTAAGTGAGGATGGTAAAGCTGGATTTGATTTCTTAGGACATCATATTCAACAATACCCTGCTGGTAAATATCGAAGCAGAAAAAGTGCAGAAGGTAGAATATTAGGTTTTATAACACTCATCACCCCAACGAAGAAGGCGAGTAAGGTACACCAAGAAGAAATTAGAAGAATCATCAAAAAACACAGGTCAAGCCCACAGGCAGCATTAATTCAAGACCTCAACCCTGTAATAAGGGGATGGACTTCTTACTTCCACTTCTCAGACGCACAAACAGTCGGAGAATTATCAAAACAAGATAAACTCACATACCTGAAACTTCGACGATGGGCAAAACGCCGATGCGGAAATATCAATGATGGTCACAAGTTATATTGGACAAGCATCGGCAATAACAATTGGATATTCGCAACCAATGAAGGGAAAGCGAACCCCCTTCGGTTACTTAGACACTCAGAATTCGGCAGCAGTAGCACTGAGTACGTCAAAGTTAAAGGCGATAAAAGCCCATTCGACGGCGATTTAATTTACTGGAGTTCAAGACTAGGGACACACCCTGAATTGCCGAGTCGGACGGCTAAGTTGCTTAAGCGACAAAAGGGTAAATGTCAGGAGTGCGGATTAAGTTTCCAAAACTGGGATGTAATGGAAGTTGACCACATCATTCCTAAAACCCTCGGCGGAAAGGATGAACACATAAATTTACAACTATTACATCGGCACTGTCACGATAAAAAGACCGCAATTGACCTTAAAGAAATTAGGATGAAAGAATGCTCTATATTTCGCTCAACACTATCTCAAGAATGGGATAAATACGAGTGGGAATGTAACAATGATAATCCCAACATTTCAAGAATAAAACGGTCAGGAAGTCCTATGACAAAAGGAAACACCATTGAGTAGCCGTGTGAGATGAAAGTTTCACGCACGGTTTCGGACGAGAGGGGGAAGATGGTAACATCTCCCTCGACTCTTCTACTTTCTGTGAAGAAAGCACATCTCACTGAAGCGTCAACCCGTCCAGTATTTAAGCAGTTGTCAATATTTGATCTGCTAAAATAGATGGAATCCCCTTGCGTTCACGCCGGGGCGGATGTCAAGGTACAACTTGATCTATAGTGCTACCCATTAAGGTGTTTGACAATTCTAAATCCAGCAAACCCTTTCACTGCTTACAGTCAATTGCTGTTCCCTGTTCCCTGTTCCCTGTTTCCTTGAAAAATGGCAAACCTAAAAGAAATTTTATATCTTGAAGTTCCCACTCCCGATACTCAACAGGTTTGTACTTGGTTGCAACAAAACTTTCAAGCAGAAGTGGGAGAAAAAATTATTACTCCCGATGGGTTTCGGTTGCGATTTTCCCAGCCTGATCAAAATACAACAGAATGGAGTGAACTTTCAACCTTTGTTTGGTCAGTTCAACGCACCACCTATTTAAAAGTCTTTCGAGTAGGTCAACCTCCCAAAGCGCAGGAACAGAAGTTTTTAAAGCGTTTAGAAACTGAACTTAGAATAAAATTTCCTTATCAATATCCTGAACCCCCAGAGATTAATTTATCCGAACAATCCATTTTTGAAGCCTTAGAAAAGGATTATCCCTTAACGGTCAAATACTTTAAAAAAATGCCCAATGGAGAATTTGATCTCCAACGGGTTTATTGGTGGGAAAAACGTTGGCGAGAAGGGGTGAGAAATCCACAAACGCCTCAACAAGTTATCTTTAAGACGGAAACATCCCAGGAATCCAATTCCCCTGAGTATGACTTAATTTATATTGGGGGCGCATTAGGAGTCATTCATGCTGCTGTAATGGCAAGATTAGGTTATAAAGTATTATTAATTGAACGGTTGCCCTTTGGTCGGATGAACCGAGAATGGAATATTTCTCGCAGTGAGTTAAAAAGTTTAACAGATTTAGGATTATTTACTCAAACCGAGATTGAAAGTTTTATCGCCAGAGAATATAAAGACGGATTTCATAAGTTTTTTGATGCTTATAATCCTGACATTGCTAAAGCTCAAATTCTACATACGCCTAGGGTGTTAAATATTGCTTTAAATGCAGATGTATTACTTAAATTATCTGGGGAGAAACTTAAACAAGCTGGAGGAGAAATTTGGGATGAGACAGAATTTTTAAAAGCCGATATTCATCCGAATTTAGTTAATATTCAATGTCTCCATCTTCCCACCCAAACCCAACGCAACGCCACTGCCCGTTTATTAGTCGATGCGATGGGAACGGCTTCCCCCATTGCTTGGCAATTGAACGGAGGACGAGCGTTTGATAGTGTTTGTCCGACCGTTGGGGCGGTGATTGATGGCGGGTTTGAACCGGGGGTTTGGGATTCCACATTAGGAGATGTTTTAAATACTCATGGGGATATTTCACGGGGAAGACAGTTAATTTGGGAACTGTTTCCAGGGGCGGGAAATGAATTAACCTTTTATCTATTTCACTATCATCAAGTCAATCCAACAAACCCCGGTTCCCTATTAGAAATGTATGAAGACTTTTTTACCATTTTACCCGAATATCGTCGATGTGATCTGGATCAATTAGTCTGGAAAAAAGCGACGTTTGGCTATATTCCGGGGCATTTTAGTACCGGAAGTAGCGATCGAAAAGTTAGTTTTGATCGATTAATTTTAATTGGAGATGCAGCTTCTTTACAATCTCCGTTAGTCTTTACTGGATTTGGCTCTTTAGTCCGAAATTTATCTCGATTAACGGATTTATTAAATACGGCTTTAAAGCATGATTTATTAACCGCAGATTGGTTAGATAAAATTCGAGCCTATCAAACCAATATTTCTGTAACGTGGTTATTTTCTAAAGGAATGATGGTTCCCACAGGAAAATATTTACCGCCCGAAAAAATTAACTCAATTTTAAATACCTTTTTTGGGATTTTAGCCACTGAACCTCAAGACATTGCAGAAACCTTTATTAAAGATCGGACAACTTGGTGGATATTTACCCGGTTAGCCTTAAAAGCTGCCCGCATGAATCCTTTATTATTATTGTGGATTTTAGACTTTGTAAGCTTTGGGGAAGTAGTACGCTGGACAAAGAATTTTATGCAATTTATGGTGTTGTCTGTGCTGAGTTTTCTTTTCGGTTGGCTTCCCAATTTCACTCGTCAAATTCAACCTTGGTTAGAACCTCGATATCCTAAACTTTGGATGTGGTTATTAACAACCAGTTATGCTTTAACTGACGGGATGGGGAAACCCCAAGCCCCCCATTTCACAACATTAAAACTCAGGGTTTCTTAAATTTCGGGGTGAAACTCGACGGAATCAATCATAGATTTCTCCGGTTCAAAATGGAAGTTTAAACGTCCAAACCCGAGATCAAAAGAGATTATACTTTGGGGGATATTTAGGCTAACGTTATACCCTAAATCTCGCATTTCTGAAATCACATCACTGGTCGTCCAACCTAAATAAACTTCTAATTCTTCAGGTTGAGGTTGACTGCTAAAGGTACAGTTTCGATATTTTTTCTTAAGCAATGAGTAATAGTTTGTCCCTGGAGACGTGTAACCCGTAGAGGTGGGTAAAGGATGCGATCTTAGATGGCGTTTAAGATCCTGTTCCCAAGGGTTTTGTGCCGTTGATGAGGGAGTTAAAGGGATGGGAATCAGCATGAGTTATCCTCCAATCTAAAATTCTTGTAGAAGTACCTTTCTTCCTAGCTTGTTCTATAACTTCCTCGTTTGTCGATAGGGATAAGTTCAGGATTTCAGGTTTTTACTCGTCTCTCTGGGGATAGAGATTCCTACAAAAAAGGATAGAAAAGTTCAGTTCAGATCTCCCTAAATCTTCCAGGGCTAGTTCCTCCTCTAGGGGAAAATGGTTGGGGCTGGGGGGCTAAGTTATGCAGTCTAATAGATATACCAACCGCTTCTCCGTTAAAATGTTCTCTATTTCCGTAAAATTGTAGCCTTTTTTATATTTAAAATAATTGAAAGTCGATTAAAATGTTCCCTATTTCAGTGAAATTGTAGCCTTATTTCAGTGAAATTGTAGCCTTCAAATTCTGGAATGGATTAATTCCCAAAAGACGTATGTAGAATAATCGCATCGCAGGAAATGGTATTTAACCTGCTTAATCATAAACACTGGACAACAACAAAAATGTGTACTGGAATTCGCCTAATAGCAGCCGATAAAACCGTAGTTCATGCACGAACACTGGAGTTTGCTGTTGATATTTTATCCGATATCATTGTGGTTCCCAGAGGCTATGAACGGGTAGGAAGTACCCCCGCTATGGCAGAAGAACCTCCTTTACCCGGTAAAAAATGGAAGAGTAAATATGCCAGTGTCGGAATGTCCGCCCTTGGTTTACCGTTGATTATTGATGGATTCAATGAAGTGGGTCTGGCTATTGGTTTGTTTTACTTCCCAGGCTTTGCTGAATATATGCCCTATAGCCGTTCTGATGCAGAGAATACCATAGCTCCCTGGGAAGTAGGTTCTTGGATATTAGAGAATTTCGAGACTGTAGATCAGGTTAAGACTGCAATCAAAGATATTGTCGTGCCTGGAGTAATATTCGCGCAATTCGACCCCAACGCTTCACCTACTGTTCATTTCGTTGTACACGACGCATCGGGTCAAAGCATCGTGATCGAATATGTTGGTGGCAAACTCAATGTCCACGACAACCCACTAGGCGTGATTACTAACTCACCAACTTTTGATTGGCACATGACCAACCTACGGAACTATGTGAATTTCTCGTTCACAAATGTTTCTGGTTTCAAACTAGGGTCAGTTCAGCTATCTCCATTCGGACAGGGTTCGGGAATGCTCGGAATACCAGGTGATTTTACACCCCCTTCACGCTTCGTAAGAGCCGTGGCATATAGTCAATCAGTCAGTGAAGCATTCAGTCAGGGATACAATGACAAGGGAGAGGGAGAATCTTTTCACGCAGCCACAGGTAAAGACGCAATTTTACAGGCGTTTCATATCCTCAACAACTTCGATATTCCGAAGGGTGTGGCTCGTGAACATGAACATATCGTAGAGGAAACAGGAACAACCCTTGTCCCAGCAGATTACACACTCTGGACAAGCGCGAGTGACCTCCAACTGAAACAATACTATTTTCGTACTTATGAGAACAGTCAGATCCGGATGGTGGATCTGAACGTACATAAGGATCGCAGTTTCAAGATTGAGAGATTCTCGATAGCGGGTCAAGAGACTATCCAAACAATAGGTTAGTATTAGTATCACCTCTGCCCCTAAGCTGCTTTCCTAGTAACAGAAGAGCTAGGGGAGAGGTTAAATCAGTGTTCCAGAAGTAAGAAAACAACCCGATAAAGTTAACTTCTGGTTGCTAACTGACGCTTTGGAAGGGGAGTTTTTTCAGCAACCAGTTGTCGGAATTGTTCACCATCTAAGGTTTCCACCTCTAACAATAATTCCACTAACTGATCAATGAGCATTCTATGTTCCCGAATAATTGCTCGCGCCTGTTCATAACATTCACTGGCTAGAGATCGAATCAGGTGATCAATTTGGGTGGCGACTTCTTCAGAATATTCGGATTGAGAGGGAAATCCTCGCCCTAAAAACACCTCTCCCGATGGACTTTCTAAGGCTACTAATCCTAAATCTGACATTCCATAATGGGTGATCATTTCCCGTGCTAAATTAGTCACGGTTTGGATATCGCTCGTGGCGCCATTGGTAACTTCCGCATCCCCAAAAACTTCCATTTCAGCGGCTCGTCCTCCCAAACAAATGGTAATTCGATCAATTAACCAGGATTTTGTATATAAGCCACTATCGACCATTTCTTCATTGAACATTTGTTGAGCAAAGCCCCCAATGCCTCCAGAACGGGGAATAATGGTGACTTTATTTAAGGGATCGGAATTTTTCAACAATGTCATTAATAAAGCGTGTCCGATTTCATGATAGGCAATCAAACGTTTTTTCTTACTATCTAATAATGGCGTTAACGCTAACCCAATGGTAATCCGATCAATGGCATCATCAATTTCTAAAGGTGTAATGGCTTCTTTGCGCCGTCGGGCGGTTAAAATAGCCGCTTCATTGAGTAAATTGGCTAAATCTGCACCGGATAATCCAGGGGTACGACGGGCGATCGCATCTAAAGAAACCTCTTCGGATAACTTCTTATTGCGAGCGTGAACTTTAAGAATTCCTAAGCGACCATTAAAACTCGGTAAATCCACCATCACCTGTCGATCAAATCGACCCGGACGTAATAACGCCGCATCTAAAACATCAGGACGGTTGGTAGCAGCAATGACAATAATTCCCGTATTGCCTTCAAACCCATCCATTTCTGTTAATAATTGGTTCAGGGTTTGTTCTCGTTCATCATTTCCCCCCCCAATTCCCGCACCCCGTTGACGTCCGACCGCATCAATTTCATCAATAAAAATTAAACAAGGGGAATTTTCCTTGGCTTTTCTAAATAAATCTCTCACCCGTGAAGCACCGACTCCAACAAACATCTCCACAAATTCTGACCCAGAGATGCTGAAAAAGGGAACTCCAGCTTCCCCAGCAATGGCTTTGGCTAAGAGGGTTTTTCCGGTTCCCGGTGGCCCAATTAACAACACCCCCCTGGGAATTTTCGCCCCAATGGCTGTAAACCTTTCCGGTTGCTTCAGGAAGGTAACGACTTCTTGCAGTTCTTCCTTGGCTTCTTCAACCCCGGCTACATCCTCAAATAATATGCCGGTTTTGGCTTCCATTTGGAATCTCGCCCTGGATTTGCCAAAATTCATCGCTTGGCCCGATGCTTGGGTAGACCGTCGCAGAATCATTAATAAAAATGCCAATACGCCAAAAATAATTAGCATATTGACAATTAACCCCATGGCTGCACTATTATCAGCCGTAGGGCTAACTTCATACTCAACATTATTCGCCCGAATTTCCCGCATTAATTCCGGGTTTTGTTCAAACAGAGAAACCCAATACACTGACGATGGCTTTTTATCTTTGTCTCCCTTCAAGGTGACTTTCGCCATTTGTCGCGAGGGATCTTCTTCAATTTTTTGGACTTCCCCAGCCTCAATTTTCTGCAACAGTTGACTGTAGGTTAGGGTTTTTGGGGTGTTATTGGCGAAGGCGGGAGTTCCCAAGAGTAGCCCCTGGGCCATCATCCAACTGCCCAAAATTCGCCCTAGTCGTTTGGCGATGATGGTTTTTTGGGGGATGATCTGTTTAGCATCTAACCATCCCATCCCGATTTTGATCCAAGACCTCTTCATATCGACTCTACCTTTTCCTGTTGCTACGCTCCCAACTGTTAAGACAAGTGGGGATGTAAATCTAGTTTAACGCTCAGACGTTGGGATGAGCGGTTGACGACTGAAGAAACCCAGTTTCTGTATCCGTTTTGATTTAGCTATGCTATTGTTTAATTAAGCGAAGTCATTATGAGTACATTATAGAATTAGGAGATTCCCATTATGGTTAAAATCGTAGGACTCGCAGGCAGTTTGCGTCTGGGTTCCCATAGTTATCAAGCACTGATGGAAGTGGCGAAACGAGTCGAAGTGTTGGGTGTAGAGGTGGAAATCTTGGATTTGCGATCGCTGAATCTCCCCTTTTGCAACGGTGAAGATCACTATCCCGACTATCCTGATGTGGAAAAACTGCAAGAAACCGTTAAACAGGCAGACGGTTTAATTTTAGCAACACCTGAATATCATGGTAGTGTCAGTGGTGTGTTAAAAAATGCCTTAGATTTGATGAGTTTTGAACATTTAGAAGATAAAGTTGTTGGTTTAATCAGTGTCTTAGGGGGTCAATCAAATAGCAATGCCCTCAATGATTTACGAGTGATTATGCGATGGGTTCATGCGTGGGTAATTCCTGAGCAAGTTGCCATTGGACAAGCCTGGAAAGCCTTTTTAACAACCTGATTTCTACCATTTTGCTTGGCTTGATAAAGAGCTTGAAAGAATTAATTTTTTGATTCAAAAACTTAATAATGCCAATGGTATATAATATTTGAGAGAAAACGATCAATGAATTTCCTAAGAAACGAAGATTCAATAAAATTGTTTCTTGATTGATAAAAAGGGGACGAATCGGAAAAATTAAAAACCCAATGGCTGATAATACAGTTCCAATCGCATAAATTCCAATTCCTTGATATTGCTTCGCCAGGAAGAAGAAAAAGATCAGGGTAATAGATTGTAAAATAGATGCTGCACTGACCATGACGGACATTGTGCTAATATCAAGACTCATAATATAATTTCCGAATTAATAGTTAATAAAAAGCACTATCACGGAAGTTTAAATTAAGGCTAACACAGAAACAGGTGATCCAGAACCACCTGTAAGCTTTATAATTCCTAGGATCAAAGTAATTCCTGTGGGGGGAATTTGATTAAGATTTGTCAGATTTTCTAACACAAAACCGTTGTTTTTTAAAATTAGTTTATTGGTTGTAAAACTATCATCAAAACCCGGATCAACGCCATGACTATCAATACCAACTCCCCGAATCTTTCGCTGTTGAGTTAAAAATTGAATCGCTTCACCTCCAAACCCTGGAAAGTGGGGTTTTCCCTGTTCATCAAGATTTAAAAAAGCAGCCGGATCATGCCATTTTTCTTGCCATCCAGTATAGAGTAAAACTATACTATTTTCGGGAATAAGATGATGCTGACTCTCCCATCTTTCAATATCGTTTACAGTTAAAATTGAATCAGGATTTAAGATAGCTTTTTCGCGAATATCAATCACCACTGCGGGAAGAATACAAGACTCAGGAGAATAGTGCTCCACTCCCATTCCTGCTGGATAAAAACTTTGAGGGGAATTGAGATGAGTACCGCTATGTTCTCCCATCGAAAACTGTCTTAAATAATAACCGGATGTTGAAAAATCTGCCACCGTTTCAAACTGAACAGCAGGATCACCAGGCCATAATGGAATATTCGGATGAATCTTATGGCTTAAATCAATAATTCTACTATAGTTAATCGTTTTCATGATTCTAATGACTAACTTTTATGATTGAATTTTAATCCATTGGTTGATGGTTTTATAAATATTAACTAATCCTTGAATTTGCGATCGCGGTGAACGTCCATACAAAAAATCATGGAGACTAATTTGATAATTGTGTTGAATTGCTAAATCTAACCATAAATTATGATAAGCTTGTCCTTGCTCATAATCAGGAATCGTGCTAAAATAATGGGAAAAGTAATCTAAACAAGTATTAAAAAAATGTTTTCGACCTTGATATTTTAAATAATTCAGCCGAGGTTTAAAAGTCGTTAAATTATCTTTAGCCGTATGTAACGTATCGGCTAAAGATTCAGCATCAAATTCTGATAAAAACCCTGAACCTTGAGGGAAAATTTGAGCTTGACCTCTAGCATATTGATTAAAGGCTTGGAAACAAATAACCGGAGTATTACAACTCATTGCTTCCGCAAGACTGCTATTTTTTCCATCTAAAAGAGAACCTATAAGGTAAATTTTAGAGCGAGAATAATAAAGCGGTCTTTCTTGATAATAGTCAACCTGAGAAATAATCTGAATATAATCTAAAGGATTCACTAAAATATTTTTAACTTTTTGCCATTCTAATTGTGCTTCGCTACTGAGTTTATGAATAGAGTTTGGATCAAAATCATCTTCTAAAATAAATATTGTTTTTAAAAGTTTATTATATTTTTTTTTGTAAATCTTTAACGCCTCAGCAATGATAGGGAGATTATTGACAGGAGATAATCGAGATACGCATAAAACATCAATATCTTTAACGGTAAAAGGCTGAGGAGCAATTAAATATTCATGAATAAAATCAGAATGAGAAGCTGGAATTAAAATTTTATTTGCTCGTTGTGGGTCGGTTTTTCTAAACCATGTTTCACGGGATGGATTATCATATAAGGTAAAATAACCATCCGCCGTATTTGACCAGGGGTAGGAACACCAGAGAGAATCAGCAATTGAAAAGAATGTATCAGAAAGTTGAGGTAAAACTTTATTTAATAAATCAACAGATTCACTAAAATATAATCCTTTAATAAATTGACCTTCATACATTAAAGGTGGCAGGATGATCGAAAAATTTACGTTTTCATAGCGTCCTGATTCCAACTCAAAAATCTCGTTTGTCCAGCTATCTAAATCTACATAAATTTCTTCTAAGGGTTTATAAATTTGATCGGTATTAAAATATTGCTTTTGCCGTTGGTAGTTTCCGATTCCCATAATAATTGATTGATGAATTTATTTATAATATCGTGTAATATAACCTATATAAAGCAATTTTAAATCTATTTTAATATAAATTTTATTGTAGGGGTTTGGTTTTCAAACCCTCTAGCTATCTAGGTTAGAAAAGAAGCCACCCCTACAGAATTTTTTCGCCCATCCTAAACATCAAACCATCATATCCCGCATTGGTTTAACCAATTCAAAATAATGGTATTAACTTGTTCAGGACGTTCATCATGGGGACAGTGACCAGTATTCGGAATCGAAATAAACTGAACAGATGGATTAATATCGGCTAAATCTTGATAAATTTTTGCCCCTGTAATCGGTGTCCAAGGGTCAGCTTCTCCCCAAATAATTAATAAAGGATGTTGAATTTGAGGTAATAATTCCGAAGGATGGGGGCCAGGAGGAGCCGTTAAAATCGATGCAAAAACTTGTTGAGCACCGATATCATTAGAAGGAGCATATAATAACTCAACTAATTCATCTGTAATTGCGGCTTTATTGCCATAAACTTGTTTCAATGTATTGCGAATTCGGTGTTTTTGTCGAATTTGATTAAACACAAACGGCCCTATAATTGGATGACTCACCAATTTTGTAAAGAATCCCATCACCATCCGCAACGGTAAATTTAATTCTTCTGGACGATGATTTAACCCTCCTGCACAATTTAATAAAACAGCACCAGAGGAAATTTCAGGATGATGAGCAACAATCATTAAACTCAATAATGCTCCAATCGAATTCCCAATAAAAATGGCAGGTTGCTGAATTTTTTCAGCCCAAAAATCCGTTAGTAATTCTTGCCATAAATTTAAACTATAATCAAGGTTAGGTTTCGCAGAAGCACCAAATCCTAATAAATCTAACGTAAAAACTTGATACCCTCCCTCGGCTAAAACGGGAATATTCTGACGCCAATGTCCAATGGATGCGCCAAACCCATGAATCAGGACTAAAGGTTGTCCACTTCCTGCGACGGTGTAGTGAATTTGATGTCCTTTCCAGACCCAGGTGAGGGAATCAAACAGGGTTGTTGTTTTGGCGGGGGTCGTTGTTGTCATTTTATGAAGATTTGTAAACGCTATGTTTCTATAATAGTTGAATTTGATAGAAAACCTTAGCTGAACCTCGTTATAAATCCGATGATTAAACCTTGGAAACAAGACACGATTATTTTGCATACTCAACGTCTGTTGAGGAGTTATCAATATTGGACAGGAGAAACCTTGTTAGACGTTCAAGGAACACCTGAAGCGGTTGCAAAAGCATTATTTTATGCGCCATTTGTGTTAGTTTCTCATGGAATTGAACCTGATCCAATTCTTAATTATGGCAATCAAAAAGCCTTAGAACTTTGGGAATTAACCTGGGAAGAATTAACCCAAATGCCTTCTCGAAAAACGGCTGAACCGATGGTACAGGAAGCCCGAAATCGTTTATTAGCTGAAACGGAAGCTAAGGGATTTGTGAGAAATTATCAAGGCGTGAGAATTTCAAGTAGCCGCAAACGTTTTTTAATTCAAGATGTATTAATCTGGAATCTTTTAGATGAAGACAATCAACGCTGTGGACAAGCTGCGGTTTCTTCTCAATATACGTTTTTATAGTTGACTAAAACCCCGGTTTCTTGAAGAAACCAGGGTTTTGATCAAACTGCGGTTTTATTTACTATTAATTCGACGTAATGTCAACACATCGCTAATGTTTTTAACTTGGGTACAAGTGCGTTCAAATTGTTCGCGATCGCAAATTTCAATTCCTAATTCAATCAACGCAGGTGCATCAGGAAAAGTTTTTACTTGGGCGCTACAAACGTTAATATTATTATCTTTCAAGCGGGATAAAATATCATTCAAAACGCCTACTCGATCTAACACTTCAATGGAAATATTCACCGCATAGGTTTGAGGACGACCACCACTTTGATAGTTCGGATTCCAACCGACAGGAACTAACCGTTCTCCTTCTACCGTTGCGGTATTAGAACATCCTTGCTGATGAATAGAAATCCCCTTAGTTCGAGTCACAACCCCGATAATCGGTTCTCCTGGAATGGGATTACAACACCCAGCAATATGATAGAGTAAGCCTTCAACGCCCATAATTGGAGAATTACTCGGAGAAGAAGAGGGAAGAGGACAAGGAGGAGAAAGATTAGGAACTTGTAAAGAAGTGGTGGTGAGTTCTTGAGAAGCCGGTTGAACTTGGCTTTGGGATTTCACCACATCTCGCAAACGATTCACCACTAAATTTAAGGTGATTTCTCCATAACCCAAGGCAGCTAATAAATCATCCACACTATGATAATTACATCGCTTAGAAACAGAAAGCATCGGTTCAGATTTGAGCAAGGATTCAAAGCCATTTTTGCCCATTTCTTTTTCTAATAATTCTCGTCCCCGTGCAATATTTTCGTCTCGATGCGATCGCTTATACCACTGACGAATTCGGTTTTTAGCCGCACTGGTTTTAACAAAATTCAACCAATCTAAACTAGGGCGAATATTTTTCTGGGTTAATATTTCCACAATATCCCCATTTTTTAAAGGCGTATCTAAGGGAACAATGCGATCATTAACTTTTGCTCCTTTACAATGATTTCCCACTTCACTATGGATACGATAGGCAAAGTCAACGGGGGTCGCCCCATGAGTTAATGCCATCACATCTCCTTCGGGAGTAAACACATAAACATCATCAAACTCTAAATTGCTTTTAACGCTTTCGAGATATTCTTTGGCATCTTTTAAATCACTATGCCATTCTAATAATTGCCGTAACCAGGTGAATTTGTCATCCATTCCTGTGACTTGGCCCCCATTAGAATTTCCTTTTTCTTTGTACTTCCAATGGGCTGCAATCCCATATTCGGCAATATGGTGCATTTCTACTGTCCGAATTTGTACCTCAACGGGTCTTCCCGTATTGCCAATCACCCCAGTATGTAGGGACTGATACCGATTAGGTTTGGGCAATCCAATATAATCTTTAAAGCGTCCAGGAATAGGGCGAAAAGCGTCATGGACAATGGCTAAGGTACGATAACATTCCTCGTTGGTTTCAACGATGACTCGTAACGCCGCAATATCATAAATTTCATGAAATTGTTTCTGTCTTTGGTGCATTTTTTTATAAATGCCATATAAATGTTTGGGGCGTCCCGTGACTTCATAACATTTAATTCCTGCATTCTCTAGTCTATCGCGCAAAACCTGGGCAAGTTCGGCTAATTTTTCTTCTCGAATTACCCGACGATCAGAGACTAATTCTTTAATATTTTGGTAAGCTTCGGGCTCTAAATATTTAAAGGATAAATCCTCTAATTCCCATTTAAACCGACCAATCCCTAAACGATTGGCTAAGGGAGCAAAAATTTCACGGGTTTCTAACGCAATACTGCGCTGTTTATGTTCAGGAAGAAAATCTAGGGTTCGCATATTATGAAGTCGGTCAGCGAGTTTCACCACAATCACACGAATATCTTTCGCCATGGCTAAAAACATTCGCCGGAAGTTTTCAGCCTGTCGTTCTGTAGTGTTAGAAAAGTTAAATTTAGACAGCTTAGTGACGCCCTCGACCAGATGACGCACTTCTGCCCCAAAATGCTGTTCTAGTTCTTCTGGAGTCACCTCCGTATCTTCAATAATGTCATGGAGAAAACCCGCCGCCACCATGGCAGAATCTCCTCCTAAATACCGCAGCAACCCTGCTACGGCAATGGGATGATTAATATAGGGTTCTCCTGATTTGCGATACTGTCCTTGGTGCAGTTGATAGGCAAACTGAAAAGCCCGCACAATCAAATCATTCTTGGCAGAAGGCGAGGTATCAGATTTTACCAGAGAACTAGAAACCTCCATACACTGTTGTAGCCAGTCAGGAATGCTACATTCATAGTCAAAGTCAGTTTTAGCAAGGATTTGAGTATTCATGATAGTTACACCTATAGGGTAATAATACTGATAAGACAATCAGGCGTGACAGAGACTTGTGTATTTTTTTATACAAATAAAAACGAGAAAATCCAAACGGGTGAAACGGTTAAGTTTCACGGAGTTGATTTACAACTATCCGCCCCTTCATTCTGAGAAGTGAACAGCACTTGATAAAACAATACCACTCTCTTAAGGTCAGCTTAACCTGCTCCCAAGTGCAGATTTGAAGATTAGGATCAACCGCTAATCTCCCTCAAAATCAGGATTTGGTCTTGGGGGTACTGCGATCGGATTTTGCTAAACCTCTACTGAATGAAGCCTGAATCCTTGTCTATTATTTAATAATATAGACAAAATTCTTAACAATATGTTATCAAAATCTACCTCTCAAGCGATCGATCAGTTCCAAAATACCTTGAAACAGCTTCACACGACCTTGATCTTAGTCCCTTTCGATTCTACCGATTTAAAACAGACCTTTCAACAGGCAAAAGTCACCTTTCAAACCCAAATTATGGGGATCAACGAGAGTGATTTTGATCCCCCTGTTGAGTCTAAAATCCAATCCTATTTAACTGAAACTCATAAACAGATGCGACTCTTAGAAATGGATCTAAAATTTCTACAAGCATCCCATCAATCTGCCACCTTCCGCACCCGCCTCACCCAAATTCAAAATCGCCTCGATCTCCTGTTGAGTTATGGTGAAGCCATTTTGAAAGATGTTTGATACTGAAACCTAAACAGTGAAATCTTTTTCCCTGTTCCCGGCTCTAACCAATGCGACGAGGGAGTTCCACTCGAAATGTTGTTCCTTTTCCCGGTTGGCTTTCTACAGTAATACCCACATTCCGCAGATATTTAAGTCAATTTAATTTTCAACTAAATTGGAATAAATAAAAGCCCAAATGATTGCTATGTAATAATTTGGGCTATTTTTAATGTAGAATAATAATTGGAGTAACTGAACAAATAAAAAGATGAAAAACCCCCTAGAAGCGATGGAAATCGTAAATTTAGACCATTTAGGAATAGTGGCAGGGATAAAGGAAGAAGGAAATCAGGAAGAAGAAGAAGAAATGAAAGCGATAAAAATAGTGCATGGATACTCAAGAGATAAAAGACCAGATCTAAAACAATTTATAATAGATATGGTGGTAAGTGGAGATGGAGATGTGCCATTATATCTAAAAATAGATGACGGAAATGCCGATGATAAAAGTGTATTTGTAGAAAGACTAAAAGAATTTACTCATCAATGGACATTTGAAGGAATATGTGTAGCAGACAGTGCGTTATACACAGCAGAGAATATAGGAGCAATGGCGGGAATGAAATGGATAACGAGAGTGCCATTAAGTCTAAAAGAAGCGCAAAATAAGATAGTGGAAATAGAAGAGGAAGAATGGGTTCCTAGTAAAATAATAGGATACAAAATAGCAACGAAATCAAGTGAGTACGGGAACAGCAAACAAAGATGGCTAGTGGTAGAAAGTGAAATCAGGAAAAAAGCAGCGATAAAAAAAATATCAGAGCAAGTAGAAAAACAGTTAGAGAACGCTAAAGCAGCACTGCGTAAGCTATCAAAACAAGAGTATGCCTGCATAGCAGATGCAGAGATAGGGATAAAAATGTTATCAGATTCGTGGATATATCACGAAATAAAAGAAATAAAATGCACAGAAAAAGCCAATAACAAAAGCCAAAGTAAAACGAAAAAAGGAAATAAAGAAAAGACAATAGTTTATCAAGTTACAGGAGAGATAGAGGCAAGAGAATCAGTAATAGAGGGGGAAAGAATCAAAGCGGGAAGATTTATATTAGCGACAAATATATTAGACAAGGAAGAGGTGAGGAATCAGGTCAAGAAAATAACGAATAAACCGACAATGCGATGGATATTTAAAATGTTTCAAGCGGTGCATTTAGTCAAGATAAATGGGGAGAAATAAGTGAGTAACTTAACCCGAGAACGTCAAGAAATATTGCAGCATTTAGGGAAAGATTGCTGTCAATACTATTTAATGATTTCTGGGGTATAAAGATTAAGAGAAAGGGGGAAATAGTTGAAAACAAATCTAAGTTATGAGTCAAGATGAGAATTCTTGGCTGGAATCAACTTGGGTATAAAATATAAATTGGTTAAAAAAGTAGGATTCTATTTTCTTTAATAAATATAAATTATTTCTATTTAGCTAAACACCAGTATATTAGCCATAAGATATGATAGTAAAGCCTGGAAAATTTAACGAAAAAGTGTAATGAACATCGAATTTTTTAGAATTAGTAAAAAATTCGATGCCCATCTGCGGAATATGGGTTCCAAAGCTTTTTAGAAAATCCTAGAATCGCATTAAGGAGGGTTCGTAATTCATGAGAAATAGCTGACGGGGTGACAACCCCGTTAAAAGGTTGATAAAATCAAGGACATAGCCCTTAACCCCCTCTGAAAAAAAGGCAACTTGTTACGTCTGATCAGCATTAATTCATTGACAAGTTCTTGAAAAAACTCCATTCCTATTACCCAAGATGAAAGGTTTCAATTAGCAGTTAAAACGGTGAAAACGAGTATAACCAAGACTACGACTGCATGGAATTCTATCAATTGGGCGAAAGTCCAAAGGGTAGTATTTAAGCTGCAAAAGAGAATTTACCAGGCATCATTATCGGGACAAAATGCGAAAGCTCGGAATCTCCAAAAACTTCTAGTTAAGTCATATTACGCCAAACTCTTAGCGATAAGAAGGGTAACTCAAGATAATCAAGGCAAGAAAACAGCCGGGGTAGACGGAATTAAATCCATCACACCCAAACAACGATTAGAACTTGTAGAAAACTTGAGTAAATATCAAAAGGTGAAACCACTCCGAAGAAAATGGATACCCAAACCCAACGGAGAGAAACGACCTCTAGGAATCCCAACGATACAAGATAGAGTCAGGCAAGCCTTGGTGAAATCTGCATTAGAACCCCAATGGGAAGCCAGATTTGAGGGTAAAAGCTACGGGTTTAGACCCGGACGTTCAGCCCATGACGCAATGTCACGAATCTTCCAAAGCATCAATCACGGGGAATACTTCATTCTTGATGCTGACATCTCAAAATGTTTTGACCAGATTAATCATGATTACCTACTGTCCAAAATTGATTGTCCATCAATAATAAAAGCCCAAATCAGACAATGGTTAAAAGCTGGAGTGATGGATAATGGCAGATTTGAAGCAACAGAGGCAGGCACTCCACAAGGCGGTGTTATTAGTCCTTTACTTGCTAACATCGCACTGGATGGAATCCTTATGACGGAAACTGGACTTATTGGAGTACAAGGAAAGGAACATCAAATGAGGTTCCCAAACGAGTAGCAACTTTGCTCAAAAAACAAAAAGGCAAATGTAATCTCTGTGGTCAATATTTCACCCCAGATGATGTTGTAGAAATCGGGACACAATTCAACCCAAATCTTTACGTGGGAAAGACGAATATAAGAACCTACAACTACTGCATCGCCATTGTCACGATATTAAAACGGCATCCGATGGATCTTACAACCCAAAGGAAACCGGATGTTCTGAATGACAGAACAGGCAACTAAACTAGGAGCCGTGTGCGGTGAAAGTCGCAAGCACGGTTTTGAATGGGAGGTGAGGGTTGCAAGGCTCTCATCGACCCCTAATTTTTGACTTGATGGGGCTTTTCACGCATACTACCCCATCTTTTTTTACCGCAATTTGGCTCCCTTCCCTCTAGCTCAGGTTTTTGACGGGGTTGTCACCCCGTGAGGTCAGGGACTGCATCAAGGGAAGTCCCAACAGTAAATAGTTTTCCTGCCAACCAAAGATGCCCAGACGTGGAATTTGAACCACTGCTGCATTGAACTGTTGATTCAGCAAAATTTTATGGAATTGAGGAGCTTGGAGTGCTGTTGTCAATTCATCGACCAGAGCAAATAAATCAGGAGCTTGATGACGACTGAGCCTTAAACCTTGAGGAGATGGGATAGTGACCCAAAGTGAACGCGCAATCACCCAGGCTGGAATTAGCAACACAATACCCAGCTTGATAACGGCACCACTGATATGCTGACTAAAGATTATAAATAAGACGACTAGCCCGACTAATCCTAATAACGCAGCAAGTATCAAAAAGATATAGGCATACCCTAATACCGCAAACAGGGCAACTCGTAGACGATAACTTTGAGGATGACTTTTCGAGAAAGTTTCCAACTTTTCGACTAATACGTCAAACTGTGTCTGTGTGATTGCCATAGGAAATTTAAGATGGGGACGATCAAAACAGGCAACTTATTCGAATTTATGAATATAACAATAGCTGGCAGCGACTTAAAAATAGCCATTGCCAGTCTAAAAAATTTGTACGTTAAAACAGCGTACAACAGTAATTAAATTCAGTCTGAGGATTAAATAGAAGACGATAATCCTATGATTCTTCTTCTTCGTCTCCGGCTTCAACTTGTTTGAGGTGAATATGCTTACGTCCTAGAGAAATTTCAAATTCATCACCAGGATTCAAATCCATTTGTTTTGTATAAGCCGCACCAATTAACAAGTTACCATTTGACTGAACACTAATCCGATAACTAGCGGAGCGTCCACCCCGTCCGTTTCCTTGTTGTTTGCCATCTAACTCAATTCCCTCTGCATCAATTAGAGCATTCAGGAATTTCATCATGTTGACGCGCTCAACATTGTTTTTAGTCAGGGTGTAGTAACCACATTCTCTAGCTTTCTCTTCTTTGCTCAGATGTTCAAGTCCTTTGACTTTATCGAGTAAAGCTTCTCCGGTCAGAGGCTGAGGTTGAGGATCAGAACTTTTCTTTTTAACCATTAACTGTTCCTGTAAATATTTTGCAAAAGGTCTTGACTTTTTTCTGGAATGGCTGTTCAGTCATCCAGAGGGTTTAGCTAGATCGCTACTTGAGAAACTATATTACACTAATTAACGAAATTGTTCACCTGTTTCTTAAATTTTTTAACAGATCTAATTGAGATCAAGGAGTTGAGTGGAAGGGTGGGACATCCAACACCTGTCGATCACGTTCAGCTATCAGCTTGTCAGGAATAGTATCGATCTCCATCACATCAAGTCAAACCCCCCTTTGAACAGAAAACTTACCTGTCCAGACTGATGAGAAGTTATCAACTCCAGACTAAACTCTTGGGAGGGGGTTATTACTGCCATTTTCCTGTGAGTTGTAGCGAATTCCTTTTAGGTATGCTCAACTTGGTAGAATCTGTCAAGACCATCTTTACCCTTTAAAACTCAATTGCAAAGTTATCTATTTTATTACCGAGGATGAAGTTAACTACACGGGGACACTATAGCGTTAAAGCCTTACTCGATCTATCCTTACAACGGGGGATCGGGCCGACTTCTGTAAACGCGATCGCACAGCGCCAAAATATTCCTGCACCTTATTTAGAAAAACTCCTAATTGAGATGCGACGATCGGGGTTAGTTGAATCAGTTCGAGGAGCTCAAGGAGGCTATCAATTGGCAAAATCTCCAGCCCAAATCTCCCTAGGACAAATCTTAGAAGCAGTAGGAGAAACCATTGAACCTTTACCCCGCCATCAAGCGGATATTGAACAAGCAGAAGATTGGGTAACTTTTACCCTGTGGAATCGCTTACACCAAAAGCTCAAAGAGGCTCTCTATGGGATTTCCCTCGAAGATCTCTATTATGATGCTCGCAGTTGGCAAGCTGCACAAGGGGAAGAAACAAGTTTTGTTGTTTAGAGAATTTTGAATCCGAGAATCTTCCTCCAAGATCCAGTGTCCTTTTCGATTTATCCTTTGTCCATGACGGATTTTAATTCCCTGATCATTTTATTCATTGCTGCTGGATTAGATTATCTCATTGGAGATCCCCAAAGTTGGTTTCATCCAGTGCAGGGGATGGGGTGGGTAATTACTCACTATACGCAATTTTTCTTTAAACACTTAAACCAACCCATAATGCTTCGGATTGCAGGGGTATTCCTCACCCTGATTGTCGTGTTAGGGAGTGCCTTGACAGCGGCTTTAATTGGATATGGTGTGCAAGCATTAGTCGTTCAATTTCCCTGGAATCCAATTTTGAGCATTGCAGTAGAAAGTATCCTCTTGGCCAGTTGTTTTGCGGGTCGAAGTTTAAGGGATGCCGCCGAGGATGTTCTGTACTGGATTGATCAAAAAGATTTAGTCACGGCTCGTCAACGATTAAGCCGTTATGTGGGTCGAGATACTGAAAGCCTATCCGAGTCAGAAATCCTTAGAGCCGTTTTAGAAACGGTCACAGAAAATGCCACCGATGGTGTCATGGCTCCTTTATTTTATGCCCTAATTGGTGCGCTATTTCCAGTTGTGGGTAGTGTCCCTCTTGCTTTTGCTTACAAAGCCGCTAGTACCCTCGATTCTATGGTGGGTTATCGAGAAGCACTTTACAACGATATCGGATGGTTTAGTGCCAAATTAGAAGATGTTTTAACGTGGCTTCCCTGTCGATTAACGGTAATCATAATTGCTATCTTATCAGGAAAACCTAAATCTGTTTTAAACATTTGTCAACGAGATGCGGTTTTTGATCCGAGTCCGAATGCCGGATGGAGTGAATGTGCTTATGCTGCCGCTTTAGGAGTACAACTCGGAGGAAAAAATTCCTATCGCGGGGTGATCAAACACAAACCTTTATTGGGAGATCCCCAACAACCGATTACATCTACCACAATTGAACACGCATTACAACTGACTCGATATAGTTTTTTAATCGCGTTAGGATTATTTGCAGGAGGATTTATCCTTTGGGGCCTGGGAAAATAATCCTGAATATCTTTAAAAAACTCAAGATTGTTAATCTTTAATCCAATATGACAAAAATAGTTGAAATTCTATCGGCGACTGAACTCCGGCGAACCCTGAACCGAATGGCTTCCCAAATTATAGAAAAATATGGGGATTTAGAAAATTTAGTTTTATTGGGAATCTATACCAAGGGGGTTCCCTTAGCGAAACTTTTGGCTCACCAAATTGAGGTCTTAGAACAGGTTTCGGTTTCTGTGGGTGCGTTAGATATTACGTTTTATCGAGATGATTTGGATCAAGTCGGAATGCGAACTCCTGAAAAAACCACCATTCCCTTTGACTTGACGGGGAAAACCGTTGTTTTAGTTGATGATGTCATTTATAAAGGGAGAACCATTCGCGCCGCCCTCAACGCCGTGATCGATTATGGCCGTCCTGAAACCATTGGGTTAGCTGTTCTTGTAGATCGAGGTCATCGTCAACTTCCCATTCACCCCGATTTTATTGGAAAAATACTCCCCACCGCCAAAGAAGAACAGGTAAAAGTTTATTTAGAAGACCTGGATGGACGAGATGCGGTTGAATTGTTGTCCCCGAGTTCTTAAGAGGGGACAAGGGGAAGGGGACGCTCGCTAACAGTCAAAAGTCAAGCGTCAAAAGCTAAAAGCCAACCGTTAACAGCCAAGCGTCAACCAAAATAGGTCATACTGTTAAAAGTTGAGTTTTATTGAAACTCAATGTCTGTGTCAATTTCCCCGAATACTGTTCCGATGGATATTGCTTCTACTCAAATTGAAAGCCGCAAAGCAGATCACCTGCGGATTTGCTTAGAAGAAGATGTGCAGTTTCGACAAACAACAACGGGATTAGAACGTTATCATTTTACCCATTGTTGTTTACCGGATTTAAACCGCAGTGAAATTGAAATCACAACCTCGTTTTTAGGTAAAATATTAGGATCACCGTTCTTAATTTCCTCAATGACCGGGGGAACACAACAAGCAAAATTAATTAATCATCGGTTAGCGGCTGTCGCTCAACACTATAATATTGCAATGGGGGTGGGTTCCCAACGGGTAGCGGTAGAAAATCCTGATGTGGCTGATACTTTTGCCGTGCGATCCCTTGCTCCTGATATTTTACTCTTTGCCAATTTAGGAGCGGTGCAGTTAAATTATCAATATGGTTTAGAAGAATGTCGAAAAACCATTGATTTATTAGCAGCCGATGCCTTAATTTTACATCTTAATCCCTTACAAGAATGTATTCAAACCGAAGGCGATACCAACTTTAGAGGATTACTCCCTAAAATCGAACAATTATGTGCTCAACTTCCTGTTCCTGTGATTGCTAAAGAAGTCGGAAATGGGATTAATGCAGCCATGGCAAAACAATTAATCGAAGCCGGAGTTGCTGCCATTGACGTTGCAGGCGCAGGCGGCACATCTTGGGCTAAAATTGAAGGAGAACGCGCTCAAGACCCCTTACAACGTCGCCTAGGGGAAACCTTTACCAATTGGGGAATTCCAACGGCTGATTGTATTAGCAAAATTCGCGAACTTTCCCCCGATATTCCGTTAATTGCTTCCGGGGGATTACGCAATGGTTTAGAAGCGGCAAAAGCGATCGCCTTGGGTGCAAATTTAGCCGGGTTAGCATGGCCGTTTTTGCAAGCCGCTGCTGAGTCTGAAGCAGCCGTCTATACTTTAGTGGAAATTTTACAAGCTGAACTGATTACGGTTCTTTTTTGTACGAATAATCGTACCCTTTCTGAACTGCAAACATCAGGAGCATTAACTCTGGAAAAATAAAATCATCCCTCCCTCTCCTCCCTCCTAATTGAAATTAATTACAATAGATTTAACCCTATCCCTGAATCATAATTATGAAAGATTTTTTCAAGTTTACATTGGCAAGTTTATTAGGAAATTTAATCGGACTTGTCTTAATTACCACAATGGGAATTGGTGGATTAATTTTCCTGATTATTATGAGTGCCAGTCAAGATTCAGGGCCACAAGTTAAAGATAAATCCGTATTGGTATTTGATTTATCCTTAAGTGTTAGTGATACTGGCCCTAATCCCTCTACTTCAGAAGCACTACAACAAGCCTTATCCGAAAATACTTCCACAGAAATTCAATTAAGAACCTTAGTTCAAAGCATTGATCAAGCCAGCAAAGATAAGAATATTATCGCCCTTTATTTGCAAGGAACTAATAGTCCAACCTCCGCAGGATTAGCTAATTTAAAAGAAATTCGTCAAGCCTTACAACGGTTTAGAGATAGCGGGAAAACCATTATTGCTTATGATATGGACTGGACAGCACCGGAATATTATTTAGCTTCCGTGGCGAATCAAGTCATTGTTAATCCTTTAGGTTCTTTAGATATTAAAGGCTTGAGTTCTCAAGTCATGTTTTTAACTGGTGCATTAGAAAAATATGGTATTGGCGTGCAAGTTACACGGGTGGGGAAATATAAATCAGCCGTTGAACCTTTTTTACTCAAAAAATTAAGTCCCGAAAGTCGGCAACAAACCCAACAATTGTTAGGAAATATTTGGGGAGAATGGTTAAGAACAATTGCTCCTAGTCGTCAAGTTACACCCCAACAGTTACAAGCTTTTTCTAATACGGAGGGAATTTTATTAGCAAATACGGCATTAAAAGGAAAGCTGGTAGATCAGATTGCTTATGGAGATGAAGTGGTTACTAACTTCAAAAAAATCACGGGAGAATCTCCAGAAGAGGATAAGCAATTTCGCCAAATCAGTATTACTTCCTATTCAAAACTACCTGATGTTGCTAAAAACAATAGTGGCGATAAAAATAGCGATAATAAAATTGCCATTGTTTATGCTGAGGGTGAAATTGTTGATGGAAAAGGAACCTCAACTCAAATTGGAGGAGATCGGTTAGCGAAAGAATTAAGAAAACTTCGCTTAGATGTAAAGGTAAAAGCAGTAGTTTTACGGGTTAATAGTCCAGGGGGAAGTGCCACAGCCTCAGAGGTAATTGGACGGGAAATAGAACTGATCCGCAAGCAAAAACCTGTGATTGTTTCGATGGGAAATTATGCCGCGTCCGGGGGATATTGGATTTCAATGGGTGCGGATCAAATTTTTGCCGAAACCAATACCATTACTGGATCAATTGGGGTGTTTGGATTGTTATTTAATATTCAAGATATTTCTAGTCAAAATGGCATTACTTGGGATATTGTTAAAATGGGTAAATTTGCCGATATTCAAAGCATTAGTCGCCCGAAAACCCCTGAAGAATTAGCAAAACTACAACGGATTGTAGACTTAATTTATGAACGATTTGTTTCTCATGTAGCCACGAATCGCAAATTACCCAAGACTAAAGTTCAAGAAATTGCTCAAGGGCGAGTTTGGTCAGGATCACAAGCCAAACAGTTAGGGTTAGTCGATGAAATTGGAGGGTTAGATGCCGCGATCGCAGCAGCCGTTAAAAAAGCGAATTTAGGGGATAATTGGACATTACAAGAAGCTCCGAAACCTCGAAGCTTAGAAGAACGAATCTTGGAAAATTTATCTGGAGAAAATACCAGACATTCCGTAGCGATGCCTGTTGATCCCTTGACAGATGAATTTCTCAGACTTAAAGAGGAATTATCGACCCTAACAACAATGAATGATCCCAAAGGAATTTATGCTCGTTTACCCTTTAATTTAAGAATTGAATAAAGAAATCGTAAAGATTAATTAACGATGGGTGCGTTTGGTATTGAAAATCCTAAAGACTACCCCTACAATCAATAAAACATAAACAGATTCTGAAATTTCCCCCTCCCTATAGGTCTATAAACTTAGAGATTGATGTCTCCAACAATCTACATCCAGTGACATTAAAATTTTCCCTCTGTTTTTAGGAGATTCTCATGACATTACCCTCAAAAAAGGCTCCGACCATTGGACTTGTGGAAGTACCCGCCCTGGGATTATATGACGAAGAGGGGCATAACTGGACGGCCTTATATCGACGGAATACTCTACTCAGTAAGCAGGTTTTAATGGCTGACTTACAAGCGGGTGGTTTCGATGCTCAATTGGTTAATCTCAAAGATGGTGATTGTCGAGAACCCTTTGGAGAAGTGACCTGGAAAGGCATGAATCTGACCAAAGCTTATGTGGGGCGACGGATTTTTGATGTCGATCCAGACGCTTATGACGCTTGGGGTGTTACCGTTAACTACACCCAAGAACGCCAAGTCACCTGTATGACCATCGCCCATCTCGCCAGTAAAGGCAAACCTGTTGTTGTGGGCGGTTCTGATGCTATTGCTGAACCCGAACATTACCTAAAAGCAGGTGCAACAGCCATCGTCACTGATAAATCCGGTGCAGCCAATTGGCCGATTTTTGACGATGTAGTGGGAACACTGCCACGAGAAAAGCTGACGGGTGTACTTTTTGCGGATGGTCGTTCTTATCCCAACCGTACTAAAGCCATGAGCCCGGATGAGTGGGCATTGCCATCGGTGGACGTAGCCCAGCAATGTTTGGGCCAAGAATATTCAGAAGAGCCTTTTATTGAAGACCTTGTACCCATCGGCTCAGTCTATCCTGATATTGGGTGCGATCGCAAATGTGACTTTTGCCAAACCCCAACCTACACATCAGGTTATCGGCGGATGTCACCGGAAACCACCCTCAAATGGATTGCTCGTCAGAAGGAAGCCGGGGCAAAATGTACAGTGATGGGTTCTGATCAATTTCTGGGTCGCGTTTTGTTTCCAGAGGGACGAGAAGAAGTTCTAAAAATTACTAAAGGCGCCAGAGAAATTGGAATGCCGCTTTTATGGCCTAATGGTTTGGAACTGAGAAAAGCGACTTTAGGCCGAGGACGTAACTATGATCATACAGACCTTTCACCAGACGAAGAATTAATCGAAGCCCTTTGGGGATGGGATGGCAAAGTTGGGGGGTTTCTGGGTTATATTCCCGCCGAACGTCCGGTTTTTGGCCGAGAATCCTATGCAAAGCTTCTCCCTTGGCGGCAACATTGTGAGATGATGCGAGCCATTGTTCGAGTCGGTCTTCCGGTAATTGTCTATGGTTTTATCATTGGATTTCCTGATGACAACCATGACAGTTTATTGCGTCTTGAAGAAGCCATTTTAGAACTACATCAACAACTGCGAGAAATTAACCCAGATTTAGAATTTCAAGTTGCTTCCTATTCTATTTCTCCCATACCCGGAACACCCCAAGGCGAAAATATCCGTAAATCGGGTTTATTACGCTTTGATGATCCCTCAATTGTGGGTGGTTTATGGACGCCCTGTTGTGACACCCACCACCTCAGTTATGAAGAGATTTCTGAGTGGCAATTTCGATTAGCTCAAATTGGCAAAGCTGAATCTAAATTGATTAACTATCATGGCGGACTGACCAAACTATCAACCGCTAGTTAAACAGAAATTCTACCCAGTTATACAACAATGAGAACACCCAATCCTATTCCACCAGAACCCGGTCAAGAATCCGTTTGGGATTATCCCCGTCCTGCTTGTTTAGAAGATACAAATAAACATCTGAAGGTGATTTGTAAGGGGATTATTTTAGCCGAAACCAATAGAGGCAAAAGAGTCTTAGAAACTAGCCATCCTCCAACTTATTACTTTCCTCCAGAAGACATTAAATTAGAACATCTGATTGCAACACCCAAAAAAGGATTGTGTGAATGGAAAGGGCGATATCAGTATTACGATGTCAGCATCGGTGATCAATATATTAACCATGCCGCTTGGTGTTATTTTGAACCGACCCCCGGTTTTGAGTCGATTCAAGAATACTATGGTTTTATTGCTAGTTTAATGGATGCTTGCTATGTTAACGATGAGCAAGTAATCCCTCAACCGGGGGAGTTTTATGGGGGATGGATTACGGCTGATATTGTGGGGCCGTTTAAAGGTAGCCCTGGGACTTATGGATGGTAAGTCATGAAAATTGAAGTCATTAAAATAGATGATTTGGCAATTCATGAACATCATCTTGATATCTCCTATCGTGCCGATCAATTTCGATTTTCCACGAAAGTTTTTTATCATGATGTCTCATTTTCAGCCCTGATAGAAAAGTATTCTCAACCCTTAATAGAACGCATTACTGCCCATATTGCCTTATTTGAAGGCATGAAATTCTGTTCTTTATTTCCCAAATATTACGATATTTCAAAAATTTCTCCCCATCTGGAAAAGCCTGTTTTAGATTTATTTATCAAAATCTATCAAGGCGTATTTGGTCAACATTGGTATGAAAATAATATTACCAATTATCAACATCCTGAAATCATTTATTCACAAACATTAGGAGAAAGTCATCCGGTTTCAATTTTAGGGGATAATCATACAATTCTGACAGGTTGTGGAGGAGGCAAAGATAGTATTTTAGCAATGAAAATGTTGCAAGAAGCAGAAATTCCTTTCGCTTCTATGCAATATTCTCATAGTGTTTATGGCAAAGCTGATTTACAACATCAATTAATTGCTCAAGTATTGGAAAATGTTCAACCGATTAAAAGCCATAAAATCTCAATTTTTGACGATTTCGTTGACTTTCCCTTTTTCCAACTTTATTTTCCCGAAAATTCAGGAATTACCGCCCCAGAAACCCCTGTTTCTATCTTTGAATCCTTAATTTTAATGCTCGATGGAGGATACAATTATTTATGTTTAGCCCATGAAAAAAGTGCTAATACAGGAAATCTGTTTTGGTCAGAAATTGGACAAGAAGTTAATCATCAATGGGGTAAAAGTCTGGAATCTGAACAGATTTTAGATCAATTTGTTCGAGATCATCTTTTATCCAACTTTAAATATTTTAGCATCTTACAACCGATTTACGACTTCCGCATCTTTCAAAACTTAAGCAAATATCCCGAAGTTATTTCTACAATCTATTCCTGTAATATCCAAAAACCTTGGTGTAAAAAATGCCCAAAATGTGCTTATGTTTGGTTGGGGTTAATGGCTTTTTGTCAGCATGAAAAGGTTGATGCTGTATTTCAATCTAACTTATTTGATGATGAAGATTTACAGCCTACATTTCGAGAAATGTTAGGTTTATCAACCCATACTCCGTTTGAATGTATTGGCGAAATCGATGAAAGCCGTTTGCTGATGAAAAAATGTTTGGAGAAAGGTTTATCGGGTAAAGCCTTAGAAATGTTTGCTCAAACCATTCTTTCAGATTTTTCTATAGATTGGCTAAATATCGAACAAAAGTATAATTTTATTTACTCCAAAGAACACGCTATTCCAGAGCAGATATTTGCTAAAATAAAAGACAAATTATAAACCGAGTTCTACCCGTCTTACAACTTATGTTTCATGAATGATTCTCAACCCAAAATCCGCATTGAACATCTGATCAAAATCTATGGAGAAAATTGTCGTGATGCACTGAAACTATTTTCCCAAGGTGCAAACCGAGAGGCGATTTTGCAAGCAACGGGTCAGGTTTTGGGTATTGCAGATGTGTCTTTTACCATTAACCCAGGTGAAATTTTTGTGGTGATGGGGTTGTCCGGTTCAGGTAAATCGACTCTAATTCGTTGTATTAATCGTTTGATTACCCCAACCAGTGGACACATTTATATTGATGATGAGGATATTGCCTATATTGATGAAAAACGTATTCGTCAAATTCGTCTCACTAAAATATCAATGGTGTTTCAGCATTTTGGCTTATTTCCCCATCGAACTGTCGCTGATAACGTAGAATATGGGCTGAAGTTACGCGGAATCAGCAAAACCCAACGTCGGAAAAAAGCCTTGGAAGCCTTGGAAGTCGTTGGGCTGGCTCAATGGGCCGACTACCGACCTTCGGCTCTGAGTGGGGGAATGCAGCAACGGGTGGGACTGGCTCGTGCGTTGGCGACGGATGCTGAGATTTTACTGATGGATGAACCCTTTAGTGCCCTCGACCCCTTGACTCGCCGGGAGATGCAAAATGAATTATTAAGACTTCAGAAAGAGTTGAACAAAACTATCGTTTTTATTACTCATGACACTCCCGAAGCTTTAAAATTAGGCGATCGCATTGCGGTAATGAAAGAAGGAGTAATTGTTCAGCTTGCGACTCCTGAAGAACTATTAAATCAACCGACTAATGATTATATCCGGGATTTTATTCAAGATGTTAATCGAGGACAAATCCTCAAAGCAGGAACCATTACCCGTCCAACCCTTTCCTTAATTCTCGGTGAAGATTTAGATCAACTCGCACTCCAACAGATACAAAGCTCAAATAAAGAGCGAATCTATATACTCAATCCTAACAAAGAACCTGTTGGTTTTCTTGATCCAAAACAGCTTGATCTCGCAATTCAACAAGACGTTAAAAATATTACTCAATTCATGGAAACCAACTTTTCTAAAGTTTCAGAAACTGTACCTTTAGAAGATGTTTTTCACCTTTACCGCCATGAACAAAACCTAGTCGTGGTTGATGAAGCCGGAAAATTTAAAGGAGTTTTAAAACCCACAGATATCCTCGCTAGTCTAAGCAAGTTTAGCGATAATTTTAACTAAAAAAATCGTAATTCGTAATTCGTAATTCCTAATATGTTCAAATATTCAAGAGTAAAACTATTAAAAACATTAATTTTAACAATTCTATTGTTAATCGGTTTAATCAATTTTTCCTCCTTAGCACAAACCACAACTAATTCAGATCTACCTGGAAAAGGCGTGATGATTCGTTCCGCAACAAGTGATTGGATTGACGATCGATTTCAAGCTGAAATTATTAATATAGGCTTAGAGAAACTCGGTTATAAAATAGCGCCCCTGATAGCAGCAACTTATCCGGCTGTCTATACCGCAGTGGCGAATGGAGATTTAGATTTTGCGCCCATTTTTGGAGATCCTGGACATAATGAATTTTATAAAAATGCGGGCGGTGACAAAAAATTAGAGAAAGTGGGTCTACTGTTTCCCCTGATTCAAGGTTATCAAATTGATAAAAAAACGGCTGATCAATATAAAATTACTAACTTACAACAATTTCAAGAGCCGCGTATTGCCAAGATCTTTGATACCGATGGAGATGGGAAAGCGGATCTCGTAGGTTGCGATCCCGGTTGGAGTTGTGAGTTAGAAATGGATTACCATTTAGATGCTTACAAACTGCGGGATACTGTAGAAATTAATAAGGGAAATTATACCGCCTTAATTGCAGATGCTTTAACTCGTTACCAACAAGGAAAACCAGTTTTTTTGTATGCTTATAGTCCCTTCTGGTTGGGTGATATTCTGAAAGTAAATCAAGATGTTATCTGGCTGGAAGTTCCTTTTACTGCTGTTCGCCCAGGTTATGGAAAAGTAACTGAAAAAGATACATCTGTCAATGGTAAAAATCTGGGAATGGTTCAAGGAAAATATCGAGTAATTGCTAATCAGAAATTTTTAGAAAATAATCCATCTATTCGACATTTTTTTGAACTCGTTAAAATCCCTTCTGAAGATATGGCTAGAGAAAGTTCTCGCATTAAACAAGGTGAAGATAAACCCCAAGATATTCGTCGTCATGCTGAAGAATGGATTAAGGAGAATCAAACCCAATTTGAAGGGTGGATTAATCAAATTAAGCAGATTAATAACAATCCCGAAGCACCCTCATCCAGTATCCCGAATCCAACTAACCCAGAAGCTTTAAACAAGTTAAATATTCTATTAAATCCCTTCCAACTTTACACAATTCCTCTCGCTCATTGGATTACCACCGCCATTAATTTTCTAGTAGACCACTTTCGCCCCTTTTTCCAAGCCATTCGGATTCCGATTAGTTGGGTACTTGAAGAAATTCGCCGTTTATTGTTAACAATTCCTCCTCTGATTTTCCTGCTGCTGTTGGGTTTAACGACCTGGAAACTAGCTGGGCGAAGAGTCGGAATTTTTAGCGTACTAGCCCTTACTTTAATTGGTTTTATAGGACAGTGGGAAGCAGCAATGATTTCCCTGGCTTTGGTCATTACGGCGGTGATCTTTTGTATTCTTGTGGGGATTCCGTTGGGTGTGGCTTGTGCACGCAGTAACCGATTTGAACAAGGGTTTCTCCCCCTTCTGGATGTGATGCAAACCCTACCCACTTTTGTTTATTTAGTTCCGGTGATTATGTTATTTGGAATTGGGGAAGTTCCGGGAGTAATTGCTACAATTATCTACGCCCTTCCTCCCTTAATTCGGTTTACAAATTTGGGAATTCGACAAGTCTCGACCGAGTTTGTTGAGGTGGGTTATGCGTTTGGTTCAACCCCTAGACAAATCCTCTGGGATGTGCAAATTCCCCTGGCTATCCCGACAATTTTGGCGGGAGTCAATCAAACGGTATTATTCTCTCTGGGAATGTCGGTTATTGCTTCGATGATTGCAGTTCCAGGGCTGGGTTTAACGGTATTACAAGGGATGGGACGTTTGGATGTGGGAATGGCGGCGGTGGGGGGACTAGCAATTGTTTTGTTGGCTATTTTACTTGATCGAATTACTCAAGCCATTGGAAAGGTGAATTAGGAATTAGGAATTAGGAATTACGAATTAGGAGAAAAATTGCCCATAAAAACCGAAAAGGATAGCTGAGATCGCACCGATTAATGTATTAATAAAATTCACAATTTCATTGGTTAACCAGGTAAACTTTGTTTGTAAGGTTGCCCCAATCACACTTTCTAAATTCGTCGCAATAAACGCAGCAATAACACACCAAAGAATCCCCCAGATATCAATTAACCCAATACTATAACCCAAAACAGAAACAATAATAGAAGCCACAACACCTGCTAATGTTCCTTCTAAACTTACAGCCCCTTCTGTCCCTTTAGGAACGGGTTTTAAGGTGGTAATTAAAAAGGTACTTTTGCCATAGGCTTTACCAATTTCACTTCCACAGGTATCAGATAATTTTGTACTAAAACTGGCAACATATCCTAATAATAATAGCGGAATCCAAGGCTGTAGTTCAACTGCATCAGGAAAAAAACCCTCTAGGACAAAGACTCCTAACGCACATAATGTGGCCGTTAACGCCGAACCCCAGACATTTTCTGGCCCCCTAGCACCGCCTCGTTTTTCTGCAATTCCGGCGGCTTCTTTTTCAGCTTTTCCAATGCGAGTCACACCCGACCCCACTAAAAAATAAAACGCCACAATTACATAACCTTGCCATCCTAAACACCCCCAAATTAGTACCCCCAACAGCCAAGCGTGCAGCCATCCGGCGGTGGTTAATAAGGTTTTGGCTAAAATTACCCCTAAACTAATTAAAACTGTATTTAAAGCGATCGCAAATAGCCAAGGATTAAGCCACACTAATTCATGAATCATGATTTGGATCTCAAAACGATGAACAAAACTTTATTCCATCTTGCCTTTCCCGTGAACAATATTGAAGAAACCAAAGCGTTTTATGGGGAAGGGTTAGGCTGTGGACTGGGGCGAGAAACCCCCAATTCCATTATTATGAACCTTTATGGTCATCAAATTGTTGCCCATGTCAGTAAAGAACCCCTAACACCCCAAAACGGGATTTATCCGCGACATTTTGGCTTAGTCTTTACCTCGGAAGCTGACTGGGAAACCCTCTTAAACCATGCCCAACAAAACCATCTTAAATTTTACCAAGAACCTAAACGCCGTTTTCCGAATTTACCCACAGAACACCGCACCTTTTTCTTAGAAGATCCCTTTCATAATTTTTTAGAGTTCAAATACTATTGTTATCCCGAAGCGGTGTTCGGTTGTAATGAATACGCCCAAGTCGGAGACGCTTAAAATTCGGTTTGTTACCCGTTATGACCGGAAACCATAGCGGGTGATACCGGAGTGGGGAGGGTTTTTAACGGTGTATTTAAGGCTTCCTCAACCCGAACTAAACACTTTGGATCATTGACCATCCAGGAGTGAACTAAAACATTTACAATAAATTCTTGACCAATGGGCATTTGAGAACTTTGAGCCGGAACAATCATGCTGTCATAGGGTGTCCAAATTGAGGTAAAATTAATTCGGTCTAAGGTTTCTAAATCCCGATTTAAGTCTTGTAAAAACGGACAATTTGAACGCATTTGAGATGCGGCTAAGGTGGGGTAAAGGTATCCGGTTAAAGTTCCATGATGAGGTGAGGAAATGGTGATGAAACGTTGAACTCGTTCAATCCCGCCTAACCTTTGGACATAGTAACGACTGACAATTCCCCCCATACTAAAGCCGATTAAATCAATCGGTTGTTCGGCGGGGAAAGTTTGAGTCACATAATCAGCAACTTGCTTGGCTAAGACTTCTAATCCTAATCGGCCATCATTAGGAATGAGATTCAAACTATGAACATTCCATCCCCGTTGAGTTAGATGGGCTGTCATGGTTTTAAAAATAGCTTTAGTATCAAAAATACCATGAATCAATAAAACCGGATTGCGAGGGGTGCTGTTATTCATCGGATCAACACGAGATTAATCTGGTTCCAACTTAGACTATCACAAACCCTACCCGACTACGGGATATGACACTCCGGGAATTGGGTGTTAGGGAATGGGCAACCGTCAAGCAATTCTGAGAATTTTGTAAATAAATGCAAAGATTTAACAGAATTATGGTGAATCAAGCCCAAGACAGGGGCTTATCTTGGAATAAATGTAACAAAATGTAAATTTTTATAGACAAATCTTTCATTCTTCTTTAATCTATCGTTAGGGCTAAAGCTTTAAATTTGTTAAAAATACAGACGGAGTAAACATAATGTTAGGTAAACTATTCAATTCTAAAAAAGATGAATATTTTTTAGAGTTTGGCGAAGCGAAAGATAAGCAGGCTCCTCAACCTGAGTCCAAACCTGCACCCCAAGCTCAAACAAAACCAGAAAAATCTGCAAAGACTAAAACCCCATCGGCTCCATCAGCGCAACCTCAGACCACCGCCGTTGTTCCTCCTCAACCTAAACCCGCCCCTGCTAAGGAACCTGCACCCCTCAACCCGGGACAAGTCAAAACACCTGCGGGGATGACCTTCGCCCCAGATAATTTAATGCCGAACTCCTCTACTCCTCGCCGGTGGCCAGGGCCAAGTATGGCAATGTTTACAACTATGGCAAATCAGATGAATCGTTCTTAATCAATATCAATCCTTCAGAACAATTTTTCAAGCCTTTAGACCCCCCTAACCTCATTGAGACGGCTAGGGGGGTTGTTCTCTTTCTGAGGGATGAAAAATATCCAAAAATTGGGGGAATTTTATTGAGAATTCAGCAAATTCTTGTAGAAAGCAAGAGGTCTTGTATAATAGAGTCGTGTGACACATCCATCAATAAAGAACCCTGAGTGCCAAGGGTGCGAAATAATCTACTTAATTTTTGACGATGCTCATCAATAATCGTGTCGTCACATCCCAGTTCAATTCACAACGCTCACTCAAGCGTCAAAACCTCACTCATCTCAGGGATAGGAACTGGCGTAGATTGAGTAAAAAACTGACTTCCCCTAAACTTAGGGTTTCCAAGTCAGAGAATTTCTCACAATTTAGGGAGGATGCTACCATGCCTCCAAGGTAGGCGATTTCAGGGATGATTATGACAAAAGATACCGATCTGATCAAAAGTCTGAGCCCCAGCGCCATGGATCAGATCATGTTATATCTGGCCTTTAGCGCGATGCGAACCAGTGGACATCGACATGGGGCTTTCCTGGATGCAGCCGCAACGGCGGCAAAATGCGCTATCTATATGACTTATATGGAGCAGGGAAAAAACCTGAGAATGACAGGACACCTGCACCATATTGAACCGAAGCGAGTTAAAGTGATTGTTGAGGAAGTTCAACAAGCATTAACCGAAGGTAAACTGTTAAAAATGTTGGGGTCTCAAGAACCTCGATATTTGATTCAATTTCCCTATGTTTGGTTAGAACATTATCCTTGGCAACCCGGTAAATCTCGCATTTCCGGTAGTAGTTTAACCTCAGAAGAAAAGCGGGTTATTGAAAGTAAACTCCCGAAATATTTACCCGATGCTCAATTAATTAATTCCTTTCAATTTATGGAATTAATTGAATTTTTGCATAGGCGTTCTCAAGAAGATTTAGAACCGAGTCGCAGAATGCCTTTAAGTGAAGCTTTAGCAGAACATATTAAGCGACGTTTAACTTATTCCGAAACAGTTATTAAAATAGAATCTCCTTGGGGAATGCCCTTTTATGCCTTGAATCGTTCGTCCTATTCTCCAGAAGATCAGGAAGAACGCACTTATATTATGGTTGAAGATACAGCTCGATATTTCAGATTAATGAAAGATTGGGCTGAACGTCAACCCAGGGTCATGAGGGTTTTGGAAGAATTAGATATCCCTCCTGAACGAATTGATCAAGCGATTGAAGAATTAGATGAAATTATTCGTCAATGGGCTGATCGATATCATGAAAAAGGGGGAGAACCCATGGTGGTACAAATGGTATTTGGGCCAAAAGGAGAGGATTAAAAAGCAAGGGCTAGGGCTGTTTCATGGGTCAGGTCAGAAAGAATAAAGAAAAAGCGGTCGCATCTAATAAAATCAAGAGCGATCGCAATTTTTTATTAAAACTGAACATCTACTTACTGTTCCCTGTTCCCTACTATTAGAAAATTAATCTTGAATATTGAGGGTGATTTTAGCGGATTGAAGTTGTTGATTTAACCAGCGTTCAAATAACTCATTTTGCAACCGTTGTTTGATTTGAGGATTCTCTAAGGACGCTTCTAAAAATTGTTCAACTCGGAAAATACACCAGCCTCCCTCCACTTCTTGGGGGCTAATAATTTGTCCGGGTAGGGTTTGCTGCACAATGACCTTAAGAGAATCGGGTAAAGTTGACAAAGAAACGGCTCCCATCATGCCATTAAACGAGCTTTCATTGGTAATAGAATACTCTTTTGCTAATTCTTCAAACCGGGTTTCTTGTTCTTTTAAACGGTTGAATAATGTTTCTGCTAATTCATAGTCATTTAAAGAAATGCGGGACAGAATCACCGCATCTAAGGCGGGTTTTCGTTGGACAAAATAGTTTTCCAGTTCGGGTTCTACCACCAAAAGTTTAAGTTTTTCTCGTTTGAACCCCAGCATAATTTGCTGGTGAAACCCTTCATAACTCATGCGATTATTTTCTAACCACTGTTGAAACGCTTGAGGGTCACTGAGATTGCGTTCTAGCCTAAAGTTCACAACCGCTTGTTCAATACTCGCAGCCGGGACATCTAAATCAGACCGAGCTTGCAATTCCCGATCCAGAATATATTCTCGCAGAATATCTGTGATCATCGGCTGTAATTTTCCAGCCGTTTGCAAATATTTCAGTGCTTGACCTAAAATAATGGGTTCGTCGTTAACGGTTAAAAAGGGATTCGCCACTGAGATTTACATCCTAAAAAATTCTATTCACCAATATTGTATGGGTTGAGGTTCCCTTCCTGTAAAATTTGGGCGTAGATGTTGATAGGAAATTGAAATGAGCATTCACGTTGAATCTCAACCCAGTTTAGAACGATTGGAACAATTGGGGGTTTTTAATTGGCCTATTTGGGAAAAGGAGGTTTCAGAGTTTCCCTGGACGTATGATGAAAGCGAAACCTGCTATTTATTAGCGGGGGATGTCATCGTTACCCCAGAGGTTGGCGAACCAGTCCAGTTTGGGAAAGGGGATTTAGTCACCTTTGAGGCGGGACTGTCTTGTCGGTGGAAAATCCGGGCAGATGTTCGCAAACATTATAGGTTTGGGGATTAAATCTCTGCTATTTAGGCGTGCCGTTATTTAGACGTGCCGTGGCACGTCTCTACAGTAACAACCCACTAATCATTCCCCCTAATAAAACAAAACCAATTCCGACATTATCACTAAAAATTTTGCCATAAATCGGTCTAGGAAGATCGGGGTTTCGCAGTTGCCAATATTGTTTTGACCAGATCACAATAGAAGCAGTTAGGGTCAGCCAATATTCCCAATGTAACTGTAGATTCCAGCCTAAAATTCCTAATAAAATTGCTGTGCCTAAAAAGAAGATCCCAACGGCATTAGCAGATTGTTCTCCAAAAAAGATGGCACTAGAATTTACCCCTAAACGAATATCATCTTCGCGATCGCTCATGGCATAAACGGTATCAAATCCCAACGTCCATAATACCGTTGCAGCCCATAAAAACCAAGTAGCTGTTTCTAAATTTCCCACCGCCGCCGTCCAACTAATTAAGACAGCAAATCCCCAAGCAATTGATAGAACTAATTGGGGAATGGGAAACACCCGCTTTGCTAAAGGATAGCCAATAATCACCGGAACAGCCGCCACACATAAGCCAAAACTTAAAGGGTTTAAATAAACGGCCAGTCCCGCCGCACAAATGAAGGCAACCCCAGCGATAACCAACCCGGTTTTGACCGTTAAGGCACGGGAAGCGAGGGGACGGGTGCGAGTGCGTTCTACTTCCGGGTCAATATCCCTATCCCATAAATCATTCACGACACACCCAGCGGCACTGGTGGCCAAGGTTCCAAAGACAATCACTAAAATTAAAGCTAAAGGAGGTGTGCCATTGGTTGCTAAAACAATAGCCCATAAGGCAGGAATCATCAAAATTAGGCGTCCGGCGGGTTTATCCCATCGCAACAGTCGAATAATAATTTGCCAAGTCGGTTCCGGTAGATTAGATTGGGTCAGCATTGCGCGTTGATATCGAGATTAAGAGATGGAGTCTTCACAATATTTTTTAACACAGATCCGCAATCGGTCTAAAATTAAAAAGAATAGCTTCTTAGAGAGTGATTATGGTCACATCAATGCCTTTGGTGAAGAGTTTTGAACCCGCAGATGATCGAGATCGAATCTTAGCCGCCATTGATTTAGGAACAAATTCTCTGCACATGGTTGTGGTGAAAGTTCAGCCCCAACTGACCACTTTTACAATTATTGCACGGGAAAAAGAAACCGTTCGTTTGGGAGATTGTGGAGAAAAGGGCAACCTCAAACCAGAGGTAATGGAACGGGCGATTAATTGTTTAAAACGGTTTCAAGGCATTGCTCAAACCTTTAATGCGGAACAAATTGTGGCCGTAGCAACCAGTGCGGTTCGAGAAGCCCCCAATGGTCGAGAATTTATTCGCCGAGTCGCTGATGAATTAGATTTAGAAATTAGTTTAATTTCCGGTCAGGAAGAAGCCCGACGCATCTATTTAGGGGTACTTTCGGCAATGGAATTTAATAACCAACCCCATATTATTATTGATATTGGTGGGGGGTCTACGGAATTAATTTTAGGAGATGGTTGGGAACCTCGATTTTTAAGTAGTACAAAAGTGGGGGCGGTGCGGTTAACCCATGATTTTGTGCATACAGATCCGATTAGTCGTGCGGAATTTTTATATTTACAAGCTTATATTCGAGGCACATTAGAACGAGTTGTTGATGAATTATCTTCCCATTTAAAATCCGGGGAAATTCCTCGTTTAGTGGGAACTTCAGGAACGATTGAAACCTTAGTTGGAATTAAAGCTAGAGAGAAGTCAGGAACAGACCCCACTCGGTTAGTTGGGTATAAATTAACCTTAGAAGACTTACAAGAATTTATTAATCGCATTCGCAAATTATCTTATCAAGAACGATTACAAATTCCGGGAATTGCTGACCGTCGCGCCGAGATTATTTTAGCGGGGGCTTTAATTTTACAAGAAGCTATGACGTTGTTAAATCTGCGGTCTTTAACGGTGTGTGAACGCAGTCTCCGAGAAGGGGTGATTGTAGACTGGATGTTAACTCATGGGTTAATTGATGATCGACTTCATTATGGCCGTTCAGTTCGGGAAAGAAGCGTGTTAAAAATTGCTCAAAAATATCAAGTTGATTTAGAATCTAGTCAACGGGTTGCTACTTTGGCGTTAAGTTTATTTGATCAGACGAAAGGATTATTACATAATTGGGGAGAAACTGAACGGGAATTATTATGGTCTGCTAGTATTCTTCATAATTGCGGATTATATGTGAGTCATTCTGCTCATCATAAACATTCCTATTATTTAATTCGCTATGGAGAATTATTAGGATTTACAGAAATGGAAATTGAAGCGATCGCAAATTTAGCTCGATATCACCGGAAAAGTAGTCCTAAAAAGAAACATGAAGCTTATCAAGGTTTACCGCGACGGTTTCGACAAGTGATTGATCAATTGCATCCTTTATTAAGATTAGCAGTGGCATTAGATCGACGTTTGATTGGTGCCATTTCTCAAGTTATTTGTGAATATAAACCGATGGCACGGGAGTTTTATTTGAAATTAAAACCAACCCATGCTGATGATGATTGTGCTTTAGAATTATGGAGTTTAGACTTCAAGAAAGAAGCTTTTGAAACTAACTATGGGTTAAAGTTAGTGGCTCAATTAGAACCTTAATCTTTTGGGGTGCGTGCGCGGAGCTTACACACCCTACAAGATTTAGAATTGGGAGACTTTCATGGCTTTAATTTTGGGTTTTTTATCAAATAAAAATCGGGGTTTAATTAAGGCTCTAAAAACCAGAAAAAGCGATCTCAATTCCCCTGGAACTTTTTGGTTTTTCCATTGACCGGGACGACAAAATAAAAGTTCAATCAGTTGACGATATTGAGATAAACTCACGGCTTCAAATTCGACCTGTAGGGTTAAGTTATCTCCTTTGTAATCGAAGGTTTTGATGTGTCCCTGTAGGCTTAAATTTTCTTCAACCCAATCTAGTTTAATGGTCTGCTGAGTCGAAAAATCCAGGGGATATTGGGTTGTAATATCAATTTCTGCACCAGCTTCTGAGACTTGGGTTGTAATTCCCCAAAGAGTTTGATTTTGAATCTGAATTTGTACCACTCGCCGTAATTCAAACCAATCATAATGATCAGGTTTAGGGGCATCAATTGTCATTAAAATAGATAAGGTAATAATAATTAAATTGTAAACGCCCCAAATAATTCCTAAACTGATTCCAGATTCGGTATTAATTTCGTCTATTTCAGGTGTTCCTAAAATCGTAATTTTCAGGACAGCTAAAGCTGTTAAGATCCAAAATCCAATTAAGGGTAAAGCCAAATTATGATTCCAATTATAGCGATCTTGAATGATACCCTTTGGCGTTACCTTAAATCCTTGATTAAAAGGATTAAGGATTGTATTAAATACCATTAATCCTAACTGAAAACAATGTTGAATAGAGCAAATTTCATTAAAAATAAAAGAGCGACTATGATAATTTAACCAAGAAAAAGTTATCATCTGAAAGAAATAAATGGGGGTAAAAAAGTAAAGCCATTCATCTAAAGAGGCTTGAACGGGAAGAATATTAAAGAAGGCATAAATTAAGGGCATTATCAGTAAATAGATTCTCAATCCAAACATAAACCAACTGGCTAATCCTTCTAAATGAGCTAACCGTTGTACGAGGGTTAAACCTGGAATGGTTAAGGGATTAGACTTAATAAAAAAGGCTTGTAATGTTCCTTGTCCCCATCGTTCTCGTTGCGTTAAATGAGCATTAATATTTTCTGCTGCTAACCCAGCACTTAATTTTTCATTCAAATAAACCAGGCGATATCCCTTAGCTGTTAACTGAATTCCGGTGAAATAATCTTCACAAATAGATTCTGTAACAAACCCTCCAATACTCTCTAAAGCACTGCGGCGCACAACAAAAGAGGTTCCTGAACAAACGGTACTCCCCACCGAATTTTTGATTAATTCCAGTTGACGATAAAATTGTTCTTCATCAGGAAGTAATTGATTTTCTAAGCCTAAATTTCGGGCAATTGGGTCAAAGTTATAATAAGTTTGGGGGGTTTGAACTAAGGCAATTTGAGAATCTTGGAAAAAGCCAATGGTTCGATTTATAAAGTTTTTGGTGGGAATAAAATCTGCATCAAATACAACAATTAATTCTCCTTTTGTCTGCATTAACGCATGATTTAAGTTTCCGGCTTTAGCGTAAAGATTATCAACCCGTGTAATATATTGACATCCTAAAGTTTTAGCTAATTTTTTAATTTCTGGGCGACGAGTATCATCAAGGAGATAAATTTTTTTATGGGGATAATCTAAAGCTTGACAGCCAATTATTGTCCGTTTTATAATAAATTCAGGTTCATCATAGCTGGGAATAAAAATATCCACTGAAGGGGTATATCGAGTTTCTATAATATCCTTAGCTAGGGGATTGACTTCAGATTTATTATCCTTAATTTTTAGGGATAAATAAAGTTGTAAGCTACTCAGAAGCAGCATAAGTAATTCAGCTAAAAATAACCCTAAACTTAAGATTCCAGCAACAGGATGAGTTAAATTGAGTGTGGTAATACCCCGCCATAATAAATATCTCAGAATAATGGCTAAATTAATACTAATAATTAACGCTCTTGTCCAAGTTTGAGGCTGCGGAGAGACTTTAATAATAATTGCTGCAATTCCAGAAAAAATTAGGGTCGGTAACAACAAATATTTAGGAGACAATTCAGGAACTTCAGACCACCAGGGAGGATTATTTTGGAAGTTACAAAGGAGATTAAAAAATTTGGTAATGTTGGGTTCGCCGTTCAACCACGCTAGGCTCAATACAGTAATCAATGTAACTAATCCCAGAAACACTAAAGTGGTCGTTTGAGGGAGAGGATATCCCAACAAAATTAACCGTTTCAGGCGTTGACTACTAAACCCAAATGTCATAATGCAGAAACTCCTATTGGAACGCATTTAGTCTGTATTGAGTCAGAGGTCATCCCTAAGACTCAGATTCGCAGAAGAACTGCTTTACATTATTTAACATTTTTTTGAAAATTGCAGGGTTTCTGTTATTTTTCGTTGAATTAATTTTTTATTTTACCTTGAAAATATTATCGAAAATGCTTCTGTATCGGGGTTTGAGCCAAATTAATGCAGAGTTTTTGCCTTATTCCCAGGTTTCTAATTCTGTCATCCAGTTATTCCAAAGAGCAATTAATTGTTCTCGACGGGTTTCAAAAGTAGCAGCAATCCAAATTAAAATTAACCCTAAAATAAAGGAAATTACCCATTTCATAAAAGAATAATGAGCATTGAGAATCATCAGTTGCTCTACAATATTAATTAAAAATGTTGCAGTTCCAATATAGAGAAACGCTCGAATTTTAAATCCTAACCCAGCAAAAATTGTGATTAAGCTTAAGATTCCCGGAAGAATCCCTATCCCTTGATTAGTTATCAGAGACATTCCACAAAATAGACTGGTTCCAAAAATCCGAAATCCATGTCGCCAAGGGCGATTTTGTTCTAAGGTTAAATTGGGTTCAAATTGGGCAAAATAAAGTAATGATAAGGCAATGGGGAGGGTCAGAATAAACTCATCCGCTTGATAATTAATAAACCCTAACCCATTATAAAAGGTAAAATTAATTAAGATTAAACTGAAATAACTTAAGCGAATATTCCGGGTAAAGCTCGATAACACCATATACAATATTATGGCAAGAATGGCTGAAATATACCACGTTAATTGTTGTTCGGGTTGTAAGAGGAAAAAGGAAGTGATAACCGTGATAATCGGAAGAATAATGGCTGCTCTTTTCCAGGGTTTCTCCGACCATCCACCATTATTCCAAGGCAAAATATAAAAGAACCAGGATATGATTGATACAATTGACCCTGACCAAGGAATAAAAAATCCGTTTAAATTGAATAAATGTTGAAGATAAAGAATTAAAGCGGTTGCTTCTGCTAAACCGAGATAGACCCAAATTTCAGAGGCTGTAGGATTGGAATTATAACGACCTTGGAAAATAGCATAACGCACGACTAATATACTGGTTCCAATGGCTAAAAAAGGTTGAGAATAACCTGGAGTTAAACTGGCTAACACTAAAAATAGACTACTAATAAACCAATGAAGATGGGCAATGAATTTGATTTCACTTTCCAGCAGTCGTAAATAAACCGTTAACCCAGGACTGAGAACTCGATAGGCATACATTAAACTGGTTCCTAATGTGGCAAAAGCAATCCATTGTGTGGCTAAAGGTTGAGACTGAATTTGATAGAATAAAATTTCATAGGTAGAAACAGAAACCCCTATCAATCCTAAATAAGTTAAAGGTTTGGTGTCGTTACTGCGTCTGCCAATACCGATTAAAATTAAAGCCAGCCCTAAAGATGTTAATCCTGTCCAATTAGCAACAGTTGGGAAGCGGAAAATAACACCTAAAAGACCGTAAAGAATAGGAATAACTTGCCAAGGGTTAGGCAGTTTTTTAATTTGATAATAACGTTGCCACCAATCTCCAAAAAGTTGTGTAATCAGTCCTAAAATAATATTAGTAACTGCTAAACTAACTAAAGAACGGTCGTTAAAAATTAGAATTTCAACAATCAGTAATTCAACCGCCCAAGCTAAACTATATAATATCCAAGGGGAGAATCCAGACCTGTCTCTTCTGGGTGGTTCTGCTATATTGAATCCTCGGAGAATTAAGGCAATTATTACAATGATTAACGTTGAAATCAGGTTAGAATTCGCTGGAAATTTCGCTGCATATAATCCAAAGGAATGAAGGGTTATCGCTGAAAGTTCAAACCCTAATAGTACCATTGCCCAACCATCAATGGATTTTTTATAAAGTTTAATAATCTTTGATTGAGATGAACCATATCGAGATAACATTAAACGCAATATCCATAACCCGGTGACGGTTAAACTCAATAGCATTAACCATCCTTCTCTGACTACAAAATCCTGTACGGATAAAAAGAGTAAAGTTAATCCTAAACCAACGGTAAAAGTTGATGCCAATAACGTTTTTAGAACTTGAGTATTAACAACCATTAATAGCGTTGTTAAGCTTAAACTCAATAAACGGATTTCAGGATGGGGTAACGTTAAAATTTGAACTAACCCACAAGCTACAAGACTAAATTGGCTGGCTTTTATTCGTTGGGTGTCTGTGGTTTGGGTTGCTACAACTGTTAAGGCTAGGGGTGTGATTAACCAAGTAATTTCTAAAGTTTTGTTATCAAAATAAAAGTTAGTTAAAAATAACATATAACTGAGTTCAGATAATACTATTCCTAGGTTTAAGGCATCTTTTCGGATAATATTATCTAAGGGGCTATTGACCGTAAATAATAAAAATTCACCCAGCATTAAGCCCAATAAAATTATTGCCCAAAGTTCTAAGGTTAAGTTGGGAAATTGCCAGTAAACTAGATTACAAACGGTAACTAACCCTAAAAGATGGGTGGCTAAAACTAAGGGGGGTTTTAGGGGTTGACGACGGCTCGTAATCACCGCTAAAGTAATAGTAGAGGCTAATAAATTTAGCGATCGCAATGGGGGGTTTAATAATGATAAACTGGTTAAAAATAACCCGAAAATTAAACCCATTTGATCTCCAAACTGAGCTAATTTTCGTTGGGGACGGTGGTAAATCCAATCCGTAAAGACAACCATTGCAATGAGATAGGGAAACCAGGTTAAACTGAGTAAAGCCCAAGGAGACTGCTGAGAACGGGCAACTTCTACTCCAACTGTAATGGCTGTTTGTCTAAGTTCCGGTGGAATTAAACGACCTACTAACACCACCATTGATAATCCAAAACCAAAAATTGCAGCTAAATCTTGTCGTTTCCAGTATTTTAATAAATTATGAGTAAAAATTCCAACTCCAATTCCACTGATTAAAAAGGCTTGTCCGGGTTGAGTAAAAAGAGTTGTTAACCAGCCGAAAATTAGAATACCATAGCTACACCGATGTAAAATAATAGAAGGAGAAAGATATAAAAATATTGAAAAGATTCCTAATGCTAATCCGAGTTCACTAATGGGAATATCAACCCCAAAAATTGCCCGACCAAACAGCAAGGCTAAAAGATAAATCACAATAATTTTAGGGTCGATGCGTTGGTTGGGAGTCGAAGATGTTGAGGGCGGGTTAGCAATAGTTAAAATTCCACTGATGATAATTCCTAAATAAACCGCTATGATGGGAAAACCTGGAATTTGCCACCCCCAGTTTAGATAACTTAATCCTAACTGGTTGAAGAGGAAACGACGTTGCAATTGTCCTTGATTTCGATATAAGATAATAGTGAGGGCAGTTAGCGCAATTGTAGCGATCGCTATTGTAACTAAACCCAAAGGATATAACCACAACTTTAATCCATCCATTGCCCAAAAATTTAGAGGAATTAACAGTAAGGTAACTAATTTTAAAGCTTCCGCCGTCACGGGTAAGCTAGACTGTTGACTTCCCCATAAACTCGTCCCCCAAAACGCAAAGGTATAGGCAAATAAGATTAAATATTGTCCGGTGGCTGGAAATTTTTCCCATTGACTCGCTGCTAAAACCCCAGAGGAAACAATGACTAAAAATAACCCTAAAAATAATAGCCAGCGAACACTCAATTCAGCTTTTAAAGATTCCACTAAATCTGTTATAATCGCTGGTAATTCAAAAGCAGGTTGAGGCGGTTTAGAAACAACAGAATTTCGAGTTGTTGTTTCCGTGCTAACCACTTTAGTTTTCTCAGAAGAGACAACCTTTCGAGGGATAGGGTCACTTAAATAAAGTTCACCAATTTCGCGCACTTGGGCATCGGATAATAAACCTAAACGCAACCAAGCTTCTAACCCTTCTAAAATCATCGGATTAGTTGTATCAGCTTGAATTAAGATGCGAATCAGGTGTTTTGAAGGGGACATGGGGAGAAATAGGGTTTTGGGGAAAAGACGGAATGGATTTTGATGTATGTCTACGATAACGGCTAATCTTGCGAGTTAGATTTTTATTAATAATTATTTTAGATCATCAAACAGCTAAAAACCCAGCTTCTGGTCTGAATTCATTAATGATTGAGAACGGCTATAATTTCCTTTGAAATTAATGGCTATTTCGGTTATTTTATGCTATCTTAATCCTTAAGCATTTATTCAGTCTGCTATGGTTCAAACTGACCCCCCACGTTCCCCGAAAGAAGTCCTACCGACGATGTATGACCTCAAAAGTGAAGACCCGGAGGAACCCGGTTTGCCAGACGAATTCCATGATTTACAACCCGAATTATTGAGAATAACGTTTCATCCCCCCGGTTATTCTCCTGACTCGGTTTTTATTGCCAGTGACCTCAATCTCTATTATGACCCTCACCATTTGAACTGGTATAAACGCCCAGATTGGTTTGCAGTTATGGGGGTATCTCGGTTATATGAACAACGGGATTTACGCTTAAGTTATGTAACTTGGCAAGAAGGAGTAAACCCGTTTGTGGTGGTAGAATTATTATCACCCGGAACAGAAGCCGAAGATTTAGGTCAAACCTTGCGGGAAATTCATCAACCTCCGACAAAATGGGAAGTCTACGAACGGATTTTACGCATTCCTTATTATGTAGTTTTTAGTCGTTATACCAATGAACTGCGGGTGTTTCAAAATAATGCCAGTCGCTATCAGGAATTAACGGTTTCAAATTCACGGGTTTGGATGCCCGAATTAGAATTAGGTTTAGGATTATGGCAAGGATGTTATCAAGGAATTGCAGGATGTTGGTTGCGTTGGTATGATCAAAATCAGAATTGGATACCAACACCGACAGAACAAATAGAACAAGAACGACAAAAAGTTGAAGAATTAGAAGCCCTATTGCAGCGTTATCGAGAACAATATGGCGATTTATCCTAATAATTATAGAGACGTGACCTATAAATAATTTAGAGAGACGCGCCATAATTTAGAGAGACGCGCCATGGCACGTCTCTACAGATTTTGGTAAGGGTTAGAGAAGGAATCAATGTTAGAATCCGTTACGAGCCCAAACAACCATTGAAATTGAAAAAGTAAACAGCACTAACAGCGAAACCCAGCCCAGTGAGACAATATCCATAGTAATGTTAAAAAAAACGTTGCAAAATAACTGCACTGTAGATCATAACTTGAAACGGAGCGATCGCGTGAATCTAAACTCCTCCTCAAATTTTACGGCGACCGAACGGTTAGAATCTCTCAAGGGAGGTCTTTTAGCCGGATTTTGTGTCGGACTGACTCATATTCTCCTCAGTAGCCTTAACCTGTGGCTTTGGGGACAACCGATTAATGTTTGGTTTTCCGTCCCCATCGCAGGAGTTAGCGGGTTTTTATTTGGTGTCACCTATCGATATATTATTCGGGGTGACAATAACCCGCAATTAAAATTAGGAGGAATTTTTGCCTTTGGACTGGTTCGCGGCTTGGCAGAAATTGACATCCAACTTAAAACCCAAACTTCCCTGGAACAAATAGTTATTGTAGCTGGCGAAAGTTTATTATTATTTGGAATAGCGGGATTAATCTTAGATAAAGCCTTACAAAAAGGTTGGATTAAACCCTTTTGTTAAACTTTTCCCCCTATTCCCGGTTGCCAATTTTAACTTAAATTCAAAACCTCAAAATCCGGTTCTCCATAGGTCATATTGCCGTCAATGGCTGACAAAATCTTACCATTTGCTAAATCTGAAAATAAACAATCACAGACCAACTGACCCACATCCCCCCGATGAATGATACCTGCAACTCGGTAATTTTCCGTTAATATCCCATTTCCCGTTGCGGGTTCAGACTTTAACCCCCCCGGACGAATAATGGTGTAAGTCAGCCCACTATTAATTAAATGTTGTTCTGCTTTTTCCTTTTCCACCAAAACCGATTTTAAGGTTTCCAACGCTTGGGGCGGTAAAGCCACCACACTCTCCCCACTCCCAATCGAAGACACTAAAATAAACTTCCTGACCCCCGCTTTCACCGCCGCATCAATTAAATTTTTATTTCCTAAATAATCAGCCCTCTCTCCCTCTTTGGGTAAACCGCCAATGGTACTAATCACGGCGGAAATGGGTTCTGGGCCTAATAGTGCCTGTTCAACGGCTGTTATCTCTAACGCATCCCCCATGACCACTTGTACCCCCATTGCTTCCAATTCGGGGCGAGTGTCCGGTGTTCTTAACAATGCTTTCACGTTTTGCTGTTGGTTTCGTAAGCAGTTCACCACTTCTCGTCCGACACCTCGACTCGCACCAGCGACAAAAATATAAGATTCCGTGTTCATGGCTGTTAAAAATTCCATCAATTCTTTATTATCTATCAATCTACAAGATGGTTGTGCTAACGTGACCAACGACTACACCCAATCAAAGATGTTGAGGGAAAACCCTCTGATAAATCAATAAAAGCTACAATCGTTTTATATTATGAATCCTTGTACGATTAAGTCCCCCTATTAACAGTTCTAGCCGTGTCCTTACAAAAATTATTTCAAATTAGCACTTCGGCGCCGCCGCCTATCCATTGTACAAATCCCGCCTGTCCCCAACCGCGTAACTCGTTAGGAAATCACATTTGTGAAGCTTGTCAAACTCCCCTAACCTATCGATATTTGTGGGCGACGGGTGCCGGGGCGAATCAAATTCAACCGGGTCAGTTAGTGGGAAATCGCTATTATGTAACCTTTCCGCAAGTTTGGTTAGATACCAAACCCGGAGCTCCGCCGATTTTGCCCGATATGCTCTCGGAGTCAATTTTGTCCTATTTATACTTACATCCCCATCGACTCCATATTCCTGGGGTGTTTGGGGTGTATCCCTTGGGAATTCCCCCAGAAGCAACGGAAACTTTATTATTAGATAACATTCCCGTTGATAGTCGGGGTCAATTGTTACCGACGTTAGTAGAAGCATGGCCAAAAACGAACCCGGTGCGTCAGGTGTATTGGTTATGGCAAATGCTGCAATTATGGACACCGTTAACTGAACAAGGTGCCTCCTATAGTTTATTAGTCAAAGATAATTTACGAGTAGATGGATGGCGGGTGCGGTTGCGAGAACTGCATCAAGGTAAAGTTCAACCGACCCAACGAGATTTAGCCGAGTCTTGGACAGCGTTTATTGAAACCGCCCATCCCACCATCCAATATCGGTTACAAACCCTGCATCAATTGCTGCGTCATCAGGAAGACTCGTTAAAAGAAGTGGCGAGTCAACTGAATCACTTATTAATGGAACAAGCGGCTCAATTACCCTTACATTTAGCGGTCATGGGCTTAACCGATGTGGGGATTAAACGTTCCCATAATGAGGATAGTTGTTATCCGAATCTTCACGATGTACGGAATCTTTATATTTATCCCAATGATAAATTAATTCCTAATTTAAGTATTGTTTGTGATGGTGTGGGGGGTCATGACGGGGGCGAGGTAGCCAGTCAATTAGCGGTACAATCTGTTAAACCGTTAATTCATAGTTTAATGGCGGAAATTTATGCTCAAGAAGAGTTAGCACCGCCGGAATTAATTATGGAACAATTGCAAGAAATTGCCCGCGTTGTTAATAATGTAATTGCGGCACAAAATAATCAACAGGGACGAGAATTTAGACAACGGATGGGAACAACCTTAGTCATGGCGTTGCAACTCCCCCAAAAAGTCAAAACCCCAGAGGGAGTTGAATTGAATAATTGCCATGAACTTTATATTGTTAATGTTGGGGATAGTCGAGCTTATTGGATAACCCAGAATTCCTGTCAACAATTAACCCTTGATGATGACGTGATAAATCGAGAAATCCGTCATGGTCGCTCTTTATATTGGGATGCTGCTCAACGCTCTGGTTCCGGTGCTTTAACCCAAGCGTTAGGAACCCGGGAAGCGGAATTTTTACGCCCTATGGTGCAACGATTTATTATTGAAGAAGACGGATTATTATTATTATGTTCCGATGGATTAAGTGATAATCAACGAGTGGAACAATGTTGGCAAGATTTTTCCGCTTCGGTGTTAAATGGAGAACAATCTTTAGAATCTGCTGTGCAAGGATGGATTGATGTTGCTAATGACAAAAATGGTCATGATAATGTTTCCGTTGTTTTAACGTATTGTGGGGTTTCTCCTCAAAAATTAGTGTTAGTAGAAACCATCCCGTTATCCACAAAACCAGAACCCCTCGAAACAGAACCAACGGAAGCATCCAAAGTTTTATTATATGGTGAATCTATTCCTGAACCAGAAATTCAACCCACACCAAAACCTCCCTCCAAATGGAAGGAAGTTGCCTTTATTCTGAGTTTATTTGCTATAGTAATATCCGCAGGTTTTGCGATTTGGTGGCAAGTTAGTCAATCTCAACTCAAATCAATTCCTGAACAACCAAAACCCACCAATAAACGTTAGTTCTGATTCTAACTTAATTATGGTGTTCCCCCAGGCGTTCCACTTCCTAACTGCACATTAGGGGTTTGAATAATATTCGCTTGTTGACCATTCCATTTTTCCACCCTGACTCGTTCTACTCTTAAACGTTCTAATTCTAATAATTGGGGGGTAATGGAATTGGCTAATAAACGGTTTGATTCTGCTTCGGCTCTGGCTTGTTCAATGGTGACTTGAGCTTCTCCTTTAGCTTTAGCAACATTAGATGCAGCTTCTGCTTCGACTTTACGACGATTAGATTCAGCCGTTTGAGCCGCTTGTTGCGCCGCAAATTGTTCATCAATACTCTTTTGAATTTCAGGTGGTAAACGTAGAGGATTCAATAAAGAAATATCTTGAACAACAATAATTGTAAACCGCTTTTGGGTACAATCTCTCACACCATTCACTAATTTTTGTTGATTCATCGGTAACATGGCTGGCGTTAATTTCTGATTTTCTGCGACTTCTCCAAAACAATTTCTTAACCCATTTCTTAACTCATTAGCTCGAAATTGCTCAGGGGTTTTTCGGTAGGTTTCATAAAATTGATGAAGTTTGGTTTTTGTTGTTCCTGAAAGAGCTTCTGTACTAAATCCAAAGGAAACTCCGACATCCGCAGAAACGGGACTCCCTCCGACTGAAAATACCACGGATTCATCCGTCGGTGAACCCTCGGTTGCAGCTTGAGTAAAGGGATAGGTATTAATAAATGTAGGGAAAACTACAACTTCTTCTGTATAACCATTATACCACACTCTTCCTGTAACTACTTTGGCGTTTTCGATGCCTTTTTCTCCGCCATAAAGTTGAATTTTTAACCCAGCGTAACCCGGTTCAACAGTGGTGACACTGGTTCCTGGAACAATACCACAGGAACTTAAACTGGTTCCTAAAAGAGTGGTGAATAGAATAGATGAAAAACGGGTGAATTTCATCGCTTTTTAGCTCCCTGTAATAAATCAAGGGGTGAAAAATTTAATTGAGAACAATCAGGATCATTTTTTAAGGTTTGATATATTTCTATTTTTTCCTGAATTGAAGTTGGAGATAATTCGATAAAATCCCAGATTTTTAATTTTTTATATTCAGGAAAGTAAGAAATAAATACTTTTTTTGCTTGAGAAGCTTGCCCTATCTTTAATAAGCTATAAACTCCTGAACTGCTTAATAGGATAAAAACGAAAAGCCACATTAAAAAGCCAATCATTGGTAGATTAGAGTTTAAAAAATGAGGAGCCATTGCAATTAAGAATAGAGAAATAAAAACTTCTATCATTCCAATGACTAACCATTTTTTTAGAGGATTAGTTCTCAAAATCCCCTCCTATATAATAACAGATTTGATTGTTTATCTGGACTATTTCACGATGGCTTAATTTTTGGAAACCATACTAATATTATATGTTGTCTTTCCTAAACCCTTTCTTGGGGGATAACCGTACTGTTTAAACGCTGTTGACAAGTGATTATGGTTTGCTATAACGAGATAGAATCGGGAAATTTGCGATCGCTATTGAAAACAAACTTAATTTGATCAATCTTTTGGCTTCTACTAGCGACAACTGATAGGTGTTGGGAACAAGGAAGGTAAAATTTAGGGCTGAAATCTTTGTCTATTCTGGGTTTGAAGCCTATCTACTTGATTAAGGGGTTGGCGCAAGTTCTGAAAGTCTTATGGGAAAGGGATTTTAGGATATTTTTCTTTTTACCCCTTGTTACGTCAATGGCTGAAATGGTATATTTAGATCACGTTGGCGCAATCGAACCTCGAAAACTTCATAAATTAAGGGTTTCAAAAGCCTGCGGTTATAATAGCCATTAATCCCTTTCAGGGATTGAAACCTCAAATTAATTCAATATCCGACACCAGGATTGGGGGTAAAGTTATAATAGCCATTAATCCCTTTCAGGGATTGAAACTTAATTTTGAGATTTAATTAATATGTTGATCATAATGTTATAATAGCCATTAATCCCTTTCAGGGATTGAAACGATGATTTCCTCTCGGTTGTCCAATACGCGGCGGAGTTATAATAGCCATTAATCCCTTTCAGGGATTGAAACATAAGTCTTAATGTGGGTTTGAATGCCTACCTCAAGTTATAATAGCCATTAATCCCTTTCAGGGATTGAAACAGTATTTAACATTAAAAGCGATTTCCTTTGGTTCAGTTATAATAGCCATTAATCCCTTTCAGGGATTGAAACCTGGAAATACTGCACTAATCTTTATCTTGATTATCGGTTATAATAGCCATTAATCCCTTTCAGGGATTGAAACTTCTTTACCAAAGTAATGAAGGTTCAGTTTTCCGGTAGTTATAATAGCCATTAATCCCTTTCAGGGATTGAAACTTTTCAATGTAATTAACTAAAGTATTCAATTGAAGTTATAATAGCCATTAATCCCTTTCAGGGATTGAAACACCTATGGACTAATAAGCAGCAATCTAAACCTGAATCGTTATAATAGCCATTAATCCCTTTCAGGGATGGATTTCACCGCCCGGACTCAGTTATCAGTCAATAGGGAATCTTGAAATAGGGAATAGGGAATGGGGAATGGGGAATGGGGAATGGGGAATGGGGAATGGGGAATGGGGAATGGGGAAGAGCCAACATCCCTCTTTTCCACTGATCTGTTTAAGAATGTTGTGAATCATTTAATATAGTGAAATCCTGTAATAATTTATGTTTAGTTTAATGATTCATCAACAGCATTTTTCCAGATTGTTATTGAGTTTCTTGATAACTTTTTCCTTGAATCCTTTCCTGTTAGCGTCTGTCGCTCGTTCTCAAACTTTAGCTTATTGTAAATTATCTCCGCAAGCGATCGCTCAAAAAGAAAGTTTACGACAAACCGCATTAACCGGAGATGCCCAGGGTATTCAAAACTATAATACCATTTTAATTCAACACGCTCAACAAGTCAATCAATGTCGTCAACGAATTAACCCCAAAACTCAAGCGATATGGTTACGATTATATCCCTGTGATGCTCGACCCGGAGAAATTGAGCGGATTTTAGATAATATTATTAATCAAGGCTATAACAAAGTTTATTTAGAAGTATTTTATGATGGTCAAGTGTTGTTACCTGCTAGTAAAAATCCCACTGCTTGGCTATCAGCAATGCGATCGCCAGGAATGGAAAACCGCGATTTATTAGCAGAAACCATCCAAAAAGGTAGACAACGGGGCTTAAAAGTTTATGCTTGGATGTTTATGTTAAATTATGGTTATACTTATACTTTAAAACCCGATAAACAAACTGTTTTAGCTCGTAATGGTAAGGGAGAAACAACAACAACAGCAGTCATTGATCAAACGAAAATCGACGAATATGGCGAAAGTTTTGTCAATCAAGGGTTTGTTGATCCCTATCATCCCACTGCTAGACAAGATTATTTGACCTTATTAAATGCTATTTTACAACGTCGTCCAGATGGCGTTTTATTTGATTATGTCCGCTATCCCAAAGGGTTAGGAGGAGAATCCGTTGCGACCAAAGTAAAAGATTTATGGATTTATGGAGAAGCGTCTCAACAAGCATTTTTAAATCGAGCCAGTAGTCAAAAAGGCAAAGACTTAATGCAGCGATTTATACAGCAAGGATTTATTACTGAAAATGATGTAAAAGCGGTGACAGAAAAATACCCTGATGAAAAAGATAAACCTTATTGGCCTGATGAGAAACAGTGGAAAACTTTAGCTTCTGTTCCTAAACTGGGAGAAACATTACAATTACAATTATGGCGGTTAAGTGTTGCCCATGCTAGACAGGGAGTTTTAGACTTTTTAGCAACCGTAACTCAACCTGTTCAAAGCCAAGGAATTCCTGCGGGAGCCGTGTTTTTTCCTGAAGGAAATCGTAAAATAGGAGCCATGGGGTTTGACTCCCGAATGCAGCCTTGGGATCAATTTTCACCCTCAATTGAATGGCATCCCATGTCCTATGCAGTGTGTGGGGAAACGAACTGTATTACAGCACAAGTTCAGCAAGTTATTCAGCAAGCTCCCCCAGGAACTCAAGTGATTCCCGCTTTAGCCGGAGACTGGGGAAAATCCATAAAAAATCGCCCTTCTTTAGAACAGCAAATGGTGAATATTTCTGCAATGATTCCTCAAATTAATGCGTTTAGTCATTATGGTTATGATTGGCAAGATTTGGAAGAAACTCGACAACGAAAATTCTGTAAATGATAAGGATTAAGATAATTAGCTCTACAAAATGACTGATTGTAGTTCATATTGGATAAATCCCGCTATAATGAATTTATCAATTAGAGTGAACATTATGAAAAGAGCAGAACCTCAAACAGGTTTAACCAGTATTATTTTAGGAATTGCATTAGCAATATTGGCGTTAATCTCTGTCAATTCCTTTGTTATTGTTAACCCTGGTCAAGCAGGAGTATTGAGTATTTTAGGAAAAGCGCAAGATGGGGTATTATTAGAAGGAATTCATTTTAAACCTCCCTTAGTTTCTAATGTTGACATTTATGATTTAACGGTGCAGAAATTTGAAGTACCTGCCCAAAGTTCTACAAAGGATTTACAACAGTTATCGGCGAGTTTTGCCATTAACTTTAGGCTTGACCCGGTACAAGTCGTCAGAATTAGACGAGAACAGGGAACGTTACAAAATGTTGTTTCTAAAGTAGTTGCTCCCCAAACCCAAGAATCTTTTAAAATTGCAGCAGCAAAACGAACCATTGAAGAAGCAATTACGCAACGGGAATTATTGAAATCAGACTTTGATGAAGCACTGAATGAACGATTAGATAAATATGGAATTATTGTCTTAGATACCAGTGTGGTTGATTTGGCTTTTTCTCCTGAATTTGCCAAAGCGGTTGAAGAAAAACAAATTGCTGAACAACGAGCAAGACGGGCAGTTTATATTGCGAAAGAAGCAGAACAACAAGCTCAAGCTGATATTAATCGGGCAAAAGGAACGGCGGAAGCTCAACGATTATTAGCAGAAACATTGAAAGCCACAGGGGGACAATTAGTCTTACAAAAAGAAGCTATTGAAGCTTGGGAAAAGGGAGGAGCCCAAATGCCAAAAGTGTTGATTTTGAATGGGGATAATAAAAGTATGGTGCCGTTTTTATTTAATTTAGGAAATCTCCCAGAAATGGGTTATGAATAAGGGTTAAAAAAATCCTAAGAAAATGAACTAATCAGTTTTTTAGGTAAATTTTTTTAGACCATCTGTAGGGGCGAGGTGACCTCGCCCTTACTTACGCCCCAAATAAATTTCGGAGCTTTTGGCGTTAGTTTAATACAACTTGAAGAATAATTAGAGTATAATCATATCAGATTTACCTAATTTCTATATTTTAAAGAATTAAAAATCATGTCTATCTTTACATTACAATCTGTTAAAAAAGAATTTGGAACCAAAGAAATTCTCAGAGAAGCTAACTTTAGTTTAGATGCAACGGATAAAGTCGGTTTAATTGGAACCAATGGGTCAGGAAAATCAACCTTATTAAAAATGATTGCTGGACAGGAACCCATTGATGGGGGGCAACTTTGGGTGAACCCTAGAGCTAAAGTCATCTATTTACCGCAACAACCGAATTTAGATGAAAATCGCACGGTTTTAGAACAAATTTTTGCCGATAGTGGCGAACAAATGCACTTAATTCAAGAATATGAAGATTTATCTCATAAATTAGCAAAACATCCTGAAGATTCTCAACTCTTAACGCGATTTTCCCAAGTGACTCAAAAAATGGATGCAACCAACGCTTGGGAATTAGAAAACCGAGCTAAAATTATTTTAACAAAATTAGGCATTGAAGATTTTGACACACCTATTCGTCAGTTATCCGGGGGATATCGCAAACGCATTGCTTTAGCAACAGCGTTATTAGTTGAACCGGATGTTTTATTAATGGATGAACCGACTAACCATTTAGATGCAATGTCCGTTGAATGGTTGCAAGATTACTTGAAAAATTATCGTGGTGCTTTACTTTTAATTACCCATGACCGTTATTTTTTAGACCAAGTAACGAATCGAATTTTAGAATTAGACCGAGGGGACTTATTTACCTATTCAGGGAATTATTCTTATTTTTTAGAAAAGAAAGCAGAAGCCGAGGATATTGCTGTAAGTCAACAACGCAAACATCGGGGAGTTTTACGCCGAGAATTAGAATGGTTGAAGCGAGGGCCAAAAGCCAGAAGTACCAAACAAAAAGCTCGAATTCAACGCATCGAAGGAATGCAAGAAACGGAGTTTAAACAAATTCAGGGGAAAGTGGAAATTTCAACTCCAGGTCGTCGGATTGGGAAAAAGGTAATTGAATTAAATAACGTTTCTAAATCCTATGATAATCGGGTTTTAATTCAAGAGTTTACCTATAGTTTTAATCCCGATGACCGTTTAGGAATTATTGGGGGAAATGGAGTCGGAAAATCAACGTTATTAGATATGATTACAGGTCGAGTCCAACCGGATAGCGGAATATTAGAAATAGGGTCAACGATTCATATCGGTTATTTTGACCAACATTCCGAAGATTTGTTAGCCGCCATGAATGAAAACCAGCGTGTAATTGATTATTTAAAAGAAGTAGCTGAATACGTTAAAACCGCCGATGGAACCCAAATTACCGCCTCTCAAATGTTAGAACGGTTTTTGTTTCCTCCCAATCAACAATATTCACCATTAAACAAACTTTCGGGAGGTGAAAAACGACGGTTATTTTTATTACGAGTATTAATGAGTGCGCCGAATGTATTAATTTTGGATGAACCCACGAATGATTTAGATGTGCAAACTTTATCGGTTTTAGAAGATTATTTAGAGGATTTTAATGGCTGTGTGATAGTGGTTTCCCACGACCGTTATTTTTTAGACCGAACCGTTGAAACAATTTTTTCCTTTGAATCTGGGGGGATTTTACGACAATATCCAGGGAATTATTCGGTTTATTTAGATTATAAAAAATCCGAGGAATTAGAGTTAAGTCGCCAGACGGTAAAAGTTGAAGAAAAACTGAAAGATGCAGGAATAGAGTCTGATAAATCTCAACGGTATTCTTGGGATAAAAGTGGACAACGGAAATTATCGTCTAAAGAACGGCGAGAATATGAAAAGTTAGAGACAAAAATTGCTGAGTTAGAAGCGAAAAAAATAGAGTTAGAACAGCAATTATATCATGCACCTCCGGGGGCGGTTTCTAAAGTTCAAGACTTACATCAACAAGTAGAAACCATTACCCAAGAGATTGATAATGCCACAGAACGGTGGCTAGAATTAGCAGAAATTGCTTCTTCTAACTAACAAAAGGTAGAGATAATTTTAATTACCTTTACTCCTGTAAATTAAGCTATAAACGGCTTTGTTCGATGGGGGCTGAGGGATTAAGATTGGTATCAATGGTTTTAGGTTGACTTGCCACCCGAATTAATCCTATTAATAATACCAAAATCACTCCCATCAACGGCCAGAATGAATCTTCGGAGGATTTCTGTTTAGAGCTAGCGGATTTTTCTCCAATCTCTCGAATATCATATTCATTCCCGCCACAACTTTGACAAAACATCACGTTTTTGTTGTAGGGATGGGGTAGAAAGTCACAGGGAAGTTTTTGAAGACCTTCATGATTTTTATAGGGGCAATTCACTTTATGAGTCATATCAACCTCCCTCTTTGTGGGATGATTAAAGAGTATTCCTTTTAAATGAAATACACCCTGCTAAAAAGGTTTATCTTTATAATATAACGGTTATTTTCCGCAAAAGTCTCTATGAAAAGGGGGAAATTAAGCTTCTATCCATAGGCTGATAACCTCAGATATTTTTCTATCTTATTATAGAGTTAAGTTTAGAGTTTAGCTGCTTTTAAAGCCCGTTAAAAAAAATTAGTTTTTATTAAAAATAGAATATGGGGGAATTTCAATCGAACGTAAAAATGCAGCACTTTCTTCAGGTAAAGCCGTATTAATATACATTCCACTGCCGAGTTCAAATCCGGCGGATAAAGAAACTCTGGGAATTAAAGCAATATACCAATGGGAATAATCGGTACGTTGTTCAGCAGTCGGGATTGAACGAATGGTATAGTTATAATCAGGATTATTTAACCCATAGTAAAGTTTGGCTAGGACAGTTTTTAAAGTTTTAGCTAAATCTAAAATTTCCACTTCGGTAATTTCATCAAAGGAAGACGTATGGCGACGGGGAAAAATCCAAGTATGAAACGGTGAAAGAGCGGCATAAGGAATAAACGCCACAAAATGTTCACTGGTAAAAATAATTCGTTCTTGTGCTTGTAATTCCTCTGCTAAAGTTCGGCAAAAAATACATTCTCCCGTATCATCATAATAGCGAATTGCTTCCCGTGCACGATCTCTCCATTGATAGGGAACAATGGGAATGGCGGCAATTTGAGAGTGCGGATGTTCTAAGGAAGTTCCCGCACCTCGACCATGATTTTTAAAGATAATAATAGTTTCCACACGAGAATCTAGGCGAATATCAGCATAGCGTTTGCGATAAACTCGAATAATATTGGCTAAATCGTTAATTTCCATTAATGCCATTGTTAAATCATGGCGAGGATGTTCAATCACAACTTCATGAAATCCAAACCCTGATAAAGCTCTAAAAATACCGTCAGTTTCTCGGACTCTTTCACCTTCAGGAGATAAAGCGGGATATTTATTAGAAACAACGCGGACTCGCCATTCTAAATCATTCGATAACCTTAACATTTCTCGACCTCCTGTTAACGGTTCATTCCCAGCACAAAAGGGACAGTTAGAACGATAGTGAGGAATAGGGGTGAGAGACATTTCAGGCTTAGAAAATTCATCGGGTCGTTTAGCCCGTTCAGTGGCAATAATCACCCAATCTCTTGTAATTAAATTTTGTCTGAGTTCAGTCATATTATCAAAAATGAATTGAAAAGGCTGAATATAAAAGGAGGAACAGAGAGAATGATTTAATTAGGTAGAGTTAGTCCTCGTTTTGTCCCTAGATAAACAGCAAAACTCCCTAACCAATGACTTCCCCCATAGGAATTTCCTGATAAAGGATTTAAACCGACTTGGCGATGAAGATTTGCCACAGCTTTTAAAGCAGGAATTCGGTTATCTTCTGGAAATAAGCCTGAGATAATCCCGTCTAACATCCATGCCCGACTTAAGTTTAACCCATCAAAATGGGATTGTCCGTAATCTTCAGTATTTTCCAGAGTAATCGGATAAAGCCAGTCCGTTTTCAAGTCAAGGGGAAGTTCGGGTAAAAAAAGAGTTAACCATTCGCTAAATTCGACAGCCGGAAGCACCCGTCGCATTAAGTCTGCTTCTGCTAAACACGGAGAAAGAAAATCATAACCCAAGGGTTCGCAATGCAAGGAATAATTGTGATCTTGGCTATAGAATTTTTGAACTTTATATTCAACTTCATCTAAGAGGTTTTCCTGATCCGTAATCGTTGCCCAATCTAACATTAATCCTAATGCAAAGGCAGTTTGATTGTGTAATCCGGTGCGATTAGGATGGGTTAAAGTATTTAACCAATTTCGCAGATTATTCACGACAACGGTTTCTAATGGTGCTAAATCTTCCAATAAACATTTAGCTTGGTTGTCGTTCCATTCGGTTAATTCTGCTATTAATTGTAAAAACCAAACTAACCCATAGGGACATTCAAATCGAGGTTGAGACTTTAAAAACTCTGCTTCAATTCTAATATTTTCAGGTGTGAGATTTTGAGTTAAAATTTCTCTAGCGGGGGTAACAAAATCTGCTTCTGGAAAATATCGAATTAATCGGGTTAACATCCAATGATTATGAACCGCAGAATGCCAATCTAAACAGCCATAAAAAGCCGGATTGAGTTTTCGAGGAGGAATCAAATCAGCATCACTTTCTAACCAGTAACACTGAACATGAGGATATTCTTGAAGGGTACATTTCAAGCCGAATTCAGCAAAGCGATTAGCAACTTCTAAAGAAAAGGTTTCAGGGTTTAAATTCACGGGTTTGAAAATGGGATTTTAACTCATAAATATGATATAAATATCAGTTATATTGGGCAGTTGACTAAATTGCAATAATAATTAATAAATATTAAACTTAACTCTATATCCGTATATTTACCGACACTTTCAGTCATTGCTCTTAATCTGACTTAAAATTGGCAATCCCTCTTAACCTTAACCCACAACTGAAGATGAAAGTTAAGGTTAAACAGACACAAAATTTAGGGAAACTTTGTGATCTTATTCATATTTGAGGCTGCCATCAATATTGGCAATATGTTCATTCAAGTTAATTGATGTTTCCACATCTGAACTCATTTTTTTGGATAAATTGAAACACATCCCTTGAAGTACCCCCTGATCAGATACAGTCAAGTCGTAACAATTAATTAATGCTTGCCGTCCTAAGTTTTCTTGTTTCCAAGATAGAATTCCTTCGCGATTATTTTCAAGATATGGATTTAATTCCAGCGTTGTTTGCTGATAAGAACCGTTCATTTTCTCGCAGTTTGCTGAGAGAATTGCTTTTCCTAAACTTGCCATATCTGTACCACTCGAAACAGTAATATCTGTACAGGTATTACTAAATTCACCAATTGCCCATGCCTGACCACCCCATACATTGAAGCCTAGAACAACGGCTAAGATAAAGGTAATGATTACTTTTACCCACAAAGATAAAATTTTCATACTTTCCCTCTGAAAAATTAACATCTTCTCTAAGTTTACAAGACGATCAGCGATCGCTGCCATAAATTTCTCTCAATCACCTGAAGTACCCAGGAGAAACTAATTGTCAGGGTGCTAGCACCATTTGGTCAAAGATTTTGTAGCGAGAACGCAGCACAAATTCGTTATTTAGGGGTTGCTGACGGGTTTGGAGTTTGAGTTTGTGTTTGACTTTGTTGAGGAACTTTAGGCGTTTCTGGGGGAAGTTTCCAATCTTCCAGGGAACGGTTCATTGCCGATAAAATCTCATCAGAAATGACTAAAACTGTGATATCTTTTGGTGTAGGTTGAGGTGAGTTAATTTGAGCATATAAAGACTTTCCTTGAAAATCTTTTTTTCCTAATCGTAATTGATAAGTTGTATTGTTCTTGAGTTTGATATCTATTTTATCGGTTACGGTATCTAACCCATAATCCTTGATTTTATCGGGTGAAACGGTTAACTTTTGAATTCCCGAATGAGGGTCAGAGGGGATGCTTTGATTTTTTAATAATTCCATCAAAAGATAATCTACTGAAGCAGGGTTTGCTAAAAATTGTGTTGGGGTTGTAATTTTCCAAGGGGATTTTTTTAACTCATCGGCATTCGTAACTCGTTCCACAGTAATGATTTGTTGAGGAGTTGTCACCGTAAAAGATTGAATTTCATCCTTACCAAAGGAAAATATTTTTTGTTGTTTGGCTTGGATTTCTTCCTGCTGTGTTTTTCCTCGAATTTCAAACACATAAACAAACCCTGCTAAACCTAGGGCTAAAGTCATTAAAATTAAAGTTGAACGTTGAAATTTCATAACCAATTCAGCATTAAACTACTTTTCAACCAGAAACGGGGTTTCTACACCTAGATTTACCGTCTTTTCCACCACAAAAACACAGCCATTCCAAATCCAAATAGGGGTAAAATGACTAACCCTAACCAACTGAGAGTTTGTCCTAAAGTTGGAGTTATAGCAAGGCGACGACTGGTGGGTAATTTGGGGCGAATGGATAACGTTTCTTGGTCAGACTTGCTTAACCAACTCACTGAATTTAGAAACACGTCTCCATTGAGTTGTTGACCAAACCATCCATTGGTTGCAAATTGTGAATTTCCAAACACCACTAACCGCGCTTCAGGTTTTTCCGGGGTGGGCTGGGATGTCGGTGTTGGACTTGGTGATGGTTTATTAGTCGCATCCTCAGCTTTTTTTGGGGTACGACTTAACGCTACCCCTAGAGATAGGGGGCCTTGTCGGTCAACTCCTGGGTTAAGCTGAAGTTGGGGACTCTTCAGGTCACTTTCAGCCCAAGTTTGATCATTTGTCCAAATTAACGGACTTTCCGTAATTCCATCAATGGTGCGAGTTTCAACGGGACTAGCGTAGGGATAAATGGAAATGCCATTGCCAAAATCTTGCGTAATCGGATGTTGACCATATTCTCGCACAATCGGAACCGTAGGCCCTAACCCTACTAAACGCCCACTTCCTGACCCATCAATAGCAAGGCGAGTATCAACTTTAACGCCCCATTTTTCTAATAAATCATCTAAACCATGATTGGTTTGTGGGTCTAACATTAATAAAATAGAGCCACCTTGGTCTAAATAAGCTTCTAATGCTTTGACTTCTCCTTCAAATAATTTCCGTTGAGGACTAGCAACAATAATCACATCCGCATCCGTTGGAACTGCTGTTTTTTCGGCTAAATTTATCGGTTCTGCTATAAAATTCTTTTCTTTTAAACTATTTAAAGCCTCTGATAATCCGCCTTGTCCTTCGGTTAAAGGCCGTTCCCCATGACCTTGCAGAAAATAAACTTTTGGGGCGCGGTTACTGACTAATTGTTCAAGATTATTCGTTAGTTTTATTTCTGTTAACGGTTCTAACGCTTCTTTTCTGACTCGTTGACGTTTTTCTCCCGATTGTAAATAAATTTCTCCAAATTCTTGTACTCCAAATTGTTGAGCCAGCCCCGGTTTAGCTTGGGGGTCTACAAATTCATATTGAAAATTTTTGCCGCCAATGCGTTCATAACTGACTAATAATTCTTGGGTTTGAGGATTTTCTCCTCGGTCAAAAACCCAAACTTTCACAGGTTTTTTAAAGCTTTTTACTAAAGTTTGGGTTTGTGGAGATAACGTAAATTGTTGATTTTCCGTTAAATCAATTCGCCAGTTATTTCTAATGGCAATGAAATTAATGAGTCCTAAAATAACCAAGACAGAAATTGTAGAAGCTAAAGCATTTGTTCCGGCTTGGGTAGAGCGACGACTCCAATAAGGTGTTTGAGATTTATCCTGGGGTTTAAAATAAGCTTGGAACAAAAACCATAAGCCTAAAAATACCACTCCCGTAATGATTAAAATTAAGGAAATCGGTTCCCAGCTTCCCATAACTACACCCGCCGATATCCCCATCACCATTAGACACGGCCCCAGCCAAAATAGAAAGGGAATGAGTTTACTATTGATTTTGAATTGTTTTTTTTTCATAATTTAATCAAGAGTTAGGATAAAAAACTTTGATAGATTTAGATTCAAAAGGTAGCTGATTATTAACTTCGTTGGAAGCGTAACGCATCAATAGATTGGGCTGTTAGAAATATTCCGACAATAATATAACTAGCTAATAGAATAATGCTACTACTATCAACAATTCCTCGAATAAAGTTGGTGTAGCTGGAAATTAGAGATAAATATTTTAACCCTTCTCCCAAAATTCCCCCTACACTGCTTCCAATTAAGTCTATAACCCATAAAAATAAAATTAGGGCAAAGGTAAATACAGCCGATAAAATTGTGCTATCCGTTAAAGAAGAAATAAACATTCCCAAGGATAAAACCCCCGCCGCAAATAAAATTAACCCTAGATGAGCCAAGAGAAATACCTGCGGCGCAAGAGGCGGGTTAGAAGCACTTAACGCTAACGCTTCTAATCCCATCAATGGTAAAATCATCGTGAAATAAAAGGTCAGTACCCCCAATAATTTTCCGGTTGCTACTACCCAATTTGTTAGGGGAGAAGTGGCTAATAGTTCTAAGGTTCCCCGTTTGCGTTCTTCCGCATATAATCCCATTGATAACATCGGTAATACGAATAAAGATAACGTTCCAATTAATCGCAAATAGACTTGTAAAAATTCATAAGGTAAATCAATTGGTGGGTCAGTCATTCCCATTTGATCTCGATAAGCAACCTGTTGAATTAACCCATCTGGCCCCAATAAAATCGCAATAAAAAAGTAACCCGTAATCAGCCAAAAAACTCCTGCAATGGCATAGGCTAAGGGAGAGGCAAAATACCCCTGTAACTCTTTCCGATAAATTGCCAGAATATTGTTCAGAATCACTAACATAATTATTATTTATCCGAGTCAGATGTTAAATTTTCGGGTTGAAAGTCAGTATCTTCTCGTCTTTCAGATTCCTGATTTTCCGGTTCTGAAGCCAGGTCTTCCTCTGTTTCTGTATCCGTTATCATATCTGAGTTTGTGTCTGTTATAAACTCAGTTTTTTGAGGCGGATTTTGGGTCGTTAACTCTAAAAATACATCTTCTAAAGTGGCGCGAGTTCGTCGCAGTTCATACACTTTTAAATCTAAGGCAAATAAAGCTGCAAGAATTTCAGGCGCAGGTTCTTGATCCAGTTCACAACTTAGCCTTAACTGTTCTCGATTGCTTCCCTCTGAAATTTTGAGTTGCTCAACAACTTTCACCCCGGAGATCTGGTTTAAGGTAACTAATTTTTCAGACGTGATTTCCCCCTCAACTTCTACTTCATATCCTGATCCCCCAGTTAACTGTTCCATCAGGGTTTCTGGTGTTCCCGTTGCCACAATTTGACCTCGATTAATAATGGCAACTTGGCTACAAGTCATACTTACTTCCGGTAAAATATGAGTTGATAAAACAATCGTATGGCTTCCCGCTAAACTTTTAATTAAATTACGGACTTCAATAATTTGCCGGGGATCTAGCCCTACCGTTGGTTCATCTAATACAATCACAGGCGGATCATGAACAATAGCTTGAGCAATTCCGACCCGTTGTCGATAACCTTTTGATAATTTCCGAATTAAAGATTTTCGTCGTTCTAATAATCCACATTTTGCCATCGCCGTTTCTACATTGGTTTTGCGATCACCAGCGACAACTCGTTTAATCTGTGCGACAAAATGCAAATATCCTTCAACCGTCATATCAGGATATAACGGCGGATTTTCTGGTAAATATCCAATTCGTTGTCGCACATCCATTGATTGTTCGTGGACATCAAACCCAGCAATTCTTGCCGTTCCACTCGTTGCGGGAAGATAGGCTGATAAAATTCGCAGGGTGGTTGTTTTGCCCGCCCCATTAGGCCCTAAAAATCCCAAAATTGCCCCAGGTTCCACCGCAAAGGAAACATCCCGCAGCGCCACAGTAGAACCATAGGTTTTACACAACTTCTCAACTTCAATCATGCTGACCGATAGAGCAACGTTTCTTACTTTAGCTTGAAATGGGCATCCTCAGACACAGACATAAATCCTTCAGGACTAACGCACCCATTAAAACCTATCTCTAAAAGATTCAACGGCTCTATCCTCAAGTTATATCTATATATATAAGAACTTTTAACAGATCAGTATGAACTGTAATTCAAGCTGTATCAGTGTTTGAGGTATATATAATTTAAATTTATGCAAAATACTCTACTTTATAAATATTACAAATGCAAAAAATCCCCCAAAGGGGTTGACACAGCCAAGAAAGGCTGTTAGATTAATAAGAGTGTCGAAAAACAAAGACGGCACGCCGAACCTGGACAACTTAAGAGTTTGAAAGCCAAGTTAGCACATTCTGTATATCTCGTCTTTAAGAATTTCTTCTTAATCGGGGAGTTTAACACAAACTTTCTGAAAAAGCAAAAAATTCTAAAACTTTGAGAAACAAGTTTTAGAGCCAAAAAAACAGATTCTTCAAAATGGAGAGTTTGATCCTGGCTCAGGATGAACGCTGGCGGTCTGCTTAACACATGCAAGTCGAACNCTCATCTTGTTCACTACAATCAATCAGTAGTAGCAATTCATCGATTACCTGCCTAACCGGCATCCGATCATTGATCACAAATAGCCCCGACATTTGGTGTCCCTGAGATAACCGCTCATAAGCAAAGTCTGGCATTGTTGCACGATCATGAGTTAAGAGAATGCGCCCATTGCTTGTGGCCCAATCTAGAATTTCTGGATCATCCACTTTTCGCAACCCAACATCCTGAACACGCAATAAGTCAAGATCTGGTTGACGAAGAAACAATCCTCGCACGATATCGCCATTAAAATTTTCATCACTCAGCAACCTCAACATAACAAAGCTTAGGGAGTTTGTTGTGCTAAAAGTCTGGATCGAATCAAGCTCAGATCAGGCTGAATTTCAGAAAATCGTTGATGAACGGATTCTGCTAACTGTTCGCGCTCGTTCAGATAGGATTCTATTTCTTGCTGATGCCGAAGATAATAACCAATTGTGATGTAAACGTCAGACAGAGAAAGTGTTGAGTATCTTTGCACAATGGTTTCTGGAGAAGCACCATCCTGGAATCCTCGGATTACCAGTTCCAGGAGAACCCTTGAGTTACCAACCCGAATTGCTCCTGTTGCATCTTTTCTAAGTGGTGGGGACTCGCACTCCAAGACAAGACTCACAATTTTATCTCCATTAGGGACTACTAGAGCAGGCTTTAAGTCAAAAGTATTAGTCCTAATTATACCTACTAATCCTGTGTCGTTACGATATACGGAAAACTTCTGCATAAAACTCCCGAAATTCTATGTCCTAACCACGCCTAGCGGTTGCTATAATTCTGGATTGATGCCGATAATCCTATGGGGATAATTTGTTGCTGCGCTTGAGCGCATCCTAAAGAGGCGTGAACGCCTCACAACTTAGGGTATGGGAACTGTTCTTAATAACTGTTCAATAATCGTTTTTGACCGTCTTCCTCCGGCTGGAATTAAACGATGGGATAAAACATGAGGTGCGAGATATTTCACATCATCGGGTGTGCCATAATCTCTTCCTAATAAAAAGGCTAAGGCTTGTGTGGCTCGATGTAAAGCAATTGCGCCACGAGGACTTACTCCTAATGTAATTTCTTCTGATTCTCTTGTAGCTCTCACTAAATTGAGAATATATTGTTGTAACGAAGTTTCCATTTTAACTTGATGACACCAGTGTTGCAGTTCTAAGACTTCATCCTGAGAAATACAAGGTTCTAATTCCTCAACGCTTATCCCATCGGATAATCGTTGTAACATTTGCAATTCTTCGGCTTCGCTGGGATATCCTAACGTTAAGGATAATAAAAATCGATCCATTTGGGCTTCCGGTAAAGGAAATGTCCCTTGATATTCAATGGGGTTTTGAGTCGCTATCACAAAAAACGGTTTAGGAACAAACCGAGATACCCCATCAACGGTGACTTGTCGTTCTTCCATGACTTCTAATAACGCGGACTGAGTTCGAGGGGTTGCTCGGTTAATTTCATCCGTTAATAAAATATTGGTAAAAATTGGCCCAGGGAGAAATTCAAACTCTCCCGTGCGGGGGTTCCAAATATTGGTTCCGGTGATATCTGTCGGTAATAAATCCGGTGTACATTGAATCCGTTGAAATTGTCCCGCAATGGAACGCGCGAGGGATTTTGCGAGTAAGGTTTTTCCCACACCCGGTACATCTTCTAATAACGCATGACCTCCCGCTAATAAGGCAACTAACGTTAGCCGAATAGCATCTTCTTTTCCTACAATCGTCCGGCTTAAATTGTGTTTTAGACGTTCAATTCGTTCTTTCATATTAACAGTTATCAGTTATCAGTTATCAGTTATCAGTTATCAGTTATCAGTGTAAGAGTTAGCCGTTAGTTAGTCACGAGTCAGACGTTCATAATTTCCCCTCTTCCCCTTGTCCCCTCTTCCCTCTTCTCTTTTCCCCTTTCCCCTTGTCCCCTTATCCCCTTGTCCCTACTTCCCCTGCTTATTTCTGTGACTCCACTGCTAACACCTCTGTTGCGTGTAAACAGTCAGCTTGAATTTGAGTTGTGAGACTCTCTAAAGAGGGGAATTTCTGTTCCGGTCGCAAGAATTCTTCTAGGCTAACCTTTAAGGTTTTCCCATATAAATCTCCTGACCAATTTAATAAATGAACCTCGACAGTGATGGTTTGACCTGCGACCGTTGGACGACAGCCAATATTCATCACCCCCGGATGATTTACTAATCCCAAATTAGCATTATTTTCGGTTTCTGAGACTTTCACCGCATAAACTCCAGACCGAGGGAAAAACTTTTCTGGGGGGAGGTGTAAATTAGCAGTCGGAAATCCGATGGTTCGTCCTAACTGTTGACCCTGAACCACTGAACCGACTAAATGATAGGATCTTCCTAATAATTGATTGGCGCGACGAATTGCACCCTTTTCTAAAGACGTGCGAATTTCTGAACTGCTAATTCGTTCCCCATTTTCACATAAATATAAAGGAACTGTTTTAACTTTAATTCCGTGATGTCCGGCAATTTTTTCTAAATCCTTCACTGTTCCCGTTCGCTTTTTTCCAAAGCGGAAATCAAATCCTACACTAATACAACGAGGTTGCAATTTTTGAATTAAAATTCTTTCAACAAATTCCCTCGGACTTAAGGTTGCCATTTGTTCATCAAACGGTAACAACACCCATTGTTCTACCCCCATTGTTTTTAACCATTCAGCTTTTTCATCTAAGGGGGTGAGTAACTTTTTGGGTTGACCTGTAAAAAATTCTTGAGGATGGGGATGAAACGTTACCACTGTACTATAACAGGGTTGAGATTCTCCTAAATTGTTATCCAACAGCCCTCTATCCCACGTCAACAGGGTGACGGGGTTCGTTAAAAGCATCTCTGTCCGTTGTCGGGAATCTAAAGGTGAGTGTCGCTTTAAAATCGGCTGAATCACCTGTTGATGACCACGATGTAAGCCATCAAAGTTCCCCAAAGCAATGGCAGTGGGCGTTAATACGGTATCAAGCGATGATGTTATCCACACGCTTCACATTTTACTCTACTTTGGAAATTACCCTATTTTTAAAACCCTACCAAGATTAAGGAACTCAGTAGGGCTTTAAAAAGTTTAGCGTTTAAACCGCTTAAGTAATTCTGAGTAAAGCAAGTTAACGTGAGTTCGACGAAGCGATGGCGTAGCCGCCGCCTGTCGGCATCGCACCTGAGCACAAGACCACGAAGCGAGCGCATAGCCAGGGCTGGGGACGGAATTAGACATCAACAGGAGAAAGGGGGAGCGATAATAGAATATAAAAAATGTTCCGGGTCAAACGGATAAGCCGCCATTGCCAACGCATCCACCGCATCGTTTTTCCCGTGGCCGGGTAAATTTTTTCCCTCACGATAGCGTTTAAGCTCCATGTGACCGACCCATTTAACCTCAACTCCCTCACCCTTTAAAATCTGATAGAAGATGCGACTATAATGAATACCCGTCGGCTCTAAGACTGCTAAATTTGGCTCGTTTTCCCGAACAAATTCTACAAAATCCCACAGTGATTTTTGCCGATCACCTTTTGGGTTTGAGTAAAATCGTGGGTATTCTACCGCCGCGTTTCTTGCAGATTTTCGCCAATAATTTCCGAGTCCGCCTGCTGGATAATTCTCTAGCGGTTTAATTCTTGTAATAAAACCTCAGCTTGTACACCGTGATAAAGGCAGATGAAAGGGGGAAATTAATCCCCCAAGACAAATGATTTGGAAGTCTTACTCACCCTCCCGAATATTACGGTGTTCAGTCGCCAAGAAAAAGAAGGTTTTGTTGTTCGTAAGTTAGAACTATTAAAGGAATTACATCATTCGTTATGAAGAATATATCTATGAAAGAGTTAAAGAATTAACTGTAGAACAAGTCAGCCAAAACGAACAATATCGAACAACCAGTGGAGTCATGGAGGGATTAAACAACCGAATCAAATTAATTCTTCGTCAAAGCTATGGCTTCAAAAATTTTGAGATGATCCGTGAAAAGCTACTAGCTTGCCTTTTTATATAATCTTTACTTATCACCCTAAGTATAGGAGAGTCCTATTCATCTGCGTTTTACTGTTTGTTAAAAACATAATACAAATGTAATCTTTGTTAGGGCGATCGCTGTTTTGTTATAACCACGAATCTCTTTCAGGGATTTAAACTTGTCTGGGGAATCGATGCTAACGGATTAGTCAGCTTCTCGTCTATGGGGAAATGCTATCAACTGGAGAACAGTTGCAGTAGTATGGGAAAGGGGGTAAAGAGTAAGCGCAGGCGATTACGGACTTGTTAAGAGTCTGAGGAAAGTCCGGGCTCCCGAAAGACCAAACTTGCTGGGTAACGCCCAGTGCGAGTAATCGTGAGGATAGTGCCACAGAAAGATACCGCCTTTTTACAGTCAACCGTGAACAGTCAATCTTTTGATAACTGATAACTGATAACTGATAAGGGGTAAGGGTGCAAAGGTGTGGTAAGAGCGCACCAGCAACGTCGTGAGGCGTTGGCTCGGTAAACCCCGGTTGGGAGCAAGGTCGGAGGAACTAAGGTTGGTCTTTTTCCCGTTCCGATCAAAAGTGGTACCGCTAGAGGTGTTTGGTAACAGACATCCCAGATAGATAATCGCCATCTAAAGCTGATTTCAGCCTGGATAACAGAACCCGGCTTATGTCTGACTCTTTCCCTCCCTTTTTGACTAACAGGCAAGATGCCTGTGACACACACCTGACTTGATTGACAGGCAAGATGCCTGTTCTACTTTCACACTTATGACTCTTGGCTATCCAAATCGAAAACGCCAGTTACAAAAGCTGATCCAACGTTTGGGACTTTCTAATCAGGCTCCCATTCCCTGGGACTTGTTAGATTTGGCTTTAACTCACCCTACATTGTCAGCAGAAGCCAATTATGAACAATTGGAATTTGTCGGAGATTCGGTGGTGCGGTTGGTGGCATCTGAGTTGCTATTTGAAGTTTATCCCCACTGTCCGGTCGGAGAATTTGCGGCAATTCGTTCAATTTTAGTGAGCGATCGCACCTTAGCAGAAATCGCAGATTATTACGGAATGTCCCAATTTTTGCTCGTCGCCGGTAGTGCAATGCGGGATAAAGCTGGGGAAGAATCTCGTCTGGCGGACTGTTTTGAAGCGGTGTTAGCAACATTATATCTTGGGACTCACGATTTAACCTTAATTCGTCCTTGGTTAGATCCCCATTTTCGACAACGAGCCGCAGAGATTATTCGAGATCCGGCTCGTCATAATTATAAAGCTGCCTTACAGGAATGGACGCAAAGCCATCATAAAATTTTGCCCGAATATAAGGTGCAGCAAAATCGCCAAATTCATAATGATGAAGAACGTTTTACCGCAGAAGTTTGGTTAAAAGGTCGTAAACTGGGTGAAGGAACGGGACGGTCAATTAAATCGGCTGAACAAGCGGCGGCTCAAGTTGCATTTCTTTCTTTAGTAGATACCCAAAATCTGACAACTCTTCAGCATTAATCCCTTAAACACTGAACAACTAATAACTGACAACTGATAACTGACAAAATATACCCTGAATTTCTATGACTCATCCAATTAATATTGCTATCTTTGGTGCAGGTCGTTGGGGTGTTCATTTAATCCGTAACTTCCAGCAACATCCTGACTCTCAAATTGTGGCGATCGTAGATTCTAATCCCGAAGGTTTACAAGCTGTTAGAGAACGATTTCAACTCCCTGAAACGGTCAGGTTAGTAACGGATGGATCAACCATTTGGAATTTACCGAATTTAGATGCCGTTGTAATTGCGACTCCGGCGGTAACACATTTTTCTTTAATTTCAGCCGCTTTAAAAAATGGGTGTCATGTTTTTACAGAAAAACCTTTAACTTTAAGTGTTTCTGAATCTTTGCAATTGTGTGAATTAGCAGAACAAAAACAGAAGCAACTTTTTGTGGATCATACTTATTTATTTCATCCGGCTGTAGAAGAGGGTCAAAGGGTTATTCAATCAGGAAAATTAGGAGAATTACGCTATGGTTACGCCACCCGAACACATTTAGAGCCTGTCCGACAAGATGTTGATGCGTTATGGGATTTAGCCATTCATGATATTGGAATTTTTAACCATTGGTTAGGGGAAAAACCCATCAAAGTTAAAGCGACTGGAACGGTTTGGTTACAACCTGAATCAGGGTTATCGGATTTAGTGATCGCTAATTTAGCCTATCCCAGTGGATTTCAAGCGTTTCTACATTTGTGTTGGCTAAATCCTGACAAACAGCGTCGTTTAGCAGCAGTTGGAACTCAGGGAACCTTAATTTTTGATGAACTCCAATCAGAAGCACCTCTTACTTTACAACACGGTTATTTTAATCGAATTGATAATACTTGGAAAGCGGCTGGATTAAATCAAGAAATTATTTCTATTGAACGCCGTGAACCTTTAGCTCAAGTTTGTGATCGCTTTCTCAATTCGATTCAGAATCATCAACCTTCCCCCATTTCTTCCGGCTGGGTTGGTGCAGAATTAGTTAATGTTTTGTGTGCGTTGAGTGAATCGTTAAAAGCAGATGGACAGCCTATTTTATTAGAGTAGGGAACATTTACAAGTTATTGATTTTTCATTCCTAAGTTGAAACTGAGTTAACTTTAGGAGGAGAAATTGAATCTTGATTTTCCGGCGATTTAACATCAGTATCGGACAAAGGAATTCCAATCATCACACTTGTTCCTTGATTTAATCCCGCACTATCGAGAACAATATAACCCCCCATCATTTGCATTAAACTCCGGGAAATCGCTAAACCTAATCCAATTCCCCCAAATTCCCGTGTCGTTGAACCATCCACCATCGCAAACGGTTGAAAGATTTTTTCCTGTTGTTCGGGCGCAATTCCAATTCCCGTATCCTTAATTGTTACCATAACTTGATACCGGATTAAAGCGGATTTTGAGCGGGGTTCATCTTCCGTTATTTCAAAAGGATTAGTATCAGAATTTTCGGGGGAATTTGAGATAGATTCAATGCAGGTTGCCATTGTAATTCCTCCAGACTTCGTAAACTTGACGCAATTGTCAATAATATTAATAAAAACTTGTTTTAACTTATCAGGATCAGCGTGAACAATAATCGGTTTATTTAGAATGGGTAGAGCAATGGTTAAGCCTTTTTGTTGAATATCTACCATTTTTAAATTCACCGCATCTTTCAGGGTTTGTTCTAAATCCGTTGGTTCAAGCATGACCGACAACTTGCCTTCTTCAATTAAAGCAATATCTAAAATATCATCAACTAAATTTAATAAATGTTTGCTGGAATCATAGGCAATTTGAAGATAATCGTCCTCTTCTTCTTGGGTATCACAAAATCCATCTTGAATTAAGTTAATTGAATTAATAATCCCATTTAAAGGGGTTCTTAATTCGTGAGAAACAACTCGCAAAAATTCATTTTTCAATCGATTAGCAACTTTGGCTTCTTTGGACGCATACTCTAAAGCTTGCGCTCTTGCTCTAAGACTCCCGACCATTGTATTCAGAGCTTCAGCTAATTGATTAAATTCTCGAATTTTAAGATTTCGAGGAACATTACCCGGAGCATCTAAATCATTAGCTTTGAGGGCATAATCTCTCAACTTTTCTAATGGATAAGCTAAATCTCTGGAAATATAAAGGGCTGCAATAATGCTGGCAATAACCAAACATAAAATTAATGAAATTAACAAAGACTTAATATCTCTTAATCCTGATAAAGCATCGTCTAAATCAACAACCGCTAAAACCACCCACTGATTATCCTTTTCTTGGGTAATTGGGCTAGGAATTGCATCATATCCTGCTAAAAGTTCCCGACCGGATTTATCAAAAGAAAATAAATGAATATAAGAATTTTTATTCTCTGCTAAAGCATTAGATAATAAGTTATTTAATCGATCAGAATCTGTTTCTTCTTCAATATTTCGCCCCACTTGATCAATGTTAGGATGACTGATAATAGTTCCCCCTTGATCAATAATCACTGTAAATCCTGTTAAAGATTTAGGACGATCTTTGGCTTCTAAATATAAGGTTGATTGCAAACTTAACGCATATTTTAATACGCTTTTATTTTTATTCTGATTAATATAAACTGGAGAACTAAATACTAATCTAACTTGATTCTGCCAATCTGACTGCTGTGAATCTACTTCAGGAGCTAAATAATTAATATAAATCTGAGAGTTTTGAGGCTTTTGTAAAGGCCAGAAATTTTTAGGGATAGAATAGATGGGCTGTTTTCCACAGGTACTCGCAACCACTTGTTCTGTTTGCAGATTAGTCAATTGTAGACAATTGACCACAGGAAACATTTGCCCTTTAAGCTGGGAAAGAAAAACAGAATACTGTTGAGTTTTCCCTGATTGTAAAACAATATTGTCCGTTGCAATCCTCAAATTAGACTGGATAGAAGCAGTCCATTCCTCAAGGGTTTGTGCTTTTTTAGTAGCACTCTCTGTTAAATTAAAACGGGCTGTTTCTAATAAACCAGAACGAGCTTTTCTATAAGTAACATACTCTCCCACAAGCAGCACAGGAAGACTAAGCAGTAAAATCTGCGTCAGTAGAATCCGGCGAAATGAAGATTGACGTAGCTTGGGCATAGTAGAAGATAGGAAACAGGAGACAGGTGGCAAGGGTGAACAGCACAGAGCAGTTCCCTGGATAATGGATCAATGATGCTTTGACTTTAACCGATCTGAATCCATCAGATCTAAAAAAACAGATCCCTATCCTAACCGACTGAGCGTCAAGTTTTGCAGCATCATCACGAGTTAGGGTTAAACCCTGACAATTTATCACTAAATTTGCTCGTTTACAAAACTGGACATGAGAGTTTTCATTGATTCAGTCTTAATTATTATATAAGATCAACGGTTCATCATCTATCCCCAATTGATCCCAGAAAATTTCTGAGGCTGCTCCACAAAGGACAAAAACTTCTCTGTTAATCGTGATCTGTTATCCCTGATGATCCTCTATAACGGCAATCTGATTTTTGCTCCCCAGGAAATCTTCTAAACTGTTCAGACACAGATCAAAAATTGATCATAGATCATCAAAGATAAATTGTTTTTTATTCAGAAAAATCTCAAATTTAACGCATGAGTTCTTTGAATCAGATCCAATGAATAATACTTTTAATTGATGGGGTTTATAGCTAGACTTTCTCCCCCAGGAATTGCAACTGGATTTGATGCTGTTTTTAGAGCTTTAATCCGGTCTCCTGTGTTGAGTCTGTGCAATCTTTAAAATTCTTATCGTTATCGCAAATTTTCCCCACCGATTCCACAGGTTTTCCACAGTGAAGCGCAACGTTTTCCCCAGGTAAAGCAGAGTTTTCCACAAGAGAAGACGTGAGGTTGCAGCCTGCTGGTGGAATTGGGGATTTTGCCTATCCCAGGGAAAAGGATGAGAAAAACGAGTTGTTTATGAACTTTTGTAACAGAAATAGCAGGTCAAATATCGATTCTTTCGTGACTGAATAGAAACTTCGTGACAGGTTGTAACAGTTTGCAACATTGACAACCCTACCCCTAGATCGCACAAAATGAATCGACTACCCAATTTCAACTTTTAGGGCTGAGGGGGAAATTGAGTCCCAACCCATCCCTGATGTTGAAATTGTGCATTGTCCTGTACCAACACCGATGAGAGCAGTTTCATGAACACAAGTGTAAGCATCTTGACCGAAATTCCTGAAACGCTGCACGAATCCCTCCAGGGCTATCTGGAGACCCACCCAGACTGGGATCAAGATCGGGTTTTTTCCGCAGCCCTGTCGCTTTTTTTGTTGCAGAATGGAAATAGCAACACCCCAGAAGCATCGAGCACTTATCATCAAGTGGCTCGTGTTTATCAGGAAACCCTATTTCAGTCTTAGGAAGAAAAATACTTCTGTGCAGTTGTTTCAGGTGAATCAGCAACAGGGGGATAAAGAAACCATTACCTAATTTTGTCGGCATCCGGATCGAATCTAAGGTGTTGCATCAACAGGTGCACCCTTTCGGTTCCGGGGGATAGACTGAGTAGAGAGTCCTTGACAACTGTTTACTCATCAATCAATCAAATCGATAACCAACACTTCTAACCGTTTGAATAAAGGAAGGATTTTTAGGGTCGGGTTCAATTTTTTTCCGAATTTGACCAATATGAACATCAATCACCCGTACCCCTTCACTACTCTCATCTTGATAGCCCCAAACTTTTTGTAATAGTTCTTTGCGTTCCCAAGCTCGACCCGGTTTACTCGCTAAACAATATAGCAGATCAAATTCCAACGCACTTAAAGTGACTAATTCACCTTTAAGATAAACTTCTCGTCGATTAGGATCAATCATTAAATCTCGATAGGTTAAACTCTGACGTTCTTTGTTAGATGTTGAGCGATGGCGCTTCAAAATGGCTTGAATCCGAAGGGTTAATTCTTCTAAATCAAAGGGTTTGGTTACAAAGTCATCTGCTCCTTGTTTTAACCCCAGTTTAGGATCTTGTTCACTGGTTAGCATTAAGATAAATACACTGGTTCGACTTTGCATTTCTCGGCATAATGCTAAACCTGTGGTATCGGGCAAATTCAAATCTAAAATCACTAAATCCGGGTTGAACTGTTCAAATGCCTTTAACGCTGAATCGCCGTCGGATGCAACCTCCAGTTGGTAGTTCTGTTGGCTAAGATAGCGACTAATTAAATTCCTGATTGCCGGATCATCATCAACTACAAGAATTTTTGCCGATGTCATAACAAGAGGGTTAAACGAAGAGGTGACTAAAAGGATAAGCTAAACACTTTTATACTCATTAAAGAGTTGAATTTTGTCCTCATTTCCTCAGAATGAATAGAGGGTATAAAAGAGGATAATATTCAAAACCTTAATATCAGTAGCTCCCCTTTGAATTGGACAATTATGTTCACCTACAAACCGTTAACAATTAATGATAATTATCTTTAATTATTGACGTTCTGTGGTGCGTCGATCAAACATATATCCCACACCCCGAATAGTCTTAATAAAAGAAGGTTTATCCGCATCAGGTTCGATTTTTTTACGAATCTGACCGATATGAACATCAACGACGCGCTGCTCTCCTTCATACTCATAATCCCATACTTCTTGCAATAATTCAGCCCGTCGCCAAGCTCGACCGGGTTTACGAGCTAAACAATACAGCAAATCAAATTCTAATGCACTCAGTGGGATGATTTCACCCCGAATATAAACCTCACGACGATTAGGATCAATGGTTAAATCCCCATAAACTAAACTTTTGGGTTGTGTTTGTACCGGAGTTCGTTGACGCTTCAAAATCGCTTTGATGCGAAGGTTTAACTCTTCTAAATCAAAGGGTTTTGTTACAAAGTCATCTGCTCCCTCCTTTAACCCGAGTTTGGGATCTTTTTCACTGGTTAGCATTAAAATAAATACACTGGTTCGACTTTGCATTTCTCGGCATAATGCTAAACCTGTGGTATCGGGTAAATTGAGATCCAATACTACTAAGTCAGGATTGAACTGTTCAAACCTTTCCAATGCCGAATGGCCATCACCCGCCGTGTCAACTTGATAGTCTTGTTGGCTGAGATAGCGACTAATTAAGTTCCGTATTGCCGGATCATCATCGACCACGAGAATCTTTGCAGATGCCATAACCACCCATATCGAGCAGAAGGTTGAGCAAGAATACTAAATAGACATCTCAATGTTAATGGAAAAGTTGAACCTACACCTAACAAAATGTCAATTTAGTTGTATTGCGTTACAGAGCGCGTAATATTTCAGGTAGTAGATGACCTGGAATTTGAGATAAAGCCTGATTTTGTCCCTGTAACCCAAACTCATTGTAGAAGGCGCGAATGGTTCTGAGCAAATAACTCAACGTCGTTTGATGATGTTCGGTGATCTTTGAGTTAGGGATAACACCCTCTGTTGGCCGTTGTTTTTCTAGCTGACTAGACCCATTAATATCAGCTTGAATATGGTGTTTGAGTGCGACTTCTAATAGAGAAATTCGAGTAGCTTTGCTCAGGGGGAAGTTCGAGTCTGTGGCAAGCTGGTAATGCGTAAGCCCTAGGTTATTATGAGTCGCTAACGGATCAAAGGTGAGTTGGGTTGGACTCAGAGCGGATGCAATTGAGAGCGCCTTTTGATAGGCTGCAATTGCCCTTTTAAAGAATTTAGCACGAATCTCTGACTTCTGATAGTGGTTGGCTAAATGCCAATAGGCTATGCCCAAGTTATTATAGGTGGCTGCACAGGCAATGGGGGCTGATGCGCTGGTGCGATAGGTTAAGGCTTGATGATAGGCATGAATAGCTTGCAGGAGCAATTTAGCTGAGGGTTGATATTGGCTGAGTGTCCAATAGGCGGTTCCTAAGTTGGTTTGGAGGAGGGCATAGTTGAGGGGGTCTTGTTGCGGGGTATAAAATTCCATCGCCTCAGTATAGGCAGCAATGGCGGCTTTGAGGTGAGGAATGGGGTGAGTTTGTTGGGCGAGTTTCCAATAGGTGGTTCCGAGGTTATTTTGAATCGTGGCATAATCTTGGATGTCAGAAGCATCAATTTTACTGTTGTTCAGCTTGAAGCAAGATAAGGCTTCTGTATAGGCAATCAAGGATTGTTCTAAGTTTTCAATGGGATCTCGTAGGGTGGCTAAATCACTGTAGGCTGTTCCTAGGTTTTTTTGGATTTTGATGATCAGGTGGGGTTGAACTTCGGGGTTAATTTTCATCAAAGCATTTTGATAGAAAATAATGCTTTGTTCTAAATCGGAAACCACATCGGCTGAAGAATGTTTCTCTGGAACTCGTTGGCGAAATCGCATCCAATACAAGGTTCCTAAGTCATTACAGATATCAATCGAATTAGGGGAATGATTTAACAACAACTCGGTTTCTGGGACAATCTCTAAGGCTTTTTCATGGGCTTGAATGGCAAGGGTGTAGTTGAGTTCTGAATTTTCTCCAGCTAAAATGCGATCGCGGTAAATTGTTCCTAATTGGCGATAGGCTTGGCGCAGGGAGAAAGTGTCGGACTGTCGTTGCAGGTGCTGAATCTGATCCAGGAGTTGTTTTAAAGGATCAGATATTGTCTCGTCTCGGTGTGCAGCAACCCCAGGAGAATCTAAGGGAATCGTCTCTGATTCTAAATCACTGGGGGTTGGATCACTCATCCAGTGAAACACTCCGGTTCGTCTGCGCCAAAACTCCGGTGCAGATTGTTGGATACAGCATAACCAAGGGGAAGAAATCCACAGCACTAAGCTACATTCTAAGCTCTCAAGATGCTGTTCTAGGGTGCGTAAATGCCGTAAAAATGACCATTGCATCGCCGGAGGTTGGCGGGTGAGATGTTCAACGCCTAAAATTTGAAATCCGAGCAAAGATTTAGGGTCAGAATTAGATGAATTTTGAGCATACCATTGGGTAATTGCTTCAAAGGGATTAGGATCGTTTAAATCCAGTTTTAAATTAATTAAGGGTGAGAAAAGCGGGGAATTTAAACTGTGTTGCGCGGTTGAGACTGTCTGATTTTTGGCTAACAAATCTTTTTCTAATTGGAGTATCAGATAATTCCGCAACTTTAAGTTATCACAAACCGCAATAAAAATTTGATGGCGAAGTTGTAAACGTAGCGCCTGTTGTAAACGATGATAAGTTTGCTGATCAGTTTCCGAGAATAGAATGGAAGAATTGTTGCTCGTCGCCATTGTCAATCATTAAGCCATTACACCTCTACTTCTTTTCTTCTATCAAGTTGTTCTGGCTCAGGAGGAGGCGACTTTTTAACGGTTATTTAAGAATAGTAAAAATTTTCACAGAACCCGCCCCTACTCTTAAAATTCCCTATTTTCCATAAGGACGAGTTCAATTGTATCTTTGAGATTAACAAAAAAATTCCCAAAACCCACCTGGACTGAAACGTTGATATTTTAGGATATGGAAGCAGCGAGGACGACTAAACCCCCCACTAAGACAATCCCGGCAATACCCGCAATCAGATAATTCCGTTTTTGTGAACTGGTCGGGGGTTCGGCTGTATAAACTTTAGGTTCCACCGCGAAGTTATTTAGGCGTCCACCCTCTTCTTTTGTATAAGGCATGAGTAAAAATCCATAGATTACTATCTGGGATCAACCATAACAAAAATTTACACAAAAGGGAAACATTAACTGGTAATTGTACCTGTTAAGGGGGAAGAAGCTTCAGCGTAGGTTTTAACAGGGATGCGTCCGGCCAGATAAGCTAAACGTCCGGCTTCGGTAGCCATTCCCATCGCTTTTGCCATAGCGATTGGATTTTGGGCTAAAGCGATCGCTGAATTAATTAATAACGCATCCGCCCCCATTTCCATAGCTAATGTGGCTTCACTGGGCGCACCAATGCCCGCATCCACAACAACCGGAATTTTGGCATTATCGATAATAATGGCAATATTGGCAGCGTTCCTAATTCCTTGTCCTGAACCAATGGGAGATCCTAATGGCATTACCGTTGCACAGCCAACTTCTTCTAATCGTTTCGCTAAGAGTGGATCGGCGTTAATATACGGTAACACCGCAAAGCCTTCTTTCACTAATTGTTCGGCGGCTTCTAAGGTTCCAATCGGGTCAGGAAGCAAATATTTACTATCAGGAATCACTTCTAATTTGACAAAATTATTGTCTTCCTGTCCTAATAATTTTGCCATTTCCCGCCCTAATCTGGCTACCCGAATGGCGTCTTCGGCGGTTTGACATCCGGCGGTATTCGGAAGCATCCAAATTTTATTCCAATCAATGGCTTCAGCTAATCCTTCATGTCCGGGAGCTTGGGTTTGGACTCGTCTAACAGCAACGGTGACAATTTCACAGCCACTCGCTGCAATACTATCTTGCATTTGTTGGAGGTTGCGATATTTCCCGCTTCCCGTCATTAACCGAGATTTAAAGGTTTTTCTCCCAATGGTTAAGGGGGTATCCAGAAGAGATGGGGTTGGTTTTTCTAGGGTTTGCATCCGTGTTAATCCTGAATCTAAATTGTTCAAATCGGTTTATTTTATCGTTCAACTTTTATTGTAATTCAACTGGGGAAAAACCGATCAATTATCTCGGATTTTTGAAGTTAATCTTCAAAAATCCTAATGGATTATTATTGTTCTTCGATTAAATAAGAACACCAATCACTCCAACTTCCTCCGTACAGTTTGGCGTGATGAATTCCAGCTAATTCTAAGGATAATAAATTGACACAAGCTGTAACTCCTGAACCACAATAAACGATAATTTCTTCAGCCTCTTTAATATTTTCCCAACGTTGAGATTGTTCATTGATTTTAACAAATCCGGTGGGTTCTGTCACCTCTTGCCAAGGATAATTAACCGCCCCCGGAATACACCCAGCAATGGGATCAATGGGTTCGGTTTTTCCTAAATAACGTTCCGGTTCACGGGAGTCTACAACCACAACTCCGGGTAAATCTTTTCGGGCTTTTACCGTTTCAATATTAACTAACATTTCGGGATGAATTTGCGGTGTAAATTGTCCGAATTGGGCTGAGGGAATTTCCGAACTAATCGGATATCCCGAATTTTTCCACTGGCTAAATCCACCATCTAATAAAATGACTTTTTCATGTCCATAATAACGCAGCAACCACCACAACCGCGAAGCAAAAGCGAATCGAGAATCATCATAAGCTACAACTAAGGTTTGTTGAGAAGTTATGCCAATTTCTGATAATTTCGCAGCAAGTTTTTCTGGGTTGGGTAGGGGGTGACGTCCGCCGTGTTTTTGAATCGGACTCGCTAAATCCTGGTCTAAATCTAAATAATAAGCACCCGGAATATGACCGTCTTGATATTGTTGTTGACCGAGTTGGGGATTTGCTAAGGAAAATCGACAATCTACAATGACGATATTGGAATCTTCGAGATGGTTTACTAACCATTCTGGGGAAACAATTAATTGGGGTTCTGTCATGGCAATATTGATAATAATGTGATTTAAAGGTTCATGGGTAGCCCTGAAGGGCTTACTACTTAATCAGGGGAATTTATTTTATAATTATCATATCGGATTCTTAAATAGAATGAGTTTAATCTTTTTTACAGAAATCAGGAAAAACGTTATGATGGCTAATGCTCAACCCGATAGGGCGCGTGAAGATGATCTCGAAGCTGAAAAGAACAGTCTAATCAAGCATGAATGGTTATTATAAATAGTTAGATAGTGCCTGTGCTGCACTTACACACCCTACAGAGGAGAAAAAATGATAGAAAATAGAGGATTAATACCCCAATTAACGGCTGATGGTTCGTTTACGTTTTTCTCTTCGGAATTTGGAGAATTATTCCATAGTCATTTTGGGGCGAAACAGGAAGCCGAACACAAATTTGTTGAACCCTTACAATTAAGAAAGAAAGCCCAAAAATCTTCTTTATTTTTGCTTGATATTTGTTACGGTTTGGGTTATAATACAGCCGCGGCTTTAACCGCGATTTGGGATATTAATCCTAACTGCAAAATTGAATGGATCGGCTTAGAATTTGATCCCAGAATTCCGCCAGCAACCCTAGAGTTTAATTTACTGAATGACTATCCTAATTATATTCAAGAAATTTTAAAAGAACTCGCCCAAAATTATTATCTAAAAACAGAATTATTGAATGCTGAGTTAAGGATTGCAGATGCTCGAAATACCATTCAAACTGTTCATCATTCTGGGTTTAAAGCCGATGCAATTTTTCTTGATCCCTTTTCCCCGCCCCATTGTCCCCAATTGTGGACAGTCGAATTTTTAACTCTAGTTGGCCAATGTCTCAAACCCCAGGGACAGTTAGCCACTTATTCCTGTTCGGCTGCGGTCAGAAGGGCTTTACTGGACGCGGGATTAAACATTGGTTCTACCTCTCCAGTGGGTAGGCGCACACCAGGAACAATCGCCAGTTTTGAGGGTTTACCGCCTCTGTCTCTCCAAGAACAGGAACATCTGCAAACCCGCGCCGCCATCCCGTATCGAGATCCCAGTTTATCCGATACGGCGGAAGTGATTATCCTCCGTCGCCAAGCCGAACAAGACATCTCCCCCCTAGAACCCACATCCCATTGGAAGAAACGATGGCGCAATCAGTCCATCTTGTGAAAAGATGGATTAAGATGCGATTTATCGTGTCTATTACTCACAGTTGACACCAAAACGGTAGATGGTAGCGGTAGCAATTTTAGCGGCGGGACGCGGAACTCGCATGAAATCTGACCTTCCCAAGGTTTTGCATGAATTGGGGGGACGTACTTTAGTTCAACGGGTTTTAGAAAGTTGTGTTCGGCTGCAACCTTCTCGGAGATTAGTAATTGTGGGCTATGGTGCTGATTTAGTCCGCGATTCTCTTCAACAAACAGATGCTATTGCAAACGGACAAAATCATCCACCAGCTTTAGAATTTGTTGAACAAATCGAACAATTAGGGACAGGCCATGCGATTCAACAATTACTCCCCTGTTTAACAGACTTTACAGGAGATTTACTGGTTTTAAATGGGGATGTTCCTTTATTACGCCCTGACACTTTAGAACAGTTAATTAAAATTCACAAAGAACACGGAAATGCAGCGACTTTATTAGCCGCCCATTTACCTAATCCTAAAGGATATGGTCGGGTATTTTGTGATAGTCAAAATTTAGTCAAGCAAATTGTTGAGGAACGAGATTGTACCGATGCTCAACGCCAAAATCATCGGATTAATGCGGGAGTTTATTGTTTTAATTGGCCGAAATTAGCAGAAATTTTACCCCACCTCAAAGCCGATAATGATCAACAGGAATATTATCTCACAGATACGGTTCATCTTTTGGATCAAGTGATGGCGGTGGATGTGGATGATTATCGAGAAATTTTAGGGATTAATAGTCGCCAACATTTGGCGAATTCCTATCATGTTTTGCAAGATTGGGTTAAAACGAAGTGGATGGCAGCCGGAGTCACCATAATTGACCCCGATAGTATCACAATTGATGATACGGTACAGTTAGAACCCGATGTGATTATTGAACCGCAAACTCACTTACGAGGAAACACAATTATTCAAACGGGAAGTCGCATTGGCCCTGGAAGTTTAATTGAAAATAGTCAGATTGGAAAAAATGTCACGGTGCAGTTTTCCGTTGTTTCTGATAGTGTTATTGCGGATGAAACCCGCATAGGGCCTTATGCCCATTTAAGGGGTCATGCAAAAGTCGGTGAACACTGTCGCATCGGAAATTTTGTAGAATTGAAAAATGCAGAGGTGGGAAATCGCACAAATATTGTCCATTTATCCTATTTGGGAGATGCCACATTAGGAGATAAAGTTAATATTGGGGCGGGAACAATTACGGCTAATTATGATGGGGTGAAAAAGCATCGCACAACTATTGGAGATCGAACTAAAACCGGGTCAAATAGTGTTTTAGTCGCCCCCCTAACCTTGGGAACTGATGTGACGGTGGCGGCGGGTTCTGTTGTTACTGATGATGTTCCTGATGATAGTTTAGTCATTGCTCGTGAACGTCAAGTGATTAAACCCGGTTGGCGCTTAGAATCCCCAGAATAATATTAACCCAATTCCCCATTCGTAATTCGTAATTCCCCATTCCCTGTTCCCTGGTTTAATATGACGAAAACTTCTTCTTCTCCTCCGGTGATTTCTTCCCCTAACTTGATTCAACAGAGTTTTCCAGGTTTATACTCCTTTTGGAAATTTTCTCGCCCCCATACAATTATTGGAACCAGTTTAAGCGTATTAGGGGTATATTTAATTGCCATGAGTGAGTTTAGGCAATTTCCAGGTTTTAGTTGGAATGGGTTGGCTTTATTTTTCAGTTGGTTAGCTTGTATTTGTGGCAATATTTATATTGTGGGTTTAAATCAACTGGAAGATATTGAAATTGATCAGATCAATAAACCCCATTTACCCTTAGCTGCTGAGGAATACTCCCGGTTTCAAGCTCAACTGATTGTCGGAATAACGGGAATATTAGCATTAAGTATTGCAGCCTTTCAAGGCTATTATTTATTGGGAATGGTAGGAATTAGCTTGTTTTTAGGGACAATCTATTCTTTACCCCCCATTCGGTTAAAACGCTTTCCCTTTTGGGCTGCATTTTGTATTTTTACCGTTAGGGGAATTATTGTTAATTTAGGGTTATATTTACACTTTAGCTGGCTTTTATCGGGGAAATCCCTATCCTTAATCCCGACAATACCGCCTTCTGTTTGGGCGTTAACATTATTTATTTTAGTGTTTACCGTAGCGATCGCAATTTTCAAGGATATTCCAGATTTAGAAGGCGATCGCCAATTTCAGATTAACACTTTAACGATAAAATTAGGAACCGTTACAGTCTTTAATATCTCTCGATGGATACTTACTCTTTGTTATCTCGGAATGATTCTAGGGAGTTTTACTTTACAATCCTCTGTCAATTCTCTATTCTTAGGGTTAAGCCATTTTATTTTACTGGCTGTCTTATGGTGGCGTAGTCTAAGCATTGATTTAAGCCAAAAACAATCCATCGCCCAAGGTTATCAATTTATTTGGAAACTCTTTTTCCTAGAATATTTAATCTTTCCCCTCTCCTGCTTATTCACTTAATTAAACTCAGGAAAGGGTATCATAACCGACCCTCTAATTTAACTCTGGAAGCAACCCCAAAGACAGGAAGAGATAGTTAAGTTTTTGTAATCGGTTTGTAAAAATAGTTTTATTTTTTAAAAGTTTGTCAGGGAATCTTGATATTTTATTGAAAATACCTCTCAAATAGTTGACGAAATCATAGGGGTTCTGGTAGACTTAAAAAAATACCACCCAAGGGGTTATTGTGTCTATAGGTCAATTTTGGGGCTAAAACGCTTATGCTGTCGTAAAATATCTTGATTTTCTGACTAAATTTCCGTTTGGCGATGCACGAGTTTTGGGAGGGGAACATCAAACCGAAAACAGGGGGCTTGACAAATTTCACATTTTATGCAATTAGACAATAGCGATCGCCCTATACCCGGATAAATCTTAAAGACCTTTGTGGTTTCTAGCCAACGACCAGAAGTCAGTAATATTGTATCCAAATTCCTGGATCATTTTTCTTAATAAAGGTAAGCTCAATCCAATCACATTGGTATGACATCCTTCTAATTTTTCCACAAATAACCCCCCCTTTCCTTCAATAGCAAAACACCCAGCACAGTTGAGGGGTTCTCCGGTAGCAATATAAGCTTCAATTTCCCTATCGGAAATATCAGAAAAATAAACGTTAGTCGTTTGACAATGAACTAAAGTTTGGTGGGTTGAAACATTAACTAAAGCATGACCCGTATAAAGTTGTCCAACTTGACCTCGCATGGTTTGCCAACGGGCGATCGCTTCTTCAATATTAGCAGGTTTGCCATAAATTTCTCCCTCAACCGCCAGAACCGAATCACATCCCAAAACTAAGATTATTCCCTCCTCGATCTGAGGAGAATTGATTAAGGTTTGGGTTACAACTTCTGCTTTAGCTTGGGCGAGTTTCTGTACTAACTGTACCGGATTAGAATCTTGGATTTGAGATTCATCAAAATCACTAGGGGAAATTATAGGCTGAATTCCCACCGTTTCTAATAACCGTTTGCGCGCTGGAGAAGCAGAAGCTAAAATAAATGTGATTCGATTAGGCTGAGTCATAAACGCAATGGATCTTAATTAATACACGTTAAAAGATTGAACAACTTGTTCTAAAAGTTGATGAGCTTTTTGCCAACGTTTTTCAGTGGTAGAAACATTTAATGTAAATAGTTTACCGCGACTAATGGCAACACTGGCAAAATCATGACGTTTTTGTTCATTAGGGAGTTGTACCGCATATTCTAACCAATAATAAAGATTCGATCCTTTCGTGTATGATTCTGCACTAATCAGTTCGGCGGTGCGTCCTGAACCTTCAGGAGCGATCGCTTTTTTACTTAAGGTATATCCGACTTCTGTGGGGCTTCCAATATCGGATAAAGTTTGACTGGGATTAGAAATAGGATTAATTACCACACTGACATTTTCACTTTGTTCAATCATATCGTGTAGCACCGTATCAGGGCCGTTAGACACACTCACCTGCGTCCATCCATTCGGATACGCAAATTCATAGCCATCTGCGGTATCAACAAAGCTATTTAATCCGACACCAACAGACACACAACCTGTTAAGCTAAGGCTAAAACAGACTAAAGCAATTGCCAAAATTCGTTTGAACATCTGAGCGTTTCCCTTATTAAATCTTGAATAAGTGCGTTTTACTGGGATCTGGGCGATCTCAGTTCTGTTATTTTCTCATTATTTGGGCGCTTGGGTTCAATTTTTATCAATTCCTGTTTGAATGGGAGTAATTGGCGATATTCAGTTAATTAATTCATCACTTGTCTGCAAATCTTTCAAGAGTTTCTCCGTAATTTCAATCAGTTCATAGACAAAATTTTGCGTAAGTTGTGTCGTTTTAAAACCATGAGCAATAGCGTTACGGAATGAGATCGCATCCATGAGTAACCGATACTCAGATTGAGAAATTATGCCCTCTGTTGCTAGTTGTTTGACTAAATAAAGTGGATCAAGTCTTTGTAAACTCAATTCTTCTTTTTCTGTAATTAACCTTAAAGTTGCCTCAACTAAAGACCAACAATACAACATCGCTGATTCTAAATGTTGCGTTGTTAGTTGCTTTACTACTTGCAATTGTGATTCAATTTCATCTTTTTGCAACGAATATTCTGCTTTCGGGGAATAGGTTATATCCTCCGGGTTAATCATCACAAACTCAAACCTCCAGCCCGGATGTTTTTCTACTGCTTGGGCTAAATTTTGTAAATATTGATCAGAGTAAGAGTTGAGTGAAGCGCGGGACTTAACCTCAATAACGACTGCTTCTTCGCCCCGACGGACTATCAGATCAGGACGATAACTTTTCAGGAAATCAGGTAATTCTTCAAGGTTAGGATGAAGGAAAATCTCATAACCTTTTTGGCAATAATTCTCGGCTAATTTGAGTAATTGTTCTCTTTCCTGCTTGGCAGTTAAAGTTGATATCATATAAGTACCTCTTGGTCAGGAGCATCAAGTACGACAATATGCAAAAATTGATTCCCACGGGCAAAGCCTTCTGCCAATATCGAGGTCATATTTTCTATCTTAAAGTTACCTGACAAATTCCTCTTCCTAACGATAATATCGGTTACTTGACCATCATCGACATAGGCTAACCCGATAATTGAATCTTGAATGGGTTTAACTATATTATCCACATCTATAGCCACAGAATCGTAGAAATAGGTTATTTGCAGCATAACAAATCCAGTAGCGGTTTGTTGATCCGAAGACCAGTATTTTTCCGCCTCTTGTCGTACTGTTGCTTTCCATTCTCTAAGACGCTCTCGTCTACGAGCTTGTTGTGATACTGGTGGCCCATCTACTATAAACTCAAATTTGCTCAATGTGTTAATTACCCCAAACGAATCCTGTCTATAACTTACACTCTCTCTTAGCTATAGTAATTCGCGCCGAGATTGTAATAATTTTAAACGTCTATGAAACAGCAAAAAGTAGCGGAAATTATTTCTCGAATTCATCGAATCTCTTGACTTCTACTCCTAAAAAGCTGACTACAATTTGATAGAATAAAACCAGAAAATTAGGGTCAGAGAATCTCATGAGCTTAGACAAAATTATTGTTCCCTTAGATGTTCCAACTCAAGAAGAGGCGATCGCACTGGTTGAAAAACTGCCTCAAGTCACATTTTGGAAAGTCGGTTTAGAATTATTCGTCAGTTGTGGCCCCGAAATTCTAACCTTCCTCAAAGCTCAACAAAAACGTATTTTTCTTGATTTAAAATTCCATGATATTCCCAATACTGTAGCCGGAGCTTGTCGATCTGCATCCCGATATGGGGTTGATTTAATCACCGTTCATGCAACCGCCGGAAAAACAGCCTTAAAAGCAGCCCAAAAAGCAGCAGAAGAGGGAGCAAATGAAGCCGGGTATCCCACCCCCAAATTAATCGCCATTACCCTATTAACGAGTTTAAATTCCAGGGATTTAGCCTTTGATTTAAAAGTCCCTTTAGAATTACCAGAATATACATTAAATATGGCTTTATTAGCTCAAGAAAGCGGGTTAGCAGGAGCCGTTTGTTCCCCCCTGGAAGTCTCCCAACTCCGTCAAACCTGCGGAAATGAGTTTTTATTCGTCTGTCCTGGGGTACGTCCCGCTTGGTCAGAACGCGGCGATCAACAACGCACCTTTACCCCCGCCCAAGCTCTCAAAGCCGGAGCCGATTATCTTGTCATCGGACGTCCGATCACCGCCTCAGATGACCCCACAACTGCCCTACAACGAATTGTTGAGGAAATAAGTTGATTGTTGACGGTGAGTTTATAATCCCAAATCAACAGCGACCCGATGAGCACAGGCGAAGCCGGAGAAGGCAACAGCGTTTAATCCTTGGCCGGGGAAGGTGCTATCACCGACACAATATAGCCCTCGAATTGACGTGCGGTTAAAGGGCATTCCTAGGAGTCCCTTTAACTTGTAGGCGGGAATGGGGCCATAGGTTCCATCCTGTCGGTTCAAAAAGCGACGATGCGATCGTGCCGTTCCCACTTCCATATAATCTAACCCCGCATCTAACCCCGGAAAAAAGGTTTCTAACTGATTAATAATTCTACCTGCGGCTTCTTCTTTTTTAGCTTCATATTCTGACTCTGGTAATTTTTCCCACTCATCAATCCAACTAGGGGTAAAGGTATGAACAATATGATACCCTTTTGGAGCTAAACTCGGATCTAATAAAGTAGGAATGGAGACAAAAATTGTTCCTTCTGGTTCCTCCATTTTTTCCCAATCTTTAACAATAATATGGTGACAATCCGTTTCCGGGGGTAAGACAGACGCTTCTACTCCTAAATGTAAACTCAAGAAACTCGGAGATTTTTGATAACGTTCTCGCCATTTATGTTCAGCCCTAGGAATTAATTCCGGGGGGATTAACTTACCAAAGGTATCCCAACGAGTCGCATTAGAAACGATGCGTTTTCCTCGATAAACTGTGCCATCAACAAGCTGCACACCTACCGCTTTTCCGTTTTCTAGCAAAATTTGTTTAACTCTAGCTTTATATTCAATTTGTCCCCCGAATTTTTCTAATCCTTCCACTAATTTCAGGGCGATTTGACCGACGCCTCCTTTAGGATAATTAATTCCTCCATAATGGCGATCGGAAAATACCATTCCAGCGTTGATCATCGGAGTTAAATCCGCCGGAACCACTGACCAGCAGTAACATTCAATATCGATAAATTTTAAAAGTTCAGGATCAGTAATATAACGTTTCGCTATATCCCCGACGTTTTGGGGAAGATACTGCACTAACCCTAAACAAGATCCGGGCTCTTGGAAAAACACCCGCATTAAGTAACGAGGTTCTTCCAAGGACAGCAACTCCATTGAGTTCAAACAGTTAAAGACGTTCCAGCATTCATCATAAAATTTACGAATTCCTTTTTCTTCGTGGGGGAACCGGGTAATGAGTTCTTGCAAAAATTTCTCATAATTCCGGTGAACTCTCAATGTCAGATCATGGGGTAGATGATAGTGGATTTGAACCGGGTCGGGAATCGTCTCTAAGGTAACGTTTACCGCTTGTAACGCACGAGTGAGAAGATTGGTAGTTCCTTTGTCCCCAAAGCCAAAAATCATCGACGCACCGACATCAAATCGATATCCCTCTCGTTCAAAATATGCAGAACTTCCACCGGGGATGATATAGCTTTCCAACACAAGAACTTTTGCGCCCTTCGCAGCTAATTGGGTCGCAGTCACCAGTCCTCCAATACCAGAACCAATGACAATCACGTCAAATTCCTGATAGGCGTCAGAACTATATTCAGCAAAAGACTGGAATGGCGTAGAAACAGGCATCGGGTCAACTCTCTTAAGCATTTCCTGACTCTACAGTGTAGCGTCTTCCGCCCAATTCAGAGAGTTCAATCTTCACACTTCCCCCAAAAACCCTTAACCACTATGGCGCTACGCTTTAGGTAACAGGGAACAGCGAACAGGGAACAGTAAGAAGTGAAAGGGTTTCAGGATTCAAAAATTTCCTAACTGTAATGCGTAGTGCTATAACTCTTAACCCCCTCCTCTCCCAANAACACTACAATTTACTATAGTCTTATTGAAAATAATTGTCAACTTATAGTTACATTTTTTAAAATATTGAGTAAAAATTTGGGTTTATAGCTTTGTCGTTATAGGATGTCACTATGGAGCAAAAAATATACTTAGTCTAACTTTTAGGTTTTAAGTGGGCTGTATAGTCCCACGTTAACTTGTAGAAACATGAAACACACCCTATCTGTTCTAGTAGAAGATGAAGCCGGAGTCCTGACGCGAATTGCAGGTTTGTTTGCGCGTCGAGGTTTCAATATTGAGAGTTTAGCCGTAGGCCCTGCTGAACAATCTGGTATTTCTCGAATTACAATGGTTGTTCCAGGAGATGACCACATTATTGAACAGTTGACTAAACAACTCTACAAACTGATCAATGTTCTCAAAGTGCAGGATATTACCGAGGTTCCCTGCGTGGAACGAGAGTTGATGCTATTAAAGGTCAATTACAATAGCAGCACTACTCGCTCAGAAATTATTGAGTTAGCCCAAATTTTCCGAGCGCGGGTTGTTGATATTGGCGATGACTCCCTGACCATCGAAGTCGTCGGCGACCCTGGAAAAATGGTAGCCATTGTCCAAGTCTTAAGCCGCTTTGGTATTCGGGAAATTGCTCGCACGGGTAAAATTGTCTTGGTGCGGGAGTCGGGCGTGAATACCGAATTCCTCAAAACTCAAGCTCCTGTTGAAGCTCGGTTCTAGGACTTCCCGGTTTCTGAAAACCAGAGATGAGGACTGTCCACTTCCCCCCTTCAGCATAAAGTTAGGGGGGGATATGATTTTCCTTTTTAAAGAAATGTTGATTTTTAAGTCATTATTCCAGAAAATCCGTTAGAATAGATCAAGGTGAGTGTTCACGCAGTGTCGAGGCTGATCAGTTAAAGTTATGAACATTAACGTCATGAATGAAGAAGATTGTTCAGCCGTTTATAACGCGCTGATAGAGATGTTAAATTCTATAAAATTGGGGTGGGTAACAGAACAAGTCGCCGATGTTATTAGCGCGGGAAAAACCACTGAAGAGATTGTATCCGGTCGAAAATCTCCTGATTTAAAATTAAGTTATTATACCCCCCAAGAACAATTGTTACTGTTGATTTATGCGATTGAAAAATCGGTGATTCATACCGGAGAAATTGAAGGTGAAATCATGGATATTTTTAGCCATGAAGCGACAACTTCTGATTTAAAACCCGAATTAAGGTTTACCTCATCGGTGGATGGAAAAGGGAAACTGTTTAAATATAATATTGAATCCGTTAATAGCCGAAAACAAAAAATTCAAGAATTACAAAAATTATTGGGACAATTACGTCAGGAGATTGGAAGCGATGTCAATTAATACAGCCTTACTCGAAAATATCAATCAACAGTTAAAACAAAGTTTAAATCCTGATCTCAAAACGGCTAAAGATCTGAACGATTGGTTTAAATTTTACATTTTCAATATTATTGTGAAAGCAGCCCGGAATGAAGGAGCTTTTGTTTATTATAAAGATGTTTTGAAACGAAATCCTGAAACCTTAGTATTTCGTAGACGGGCTGGACAAATTTATGATCTCACCCAACCTTATACCCATGCTGTGATTGAATTTGAACAAAAACCTCCGTTAGAAATTCATGTCGGAGTTAAAATTCATGGTCGGTTAAGGGTGTTGTATGATTGTGATGTTTGTGTTCTTTATAAAATGGAAGCCGATAGTTGTCGCACTAATAAACGAGAACCTCGCGCCTCTCGAATTTTTCTCGCCATCGATTGTCAACATTATGCCTCGGAATTGCGCCTAGAATTTGCTCAAGCTTTTATTGCCTTTTCTTCAGAATTAAGAGTAGCTGGGGATTGTTATTTTGTATCTAATAGTGCGTCTAATCCCGTGGCAAAACTGTTAGCCAGTCGGAAACGTAAATGGGAATATGATATTGTTCCCAGCCAAACCAATAATGTTAATCGGTTGATGTACGAATTTCAGACCAAATTCAAAGATTTTAAAGCTAGAAATTAATCCTTTAAAGATGAACTCAGGGACATTTCGCTCCCGGATGATCCAGGTAGAAAACGTTGATCTTAAGCAATTTTTACCTTGATCCAAGGTCAGCAGAGGAGAGAGGATTATTAACTGTCCCCCTAATCTGCAACAATAGTAACATCCCCACTCGGAAGGGTTGAGGGACTGTTGTGTTTTTTTATTCAACTCAAAATATTTGGGATATGAAACGTTATCGTTCACTTCTGGCTTGTATTTTAGCCCTAGTTACAACATTTGTCGTCGGTTGTAGTTCTCCGAAAGTGGAAATTCCTAAAACCTACACGGAAATTCAAATTCAACAGATCCAAAAACATAACACTGATATTTTAGCCCTGCGCGATCGCTTTACCACCGAACTTCCTCGGTATATTAGCGCTCGGAATTGGGTACAAGTGGACACCTTTGTGCATGGGCCATTAGGTTCATTGTTGCAAGAAATGAATTATATTACTAAAAATTTGTTGCCCGATGCCCAACCGAAAGCCCGCAAACTGTCGAGAGAAGTGTTTGAACACTTAGTTGAAGTGACCAAAGCAGCAGAAAATCGTGACCCGGTAAAAGCTGCGTCAGGATATGAAGAAGCACTCAAAGATTTAGATTCATTTTTGAGTTTAGTTCCTCAAGCTTAAGGAACATTCGTTGAATCTGGAATAAATTTGAGACAATAGAGGCGTGAAATATCACGTCTCTATTCGATTTTTAAAGCATAAATTCCGAAGCAACAATCATTGTTCCTATCCCGGCATCCGTGAACACTTCTTGTAATAACGCATGGGGAACACGACCATCTAAAATATGAGCCGCCCGGACTCCTTGGGCTAAACTTCTGACACAACAAGTCACTTTAGGAATCATGCCACCCGAAACAATCCCTTGGTCAATTAATTGTCGAGCTTCCTGAATATTAACTTGGGCAATTAAAGTATCAGGATTATGATAATCCTCTAAAATTCCAGCCGTATCCGTTAACAGAATTAACTTTTCAGCACCCAAAGCCGCCGCAATTTCCCCCGCAACCGTATCGGCATTCATATTATAAGCCTGTCCATTTTCATCCGTTGCGACACTAGAAACAACAGGAATATAACCACTACTGACCAAAGATTCTAATAATTTAGTATTAACACTACTGACTTCTCCCACAAACCCAATATCAGCTTGACCTTGAGGACGAGCTTTAATTAAATTGGCATCTTTCCCGCATAACCCAACGGCTTCTCCTCCAGCTTGGTTAATCAGAGAAACAATTTCCTTATTCACTCGACCCACTAACACCATTTCCACCACATCCATCGTTGCTGCATCCGTCACGCGCAACCCATTTTTAAATTGAGGTTCAATTCCCAGTTTTCCCAACCAACTGTTAATTTCCGGGCCACCTCCATGAACCACCACCACTCGAATTCCGACAAAGGAAAGTAAGACAATATCTTGCATCACCTTATCTTTGAGGGTACTGTCCTTCATCGCAGCCCCACCATATTTCACTACAATAGTACGATTGGAAAACTTTTGAATATAGGGGAGCGCTTCACTAAGGACTTTAGCGCGAATCGCCGTTTCGGTTTTGTCGAAGTCGCTATATTTAAGCATAGAAATTTCCTGAGCACGTTTAGAGACGGATTCATTAGGGTTTTGGTTAATTAGGTCAAGATCTCACCGAACCCGCCCCTAAGATTTTAGTTGATTTGAGGGTTCCATAAATGCCCACCAACGACTAAGCGGCAAATAGATGACAGGAGCCCACAAACTGCTCAGAATGGCCGTTGACAGTGCCACCCGTTGTTGATGCAGCCACAGTTGTTCCAAATTAGAATAACCAAAGGCACTAAATTGTAAACCTCGAATCGTTTCTACGATAACAGCCATGCCAAAAACAATCAAAGCAACAGAAATAAAATCCTCCTGAATTTTTTTGATAATCCGTCTGTAAATCACAACGGTTAAAACGGCAACAGCAATAAAAGGAAGGATATGGGAAGGTTGAACGCGGGTTAATCCATCTAAAATTAATCCACAGCTTAAACCTCCAATAACGGCTTCGAGTAAAGTTCGTTTAATACTCCAAGCCACCAGCCAAATTAACACCCAGTTTGGAGTAATCCCAAACAATTCTAAGCCAGGGATACGAACCAAAGATAACCACATACAAACCATTAAGGAAATAATGGTAACAGTCCAATTTAAAACTTGATTCGGTTTAAAAAACATGAATATAGCAATCCTATTTGAGTTGTATCCAAAATTTCGGTTCAAAAGGGAACAGGGAACAGGGAACAGGCAACAGGCAACAGGGATAATACTTTTGGCTGTTTCATATCAGTTTTAAATTATTACAACCTCCGTCTCGAAGGCGCGGATTGCTATATTTAGGGAATTAATTCATTAAAAATCACTATTTTTTGAATGATACAGGAGTTTTAGGAATAAATTAACGTGAATAGCCCCAACCCTAGAATTTAATTTAAACGTTAAATTTATTGTCCTGGGGGAATAGGTTGTACAGAAGGATTAAGAGTTTTATTCGATTCCGAAGAGTTTTTTTGATTAGGATAAATAATCACCCATTCTAAAGAAGAAATCGGCACAAAAAATTCAACAATCGCTTCAGGAGCAGGAGCTTTATTCATATCTAAAGAAACAACTTTTCCAATGGGTAAACCAGCGGGTACAAGCTGACTAAAAGCGGACGTTACAACCACATCTCCCACCTTAACATTGGGATCACTTTCAAAAAATTCCATCACGCCTTGCTCCGTCGCATTTCCCTTCAGAAATCCCATATTGCGACTGCGGCTTACTGTGACACCAATGCGACTCATCGGATCACTCAGAAGCATGACTGTGCTAGTATTAGGCGTGACACTGATAACTCGTCCGATTAATCCCCCAGGTGCCACAACTAAATCTTGATTTTGAATTCCTTGCCGACTCCCACGACCGATAATAATTTGTTTCCACCAGGAATCTGCACTGCGACCGATTACAGGAGAAACAATTCCTTTATCTTGTTTTTTAGAAGCCACATAATTTAAAAGTTCTTGAAACTTTTGATTTTGGGTTTGTAATTCTTGAATTTGGGCTTCTAACTGATTAATTCGAGGATCAATTTGTCGAACAATTTTCTCTTGTTCTGTAACCGTTGATGTTGCTAAATGAAAGGGACGAGTTAACCAATAATACATTTCATATAACGCCGCCCCTTGGGTTTGTCGGACTAACCAAGCCGCTAAAACAGCTAAACCCAGTAAAATCCATTGATTCCGACTCCGATTCCACCAACTCCGTGTTTCCATACATCAGACCATTAAACGCTTAAAAAAATTGAGGATGGTAAAAATTTTCCATCCCCTACTTCCCCAAGAATATCACCTAGAGATTACGAGAACCTCCAGTAAATACCCGTTCTAGTTGTTTAAAGTTTTCTAACACCCGACCTGTTCCCAACACCACACAACACAAAGGATCAGCGGCAATATGGGTAATAATTCCGGTTTCATGACTGATTAAGGTATCAATTCCCTTGAGTAAAGCTCCGCCCCCTGCCAACATAATACCCCGATCAATAATATCAGCTGCCAGTTCTGGGGGAGTCCGCTCTAAGGTTCGTTTAACCGCATCAATAATAATGGATAATGGCTCTGACATACTTTCCCGAACTTCCGGTGCTTTAATCGTCACGGTTCGGGGTAAACCCGATAATAAATGAATTCCCCGCACTTCCATGATCAATTCTTCATCCGCATAGGTGGGATAGGCTGAACCCATCTTGACTTTGATCTCCTCAGCCGTTTGCTCTCCAATCACCAAGTTATGAACTTTTTTCATATACTGGATGATAGCATCGTTGAGTTCGTCTCCTGCCACCCGCACCGATTCACTCAAGACCGTTCCTTGTAAACTCAGAACCGCGACTTCGGTGGTTCCCCCCCCAATATCCACAATCATATTTCCCGTCGGTTCCGCAACGGGTAAACCTGCACCAATAGCAGCAGCTATGGGTTCTTCAATCAGTCGGACATCTCTGGCTCCGGCTTGGGACGCTGCTTCAATCACTGCTCGCCGTTCTACTCCCGTTACTCCACTGGGAATACCAATCACAATTCGAGGAGCAATCAGGGTTTTTCCATCATGGACTCGCCGAATAAAATGTTTCAGCATTTGTTCAGCAACATCAAAATCCGCAATCACCCCATCTCGTAGAGGTCGCAGCGCAATTACATTTTCTGGCGTCCGACCCAACATTTTTTTGGCTTCTTCTCCAACAGCCAAGGGGATCTTTTCCTGTTGGTCAATGGCAACTACAGAGGGTTCTTGTAGTACAATCCCTTTACCCGATACATAAACCAGCGTATTAGCGGTACCCAGGTCAATACCCATGTCCCGCGATAAAGAAAAACGACTAAAAAGACCCACTATTATTTACGCCCCCAATATACGATTTTTTTTAACAAAGTCTGATAGAAGTTTGACAGATTCCCGCGTTAATCAGAATGTTAGACGAGGGATGCTAAAGTGGTTCTTTGCTGATTCGGAGTGTCCCCAAGAGCGAGTAACCGATGTGAATTTTATTACGTTTTGGTGTTTGCGTCTAGTCATCCCGCTTCTAGCATGAATCAGCAAGAGCTATCCTTCTCTTAACTATAGCCATAGTTCGTTGGCTCAAAGACCGGATCAGGATTGATTCTCGGTTATGGAGACCAAGGGATAAGGGGATAAGGGGATGAGGGGATGAGGGTGAATCAATAGTTAATCATCAACAACCCACGGTGAAATCGAATACAATACCATCAGGGTTGTTAATACCCGTACATCATTCGCAATCGTTAATTATTAGTCAATTATTAATTCAAAATAATGAGTCTAAATATCGTTACCTTGGTTGGTCGTGCTGGCAGAGATCCCGAAGTTAAATATTTTGGTGCGACCCGTTAAGCGTAAAAGTCATCAACCTTGATGGTGTAACGCTTGCAAGGAATTGTACAAACATACAAGACCTTGACAACTTAATTCCTGAGTGGGTGAGAATTATTAAGGAGTGTTACAGAAACATAAATCTTAACAAAATCTTAATAATACAATTCCCATCGTCTAAATGCGAGACGAAGCAATGCCCCCACTGGGGAGACTGACCATCAAACTGGTGAAGCGGGGCATAACGGAGGTAACTCTGAACCCAACAGGGAATCCCTTCTAGTGAGGTGAGTATGAGTAAGGAAAACTGAATCTGCGATTGAACCATCGTTATTGACAACAGCCTACGTGGGTTATGGGCTGGGCCAAAAGGCAAGGATAAGGGCTAGGCAACTCGAAGTTTGACCTAGAGCATTCCCAAAGAAACCCGGTGGATAGCAGGACTCTAACCTCGCCGTAAAGCAGGAATTAGGAACGGGATAACTTCTCGGTAATCTCTCAGGAGGTCGAATACCTGAGTAGGCAGTCAAGCCGCATGATGCCAAGAAGCGAGATTGATTCAGAAGCCAACGCCTTTAGGAAAGCTAAAGGATATGCTGACGGAATCACGGTGATTTGGAGATAGAAAATCGAGTAAAGGTAAAAACGTCATGGACACGGCTATTAAACCGATGTATGAATGGGAAACAATAAACTGGGCAAAAGCCCAGAGATATGTTTTCAAGCTTCAAAAGAGAATCTATCAAGCCTCTGAACGTGGTGATGTTAAGGCAGTTCGTAAGTTACAAAGGCTGTTGACTAATTCGTGGTACGCCAAAGCTTTGGCTGTCAGGAAAGTGACCCAAGATAACAAGGGTAAAAATACTCCCGGCTTTGATGGGATAAAGCGTCTTCGCAATCCTCAGAAAATCAGGTTAGCCAAAGAGTTACACTTCAATGACAAATCCGACCCCACTAAAAGGGTATGGATTCCAAAACCAGGCAAAGAGGAAAAAAGACCTCTTGGAATACCTACGATGACAGATAGAGCGAAACAAGCCCTAATGAAACTGGCACTTGAACCCGAATGGGAGGCTAAATTTGAGCCTAACTCTTATGGATTCAGACCAGGACGGTCAGCACATGACGCAATAGCGGCAATATACAATGGCATCGTTCAAAAACCGAAATATGTTCTTGATGCCGATATTGAAAAATGTTTTGACCAAATTAACCATGAGAAACTACTCGAAAAGTTGAACACCTCACCCACTTTTAGACGGCAAATTAAAGCATGGCTAAAATCTGGGGCAATGGCAGGCGAAAAATTATTTCCAACCCATGAAGAAACTCCCCAAGGAGGCGATATAACGCCATTATTGGCAAATATAGCTTTACACGGGATGGAAAACGCCTTAGAAGGTAAATTCAAACGAAGAGTCAGCAAAACTAAACAAAAGCGGGATATAAGCTTTGTTAGATATGCCGATGATTTTGTAATCATGGATGAAGATTTAGATGTAATCCTCGAAGCAAAATCAGTAATCAAAGAATGGTTAAAAGAAATGGGGCTAACTCTCAAAGAAAGCAAAACTAGAATCACTCACACTTTTGAAAAATACGAAGGTAAAGTGGGATTTGACTTTCTAGGTTTCAATATTCGGCAATACCCAGTTAGTGATAAACAAAGTGGGTCAATTGGTGGAACCGAATTAAAGAGAGGACATAAAACGCTCATCAAACCCAGTAAAGAAGCCATCCAAAGACATTTGGATAATATTGACGATTTACTAAGAAGGAATCGTAACTCAAGCCAAGAGCAAGTTATAAACGCCCTAAACCCGGTAATACGAGGATGGGCAGCTTACTACTCAACGGTAGCCAGTGCCAATACCTTCAGCAAAATCGACAGCATAATTTTTTCCAAACTAAGAGGATGGGCTAACAGCAGAAGTGGACGAGGACAGAATAAAACTGAAACCGTCTCAAAATACTGGGGAGTCAACAGAGGATTAGGCTGGATATTTATCACCCCCGATAACAAATATGTACTGGAAAAACACCAGAACATGAAAATTCGTCGCCATATCAAAGTAAAAGACACAAAAAGTCCTTTTAACGGAGATTGGATATATTGGGGACAAAGATTAAGCCAACATCCAATGCTAAGAAATATGGCATCCAAACTTCTTAAAAAACAAGAAGGAAAATGTAACCACTGTAATCTGAGATTCATTAGTATTGACTTGCTTGAAATCCATCATATTGACAGAAATCGAGCGAATAACAAAACGAAGAATCTTGAATTACTACATACGCACTGTCACGATATCAGACACGCGAATAAAGAGGTACTCTAACCAGCCAAGTCACTGAGGAGCCGTGTGAAGCGAAAGTTTCATGCACGGTTCTGAACGAGAGGTAGGAATGGCGACATCCCTATCGACTCTAATAGTCGGGCAAAGTCGTCTGTAAATTCACACTCGCTGTCAGACGTCGTAGTAGCAAAACCGATGAGCCGGATTGGTTCGATCTTGAACTGTGGAACAAAACCGCAGAAGTAGCGGCTAACTATGTCCGCAAGGGGACTTTAATTGGGATTAAAGGGGCATTAAAATTTGACCATTGGCAAGATCGCAATACCGGACTTCAGCGTTCTAAACCCTTAATTTCGGTTGAAGACTTAGAGTTACTGAGTTCTAAACGGGATGAAGAAGGCGCACCTCGGAACACTTACGATGAGTTTTAAGACGAGAATATTGTGGCTCAAGAATCATTAGACATCATCCAAAGTCAATACCAAGCGGGTCAATTGGCGTTTGAACAGGGACGTTATCGAGACTCTGTTCAATATTTAGAACAAGCTCGTGAAGCTGTGGACTCTAATTCTCGTCTGGGTGGAGAAATCCAAATCTGGTTAGTGACAGCGTTAGAAGCCTCTGGTCATCGGTCGGAGGCTCTCGCCCTGTGCAAACAGTTGATTCGTCATCCGACCGTTGCGACCCGTCAACAGGCGCGTCGGTTACGAGAAGTGTTAGAAGCACCCAAACTCTATATTGACCCAGAGGGATTTGTGAAAATTCCTGATTTAAATCATCTCGATGAGAAGGAAGATTCGCGCTCCCAAGCTTATCCGGTAACATCAACTCAGTCTGTTTCTAAATCCTCTCCTCCGGTGTTTGTGAGCAATATCGAGGGGGTAAAAACCCAAGACAATTACTTTTTGTGGGTGGCGTTAATCATGATGTTGCTCATCAGTGGTGGGTTATTTTGGCTAGGCTCCTTTTAACTTGAATATTCCCCCTGCTATAAACTTTGAGCAGGGGCATTCACTGTCATATTTTCGGCAACAAACCTGATAGACTGAGTATTGATGTTAATCTGCCTGCTCCCAGTCTGAAGCGGGGTTTCCTGTTTGCCATTAATTTTTTGATTGCAGTTTCCGGTGGATACCGCAGGAGTACCAACCGCGGAGGTATAGATGGAAGTTGAAATTCCCCAACTAGAAAGTGTTAAGCGCCAACTCATGAACCATCAGCGACCCAAAAAGCCCAAGATGTTGGTAGTTGACGATGAGCCAGATAATTTAGATCTGCTCTACCGTACATTTCGACGGAATTTTAATGTATTTAAGGCTGAAAGTGGCGTTCGAGCACTCGAAATTTTGGAAGATGAAGGGGAAGTGGCGGTGATTATCTCCGACCAACGAATGCCCGAAATGAAAGGGACGGAGTTTCTCAGCAAAACAGTGCCTCAGTTCCCTAATACTGTGCGAATTATTCTAACCGGGTTTACCGATATTGAGGACTTGGTAGATGCAATTAATTCTGGCCAGGTCTACAAATACATTACTAAGCCTTGGGATCCCAATGAACTCAAAGCCGTTGTCGAACGCGCCGCAGAAACCTATGAGTTACTGAACCAACGCACCGCAGAACTTAATCGTGCTCAGGCTCAAACCCAACTGTTAGCAACGATTATGGAAGTCGCACAAGTCGCTACTAATCAAGAAAGTCTATTGACAACTATTGCTGAAGCGGTAGCCAAACAGTTCCAAGCGGATGTTTGCATTTTACAATCCATTCAAGACAATCAACTGGCTCCGACAGTAGGTCATTATAGTGGTGCGGGTGTTGGGGAAAACTGGTTAGACCGTGATCCTATCGTCCAAGAAGCCCTAACAACGCGAAGTGTACAGGCTTCTATTAATATTACGGCTGATGCCACCTTAGCAACTCTCCCTCACTACCAAAGTTCAGGAATTCAAGCCCATATTAATGCTCCCATTCGCTATCGAGATCGTCAAATTGCTCTATTATCAATACAGTGGAAGCATCCTTGTCAGATGAGTCCCGATGATTTAACCACCATTTATTTAGTTGCCCAACAAATCGCCTTGGCTGTTATCAGCCTTGACCATTAATCCCCAAACTTAAAATGATCAACGAACACAACCGCGTTCAAGACATCTTTAATCGCATCGCACCGGTCTATGATCAGTTAAATGACGGGTTAAGTTTGGGACAACATCGGATTTGGAAAAAAATGGCAGTGGGCTGGAGTGGTTCAAAATTAGGAGATACAGCCCTAGATTTATGTTGTGGAAGTGGAGATTTAGCCCTATTATTAGCCCAACAAGTGGGAGAAACGGGACAGGTATTTGGAGTGGATTTTTCTAATTGTCAATTAGAAATTGCTAAATATCGACCTCAACCCTTTACCATTCCATCGGCTGCGATCGCTTGGGTAGAAGCGGATGTCTTAGCTTTGCCCTTTGCCGATAATACCTTTGACTGTGCCACTATGGGGTATGGTTTGCGGAATGTTCCCGATATTCCTCGCAGTCTCCAAGAACTGTATCGAGTCCTTAAGCCTGGATCAACGGCGGCGATTTTGGATTTTCATCGTCCTTCGAGTTCCCTACTGCGTACCTTTCAACAATGGTATTTGGATCAAATTGTTGTTCCCGCCGCAGAACGATTAGGTTTTAAAGAAGAATACGCTTATATTAACCCTAGTTTAGATAAATTTCCCATGGGCAATGAACAAGTAATATTAGCCCAGGAAGCCGGATTTTCTCAAGCCACACATTACCCGATTGCAAGCGGTATGATGGGAGTATTAGTGATAACTAAACCCCATTAAGCAATTAGCAAAGCTGCTCTGTTCCCTTGATTGGATGGGTAAAAAAACTGATAGCGGTTAGCTAGGGTGAAGGCTCACTCATAGTTTTTTGCGATAAGAATGGCTAATTTTTCTGATCTGTGGGTTTTAATTACGCCCCCAATTGTGGGGGGAATTATTGGTTATTTTACCAATGATTTAGCGATTAAAATGTTATTTCGTCCGTACCGACCCCTACAGGTTTATGGTCGAAGGGTTCCGTTTACTCCGGGTTTGATTCCTCGAAATCAAGACCGTTTAGCAAAACGGATTTCTGATACTATTATGGGGTCATTATTGACTCCAGAGGAGTTACAAAATTTAGCGCGTCGGTTGCTGGAAACCGAACGAATGCAAGCGGCTATTAATTGGTTTTTAAGATTGGCATTAGATCAAGTTAAATCTGATACAGAGCAAAAAACTGCTAAGATTTTATCAGGAATTTTACATGATTTTATTGGGGAGTCTTTACCTAGAATTTTAAGAGTTTTAGCCCGGAGAGATGATTTTTTGGCTCCTCAAATCAATCAAATTTTTGATCAAGTGTTATTAGAATTTCAACTTAGTGATAAACAATCAGAACAGTTATCAGAATGGATTTTAGAGGTTGTGTTACCTCCAGAAGTCTTGCGACAAGCTTTAATTGATTTTCTCACAGATCGCAATATTTCAATTATTGATGAGGGATTCCGCGAACAAAGCAGTGGAACTTATTGGGTTGTTGCCAATTTATTAGGATTACGCAATAGTTTAACTCGGCTGCGAACTTTTTGTTTAGATGAAAAAGAAGAAACAAATCGACGACTAGCGGAATTAATTAAATCGTTAGGATTAGGAATAAGGCTGCAAGAATGGTTACAGAATATTACCTTGCAAAATTTACCTGTTTCTACCGTTAAACAACTGCGAAAAACCCTACGAGATGCCGTTAAAGTTTATATTCAGGAACAAGGAATTGATGTCATGCAAGGGTTAAGCCAATCCATTGATTGGGATCATCTTTCAACGTTGATTTTAAAACGATTACAAACCTCTCCTGTGATGAATACATCTTTAGAGTTAGTGAGTCAAGAATTAGCCTTACTTCTGGAACGATATTTAGAACAGGATTTAGAAAAAATTATGACTCAAGTGATTCCCATTCTCAATATTGAACAGGTGATTATTGATCGAGTTAACGGAACTTCCCCGGAAAATTTGGAAGCTGCTATTAACGGTATCGTTAAAAGTGAATTACAGGCGATTGTTAATTTAGGGGGAATTTTAGGCATTATTGTGGGGCTATTGCAGACGCTTTTGTTAATATTACGATAGCGTTTATCTTTTCTAATTTTGTGAATGAATATGACAACTCCTAAATCAAAACTCAGTCCTGAAATCTATGCGCGTCTGAAAGCAGAAGCAAAGGCTCCCTATCGGGGTTTGCGACAGTTTATTTATGTTGGTTTTGGGGCTTCCGGTTTAATTGGTGCGTTTGTGTTCTTGGCCCAACTATTAGCGGGGCGGAATATTGAATCTGCGTTACCGAACTTAGCCTTACAAGTGGGAGTGGTAGCTCTGATGGTGGGGTTGTTTCGTTGGGAACAACGGGCCAATCGCCGGATATCTGGCCCAAAGTAACATAACGACACATTTCTCAATCAACCAAAACAAGACGCAATCAAAAGAAAATAAAGAAAATATTACGAAATTAAGGTTTCGTCATAATCCCTGAGAAGATTAAGTTTAGTGAATCAAATGGGGTCAGTTTTATAAAGACCCTAAAAGATAAATCCACTTTAATGCTTCAAATGGGGTCAGCTTTTATAAAGACCCTAACCATAGGAAAATCCATTCATAAAAACCTAGAGGTCAGCTTCCAAGGTACGGAAGCTGGCTTTCTTGTTTTAAAATTCCACTGCGCCGGAGATTTTGGATTGATCGATTTCATTCCCCACCACCGTAAGGGTGTAACCGCGTGTCGCATTATACACATCATAGCGACCATTACTCCGAATAATATTTTGACCGGGACTGGTGGCTGTTCCTAAATCAGGTTGAGCTTGGGAGATCGCAACAACTCCATCTCGTTCATTATTTTCAATTAAATTATTGCGGAGGATGGGTTTGGCTTGGTGAGAAATCACAATTCCATCCCGATTTTCAATAATTTTATTTTCCGTAATGGCAGGGGTTGCTTCGTCATTAATCGAGATGCCAAACCCTGTATTTTGGAAAATATTATTGCGAATTTCTCCCCGTCCTGAACGAGCAATCGAAATTCCATTTCCAGCATTTTGAGTAAAGATATTACTGGTCACTTTAGGGTTGCCTTCGGCACTAATAAAAACCCCATCTCGCTTGCTATTAATAAACGTACAGTTACTCACCGTAGGATTAGAAGATTCTATCCATAAAGCCGTTCCACGAGTATTCGGATTCGTTAAAGTTAACCCTAAAATTTGACTGTTTCCTTCCGTTCTAATGGTGGCATTTTGTCGAGCAAAAGTAGGACTAACAAAATTACCGCCGCCCATAATAACAGTATTTTGGCCATTGGTAGACACATCTCCTTGTAATGTGATTCCCTCTGGGAGAACGATGGGAAAACTCTCTCCGGTTTCTTGGCTATAGGTTCCGGGGTTAACTTGAATCACCGTACCCGGTTGGGCTTTTTGGACAGCATAGCTAATCGAACGATAGGGGCCAGCTTGACTTCCTGTGGAAGCACCGCTATCAATTCCACTGCTAGAATCAACATAAATCACGGAACCTTGGGCCAAATTTTGGGAAATTGAACGGGGATAGGGTGGAATCCTCTGGAGATTGGCCAAAACTGGAGTTTCTAAACTCGCTATTAGTCCGAGCCCCACCATTGTCGTCACCCAACCCCTGCTTTTGTAAAGCCTAGAGGGAATGGATAAAGTCAATCGTTGTATCGGGTTAGGTTGATTGCACATATGGTATTGATGGGTTGTCCTGATCAAGAGCGGATTTTCCTCCAGGGGGTTCCTGTCCCAGATTTGATTAGAACAATCGACCTTTGGGATGAATCGCGCTTGATTCTTTTAACTCCAAGCATTTTAGCCGATTCAGATCAATGGATTTTGTTTTTTCTAAGATTAAAGATAATTCTCTGGGAACATCTCAGCCGTGGGATAAGTCAATGAGGCTAGACTTTATCTTGCGTTCGTTTCGGCGGTAGTTTAGGGTTGTTGTCAAGAAGAGAGTTTTAAACGAAGCGATGTCAGGGATCATCAGCATTGAGAACTGGCGTTTCACGCTTGGGCAGTACAGGGATAGTTTTCACATCAAGCGATCATTAATTTATGAGGGGTTTGTCCCCTAAAAGCAATGAAACAAAAGAGGTGAGATCATCGAATCGTTCTTTTCTGTCCATTTAGCCCTTAAACAAAAGTTTCTCAATCGCTTGCTATTTTCTTGACACTTCTGTTAAGCTGATACGATATTTTTTTATTCATTACTGAAGAAAGTTTAGCTTTACGATCAGGGTTTCCCCTAGGTGATGCTCAACTGTTTTTTGTATTGACAGAGATGCAGGTTGCACAACTGCCAGCGATGTCCTTTTTTCAGTTAGAATACACTGGATTGTTTATTCCTTTTAGGATAAACTAAACCTGGTGTTCATTACCAAACTGGAATCACTGGTCAGTTAAAGTTTAATCATCTCTAAGACTACCAGTAGCGAAGTTCCTATTGTAGAATCCCAGAAAAATCAAAATCCTAACAACATTAAGCTCACGTGAGGAGGACTTGAATGTCTCAGATAGCAGGAACCAATCCATCAACAGTGGAAGTACAGACTGGCTCTAACGGGTTAGTTACTCTAGTTGCGGCAACAGCTGGAGAAAACAACATAACAGGAACCGCTAATACCGTCCTGATTAAGGGTAACGCTCAAGGTGGCCCTCTCGTAGCTGGTGCAGCAAACCCTATTATCATTCAAGGTTTGGGTGGCAATGATTCGATTGTAGGTAGCAGTGGCAGCAGTACCAGCAGTGGCAACGATCAACTGTACGGTAACGAGGGACTTGACACCATCTATGGTTTAGGTGGAAATGATGTGATTGCCGGGGGTGCTGACAATGACCTGCTGTACGGTGGAGATGGAAATGATAACATCTTTGGTGATCTAGGAGATGATAAGGTGTACGGTGGCGTTGGTAATGACCAGCTTGCGGGTGATGGTGCCCCAGAGCTACCCGGAGGAAATGACCTTATTGATGGTGGCGATGGCGATGACACCATCTGGGGTCAACAAGGCGATGACAGCCTTTATGGTGGAGTCGGAAACGACACCATCTTTGGTGGCAAAGGAGACGATATTATTGCGGGTGGAGACGGTAATGATTTCATTACTGGAGACAAAGGCAATGATAACCTATCGGGTAATGCCGGAAGTGACACATTTGCCTTCACCCAAGTTGGTAGTGCGGATGCTGACGTAGTAGTTGATTTCACATCAGGAACTGACAAGATTGCCTTATCTACTACTGAGTTCGCATCTCTAGGTGTCAGTGTAGAAGCTGGTGAATTCCAAGTGATTGCTAACTTCAATACTGCTAACGTCGGTACTACGACTGGACTGATTTATGACTCCCAAAGTGGCAAGTTATACTTCGTCACGGGTGGTGCTGCTCAAGAAGTAGCTACATTTGTCAATAAACCTACTCTAACAGCCAGCGACTTTGAACTATTCTAAGTCTGAACTTGCTATAATTTAGTTCTAGGGGGTAGCTAGTCTACCCCATTTTTTATGGGCAGTAATGGCTTAATCTTCCGGCTTAGGAGGGACAGGATCATATCCCCCTGGATGATAGGGATGACAGCGTAGAATGCGTTGCACTGCTAACCAACTGCCTTGAATTATTCCAAAGCGTTCGATGGCTTCAATGGCATATTGGGAACAAGTGGGGTGAAAGCGACAAACGGGAGGAAACAGGGGGGAAATTAAGAATCTGTAGCCTCGAATTAAGGTAATTAATAGAATTTTCATATCATTAAATTTGTTAATTTTCAGCGAGAACAACTTGAGGAGCGAGGAGAACTTGATCGGAAGTTTCGATAAATTTTCCAATTCCTAAAAGTTGATTGTCTAAATCATAAACACTCACGGGTTGAGGTTTTAAGGTTTCAGAATCTACAGCAATTGATTGTCCTTGACACCAACGTTTTGCAGATTCATCGGTGAGTGTAATAATTGTTAAATGATTTAAAGCTAAGGTCGGAGATAGGGGAAAAAATGTTTGTTGTTGAACTTGGGTTTCTAGGGTTTCTAAAGTTAAACTATTTTCTAAAGAGAAACCACTGCTTTCTGTTCGGATAAGATGAGCTAAGGTTCCACCGCAATTCAGTATCGCTCCTAAATCTCTAGCAATAGAGCGAATATAAGTTCCTGAACCACAGGCGATCACAATTTCTAACTCAGGAAATTCTCCCGGATACCAATTTAAAATTTTGAGATCAAAAATTTCAACTGTCCGACTTGGAACTTCAATATTTTCTCCTTTTCTCGCTAAATCATATAATCGTTTTCCTTGAACATGAATGGCACTATAAAGCGGAGGAATCTGTTGAATTTTACCCTTAAATTGAGGAAGAATTTCTTGAATTTGTTGGAGTTGTAAATGGGGTACAGGTTGACTCGTTAATATTTCTCCTTCCAAGTCATCGGTTGTGGTGGTGACACCAAATCGAATTCTAGCTTGATAGGCTTTTTGAGGCGGGAGAAATTGTAATAAACGAGTGGCTTTTCCCAGAGCAAGGGGTAACACTCCTGTTGCTGCTGGGTCGAGGGTTCCGGCGTGTCCGACTCGTTTTAATCGTAAGATTCGACGCACTCGCGCCACACAGTCATGGGAGGTTAAACCCGCAGATTTATTAAGGTTGAGAAACCCGTACATTATGGTATTGAATACTCTCTATGAAATCGTTATTTTATCCTATTATTTTCTCAAATTTTAGCTAAGAGAGAGATTTAAAATCTCCAGATGTTAAATTTCCTGTAAAACCGGGAAGGAATGCTAAATAAGTGGGATTATTAACATTATCCGTGCGAATCAATACACCGTTAATGTCATTAACACTTCCCGTTTCAATGACTAATTGACTATAGGTTAAGTCTGACGGCAGAAAAAAGAAGTCGTTATTATCATTATAATCGAAAATCACATCAACGAAAGCTGAATTAGCACTACCAGAATTAACAGAAATCAAAAATCCATCTTGTCCTTCACCGCCGACTAAAATATCTTGACCTCGATCTCCCGATAACAAATCATCTCTATTTCCCCCCAAGATACAATCATCACCGGCTCCGCCATATAGGGTGTTATTATTATCATCAGTTCCGATCGAATCACTACCCGCTATCAAGAGGTCATTATCATTATTTCCTGATAAAAAATCTTGTCCATTCCCTCCATATAAGGTATCACTACCTTTTCCTCCAAACAAGGTATCATTTCCTTCATTCCCTAAAATAGAATCCCGACTTTGATTCCCATTAATATAATCATTTCCCGTTTCACCCTCAATCAAATCCTCTCCGTCATCACCAAAAATGGTATCCCCTCCCCCCCGACCATACAAACTATCATCCCCTATATTGCCTCGAATAATATCAGCAGCAGCAGTTCCAGCTAGACTAGCTCCCAAGGTATCACTCACCTGGGGAATTTGATTTCCGGTCACGGTATCATTTCCGGTCACGGTATCATTTCCATTATTACCCCCGGTTGTATCATTGGTTAAGGTGTCCCCAGGAAGGGTTTGGTCGTATAATAGGAAAATTAAGTTAGGATCAAATGCGGATGTCATAATCAGTTAAGCATTAAGTTTGTCTTAAATTTTACCAACTCTGAAGTAGCCTAACGACAACCAAACGGTTAGTTTTTCAGATTTTTGCCTGTGCATTACTCAATTATATTAAAATCCAGCCTATTTGTTCTCCTCATTCCGAACCTTCGAGACTGCAAAATTCAACAACTGTCAATTGCCATAATTCCGTAAACTCACTGATAGCAAGATAAGGGATAAGTCGAATATAATAGGATCAACCTTGAGACTCTAAATAAATTTACTGCAAAAATGCGGGATTGCCAATCACAAGCCCAAACCTTGCACTCTTTTGTACCCGGATTGACATCTCTAATTCTTTATCCAACGGATTATTATGTTTAATGCCACAGCCATTCTAATTGATGCCTTTGTTCAACAATTACAAGCCGGATATCGTCGTACTTATGGAGGGTTTAAACCAGACTACCCTGAGATTATTGCTTGGGCTGGAACAATGGCTTTAGAAAATATTGCCAATTGTGATGCTCTTTATCATAACGTCGAGCATACTATGTTAGTGACGTTAGTAGGACAAGAAATTTTACGCGGAAAACATATCCGAGAAGGCGGTGTTACACCTCAAGATTGGTTGCATTTTATTATTTCCTTGCTGTGTCATGATATTGGTTATGTCAAAGGCGTTTGTCGTCAGGATCAAGAATCAATTGGTTTATATGCAACTGGAATTGGAGATGGAATTGTTTCGATTTCTGTTGGAGCCACGTCAGCTAGTTTAACACCTTATCATGTTGATCGCGGAAAATTAGTCATTGATGAACGATTTGGCGGTCATAATTTAATCGATGCGGAACAAATTAAACGCAATATTGAATTAACTCGTTTTCCGGTTCCCGCCGATGAAACCCACCAAGATCGACATAATTATTCAGGACTAGCAAGAGCCGCTGATTTGATTGGTCAACTCAGTGATCCGCGCTATTTGAAAAAAATTAGTTCCTTATTTTATGAATTTGAAGAAGTGGGAACGAACAAAGTTTTAGGGTATAAAACCCCTGGAGATTTACGCCGAAATTACGCTAAGTTTTACTGGAATGGCGTATTTCCTTATATTCCGGCGGCTCTCAAATATTTAGAACTCACCCAAGAAGGAAAGCAAGTTGTAGCAAATCTCTATGCTAATGTCTTTCAAGTGGAAAATGAATCTCGAATTTTACAAGGAATTAATCAATTTCCCACGGAAACGAATGGCGGAAGTCGAACAGATCAAAATAAAGACGGTGTTCTCAATGAGCAAAAACCGTTAGTCTTTAGTGAATTAACGGAGTTAAATTTATAGAGACTTAGGATGGTTTGAAAAAAGGGAAATTCAAAATTGAGAAAGGGAGGTTGATCAATTAACTTTCCTTTTTATCTCTATAACTGTAAAAGATTTGAGGTCTTAACCATGACAGAAGCTACCCAAAAAATGCAACAACGAGTTGAAGAATTAAGAAAATTATTGCAAAAAGCTAGTTATGAATATTATGTCTTGGATGCTCCAACAATGGAGGATTCTATTTATGATCAATTATATCGAGAACTGCAAGATTTAGAACAAAAATATCCTGAATTAATTACCTTAGATAGTCCGACCCAACGAGTTGGAGAAAGACCTGCTACCCAATTTCAATCTGTTCAACATAATATTCCTTTATATAGTTTAGAAAATGCCTTTAATTTTAACGAGTTAAAAACTTGGCAAGATCGAGGACAAAAAATAGCCACAAATTCCTCCAAATTACCGACTTATGTTTGTGAATTAAAAATAGATGGTTCAGCCTTAGCATTAACTTATGAAAACGGAATATTAGTTCGAGGCGCAACGCGAGGAGATGGAATAACCGGGGAAGAAATTACTCAAAATGTTAAAACAATTCGTTCCATCCCCTTAAAATTAGAAGGAGAAAATCCACCTGCTTTAGTTGAAGTACGAGGAGAAGCTTTTTTATCCTTAACTGTATTTGAACAAATTAATCAAGAACGAAAACAAGCAGGAGAGGCGTTATTTGCTAATCCGAGAAATGCTGCTGGTGGAACTTTAAGACAATTAGATTCTAAAATTGTAGCTCAACGGAAGCTTGATTTTTTTGCTTATACTTTACAAATTCCCCAACAAGATAATTTAGAAATTACTGATTTCCAAACCCAATGGGATAATTTAGAATTATTGCAAACAATGGGATTTAAAGTTAATCCAAATCGTCAAGTCTGTTCTAATTTAGAAGAAGTGATAAAATATTGTGAATATTGGGATCAAGAACGGCATAATTTACCTTATATGACTGATGGGGTTGTAATTAAAATTAATCCTTTGTCTTTACAGAAAAAATTAGGATTTACTCAAAAATTCCCCCGGTGGGCGATCGCTTATAAATATCCCGCCGAAGAAGCCCCAACGCAAGTAAAATCTGTCACAGTACAAGTGGGGAGAACTGGGGCGTTAACCCCGGTTGCAGAACTTAACCCCATTTTACTCGCAGGAACTACGGTTCAACGAGCAACATTACATAATCGCGATCGCATTACTGAGTTAGATTTGCATCTCGGTGACACTGTAATTGTACGGAAAGCCGGGGAAATTATTCCCGAAGTGCTGAGAGTCTTATTAGAATTACGCCCCAAGGACGCTAAACGGTTTGAAATGCCCACCCATTGTCCCGAATGCGGCCAACCCGTTGTACAACCTGTGGGAGAAGCAGTGACGCGATGTATTAATGAGTCTTGTCCGGCAATTTTACAAGGATCTTTGATTCATTGGTGTTCCAGAGATGCCTTAGATATTAATGGCATTGGGGATAAATTAGTACAACAATTAGTCAGTAAAAAATTAGTTAATTCTGTAGCTGATTTATATGATTTAACCGTTGAAAAATTAATGGTTTTAGACCGCATGGGGGAAAAATCAGCCACTAAAATTATGAATGCGATCGCTACCTCTAAAACTCAACCTTGGTCGCGGGTATTATATGGGTTAGGCATTCGTCACGTTGGCAGTGTCAACGCGGAATTAATTACTCAAAAATTTAAAAGTGTTGAACAGTTAACCCAAGCATCTGCCACGGACATTGAAGGGGTTTATGGAATTGGGCCAGAAATTGCCTATTCAGTTTATCAATGGTTTAATCTTCCCGCAAATCAAGACTTAATTGAACGATTAAAACTCGCAGAATTACAGCTTGCTAATTCTGAAAAAATAAATTATAATATAATTAATAGATCTCAATATTTAGCAGGTAAAACTTTTGTAATCACAGGAACTTTACCCACTTTAAAACGAGATGAAGCTAAAAAATTAATTCAAAATGCGGGCGGAAAAGTAACGGAATCGGTGAGTAAAAAAACTGATTATGTTGTGGTAGGAGAAGAAGCCGGATCTAAACTCAAAAAAGCCCAAGATTTAGGAATTACCCTGTTATCCGAAGAAGAATTATTAACCTTACTGTAGAGTTCAGTAACTGTGCTTAAGCAGCAATTAAATCATGAGAATAATCAATCCTAAGACAGATCAATACAATCGATTTTATTGTATAATTAATATGAGCTTATTTAAATTTTTAAAATGTCAATTCATTCAACATCAGGGCGTTGGCGGTTAGGATTAGGGTTAGCGCTATTAACAACATTTTTATGGGGAATTTTACCATTAGGATTAGCCATTATTTTACAAGCTTTAGATGTTTATACCGTTACTTGGTTTCGATTTTTAATTGCTTTTATCCTGTTAGGAGGATATTTAGCAACTCGTCAACAACTTCCTGATATCCAAAAGTGGCGTTTAATGCCTTGGGGATTATTAGCAATTGCTACAATATTTTTAGCTGCTAACTATGTACTATTTTTACAAGGGTTAGCTTTGACTTCCCCTACAAATGCAGAAGTTTTAATTCAACTGTCTCCTGTTTTAATGGGGTTAGGGGCGATTGTTTTTTTTAAAGAACGTTATACACGATTACAAGGGTTAGGTTTAGGAGTTCTGACATTAGGTTTTAGTTTATTTTTTAATGAACAATTACGAATTTTAGTTACGGCTTCTGATCAATATTTATGGGGAAGTTTTATAATTGGAGTTGCAGCAATCTCATGGGCAATTTATGCCTTAGCTCAAAAACAATTATTACAACAACTTCCCTCTACTCATATTATGTGGTTTATTTATGGAAGCTGCACCATTTTATATTTACCCATTGCGACACCAACAGCTATTTTTACTCTCACCCCTTTTCAACTCTTAATTTTACTGTTTTGCGGACTCAATACATTAATTGCTTACGGCGCTTTTGCCGAATCTTTAGAACATTGGGAAGCATCCAGAGTGAGTGCCGTTTTAGCCTTAGCCCCGATTATAACATTAATTGCTGTTGATCTGGTTGCCCTATTATTTCCCCTATTAATCGAACCCGAACATTTAACAAGTTTAGCAATTATAGGAGCAATTTTAGTTGTATTAGGTTCGATGATGATTGCATTAGGAAGAAAAACTTGGGGTGCGTAATTCTATTGAGAGTTTCAGAGTTTAAAGGTTAACCAACTGAATAATTAATTAACGGATAATTGATAACCTTTTAAGCTATCTAAAATCGGTAAAATTTGTTCTCCTTCAAATACTTCCAGTTCTTGCTTCGGTTTAAAGACTAATATTAATCGTTCCTGCGGATCAATTAACCAACCTAATTGCGTTTGATGTTTTAAACAAAATAAAATATTATTAATCACACGGGTTGACTGTTGTTCTGGGGATAAGATTTCAATTGTCCAATCTGGGGCGATAGTCGCATCATTGGCAATTTCTCCTTGTTCATCTAAAGGTATATTTTGCCATTCAAAAATAACAATATTAGGAACAATTGTTGTGATCCTAAACTGTTTTGTAGAATTGCGATCGCTTCTAAATACAAGGGTTCAGTTTGGGTATTGTCGAAAATTCCAACCTAGACTTTGACAGGAAAGTCTCGCACCCGTATATTTATTGTAGCGGTTTGAGATAACACAAGGCATCCTGGAAATAGGAAGAAACGCTTGTAGGAGAATGGATCATGCAGTATAATATGGCTGAACTTCAAGCATCAAGAGCATCATATAATTTGATTGATGATTCTACTGCTCTCCCAAACCCTGAAGACGAAACCCAGACCGTGCTGGATTCTCAGGAGTTAATGTGGTTTCATAGCCAGTTTGAAGACTGTATGGAAATGTTCGCCGATATGGATACGGTGGCGGAATATTTAGGTCAGCATAGTGGCTGGTTTTGTCGGTGTGCGTTACCGATGAAAACAGAACCGTTAGGAAATAACGCTTATGATTTACTGATTGGCAGATTTGGAGCTTTTGGCTATCTGGTGGAAGCGCGAATTGGGTTAGAATTAGTCCCACCGGATGCTGAGGGGGTTTATCGGATTCGGACAGTTCCCATACCCAATTATACGGCTCCCGGTTATGAGGTCGATTTTCAATCTACCATGACTTTAGTGGAATTACCCCCAGCAGAATTTTGCGCTGAACGCGGCATTAAATTAAGTGAATGTCCTACCCAAATTACCGGAGCAAAATGGCACTTAGATTTAGCAGTCGGGGTACAATTTCCTAAGTTTATTCGTTCCAAATCTCAATCGTTAATTCAAAAAACTGGGGATACCTTATTAAAAAATATTGTTAAACAAGTTTCCCGTCGTCTCAGCGCCAAAACTCAACAAGATTTCCACAGCACGTTGGGAATTCCCTTCCCCAAACAACAGCGTTAAGAATTGATTTAAAAGATAGAAGAAACTAGGTTTTTCACCTGGGTCATTGATCAACCTAGTTTCTAAGTTAGTTTACCAAGTAATGCGATCGCGGATTTTTTCTAATAATTTTGGCCCAACGCCGGACACCTGATCTAAATCTTCGAGGGAAGTAAAGGGTTTTTTCTGTCGAGCCGCTATAATATTTTGAGCTAATTTTGCACCGACTCCGGGTAAGGTTTCTAATTCCGCTTGGGTTGCTGTATTGAGATTAATTTTAATATCTGAAGACCCTGAATTTAAAGGTTTTACAGATTGATAAGAATTAGATGTTGTAACAATAGAATCCCCACAGGCTTTTAAATCTTTTTCGACTTTTGTTAATAGCCAAGTGGGAATCCCTAAAGCTGAATTTTGATATAATCGTTCAAATTCTCGCTTAAAATGAGTAGCAACTGTTGTATTATTAATAATTATCAAAGTTTCATCATTTTGAGTATTGGCGGCTTCTGTCCAATTATGGGAACCTGTAATCACAATTTTATGATCAATAATTCCAAATTTATGATGTAAGCGATCGCTCGGAGGTAAATTCGGACTTCCTACCGTTGAAATGGGTTGTTTCCAAGGCTTATTTTCCGCTTCATAACGGCATTGATTAACTAAGGAAATTCCCATCATATCCAACCCTTCACTATAGGAACGATAGGCAAAGCTCGGATCAATTAAGCCTTGAATTAAGACCTGATTTTGATGTTTTTTTTCTAAGGTATTGACAATTTTTTGATCTGAAAATACAAACAAAGCAAAATCAAAGGATTGTTGAGTTTTCTGTAATTCTTGTTGAATTAAACCATTGGTACTGTTTTGCCAAGGTTGTTTTTGAGAAGTCGGAGAAAATTGAACGGTTACAGGAGTATTCCCGACTAAAATTGTTTGATGACCTCGAAAAGGTTTATTAATTCCAAATAAACTATCCTTTTTTTTCCCAACCCCATCCCCCCACATTAAATTAAACTCTTGAGTCATTAATTGGGCTAATTTGGAACTTTCAATTTTTAATAAATTATTGGCATTTCCTTGACTTTCTAAGGTTTTAAAATCTCCATGAACATCACTGGTTGTCCAGTTAGCAGACGTAATGATAACATTCTTTCCATCAACGACCATAAATTTATGGTGCATTAACCCTGTCCCTTTGGAGCCATCTTCCGTATCGTCAATCATCGGAATTCCAGCGTTTTCTAATAACATTAAAGCGTCTCGTTGCTGACTTTCCTCTGGGCCAACTTTTCCATCCTGATTAACATCTGCTAGTAAGATAAACTCCTGATATCGCTCCTGCTCTCGTTCAGGTAACTGCTGAATTTCGGTGGCTGTAAATTGACTCCAAGGACGGCGATAAGTATTTTCTACAATAACTCGTATCTTCACCCCAGCTTGGTGACGTTCCACTAACGCTTGAGCAATATTCGGTAAACGAAATTCTTGAACCGCGATATCAATTGTTGATGTTCCTTGATGAATTGTATCAATAATAACTTGTTCTAAATTATCCCCAAACCGCAAAGATTGACGATAGGGTTCTGGATAAACAGAAGCTTCAGAATGATTAAAATAAACTTGAATTAAAGCATCTTGTTCTAAAGAATCTAAACGAGGTTTTAATACAGACTGGGAGGATGTTTTCACACAAGCACCCAGACCCCCAGCCCATAATAGTATTAACCCTAACCGCAGTGAAATTTGACGCAATTTATTCACCGATCAGCAACCATTAAATGGATTCTATTAACAGTTTGGCAGCAACAGGAGCGACAAACAAGGGATGGAACACAGTTCCCTGAAGGGATGAGGGAACTAGGAGTTGCTAACGGGTAACGGTTGACTTACTCCTGCCTCCTGATTCAGGTAATCTATTAATAGGGGGGAGATTAACTTAATTTCTGCCAAGCTACCGAGTTAAAAGGATGTTTCACTTTTTAACGGTCTGTCGCTGTAAGCACTCGCTCAGGGCTTATCGGCGCGGGTAATAACCCTCACTGCTGTATTATGCCAAAACGAAAGAGGACATTTCCCTGTGGCCATAAAGGATATGGGAAACTTTGTCATCGTTGTAATCAACAAGAAGTGACACAGGATTCCCAACATCAGGCTATTGAGGACAAACGAACTAAAAAACTAGAATGGGAAGCCTCCTTTGCTCAGGATATTATTGACCTGAGAGGCTTACCAGATTATGTCGTGATTAAAGCCAGGGCCATTATTGCTGGCTTAAATGACCAGAAAAGTTATCGAGACTTTGGGGGGAAGCGACTTCGCCATAATCGGTTTATTATCAGTATTCCCGTAACGCGGAATTATCGGATGCTTTGTCAAGATAGTGGTACTTTCCTCGTTCCCCAAAAAGTTCTTTCCCATGAAGATTACAACGTTTGTAAACCGGGAGATTAAATCGCTAAAATCCTAACCCGTTTATTTTTTTCCTTGATAACAAAACTTAACTTTTGATTGAGAAACATCCATGCAAATTTATCTCGACTATAGTGCAACCACTCCTCCCCATGCTGAAGTGATGACCCTGATGCAAAGGGTGATGGCTCAACAGTGGGGAAATCCTTCGAGTCTTCATGAGTGGGGTCAAAGAGCCGCAACGGTTTTAGAACGATCTCGAATACAAGTGGCTCATCTGATTAATGCTCCACCGGAATCGATTATTTTTACTTCCGGGGGAACTGAAGCGGACAATTTGGCGATTTTAGGGGTAGCCCGTCAATATGCTCAACCCCAACATTTGATTATTTCTACGGTGGAACATTCGGCTATTGCGGAACCGGTGCGAATGCTGGAACAATGGGGATGGCAAGTCACCCGATTACCCGTAGACTGTCGCGGACGGATTCACCCCTTGGACTTACAAGCGGCCATTCAACCGAATACGGTGTTAGTGTCGGTTATTTATGGTCAAAGTGAAGTAGGAACACTGCAACCGATTGAAATCTTAGGTAAAATAGCCCATTCCCAGGGGATTTTATTCCATACCGACGCGGTACAGGTAGCCGGACGTTTACCCCTGGATGTGCAGCAGTTACCCGTTGATTTATTATCCCTATCCAGTCATAAATTATATGGCCCCCAAGGAGCCGGGGCGTTATATGTTCGGGATACGGTAACGTTAACGCCGTTGTTAGCCGGAGGCGGACAGGAATTTCAATTGCGTTCAGGGACGCAGGGGGTTCCCACCCTTGCGGGATTTGGGTTAGCCTGCGAATTAGCCGCCCAGGAAATGGCCACGGAAACCCCTCGGTTAATTCGGTTGCGCGATCGCTTATTTGACTTATTGGCTGATGTACCCTATTTATTACCCACAGGCGATCGCTTAAATCGTTTACCCCATCATGTCAGTTTCTCTGTTATTCCCCCAAAACACATTGACCCCGCCACCCTAACCGGAAAAACCCTGGTTCGTCAACTGAATTTAGCCGGAATTGGCATTAGTGCAGGTTCGGCTTGTAGCAGTGGTAAACTCAGTCCCAGTCCGATTTTATTAGCGATGGGATATGACGAAACTGTGGCTTTAGGGGGAATTCGGTTTACCTTGGGACGGGATACCACCGAAGCAGATATTGATTGGACAGCAATGGTTCTGAAACAAGTCTTAGAACGCTTGATTCCCAATCAGTTGTTAGCCATGAGTGTTTAACTTAATCAGGTTGATAGAATTCTAAAGAGTATGCTCAACACATTTGAACAACAGTTGCATTCCTATTCACAGATTGCAGAGCAAATTCCTGATAATCTGGAGTCTGGAAAGTTTATAACTGTTGAAAGAGTTCCCCCTCTAAAAGTCTATTCTTTAGGATTCCAACCTGCAAAATTTATCCCAGAGATTCCTCGTTGGTTTCTCAAAAAATACGCTGTTCCTGCTTGTACAATTCTTGACCCATTTTGTGGCTCCGGTACAACTTTATTAGAAGCCATTCAACAAAATATTTCAGCCTACTGGTTAGACTATCACCCTCTCAGTCGTTTAATTTGCCAAGTTAAAACCACTGTATTTTCAACCCAGGAGATTTTAGAAGCAACAACCCAAATTATCGAAAAAGTATCTACCCAAAAGTTTGCACCCGCAACCATCAATTTTTCCAATAAAGATTTTTGGTTTCAGCAGCCTGTACAAGAAGGATTAGAACTTTTAAGAGAACAGATTCTATTAGCTGACTATAGCCTTCAACCTTTACTTTGGTTAGCATTTAGCTCAACCGTTAGAAAGACTTCAAATATGAATGATGGTATGATTTTGGCAGCCCGACGTTCCCATATTGAGAAAATCCCTATTCGTTCCCGTTCAGATGTATTTCAATATTTTCAACACTATGTTAAACAATCTATTGAAGCTTTTGGGGAATGGAACCCTTTCTTAAAAAACTTTACGGCTCAAATTCAACAACTATCTTCTCAAGATGCTCGACAACTGCCAGAACCCTTAACAGTTGATGCAATTATTACTTCTCCACCCTATATTAATGCGATTGATTATGTTTGGGCTTCTAAGTTTGAACTGCATTGGTTAGGATTGGTAAATAGTAACCAGGAACGTTTAAATTTATACTCTCAAGAAATCGGAACTGAACGAATTCCCAAGCAGGAGTGTAAAGAATTAGGAAAAACGGGTTATTTGCATTTAGATCAGTTGATCGAAAATATCTATTTTGGTAAAAAATATCAAGCAACTTCGGGTCAAAATCAACTTAGATCCAGAGTTGTTTATAAATATTTTATGGATATGAAGTTACATTTTTTACAGAGTTTACAGGTATTAAAAAAAGGTGGGTATTACTGTTTTTCTGTAGGCGATGTTAGCAATATTTGTGGCGTGGAAATTCCTGTAGCATCTCTTTTGTCAGAAATTGCTTGTGACTTAGGCTTTAAGAAAATATTCAATTTCAACCTTCTTTTAAAAAATCGACGTTTGAATCTACCCAGAAACGTTAATTGGGCTGGAACTATTAAACATGATACTATTATTGTGCTGGAGAAAATAAATTAATGTCTAATTCCATTGATGATCGGCATCTTGAATCCATTTTACAGCAGTATAGTGTATCATTCAATGCAAAAAAATTTATAGAAGAATCCTTGGAAGAAGATGATTTAATGCTGGTTTTTGGTTTGACACAAGAAATCAAAGATCTCAATAAACAGTATTGGGGAAGAGAATTAGGCAAATGTTGGGAACGTCTTATTATTGAAGTTGGTAGACAAAGTTGTATAGACTTTTCTCCTGCCATTCGAGATGGAAAAGATGAATTATGTGATTTAGTCATTGGAACCGATGCTATCGATGCAAAATATAGAATTGGATCAGGAGATTCAGGAACGTTAAAGAAGTTTAAGCAATACGCTGAACGATTAACGAATAGGGGGTACAAACCTGTTTTACTGATTTTGCGAACTGATAGTTTACCTCAAGCTATCAATGCTTGTATTGTAGGGGGGTGGAGGGTGCTATCGGGACAAGATGCCTTTGACTATTTATCTGAAATCACAAATTTTGATTTACAAGCTTGGTTAAAAGCCCGAAGAGGGTTATACTCAAGATCAATTAATCAACAACAGTAACTTAATCAAAGCCATTAATAATCCTATCCCACCTATGTCTCAACTACCTAACAGTTTAGAAGAAGCAATTGAACAAGCTAAACAAGCAACAAAAGCGGCATTAGCCGATGATTATAAATTAATTCAAGTTGAATTAGTGTTCCCTGAAATTGAACTACAAGCTCAATCTATCGCTCAAGAATTTATTCCGGCGATAGAAGAACCGAATCATCAATTAGTGGTATTGTTCCCCGATACCGGTGCCGCAGCCTTAGCTCGTCGGGACTGGGGAGAAACTTCTTTTCGGGTGACAGATTTAGGAACCTCCCGTTCTCCGGTTGAAACCCGATTAGAGCCAGAAGATCAACAGTTTTTAGTCGTCTCTCCCTCTGCGGTGGAAGTGGCGCAGGTGGAAAAATTGTACCAATTAGCCGGAGATCGCCCCGTAATTTTACTGAATCCAAAGCTTGAAGATCTTGCTATTATAGGAATAGGATATGCTGCTCGTCAGTTACGCGAACGGTTTATCAAGACTATTGAGTCTTGCTATTACCTCAAAGCCTTAGAAGGTGCTGCGCTCAGACGTTGTTATCCTTCAATGTGGGAAGTTTGGTTAGAAATTGATGGGCAGTACCAGTTGATCACTGAGCAGCCGACAAAACCCGTCGGCGATGAACTGGATCTAATTCTGGCACAGGTGACTCAAGAAAGTGATGAGTCAGTGGCACAACCTGTCCAACGGCCCAAAAAAGGTGTTTTGTCTGGACTTCAGAATTTTATTCGCGCCTTAAGCCGATGAGTCCTGTTCCTACGAACACCCTCTAACGTGTGCAAGTGAATCAAAAATGTTGACTCGACGCATTGTTATTGGTGACGTACATGGGCATTATGACGGGCTAATGACCCTTTTAGAGCGTATTGCTCCGGGTGCAAATGATCAAGTGTATTTTTTGGGGGATTTAATTGATCGTGGCCCCAAAAGTGCCCAGGTGGTCGAATTCGTCAAAAATAGCCCGTATCATTGTTTAAGGGGCAACCATGAACAATTGATGTTAAATGCTTTGCCGGAGGACGGAAAAAATCCTCAAGCTTGGCAAGCATGGTTGTATAGTGGCGGTATGACGACAATTACCAGTTATCAAGATTTAGGAATTATTCCTAGGGATCATGTGCACTGGATGGCTTCTTTACCTTTATATGTCGATTTAGGAGATGTTTGGCTGGTTCATGCGGGTGTTCATCCCAAAATGTCCATTAAAGAACAAGATGAAGCGGAATTTTGTTGGATACGGCGAGAATTTCACAATATCCCTAAACCCTATTTTGCCAATAAATTAATTATTATCGGTCATACCATTACGTTTACCTTTGATGGCATTGAACCCGGTAATTTAGTTCAAGGCCAAGGATGGTTAGGAATTGATACGGGGGTTTATCATGCCAGAAGTGGCTGGTTAACGGGATTGGATATTACGAATAAAAAAGTGTATCAGGTGAATGTTCTGCATAATAATCAAATTCGGATTTTACCCTTAAATCGGATTGTTACCCATTTAAAACCGCCTTCTTTGTTGGCGCGATTAAGTTATGTTAGACCTTAAATCAGTTATCAGTTATCAGTTATCAGTTATCAGTTATCAGTTTAAGATAGATTAAAATCCGTGAAATCCTCTTAAATCCGTGATCCCCATTACCTCTGATATTGAACGATGCGATCGCTGTCTTCAGATACAGAATAAGCCTGAATAATCGCATATAAATCAACATCATTTTCTAATAAACAAGCATGACCACTATCGGGTAAAACCACCATTTGAGAATTCGGTAAGGTTTTAGTTAAATATTGGGCTTCTAAAACAGAAGGTAATAATCGATCAGCACCACTCGCAATGACTAAAACAGGAATATCAATTTCTCGAAGATGGGCTTCATTCGGTTTAAACGCTTGCAATAATTCTAATCGCCAAGCTGAAATTTGTTGAGGTAATGAATTCATAGCTGTTAATAAGGCTTGACGTTCCGATGTTTCAATGCGTCCTAAAGAAGCTAAAAATGGCAGTAAACCCATCACCGAACTCGGATAAAACCAATCAGGAAGCCATTGAGTTAAATAGGAACCCCATCTTAACCAAGGTCGTTGTTTAAAGGATGAAGCGGGATTAACTAAAATTAAACGGCTGAACCATTGAGGAGCTACAATAGCAACTAATAAAGCTAAACACCCCCCAAAGGATTCTCCACATAAATAAATCTCACGTTTAGGATTAGCTTTACGCTCTGCATCAATTAAATCAATGGTTTTTGAAGCTAAAGTTTCCCAGTCAGATTGATCAGTTTTAGGAATGGTTAAACACCGAATTTCAAACGCATCCATCAACCGGGGAATTTGAACACTGAATAGTTTCCCTGTCCCATCCATTCCCGGTAAAAACAAAAATAACGGTAAATCGGGTTTAGGGGAAGTTGGTCGAAAAAAATGCAGGGTGTTTTCAGCGACTCTGGATGGTGTTAAGGAAGAAACAGTCATAATTTAGGTGTCAGGGGTGTGGAGCGGGTTTTCCCCGCCCGCTAACAGTATGTTATTAGGTTTCAGTCAACTGTCAAAAGTCAACCATTAACTTATATTTTGCAACACAATTTCAGGAAAAGTCCGCTTCATTAAACCCGTTAGAACGTTTCCGGGGCCAATTTCCACCACTTGTTGCACCTCTAATTCTGATAATTGTAAACAAATTTCTCGCCACCGGACAGAACCCGTCATTTGTTGAGTTAGGCGTTGTTTTAACAAACTTGCATCCGTTGTGGGGGTAGGGTCAACATTGGATAAGACGGGAACTTGTGCGTTGTTAAAGGGAATTTCATCTAAAATTCGTTGAAATTCTGTAGCTGCTTCCGCCATTAAAGGAGAGTGAAATGCACCGGAAACGTTTAATTTAACGGCTCGTTTGACTTTAATATTTGCTAACACTTGATCGACGGCTTCTGGGGTTCCTGAAATCACAACTTGTGCTGCACTATTATCATTAGCTAGAACAACATTGTCTGTTTTTTGAATTTGTTCTTGTAACTGTTCTGAGTTAAACCCAATTAACGCCGCCATTTGACCCCCATCGGCACTATCCATTAATTCAGCCCGACGTTTAACTAACGTTAAACCTGTTTCAAAATCAAAGACACCAGCAGCATATAAAGCTACATATTCTCCTAAACTATGACCCGCCACATAATCAGGAGATTGACCTTCCTGTTTTAAGCGATCCACCAGTAAAGTTTCAACCACATATAAGCAGGGTTGGGTATACAAAGTTTTAGAAATTTTATCTTCTGGATCACTACAAATTTCAGAAATAGACCACCCCAAAATATTTTCAGCTAATTCTAATTTCGTTTTAAGGTCAGATTGTTCAAATAAACCTGCTCCCATGCCAATTTTTTGCGAACCCTGACCCGGAAAAATCCATGCTGTTTTTGTCATTTTCAATAATTAACGGTTGACTCTTAACTGATAACTGATAACTGATAACTGATAACTGATAACTGATTATCTTCCCCATTCAAACACGGCAGCCCCCCAGGTTAATCCGGCTCCAAAACCAGATGTAACAATGCGATCGCCGAGTTTAATTTTTCCCTCTCGAACAGCTTCATCTAAAGCTAAAGGAATAGAAGCTGCCGAAGTATTACCATATTTTGCTAAATTACTAATGACTTTTTCTGAGGGAATATTTAACCGTTCTGCGACAGCATCTAAGATACGTTGATTCGCTTGGTGTAGAATTAACCAATCGATTTGATCAACGGTTAAATTCGCTCTAAATAATGCTTTTTCGATAACTTCTGGAACTTTTTTCACCGCAAATCGATAGATTTCTTGACCATTCATCGTAATGGGATGATAGGTTCCTTGACCAATCGTAATTCCCGGTAATATTTCTTGCGGTTGGGGTTGATAGGATAAATTTAAAGATTGATTTTGTCGGCCATCACTTCTAATTTCAAATCCCAATAAATGCTCCTGTTCATCAGCCTGTAAAATCACGGCTCCCGCCCCATCACCGAATAAAATACAGGTTCTGCGATCTGACCAATCAACCCAACGGGATAGAACATCAGCACCAATGACAAGAACAGTTTGATAGACCCCTGTGCGAATAAATTGGGCGGCGGTAACTAACCCAAACACAAACCCCGAACAAGCGGCGGTCATATCAAAGGCGACCGCTTTAGTTGCACCCAATTGAGCTTGAATTAAACTGGCACTCCCAAACAAATCATCAGCCGTTGATGTCGCTAAGATAATTAAATCAATGGCGGCTGGGTCAAGGTTCGCCATGGCGATCGCCTCTTGAGCCGCCGATGTTGCTAATGTACTTAACCCAGTATTGGGATCAGCTAATCGCCGATGCTGAATTCCCGTGCGAGAAGCAATCCATTCATCGGACGTTTCGACCCGTTGAGACAGTCCGTGATTATCCAGTAAAACCGAGGGAGTAGCAGATCCGCAGCCCGTAATTGCAATGCCTGTTATTGTCATCTGTCTTCCCCCTTGGAGACCCACACCATAGCTGTAATCAGCTTGGTATTGGGAGGAAAAGGGGGGCAGGGGCTATGTTGCATACAAATAACCATCTTTTCTGTGAATAAGTGAACAATATTTGTGACTAATACCTTGTACAAGTGTTTTCTTTAAGGAAATATTGAAACTACCTGTTGTACGAACTGCCACACGACCAATATAAGTTCCCACTTTATGGCCAGAGGAAACAATTGCTTTCACAATATCTCCAGTTTGAAACCCTTTGACGAATTTCAACCTGGGAACATATCGAGATGGGAATCCAAACTTGTCCGTGCGACACATCTGCCTAGAACCGTGTCCTGTCGCCTTAATTAACAAGGGTTGAGAAGTCAATACCTGCAAAGAATTAACTTCTCCAACACAGGCTGCATCTAGCCAATGAGTTTTTGGTAAATTTAACCGGGTTCGATTGAATTTTGTTAAACCACCACTACCCGTAGAAATAGGTAAGCCTGTTTCTTTAAGACGATTAAACAATGCCCATCGAGTTGAATTAACGGCTGTAGCATCTTTGAGAGGATGTTTAGCTTGAGATAAAATCTTCTTTAAAATGTCAGGTTTATGGGTAAGAAATAACTCAATGCTTTGAGTTCCTTTCTGGGTATTGCATTTTTCACAGGCTAGGCATAGGTTAGAAATTCGATTACTTCCACCCTGAGATTTGGGATGAATATGCTCTATTTGTAAACGCACATTTTCAATACCACAGTAAGCACATTTTCTCTGCCATTTATTCAGTAAATATTCCCGAATTTCATAGCCCTTTAATTCCCCTTGTTGATATTCAATGCCTGAGATTTCAGGATTATCCAGTTGTTGTAAGTCAAATCTTACTAACTCTTGAACAATGGAACCGATGGGTGCGAGTCGGAGCAATTTATTCACCCAAGTTAGGGTTGTTTCTACTCGATGCTGTAAGCAGGGTGCTAACCAACCCTCTTGTCGGGTGCGATTTAAAAATCGAGCCTGACGATAGCGAGTATGGCGGTTTCTTCGAGAGCGACGCAATAAACGACGGGACTCCAAAGACGCTTTTATTGTTTGACCTCGATGGGTTAATTCAGCACCAAAAATAACTTGCTCATCTTGAACTAAAGCTATCCCCGTAGTTTGAGAACCTGGGTCTAATTTGAGAATAATTAATTGCGGAGTTGCGATTACCACCTTTTTGAGAATAATCGTAAATGGATACCTTCTAAATACCGCAGCTTTACCCGCCGTTAACAACTTATGAGCCATTGACGGCTTGCATGGTGTTAGTGGTTTTTTATTGGTATCAAGGACGAAAACGAGATTAGACATTGTTGTGTCTCTCCACTGTTGTGTAATGTTAGCTTCGGCAATGTTGTAGGTTGGTACTTTCTCAATACACCTGCCTCCCAAATGGCTAATTAATATTGAGATTACAGAGCTTAGAACTAGCTACGCATTCTAAGGTGTGAACTTTAACGCTTCCCTACAACGGAGGTATTTCTACCTGAGCCTGGTCAACTAGGGCTTTTACAAGCCCCCGCTATATTGGTACTCCGATTAGCGGTGGGTTATTGACTGAACCTCTGTTCTGTATCAAGAGCTTGAAGATGGCGAGCAGTGATGAGAAAAAAGGTAAAAGGTAAACGTTAAAAACAAGAACATTTTGCCGTTTTACTTTTTACTTTAGTCTTCAGTCTTCCAGTGGGAATTAACCACTGATGGCTTTTTCATCTGGTTCAAGGTGGTGTTGATATTGGGATTGAATGCGTTCTAGCACTTGGTTATCGATGGCATCTTTTGCCAAACGAACCGCATTAGCAATTGTTGCTCCTTTCGAGGAACCGTGACTAATAATGCAAACCCCCGCCACCCCTAAGAGTAAAGCACCGCCATGTTCAACATGATCCACCCGTTGTTTAAACCGCATTAAACTGGGTTTGAGCAAACTTGTTCCTAATTTAGCTTGTAATCCAGAGGTTAATTCCTCCTTCAGCATTTGTAAAACTGCTTCTCCCACCCCTTCAGCAAATTTCAACAGTACATTCCCGACAAAGCCATCGCAGACAATGACATCAAATTTTCCCGATAGAACATCTCGCCCTTCAGCATTTCCACCAAAGGCAATCTCAGGATGATTTTCTAGGAGTTGATAGGTGCGAATTGCCAGATCATTACCTTTACAGGCTTCTTCACCAATATTCAGTAACCCCACTTGGGGTTGGGACGTTCCCAGGACATAACGACTGTAAATCGTTCCCATTACGGCAAACTGTTCTAAAAATTTGGGGCGACAATCGACATTCGCACCGACATCCAACACCAAAACCGGAGAGTCAGGCTTCATGGTGGGCAAAACAGCACCGATAGCAGGGCGATCAATACCGGGAAGACGTCCTAAACGCAACAAAGCCGAAGCCATTGCTGCACCGGAATGACCCGCCGAGACGACAGCATCCGCTTTTTTTTGCTTAACTAAATTCATTGCCACGTTAATTGAAGCCTTGGGTTTGCGTTTCAATGCTCCCAAGGGTTCTTCGTGCATTTCGATCGTTCCCTCAGCAGGAATAATTTGGGGCAGGGGCAAATTGCTAGAGTGGTGTTTGAGGGCGGATTCAATTTGATCGGGATCACCAACCAAAAAGACGTCCACGTCCCATTTTTCCTGGGCCATGATTGCCCCTGCAACAATTTCGGCCGGAGCATGANGGGACGGGGGGAGATGGGAAGTAGGGGAAGTAGGGGAAGTAGGGGAAGTAGGGGAAGTAGGGGAAGTAGGGGAAGAGTTTTTCCTTTATTCTTTAGTATTGGGTTGGTTTTATGTTTTTTAGCGATTAAATATGATTGATATTATTAGTTCGGGATTAGTGAGTGTTTGGTTGGAAATGGCAGGGGTGAATCAGGAAGGACTGAATGCCTCTGTGTTGGAGGATTTGGAAACGGAGTTATCGCAGGTGGTGTTTCCCCAACAGCCTGATCCGGTTGCGGAAGCGGTGGTGCAGCAATATTTGAATCGGTTATCAGCTAAGGGACTTTCCAAGGATATACAGGGCGTTTGGGTGCAGTCAAGTTGGGTTCCCTTAGCTAAGAATTCGGGGACAACACCCCTACCCGCAGCTTCTCTGACGAAGATTGCGACTTCTTTGGCATCCCTCCAGGTCTGGAGTCCTGAACATCGGTTTGAGACGTTAATAGGGGTCACAGGGCCGATTGTTGGCGGTGTGGTACAGGGGGATTTAGTCATTACCGGGAATGGCGATCCGTTTTTTATTTGGGAAGAAGCGATCGCATTAGGAAATACTTTAAATCAAATGGGAATTCGCGGGGTCGCTGGCAATTTAATCATTTCAGGTAGTTTTTATATGAATTATGAAGTTGATCCCATGAAAGCGGGTCAATTATTAAAACAAGCCTTAAATTCAGCATCTTGGAATGAAGAAATTATTTACCAACATTCTCGCATGACACCGGGAACCGCTAAACCGCAAGTTTTAATTGCGGGAACGGTCGTTTCTCAATTGGGGGGAGCTAATTCAACATTAATTATCCGTCATCAGTCTTTAGCTTTAGCAGAAATTATTAAACAAATGAATATTTATAGTAATAATTTGATGGCTGAAATTTTAGCAGCTAATGTTGGCGGGGCTGCTACGGTTCGGCAATTAGCTGCACAAGCAGCAGGAGTTCCTATCGATGAAATTCGATTAATTAATGGTTCGGGATTAGAACCTGAAAATCAGATTTCTCCCAGGGCTGTGGTGGGAATGTTTATGGCTTTAGCCCGATATTTACAAGATACAAATCTTACGGTTGCTGATTTATTTCCGATTTCAGGCATAGACACCCAAGGCACATTAGAAGACCGAAAAATTCCCATTTCTACTCCGGTCAAAACCGGAACCTTATCTGATGTTAGTGCGTTAGCAGGGGTTTTACCCACCCGTGATCGCGGTTTAGTTTGGTTTGCTATTATTAATCGCGGAACGGATTTAGATGGGTTAAGAGCCGATCAGGATTTATTATTACAACAATTGGTAAGTCAATGGGGTTCTCCTAATACTTTACCTGAATTAATTCAACCTCATATTGATAGTCATCATCCGGGTATTGGTGATTCAAATCGTAATCAAATTTTAGTCCAAACCGTTGCACCTTCTTCCTAAAATATTATGAGAATTTTTAACATCAGATATCAGGTGTTTGATCTAAACACCTCAACTTTTTAATGTTTGCATAAGGAGTAATAAATTTAATGACTTCACCTTATCAGGGTTTAAGTATCGAAGAATGGACAACTAAAACACAAGAGTTAATTGCTGATCATCCGCTTCATTTAGAAATGATTAGAGAAATTGCTTTGAAAAGTTATTTGCTAAAGAACTACAAATGAGAGAACCTCAAGTATGGAGGGGTGGTATTAGTAAAGAAGAAAAAGATCTGGTTTATATTCCGAATCAATTTTACTCCATTTTGGTTGGATTGATCATTCAGATTGGAAAGCACAATTATCACAAACAGGTCAAGCCGCAGGTTTAAGTGAAGAGACTTACACCTATAAGTTAATTCCTATTGTTGGAGAATATCGGTTAAATACTCCTGTCACACTGCTTAAAGGCGTTGGTAAAAAGACAGCTAAAATATTTGAAGCAGAAGGCATTAAAACAGTTCGAGAGTTGAAAAACTATCAAGGGAACAATCAAAAATTGTTGGAATTTAAACAAAAGCTGGAAAATTTAGAATAGAGTTAATCTAACAAATATCCGTTACCAGATTTATAGATTCATTATAAATCAGAGGCAACAATGAAGTTTGTATTAAATTTATTCCTTCTAAATAATTTTGTATTCTTTGAGTCGCAATTTCACAATATTCGGGTTTAGTTTCAAAACCAATCACCGGACGATTTAAACTTAAAGCTGCGATCGCAGTTGTTCCAGAACCCAAAAAAGGATCTAGAATTAAATCTCCGGTATTAGAAGAGGCTTTAATAATACGATCAATAACAGCAATGGGAAATTGTGCCGGATGGGAAGTTCGTTCTTTAGAAGCACGATTTTTACCGGATGTAACTTTAGGAAATGACCAAACATCTGTCGGGTTTTTACCTAATGGATTAACTTTAATTTTACCATTTTTATTTTGATATCGTTAATTTGACGCTATCAGCAGGAATTTGTTTTAAGGCTTCTAAGCAATCTAAATTATAAATCAAGCAGTTATTAGTTTTAAAATAAGGTTCACCCAAAATTCCTATTGCTTCAGTTAAATTCATTTTTCGCTTTTAGGATATAGAAAAGATTGAATCAATATAATTATACCAAAATAATTATTTTTTTAGTAAAAGCAATAATAATTTTTTTTAAATATGCTAAACTTATTTATATGATGAACGTTAAGCTCTAATAACATGATCTCCCCTTTAACAACTCTACCCTTAGAAAACGGCGATCAATTAACTCGAATCGAATTTGAACGTCGTTATGCCACGATGTCGGATATAAAAAAAGCAGAATTGATCGAAGGAATTGTTTATATGGCAGCTAGCAGATTCAGAAGGCATTATAAAAAGCGAAGTATTTCCGGGTTTATGGTTAGATGAACAAGCCTTATTAGCGGGTAATTTAGCTCAAGTTTTAGCGATTTTACAACAGGGAATTGCCACCGTTGAGCATCAAGATTTTGTTCAACAGTTGACTGCGAGTTAACCTAAATTAGACCGATTTAAGTTTAATTCGATACCCAAGGCCCTATAATTGATTCACCCTGCTTTTCTTTTTCTGCTAGTTCAAAATTTAAAGTTAATAGGCGTTCTAAAATATTATCATAAAGTTTGAATTCATAGGTTTCTATCACCAGACTGTCAAGCTTTGCATGAAGTTGATAAAGCTGAGTAGAGGGCTGATCAAAATATTCGTTATAAAGTTTAGTAATTCCCCAATTATTTTTATCCATTTGTTTAGTCCGATAATGATGCAATTCTATAGCAGTATCTCGAATCTGTTTAACTAAATTGGTATTAGGTTTTTGAGGAAAAGGGAAGGTTTCAAAACAAGTATTGTGAGTGTAAGCAATATCAGCTTTTAATGTGGATTTTTGGGCGTGCATCCAAATCCGATGAACCTGGGATAATAAAACTCCTAATATATAATAGTCTTCTGTTGCCACGACTATTGATTTATCTCCCGCTAACCATTCTATAGGTGCTGGCAGAAAAATTGCCCATTTTGATACTCTAGGCACTGTAAAATAATGGGATAAATTAGCCAATGCTTTTCTCATTGCAGGTCTTTTTTCTCCAAATTTCCACCAATTAACTTTAGTGACCTCTCTGCGATTTTTATCTCGCTCTGGTTTGACAGTATTTTGAATATGTTCAAAAGGTAGCTGATAATAACTAGCCTCTTCAAAAGTCATATCATTAAAATCAATAATCCACCTATCCGGTAATCCATGAGGGTTTTTGGCTAAATTTGAACCCATTGAAAAAAGTTTAAGAACTTCTTGATTTTTTGAATCCGCTTTTATCCATTCTTTAACCTGATTTTCAGTGACAATAAATCCCATCCCCACAGGAATGATACCCTGAAAACATTGATTTAGATTAGCTGATAAGCGAACAGCTTGAGAAACATCGGTATTACAATTTAGAGAAGAATTAATAGATAAAACTTCTTGATTATCTAAATAATATTGTTGGGGTTTTTGCTTACTCCAGTTAACAAGACTGACGTGAACCGCAGCTTCTCCAGACCAAGGTTGAGTTGAAATTGCATTATAGATATAACCGCCATTTTGAGTAATGTAATCTAATGCAGCGATTCTACTTTTTCCTTGACTAATTGAGTTAGTCGCTACTAACCCGGCTCTTCCATTTTCATTAAGATGATCCTGTGCCAAACGAAACCAATACGCACAAAAATCAACTGAATCTTTTACATCTGAAAATCGTTTAAAGACTTGATCAATATATTGATCACCGAGTTGAGTTCTGATATGTTTACCGCCTAAAAATGGGGGATTACCAATAATTGCATCGGCTGGATACCACTCATTTAAAAGTGCATCTTTACAAGTAATATTTTCATCTAAAGTATCTAAAGGTAATGCGGATTCAGTCAACCCTAATTTGTCAATTGCTATTTTTCGGGCGATGAGTAATGTCACCTTTGCTAATTCAACAGCGAAAGGATTATTATCAATCCCATAAAATTGCTTGGGACTTACTTTTCCCGCCGGAATTGGAGAAGATTTCTGAAATTCTGCTAGTTTATCTAATAATAATTGTTCGGTTTGTTTAAGCTCCTGATAAGCAATATAAAGAAAATTACCCGACCCACAAGCGGGATCAAGTACCCGATAATTTGCCATTTCATCATGCAGTAAAGTTAATTCTTCAATCGTAGTTGTTGCTTCAATTCTCTCTTCCCAATATTCTGTAATTGTGGGATAAACAATTTTCATAATATCATTTTCAGACGTAAAATGGATACCATACTTGTGGCGTTCCTCTTCATTAACTGTGCCTTCAAATATGTTACCAAAAATTGCAGGTCTAACTTTACTCCAGTCTTGTTCAGCCGCAGCTTTTAAATATTCTAATTCCTTTCGCGTTAGATCAATTTCATGGACAACCGAGAATAATCCCCCGTTAAAATATTGTACTTCTTTATAACGACGACCCACAGTTACTACCCCTGGAAGGTTCATGTGTCTAAATAAACCATCCGATAAAACTTCGTATGTACTTTGTCCATTCATGCACTCATCAATGCACTCCATAAAACGATTAGGGGGTAATAAATTTCTACTTTGAGCAAACATAGCAACGACACACTGAAGAATAAATTGTTGTGCTGTTTGTTCACTAAAACCTGCTTTTTTAGAGCGATTTTTGAGTTCTTGAAATAATTCTCCCATCCTCCGAGCCGCTAATGCTGTAACTTGAACTTGGTTGTTTCTAAATTTTGGAATTTCAGGCGTAAATTCCATGAATTTAAAAGCGTCTAACCGTTCAGGAAGCTCTTGGAGAGTAATAATATCTACGGGGGTATCAATTTGAATGCTAAAATCATAAATCCAGAATTCATCAAAATTGCAGAGTATTACATACTTAGGAAACACAGGTAAACATTGACAATATCTCCAAGCTTGACCATAATGTTTATTCAGTTTTTTCTCCTTACGAGACTTCATCTCAATTAATACAGAACCCAAGCGATCACGCTGCCACCATAAATCAGCAAAACCCATATTTCCTTTTTGGCTACTTTTAGGTATAGGGAGATCAAATTGTGCATTAACTTCTTTGAGTCCTTTATGTCCAAAGGCTTGAAAAAACTTGATTAAAAACTCAGGTGAATCTTGCCTTTCTCTACCTTCAGTAATATGTTGTTCACAAAAATTAATAAATTCATAAATACTCTCACGGGTCGCTGCCATAACTTCTGATCCTAATAGAAAAGCATTTCGAGTAGATAAAAATCATAATAGCTTATAAAAGAGCTTTGTCCAAGTTTTTCTAGTGTTAAACTTCTTAAATACTAAAATGGTAGAGGTTAATCATTAATTTATGGTGCGTGATGGTGGAAGGGTGAGAAAATCTGATTCCTAAGCTCTACAAGTGTTAAAATTTTTGATATTGTCAAAAATGAGATGAGAAAAATATGAGTAAGAAAACTGCACCTTATGGATCTTGGAAATCTCCCATTACCACAGATTTAATTGTAGAAGGAACTGTAGGACTCGGTGGTTTAACGTGGGATGGCGATAATATTTATTGGATAGAAGGACGGCCATCAGAAGCGGGACGAAGTGTGATTGTGCGTCTGACACCTGATAATCAATTAAATGATGTCACACCTCAATCCTTTAATGCTAGAACTCGTGTTCATGAATATGGTGGGGGTTCTTATACCGTTGATCAAGGAAATGTTTATTTTTCAAATTTCGTGGATCAACGTCTTTATCAACAGAAAATTCAAGGGAAAAATATACCTTATGAAGTTACTCCAGAACCCCTGACCCCAGAAGGAGACTATCGTTATGCAGATGGGGTAATTGATACCCAAAATCAACGGTTAATTTGTGTTCGAGAAGATCATACGCAAGGGGGAGAACCTGTTAATACAATTGTTAGTATTAATCTGAATAATAGTGAGGATATTCGGGTTTTAGTCGAGGGTAATGATTTTTATGCCTTTCCCCGTTTAAGTCCCAATGGTAACAAATTATCTTGGATTTCATGGAATCATCCGAATATGCCTTGGGATGGTACAGAATTATGGGTTGCTGATGTTAATTCCGAGGGGTTGTTAGGAGAAAAAATCTTAATTGCGGGAGGTTTAGAAGAATCTATTTTTCAACCCCAATGGTCGCCAGATGGGATATTATATTTTGTTAGCGATCGCTCGAATTGGTGGAACTTATATCGCTATACTGGAACAATAGAACCCTTACATCCAATAGCGGCAGAATTTGGTTTACCCCTTTGGGTATTTGGAATGTCAACCTATGGGTTTAGTTCTGCTGAAAAGATTATTTGTACCTACAGTAAAAATGGAAATTCCTATCTAGCAAGTTTAGATACTAAAACTCTGCAATTACAGGATATTGAGACACCTTACACAGTAATTGATGGCTTAACCGTTTCAGGAAATCAAGTATTATTTATTGGCAGTTCTCCCACAGAAAGCAGTGCTATTGTCAAACTCAATTTAGAGACGGGAGAACTGGAAGTATTAAGACGTTCTAGTCAAATTGTCCTCGATAAAGGCTATTTATCTGTACCTCAACCGATAGAATTTCCTACAGAAAATGGGAAAACGGCTTATGGATTTTTCTATCCGCCTCAAAACAAAGATTATCAAGCTTCAGAATCAGAAAAACCACCTTTAGTTGTTAAGAGTCATGGGGGGCCAACGGCAGCTACTTCGAGTAGTTTAAGCTTAAAAAATCAATATTGGACAAGTCGGGGATTTGCGGTTTTAGATGTTAATTATGGGGGAAGTACAGGTTACGGACGAGAGTATCGTCAACGGTTAAATAAAAGTTGGGGAATTGTGGATGTTGATGATTGCTGTAATGGGGCAAAATATCTAGCAGAACAGGGTTTAGTTGATGGAAATCGCATGGCAATTGCGGGGGGAAGTGCAGGTGGTTATACCACTTTATGCGCTTTAACTTTTAAGGATGTTTTCAAGGCTGGGGCGAGTTATTATGGTGTGAGTGATTTAGAAGCTTTAGCAACGGATACCCATAAATTTGAAGCTCGTTATTTGGATAAATTAATAGGGGATTATCCTGAAGAAAAGGCTATTTATCAACAGCGTTCTCCCATTCATTATGTCGATCAATTATCTTGTCCGGTGATATTTTTTCAAGGGTCAGAGGATAAAATTGTTCCTCCTAACCAAGCCGAAATGATGGTAGCAGCTTTAAAAGCAAAAGGTGTTACTGTAGAATACGTTTTGTTTGAAGGAGAACAACACGGTTTCAGAAAAGCCGAAAATATTAAACGCGCCATTGATGGTGAATTTGGTTTTTATGCCAAAGTCTTCAATTTCCAACCTGCAAAATAAATCCATTTAACTTTAGGGTTCTGGTCTTATTATCCTATTCTTATGGGGGGTTTGAGACCAAATCCTAATATTTTTTACAGATCCGATAGGGATTGTTATAATAGTTGATGAACAGAAATTTTTTTATGAGTAATTTATTCACCTGCTGCTTGCAAAATAGTTGTGTATAACTCTTGACTAACTCGAAAGTCAGCTTGGTTAATGAGTTGGTCAAGAAGTGGTTTAAGATTTAAGACAAAACCATTCCGTTTAGCTTGTAGTAATACTCCTAGTAAACCTGTTACTTTTAACCTATATTCTGCTGCTAACAATCTACCTCGACGTTCATCCATTAACAGAAGGTCTGCACTTAATTCTAAACTCAGTACAATCGCTTCAGCTTCACCTAAATCAATATTTTCTTGGCTTTCTAATATTTCTGTTACTCGCTCATAATTGATGACAGATTGAGTGACAATCCAAGGTAATGTTTGAACTTCTACAGCACCAGGAACTAGAGATTCAACTCCTACCATTTCATTATAAACGGCTGTGGGAATGAGTACACGAGTATAAAGTTTTTCTAGCAGTTCTAATTGCCCAATTGCTGCTAAATTGGTAATAGGTGAAGTATCACTAACAACAATCACAATAACCCCATGGATTGCAATGTTTTTATATCGGCTTCAAAATCCTCTACATCATAGTTGATACACAAACCTCTTTTAGCAAGTTCATGTTGAAACTCAATCACAGTTAGCTTAGTCCAAGTCCGAGCTTTACCACTACTAATTTTTTCTTGCTGATATAGCAAAATAGCAATTTCTAACTTCAATTCATCCTCAGTCATCTTTGTGGCTCGGAGGATATCATCAGGAATCAGAACACTCATCAGGGTTGTACCTAAAATGATCGATAATATAATTTTAGTATAAGCGATGATATTGAATTGGTGATGTTTTTTCCAAATTCCGCATCATTTTCAGTTTTATGAATAATTTTTAAATTTCTTTAGAAACAGAACGCCGTTTTCTAATTCCTTTGGTTAAAATTGCTAATAAAAATCCCATTAAAAACGATAATTCTAACGCTGGATTTTGAGTTGTTAACAAAAACGAGCCGATAATTGAAACAAGGGCTAAAGTATATACAATGTGTTTGGGTTTCATCGTTCTGAACTGTCAATGTCACAAACCTAGACAAAATGAATTATAATAAACGATGTAGAAAAGCTGAATGAACCTTTCTACAGAAATAGGATACTTCTGAAATTCGATGACTACAAATTCTCGACGTTACCATATTACAACTTTCGGCTGTCAGATGAATAAAGCCGACTCGGAACGCATGGCAGGTGTTTTAGAAGAGATGGGATTTGATTTTACCGAAGATCCCAATGATGCCAATGTGATTCTTTATAATACTTGTACGATTCGAGATAATGCCGAACAAAAGGTTTATTCCTATTTAGGAAGACAGGCAAAACGCAAACAGGAAGAGCCGGATTTAACGATTATTGTCGCGGGATGTGTTGCCCAACAGGAAGGGGAAACCTTGCTGCGTCGGGTTCCTGAAATTGATTTAGTTATGGGGCCACAACACGCCAACCGTTTACAAGACTTATTAGAACAGGTGTTTGATGGTCATCAAATTGTTGCCACAGAACCCATAGAAATCATCGAAGATATTACAAAACCTCGTCGAGATAGTGATGTTACGGCGTGGGTTAATGTAATTTATGGTTGTAATGAACGCTGTACCTATTGTGTGGTTCCTAATGTGCGCGGTATTGAACAGTCACGCACACCGGAAGCAATTCGCGCTGAAATGGAAGAATTAGGTCGTTTGGGTTATAAAGAAATAACATTATTAGGGCAAAATATTGATGCCTACGGTCGTGATTTGCCGGGTTCAACTCCTGAAGGTCGGCATCTCTATAACTTTACGGATTTATTGTATTTTATTCATGATGTACCCGGTATTGAACGGATTCGCTTTGCCACCAGTCACCCTCGTTATTTTACCGAAAGATTGATTCGAGCTTGTGCGGAATTACCGAAAGTTTGTGAACATTTTCACATCCCGTTTCAGTCGGGAGATAATCAGATTTTGAAAGCAATGGCACGAGGTTATACCCATGAAAAATATCGCCGAATTATTAATACAATTCGCGAGTATATGCCGGATGCTGCGATTAGTGCGGATGCCATTGTGGGATTTCCTGGGGAAACCGAGGAACAATTTGAAAATACCTTAAAATTAGTGGATGATATTGGCTTTGATCTGTTAAATACAGCAGCTTATTCTCCCCGTCCTGGGACTCCGGCGGCGTTGTGGGAAAATCAACTGAGTGAGGAGGTTAAAGCTGATCGTTTACAACGATTAAATCGTTTAGTTTCTGTTAAGGCTGCGGAACGTTCACAACGTTATTTTAACAGAATTGAAGAAGTGTTAGTCGAGGGAACAAATTCTAAAGATCCATCTCAAGTCATGGGACGCACACGGGGAAATCGTTTAACGTTTTTCACGGGAAATTTAGCGGAATTAAAAGGTCAACAGGTGAAAGTGAAAATAACCCAGGTAAGACCCTTTAGTCTCACTGGGGAGCCTGTTGAGTTGTGTATACCCGTATGACCGCTAAAAATAATTTGAGAACGACGATTTTATCCTTGGGTTTGGGGTTAGTTGTAACGGGAATGGGAGTGAGAGCCATCGCCTGTCAACTCGCTCCTAATTCCCCAACTCCTGAAGCAGAGGCGACGGTAGATTATTATTGGGAATTACCAGAAGTTCCCTTAAATTCTGGGGAAACCGAGAAAAATCCTGTACAATTACCCCAACCGCAGGCGAATGGAGATTATCAGCGATCGCCTCATTCCTCCTGGGAAGCGACAAACCCCAAGGCTGAAGGAATTGATTGTCGGATGTTAGGAAATACAACTTATGAAAAATTAGAAAATCCCAGCAATAAAACCGAATTAAATATTGAAAATTGGCCTGTAGTTGGACAACTAAAACCCGGACAGGATTTTGAAATTAATTTAGGCCCTGCGGGATTTGGCGTAGTTTACGATACGAAACAACAACCTTGGATTTATGTTGAAAAAACCAATGAAACAGGCGCACCTTCTCACTGTTTCGTTCGAGCAAATCAACGCTTTGTACAACCGATTTCTCCTGAATAAAGTATACAACAAAAACCCGGTTTCTTGAAGAAACCGGGTTTTTGAGAAACCGGGTTTTTATCTAATTTTACAACTTTCTATTTTTTCTGCTAATTTTTCTAAATGTTGCCACCATTTTCCGGTAGCAATAATCCAATTGCGGGTGGGTAAATGTCCGATAGGAGCAGAGGTTTTATATTCAATACCATAATCAGGATCATGGGGATTATAAGTTAACCATCCCACTTGCTGACAAAATTCTCCATAATCTCTTTCAGTTTGTTGATAAATTTGATTTTGGATACTAAACCCAAACCGTCCATTACTATATTTTACCCAAAGATGATTAATTGTTTTTAAATCTTCACAGGGTAAATTTTCTAAATCCTTGGCGTGTATGTAAGCTTTTCTCGATTTTTTGAGTGCTGCACACAAGACAAGCCAGGTTTCTTGATCCGCTTGTTTCCAGCGCTTTTGAGCTAAGAGAGTTTGTAGTTTAGTATAATCAACACCAACGGCGGATTTTAAAGGATCATTTAATGGCTGATAGCCAAAATTTTCTTTAATTCGATCTAATAAATTAGGGGTTTTAGGAGGAGTCTGGGGAACCTTTTGAGATGTCTTTTTAAGCGGAATAACAGGTTTAACTGGAAGATTTACAGAACTTTCAAAAGATTCAATTGCTTTTAAGGCTTCTTCGGCAGATTTATAACGCTGATTAATGGCTGGTGAAGTTAATCGATTTAATACGGTTTCTAAGCGATCGCTAATGATTTGTTTAGGTGTTAAATAATTGCGCCAATTCCATTTTCCCTCATGCTCATCATATAAATTTCCTGGGGAAATTCCTGTAATTAAATATAAACAAGTGACTCCTAAACTATATAAATCACTAGCTGGATAAACATTTCCTCTGGTTTGTTCAGGAGCCATAAATTCTGGCGTTCCAATAATTGTTCCACTCTGGAGTAAAGCAGTTCCCGTTAACACTTTTGCTACGCCAAAATCAATTAAAACAATATCACCTGTTTCTATATTTGGGTTAACTTTATTTTGAAAATTATTCTCATATATAATATTTGAAATCTGCTGTTTTAGTTTTATACTAATTTGAGCCTGTTCTTGTTCTCCCATTTTCAGAGTTGGAGGACTTTGGGTTAAATCTTCATCAGGATCGAAGGATTTTTCATAAGCAGGAAAGAGAGAACACCGCCGCATCAAATTAGCAGGTTTAATATCTCGATGAATAATATTGTGTTCATGAATAAATTGTAAAACAGGAAGAATTTGTTTTAAAACTTGCCAGATTTTTTTTTCTTGAAATAATCCGCTTTCTTTTAATTCATCAAATAAAGTTTTTCCCTCAATATATTCTTGTACAATAAACAATTGTTGATTTTGTTCAAAATGAGCTAAGAGTTGAGGGATTTGAGGGTGTTTTCCCAATTCATCTAAACGCACTGCTTCTTGACGAAATAATTTCGCGGCGGTTTCATAATCCTTGGGGTTTTCATATAGAAATAGAAATTGTTTAATGACACAATAGGGATGGGAAGGAATTTGTTGATCAATTGCTAAAAAGGTTCTGCCAAAACCGCCTCGACTTAAAGGTTTTATAGCGAGATAACGGTTTTGAAGTAATAGGAATTGACCACAACCTTGACAATATTCGGCTAAGTTGGGATTTTCTGGGTGAGAACATCCTACGGTCACACAGTAACTCATCGCAGGGAAGGGGGGGAAGAAAGTATTGTTGAGCCGATAATAGCACAACTGATCATAAAATTAGTTGTAGATTTTTGAAGGAACCACAAAGGCACTAAGGCACTAAGAAAGAATGAAAAATATTAACAATTTCACAAAACCCTTCCACTTCTAAACCTGCGGTTATATAACGGGGTTTATGGGTTAATTGATCAGTATAGTCTAAAAGATTAGCAACTCCAACGGATTCAGGAAATAACTCAGAATTAAATAAAGTTTGATCATTGGGACTATCGCCAATGGTGAGAATTTGTTCAGGGGTTAATTCTGACCAATATTGCTGAATTACTTTTAATAATCCTGTAGCTTTATCTTGGGTTTTGGGTTTAATATGACCTTGAACGGTGCTATAGGTAAATCCCCATCCTAATTCTTCACAAAGTTCTGTTAACAGTTGAATTTCGGATAAACTAATATTTTGAATATCAAAAGTCCAGTCTGTAAACCGAAAGGGATTATCGGCGGAAGCGTGTAGATGGGGACATTGGACTTGGAGAATTTGAAAAACTTGGGCTAAGTTTTGACGATGTTGGGAGAGGGAATTTAAGGAAATTAAAAATTGAGGCTGATCAAATTCAAAAGGATAAAATAATCCGCCATTTTCGGCGATCGCACCTGTCACCGGAAGATAATATTTTAAGGCTTGAACCCATCCCGCAGAACGTCCTGTAATTAAAATGATGGGGATTTTAGCTTGCTTTAATTGAGATAAAGCTTGTAATAAATCCGTTGTCAATTTTCCCTGTTTTGTTAGGGTTCCATCGATATCCGTTGCGATCAAACGAATATGCTGAAGTGCATTTGTTTGTATCGCTTCCGTCAATGGTATTAGAGACATGAACCGAACCTCCGTATGATTACTTAAGTTATTTTACTGGGTTTTTACATCAACTGAGCTTTCCTTAAAAGTTGCCAATTTAGCGGTGATATTTATCACAAGCTTGTTAAAAAACTATCACAAGATTATTTCTCAACCATACGGGTTTAATTTAATATTTAAAATCAGATTACAATTAGCACCTGAGAATAGGTTAAGGTGGATAAATGATTAACAGCTTGGGCTGATGATCAATTTCTAATTAGCTCTGAACCATTAGAAGAATTTGTGATCACCTGAATCTTCCCTATTTCAAAGGCATTTGCCAAATTTTAATCGTTTTATCTTCACTACCACTGACTACGATTTGACCATTGGAACTCACAGCCAAGGCATTAATGGGTTTAGAATGACCCCATAATGTTGCCAGTTTTTTCCCAGTTTTGAGATCCCAAACCACCACATTATCACCGCCACTGAGAAGGGTTTTACCATCCTTGGTGATTGCTAAAGATTTCACAGGATTATTATTCGCTTTCCAGACTGCTTTTTGTTCCCCAGTATTGGGATTCCATAACCGAATTGTGCCATCATCACTGGCACTAATTAAAGTTTTACCATCGGGACTATAAACTAGGGCAGTAATAGTTCCTTCATGACCGGATATGCTGCGTTTGCGAGTCCCGGTTTGTAGATTCCAAAATCGAATCAAGCGGTCTGTTCCGCCACTGACTAAAGTTTGACCATCAGGACTAAAAGCTAAGGTATTAATTGCCCCTTCATGACCTGTAATTGTTAATAGCCGAGATCCAGTTTCTGAACCCCAGAGGCGAATGGTTCGATCATCGCTACCACTCGCTAAAATCTGACCATTGGGACTAAAGGCAATCGCATTGACCGCTTCAGTATGCCCTTCAATGGTTCGCATTCGATTTCCGTCCTTCAAATCCCACAGACGAATGGTTTTATCATTACTACCACTGGCTAAAACTTTACCGTCTGGACTAATGGCTAAGGCTTTCACCCAACTGGAATGGGCTGCAATTGTACGGGGTGGGGCATCTGTTTTTAAATCCCAAATTCTAATCGCTCCAAAACTTCCCACCGCTAAGGTTTGATTATTAGGACTAATCACAACCGCATAAACCTGACCAACGGCTCGTTTGTAGTCCTCTAAAAAAATACTACTTGGTAAACTTTTTAAAATTAAAATAGGATTAGCTGGAATGAATCCATAGCGTACATAGCCATCAATTTGAGTATAAATTCCCCCCAATATTAGTAAAGAGGTTCCGAAAACCCAGAAATATTTAATTGGAATTTTAGGGAGTGTAATTTTAGGGGCGGAAAAATTAAAACCTGTACTTTGGGTGGCATTTATCTGCTCGCGTTTAGAGCGTTGACGTTTAGAGCCAGCAGTATCTTTAGATTCAGACGTATTATTCTTATTATTTGCAGATTGATTCAGATCAACCTCTGCCAAACATTGCAAAATCATCTGTGGATTTTGGGGGCGATTACCGGGAAAAGTCGCCATTAAATAATCAATCAGTGCCGCCAATTGATCCGAAATATTAGGAGCTCCTTTACGCCACAATAACTTCCCAGTTCGAGGATTTTCGGGATAAGCAGTGGGTGGTTTTCCGGTTAATAAATAAATAAAAGTTCGCCCTAGGGCAAAAAAATCAGATTGAGGGACGGCTTTCCCATTCATTTGTTCTGGGGGCGTATATCCAGGGGAAACAATACCCGTCACATTTTGCCCCTGTTCTACCTTGGCTAAATAGGTTCCTGAAACTTCTCGTGCGGTTCCAAAATCAATTAAAACTAACTGGCCATTGGGTTTCCTCATAATATTTTGAGGCTTAATATCCCGATGGAAGTATTGCAAATTATGAACTTGATCTAAAATTTCGGCTAGTTGTTTTAACCATTCCATCGCCTGTTCTTGGCTGATGGGCTCCTTTTTCCGTTCCTTCATCCAATCCTGTAAATTTAAACCCTCAATTTTTTCCATGACCAAACAATGGAGGGTTTCTTCGCTCCCTTTGGGGGTATAAGTGAAGTATCCATCAGGATCAACTTTAGGGATACCCGGATGGTTAAGATTGCTCAAAACCTTTGCTTCTTGCTTAAACAAAGTGACTGCTTTGGGATGGTTTTTTAATAAAACCTTCAGAACTTTACATTTTCCTTGATCATCAATTTCAAATGTTTTGCCAAAACCGCCACCGCCAAGTTGTTTGATGACACGATATCGCCCCTCCAGCAAAAGCTCTGAACCGCATTGACAACAAATGCGCCGATTCTCGTTTGCTGAATCAGTTGGATTTGGGCACTTAGGATTAAGGCAATAACTCACAGAAGCGAGAACCCAGATCTAGGTTGCAGAGTCAGGAGCCAGAAGTCAGAAGTCAGGAGGCAGAAGGTTATGGGGTATGGGGTATGGGGTGTGAGGTTTCGGATATTGGGTTTTGGGTTTCAGGACTTGGGTTTCAGATGGAATTAATTTCCCCCGTTCCCCTTGTCTCCTGACTCCCTTCGTCATGTCCTTGTCCTGATATCCTTCCTGCTCCCTTAATCCTCTACCCTTTTTTCCTTCTATATCCCGTTTCCTGTCTTCTGTATGAATGTCCTTAGACTAATTCCACTATAACAGGGAAACGAAGTATTCAGTGATCCATCCCCTACACAGGTAGTGGTTTAGTATTAAATCAACCAATTCCTTCAATAATCGGATGGAAGTAAAACGCAATCCCCAGTACCGTATAAGCAGCTAAGAGTAAAACCCCCTCCAGCCAATCAGAACGACCATCAGAACTGACGGAGTTGGCAATTAACACAGAGACCGCAACGGCGATTAATTCAAAGGGATTAAAATTCAAATCCATTGGTTTGCCTAATATCCATCCAGCTAATACTAAGACTGGGGCGACAAATAAAGCAATTTGTAAACTAGACCCCAAGGCAACGGAGACGGATAAATCCATTTTATCTTTCATGGCAACGGTAACGGCCGTGGCGTGTTCGGCTGCATTTCCAATAATGGGAACTAAAATCACCCCGGTAAAGAGTGCGGTAAGTCCCAAATTATTAGTTGCTTCTTCCAAGGTACCGACTAATAATTCCGACTCGAAGGCGACTGTCAGCGTCGCGAGCAGCAAAACACCAATCCACAGCTTTAAATTAACCTTTTCCGCTTCATGTCCGGCTTCTTCTGGGGTGATTTGTCCATCCGCATCGTTTTCAGCCACTCCCACATCATATAAATAGGAGTGGGTTTTCATGGAAAACAGCAAGGTGAGGATATAAACCGTAATCAAAACAATTGCAACCGCCGCCGAGAGGGTTTGCATGGTGGGTTCCTGGATGCCGATAGAGGTCACATCCACAGCCGTTGGCACTAAAATGGCAATCACGGCTAAATTCATGGCGGAGGCATTTAAACGGGCAATCACGGGCTGGAATTGCTGCTCTTTGAAGCGCAAACCTCCTAAAAACATGGATAATCCCATGACTAACAGCAGGTTTCCCATAATTGATCCCACTAAACTGGATTTCACCACATCCACTAATCCAGCGTTTAGGGCTACAATTCCAATAATTAATTCAGTGGCATTACCAAAGGTCGCGTTTAACAACCCCCCTAAATTAGGGCCAAGGACAACGGCGATTTCTTCGGTCGCGGTTCCCATCCAACCCGCTAAGGGAATAATCGCCAAGGCTGAGGTAATAAATACAATTGTTGATCCCCACTCGAAAAAGTGCGCCGCGATGGAAATGGGAACAAAAATTAAGAGTGTTGACAGTAAGGTTTTGGTATTTAACATGGAATTTAGAACCAATATGGGAATACAAGACTGGAATTTGGCAGTTGAGAATTTAGAGTAAGCCGTTTTCGAGATTACCACCAGCCCTTGTTAACAGGATTCATACCCTAATGTAGGAGAAAAGTCAGGATTTGCAAACATTAGGAGGATGGAACAACCGCCATCAACTCTTCATCCGTTCAATTCATAGATTTACAGGATAATCTGTTCTTTGCTGTGATCTGACTCTTAATTTATCCCTGAAAAACCTATTTCCTAGGGAGGGTTTAAAATTAAGCTCAATCAGTCATAGAAAGAATAACAATACTCCGGTGTACTGCAAAGCGATATAAACAAATATTAACTTTTTTAACTTAACTTGCCAGACCTTGAAATTTTAATTATCATACAATCACAGCAGTCAAAAATTTTATCCTAAAATTTCAGAACTATCTCTTCAAATTGTACGGAATTAACACCGATGAAAAGACTTTGATCATCCCTTAAACCGATTAAAAAAAGCTGAAGACTTCGGTTTATTCTGTTCTGATAGCATTGCCCTGTCTTTATTAGAATAGACAACAAATTTTGAGGCGGATTATCAATGCTGATTCCTCTTGAATCTACTAAAAGTTAAAGCTTTTTTTGGGACTTCTTGAATTGTTTGTATCTTATAGGATTACAGTTGCATGGTTTCTACATCTAATTTTCAGGTTTTTGGAATTGCTGATACTGACCTGAATTTTGCTGGGTCAGAATTCACCCAACCTCCTGAATTTGATTCCCCATCCACAGCGACGGGAGTGTATGTCACAATTCACGGACATTTTTATCAACCTCCCCGTGAAAATCCCTATCTCAATGTAGTTGAACGTCAATCTACCGCAGCCCCCTATCATAACTGGAATGAACGAATTCATCATGAATGTTATCGTCCAAATGCCTTTGCTCGTATCCTCAATGATCGCGGAGAAGTGGTGGGAATTGTCAATAATTATGAATATTTAAGCTTTAATATCGGCCCTACCTTGATGAGTTGGTTAGAACGCTATGATATGGAGGTTTATCAGAAAATTCTGGAAGCGGATCGCAAAAGTTGTCAACGCTTAAATGGACATGGAAATGCGATCGCTCAGGTCTATAACCATATTATTATGCCCTTAGCCAATGAACGGGATAAATATACCCAAATTCGTTGGGCAAAAGCAGATTTTCGCTCTCGTTTTGGCCGTGATCCCGAAGGACTGTGGTTAGCAGAAACAGCGATAGACTACGCTACCCTAGAAGTATTAGTCAATGAAGGCATTCGCTTTACCATTTTAGCCCCCTCCCAAGCGGAACGCTGTCGGCCCTTTGCCACATCGAATTGTCCCGAACCAGAATGGCAGGAAGTGGGGGGAAGTCAAATTGATACCACCCGTCCCTATCGCTGTTATCTGCAAGACAAAACCGGAGCTAAAGACGAATCTCGTTATCTGGATATTTTCTTCTATGATGGCCCCATTTCGCGTGATATGGGGTTTAATGATGTTTTAAATAGTTCCCATCACCTATCGGGACGCATCCGCCAAGCCGTCCGGGGAGATCATCGTCCAACGCAATTAATTTCTGTAGCCACCGATGGTGAAACTTTTGGCCATCATCGGGGGGGAACGGAAAAATGTTTAGCTTATGCTTTTGTAACAGAATTTCCCCAGAATGGCTGGACAGTAACGAATTTTGCCCATTATTTAAGTTTGTATCCCCCCACTTGGGAAGTGCAACTCAAACCTGTGACCGCTTGGAGTTGTAGTCATGGGGTAGACCGATGGCAGGATGACTGCGGTTGTGCTTCTGGAGGCGGATGGCATCAACAATGGCGTCGTCCCCTGCGGGATACGTTAAATGGATTACGCGATCGCTTAATTGAAATTTATGATCAATATGGTTGTCAATTCTTCCATGATCCTTGGGTCGCTAGAGATCATTATATCCAGGTGATTCGGGATCGTTCTGATGCCAATATTAATGCTTTTTTTGCCCAACATCAAACCCATGATCTGACTCATTCAGAACAGGTAGACGCTTTACGACTTTTAGAAATGCAGCGTCATTGTCTGTTAATGTTTACCAGTTGTGGCTGGTTTTTTGAAGAATTATCTCGACCCGAAGGTGTCCAAGTTTTATGCTATGCCAGTCGTGCCATTGAATTGGCAGCAGAAGTCGCAGGGGTAGAATTAGAAACTGAATTTATCTTTAATTTGGCGTTAGCACCGAGTAACGTTGAATTATTTAAAACAGGGGATGAAGTTTATCGTCAATTAGTCACAACGGCGCGAGTTAGTTTAAAACAAGTCGCTGCCCATTATGCCATTACTTCGTTGTTTACGACTTACCAAAGGGAACAACGGCTGTATTGTTATAAGGCTCAACAATTAGACTATCAAATGCAGCGCATGGGGTCTTTGAACCTAGCAGTCGGTGAAGTTTTATTAGTGTCTGAAATTACACGAGAACAAACCCATTTTGTGTTTGCTGTTTTTCATTTAGGCGGTTGGGATTTCCATTGCTGTATTCAACCTTTTAGCGGACGACGATCCTATTTTGAATTAAAACGGCTATTATTTGAGGCATTACAGGAAGCGAGTGCCGCTCATTTAATGTTGCGATTAGTACAGAGCTTTGGCGATGATTCCTTTAGTTTACGAGATTTATTTGCAGAAGAACGGCAGCGAATTATGGGGTTATTGTGTCATGAAACGTTAACTCGTTTGGATCAATTGTATACTCAGGTTTATCGAGATAATTATGGAATTATGATGGCGTTTCATCGCGATGAATTAGCGGTTCCTCCTGAGTTACAAGTCGCAACAGAAGTGGCATTAGGGAATCGATTTTTAAGCAGTGTTCGTGCTTTAGAATCAGAAAGCAGTGAAGGACGATTAAGTATTAATCATTTGGGAGAATTAGAAGCGATCGCCAAGGAAGCTCAATTATTACGATGTCGGCTACAACATCCAGAGGTTAAAGAGAGTTTTGAACGATTAATTATTCAGTTTCTCTGGCGACGGTTACAAGATCATGATCTAGGGACAATTGCCGAAGATTTACAGAATTTACAACGGTTAATTCAACTCAATTATAACTTGAATTTAGGCGTTTCTTTAAATCAAGCTCAGGAATTTTATTTCCAATATCTGAAAACCCATATTATTCCATTATGTTTGGGTTATTTACAACGAAATCATCAGGAAATCTACGTTGATTTTGCAGAAAATAACAATTCAGACACAAGGGTTGCGGTTCAAATTGTATCCGAAGGTCATACAAGCCAACTCCATCAAATTCGTCGCCTGTTACAATTAGGTCAAACCCTAGGCTTAGACGTTCAAGAATGGTTGAACCTTTTGGGCTAACCGTTAACGGTTTATATAGGCGCGATTGTTTCTAAGATGGGCGGGTTCTATAATTAATATTACTGAAACTTGAATATCATTACAGAACCTGTCCCTAAAATTTGGGGAGTTAACTGTTAACAGTCAACAACTAAACGTTTCTTTTCTAAAAATGCAATTAAATCTTGAGCCGTTACCCCTTCCAAATGTTCAATTCCCATACTAGGAGGTAAGGATTTGAGCAGAGCTAAAGCGGTACTATACATTTTAACGGCTCTTGTGTAATCTGCTTCTTGCTCATAAATAGATGCCAGTTCTAAATAAGCAGGAACCGATGAAGGAAGTAAATAAATAATTCGTTTAGACAATAATTTTGCTCCGGCTAAATCTTCCTGCTCTTGAGCAATACGCAGAAGTAAATAATAGGGAAAAATTGATAAAGAGTCTATTTCCAGTGCTTTTTTACAGTAGAATATGGCTTGTTCATATTGACCTAAATTAGCGGATGCTTGTGCTAATAAATAATAAGCCTCAAATTGAGTTTCCGGTTTCAGATTTCGACTTCCTATTCTATCTTCTTGCCCTTTAATACCTCCTTCTGGGTTTTTGTTTCCGAGTTCCCAACTTTTCAAATAAGGGTTACTACTTTGAAGAAATTGTTCAGCTTTTTGAATAGCAGTTTTATACTGTTTATTTTGGAAATATTGTTTTGCCTCTTCTAAGGTTCGTTTAGGTAACTTCACTGTTTCGGATAGATGACCCAAGGATCTCGCTTGCTGGATTTTCAGATGTGAATCTTGATGTTGCACCGATGAAGATAATAAATGTTCACCCTGATTATGATGAGTCAATCCTGTTTTTTGACTCAACACAGATTCTTCTATTAAACCAATCATTTTTTGATAAACCATCGATTCAGGGTAAATTTTAGATTGAAATAATTCAATACAATCTTGATGATTTAATTCTGCATGACCTGTTATTAAATAACCTCCTGGTTTCAAAACGTGATGAAATTTAGAAACGACTTGATTAATATAATTCTTCTCAAAATAAACAAAAACATTCCGGCAAACAATTAAATCAACGTCTTGAATTGCAGTATAATTAGGATAGCAATAGAGGTCTTTAACTAAATTTAACTTAAAAAATTGTACAGAACACTGAGTTTTTGAATTGATTTTCCAATCTTGTCCTTGTCGCGAAAAATATTGATTTCTAATTTCTGGGTCAACCATGCGAAAAGACCAAGACGTATACAAGCCTTGTCTGGCTTTCTGCAATGCTTCTTCATTAACATCAGTTCCCAGAATATTAATAGTCCAGTTAGTCCAATCAGGGAGTAACTGTTGCAGTAAAATTGAAAGGGTATAGGGTTCTTCTCCGGTCGAACAACCGGCACTCCAGAAGGTTAAGGTTTTCGTTTTTTGTCGAGACGCTATTAAATCTGGTAAAATTACCCCGCGTAATAAATTAATTTGACCTTGATCTCGAAAAAAATAACTCTCAATCGTTGTAATTAAAGGAATTAATTGTTTCCATTCCTGTTGGCTCGTTACCGTATCGGCACTTAATAAATTAAAGTAAGCTTGGGGATTCGGTAACTTTAAAGCTTTAACTCTTGCCTTAATTTTTTGAGCCAATCCAGCATAGTCTTGTACACGAATGGATAATCCCGTCTGCGTCGCAATAAGCTGAATAAAAAGTTCGATTAGTGCTGGTTCCATGAGCAATGTCAGGCGGTGAGTGGAAATCGAAAGATAGCCAACGGAAAAATAAATCCTGATCGAGGGTTTTTGGCACAATGAAAGGCTGTGGTGAACAAATACACTCTAATAAATGAATTATACGATTTCTCGTTAAAAATTACCGAATTTTGGTTATTGACGGTTAACGGTTAATGGGTATCGGGTGTCAGGTTTCAGGTTTCAGGTTTCAGGTTTCACCGAAGGAGTGTCTATTATTTCCCCTCTTCCCCCCGTCCCCTTATCCCCATTATCCCCTTATCCCCTTATCCCCTTATCCCCTTATCCCCTTGTCCCCTCTTCCCCTTGTCCCCTCTTCCCCCCGTCCCCTTGTCCCCTCTTCCCCCCGTCCCCTTATCCCCTTATCCCCTTGTCCCCTTGTCCCCTTATCCCCTTGTCCCCTTGTCCCCTTGTCCCCTTGTCCCCTTGTCCCCTTGTCCCCCCTTCCTTGCTTGAATTCTAAGCTGGATAAATTCGCAAACGACGGTTGGGTTCTTCTCCAAAACTATTAGATTTCAAGCGATAATGTTCTACCAATTCATGCTGCATTTTCCTAACCTGCGGAGACCGAGGAAGTAATTCCACCGGTTGTCCCTTCGGAATCACAATTTGTTCCACTGCTAAACGTGCTTCTTCTAACGCTTCAATTTCATCCGAAGAACCACTCTTTGTAAACAAACTCAAATCCGCAATTTCTGGGGTACTGGGATCTTCCATATTCAATAAACGCCGCAACGCTCGTGCAATTTGAGGGGGTGTTCCTGATTTAATCGTATGAATTGGAACTTGACGGGTTTTTGCCATGTGGCGCAGTTTAGATTGATTCCGAATATGCGATCGCAACGCCAACACCACATCCGCACTATCAATATCCTTGGTCAAAATTACAGGTAAAGAAAGGGTTTGGATCACCTGTTCAATTTGATGACGAGGAACCCCATACGGATAAATATTTAAAGATGAACCTTCCCCGATAGTCTTGATAAAAGGGAATTCTTCATCAGTATGCAGAGGTGTGACCCCAGAAAACGATTGTTCTAGGAGTTCTTCAAAATATTGAGACTCTGATACTGTATCTTCCCTGGCTTTTCCTAGGGGAGTTGGGGGAACGGCCATCATTTTCCCTGAACCTCGCAACCCTCGCAGACCGGGTATTGCAGCCACAGGCTCACGGGGTTTGAGGGCCGAGCGTCCTTCCATAGAAACCGGAGTTGTGGGAGTATATCGTTCTTCAAAAATATTAACCTCACCCTCATCATTAAGCGTCCGAACTTGTAACGTCGGTTGCAGTCCCCGTAACAGATGATCAATGGTGGTCGAAACAGATTCATGTACAACCCACCTTTGTTGCTCTAACATTTCAATGGCAATATCAAAGGTGGGGGGTGCTTTCCGTTCTAATACCGTTTTTTGCGAACCCCGGCGCCGAGCTTCCTCATCCCCTAACGTTACCGCTTGAATTCCCCCAATTAAGTCTGCTAAAGTAGGGTTCTTCATTAAGTTCTCAATGCGGTTGCCGTGAGCCGTGCCAATTAACTGTACCCCCCGTTCTGCGATGGTGCGAGCCGCTAATGCTTCGAGTTCTGTACCAATCTCGTCAATCACAATCACTTCCGGCATATGGTTCTCCACAGCCTCGATCATGACTTGATGTTGCAGTTCAGGACGTGCGACTTGCATCCGCCGGGCTCTGCCAATGGCAGGATGAGGAATATCGCCATCTCCAGCAATTTCATTGGACGTGTCAATAATCACCACCCGCTTTTCTAACTCATCCGCCAATACACGAGTAATTTCTCGCAATGCTGTTGTTTTTCCAACTCCAGGACGACCTAGCATCAGGATAGATTGACCCGTTTCTACCAAATCCCGGATCATGCCAATTTTGCCAAAGACCGCTCGACCGACCCGACAGGTTAAACCAATAATTTTTCCGGTACGGTTGCGAATGGCACTGATCCGATGTAGGGTTTGCGAGAGTCCTGCTCGGTTATCACCGCTAAACTCTCCAATTTGTGAAATACAATGTTCCAGATCTTCTAAGGAGACGGGAATAGTTGAGAGATATTCGGCTTTAGACGGAAAACGGGCTTCTGGAAGACGGCCTAAATCCATCACAATCTCAATCAAACTGTCTCGTTGTGGATGCTGCTGCAAATTCTGCCGAATTTCATCGGGAACAACTTCGAGTAATCTATTCAGGTCGTCTGTAATTTGCATACTCAAAACAGTTATCAGTTATCAGTTATCAGTTATCAGTTATCAGTTATGATTTGAGTTGGGAAACTAGGGTGGAAGCTTTACCTACCGCTTGCCACAGCAAGTCAGGGTTGGCTTCAAGCGTATATGTGACCGGGCTTGTCTCTACTTGTTGAACGATCTCGTCTTCCCTCAAAGATTTATAGGTTTGGGTGATTCGTTCTTCCCCAGAAACAGATTCGGCTTTGAGTTTTAGGGTAGACCGGGATTCTAACTGTTCTAAAATCGGTGATAACAGGACACGGGCATAGCTTCCATAGGCGACACCCGCCACCCGATGTTGGTAGTTGAGCCTGTCGAAACTAGCGTCATCCATTGACCGTATCCCGTTTTTCAGAAACGCTTGAGTCGGTTGCTCGGAATTAGCCAAAACGGAGTTGGGATACACAGGCGGATAAGCGGTACCAGATGATTGTAAAAGCCCAAGGGATTTGAGCTTGGCTACAGTATAATCGTTTGTGCCACCCGCAAGCTGTACATATCCCGGTAAATTCACAGCTAAAATTTTTTGAGCCAACTTGACACTAGCGATAGTTGTACCCACCCCAATATCTCCACTCATTGGACGCCCATCAGTTTGCCAAATTAAGGGGCAGGAAAGGGGGCTGATTAGGTCATATAAGGTTTGGAGATATTCAACTACACCCTCCCCATCAGGGCAGCTAATGGCAACCAGTTTGAGTTGGGCTAGATGGGGTTGAATACTACTCCACAACCGTTTAAAGTCTTTGTCTCGTCCAATTTGGGTATGAATTTCCAGGGCGTCTACTCCAGTTTGTAAGACTAAGGGTGCAATTACATCGGGGCGGAAGACATAAGACCGGGCATAAATTAAATCACTGGGACAAATCGGAATACAACGTCCACAGCCGTAACAGAGTTGATCGATGATGCCGGATTTTACGTCAGAAAAGGTAATTGCCCCCGTCGGACAAACAGTTTCACACGGTCGCCTACAACTGGATGGGCAAGCGGTTGCTTCAAATTCTGCTTTACGAAAATGGGGATCTTCACCATCATTGAGGCTGACCATTAACCAAGGACGATAGCGATAACTAAATCCTAAAGCTTGAGCTTGTTCGCCTAAAGCTTCGGCTTGTGTTAAAGCCTCCTGGGTTATGGCAATCACGGCTGGGTCAGCAGCTACATCAATACAGTCTGCACCTGCTAAGGTGTAAGCCAAGGTTAAACTTCTGACCGCAGGCAAGTGCTGGTAACTCGCTCCGCAGATAAGTTTGAACCAGTTACCTTGTTGCAATGCCGTTAAAGGGGAATCATAAGTGTTCACTCTTTCTATCATAACGAAGCAAAAGGGTTCATCATCTAAATTTTTGAGGCAATCTAAAAAAAATAAGTTGGGTGTTTACCCAACTCATTCGGTTTAATATCAACCTCAAAAATAAGAGCACTCTTCAAGCGGCAACATTAACATCTTTAAGGGGTGTCCATTGCACGACTCGTGCTCCTCCCATCTCCACTACCAACTTGACACGGGGTTCTTGTTGGGGGAGTTGTGTCAAAAAGGCGATTTCTTGACTGGACAAAATATGACCTTCAATGATCCAAAGCACTAAACCTTTGGATTTAGGGGGAAGTTGATCTAACTGTGTATTTAAAATGGGGGGGACATAATAAACATTGCCAACAGCCGCTTCATTCCCACTATTTTTTTTGCCTAAGTGGGGAGGACGAACCCCATGAACTCCCGTTAAATACGCGGCTAAGTCTCCGAGTCCCCGTGCAGACAGGTTATAGGTTGTATATCCATGGGCTCGTAACCGACGACGATACCGCCCCTCAAACCCCCCTTCTAGGGGAACATACAGTCCTAAAGCTCCGTATGTTTCTAAATCTCGAATTAGTTTGCTCCCGGTTGTAATCAGTGGCATAACTCGATAATAAACCTCTTTACTAAATCTTTGTTATCTTCGCTTGCAATATTTTGACTTGACACTCTCGGCGCGTAAACGCGCGGAGATTCTTAATTCAGCGACTGACCTTTAAGCACCGTATCTCTTTCGAGCAATACTCAAACCTTTCAATCCTCTCTATCTTAATCCAAAGCCGATGCTCAAAGCACGGGGTTTTAGACCCAAATTCTCGATAATCTCCCGTCAACCAACTCACTCATCAAGACTGCTCTTGCTTTTCCAATTGTCCCTAGTGGTGAAACAACCCTTAACCTAACTCCCCTGAGTTAAATTAAAAATCTTATCAAAGTCGCGATTCGTTCTTGACAGTTGGTAAAAATTACCCTACAATCAAAAATTGTCGCTAATCGGGAAGATGCTGCTAACTTTCTAAAGACTGAACTTAATTCATGGCGTTAACGTTGTTAGCCCCCATGAATCAGCGATTGGGCAAAAATAGTTAAGCAGTTAAGCCGAATCGGTCAGAAAACAGCAGCAAGGCTGACTTTAAACCCTAAACAAGCTTGGCGCAAGCCAGTCATCTGCATGGGATTAAAGATCTGTAACCCACAGGATACTGAGTAGCTTGCTGCTCAAGTCCCAGCGACATACAGGCAGAATCGAGGGAAATCCTTGATCCGCAAACAGCTTAAAACTTGTTGATAGCCTGAAACTGTTCTAAACTCCCAAGGGTTTATCCTCCTTAAACGGTGGGAGACTATTTTGGTGTGTTTAAACATCCACAAGGCATTTTAAATCATGTCTTGTTCATTTCAGCAAGCGGATTCTTCCTCACGGTCGATCCGAACTTTATTGTAATGCGTAGAAAAGAGAGGCTAGTTTAAGTGTCTGTAGGTATCCTCGGCACAAAAGTCGGCATGACCCAAGTGTTTGAAGCGGAAAGCGGAAAAGCTATTCCCGTTACCGTGATTCAAGCAGGGCCTTGCACTATTACCCAGATTAAAACCAAACAAACGGATGGTTACACCGCTATTCAACTAGGATACGGTGAAGTTCCTGATAAAAAACGCAAGCTTAATACGACTAAATCTCCCAACAAAGAGGTCAATAAGTATCTCAGTAATGCGGAACAGGGGCATTTAGCCAAATCTGGTGGAACAATGCTGCGCCACCTCAAAGAGTATCGCGTTAGCGATCCCGAAACCTTTGAATTAGGCCAACAACTGAAGGCGGATATTTTCACCCCCGGACAACTGGTGGATGTCAGTGGAACCAGCATGGGTCGTGGTTTTTCGGGTTATCAAAAACGCCATAACTTTAAACGGGGCCCTATGGCTCACGGTTCAAAAAACCATCGTCTTCCCGGTTCAATCGGCCCTGGAACCACCCCAGGACGGGTTTACCCCGGAAAACGCATGGCTGGACACTATGGAGCCAGCCAAGTCACCACTCGCAAATTAACCGTTGTGCGTGTTGATTCCGAACGTAACCTGCTGTTAGTGAAAGGCGCAGTTCCTGGCAAACCCGGCGGTTTGTTAAGTATCGCACCCGCTAACTTAGTCGGTGGCAAGTAGAGGAGAAAACAACCATGGTTGATTGTGTAGTCCGAAATTGGCAGGGTGAAAGCGTAGGACAAGCCACCCTTGACCTAAAAGTCGCATCCGAAGAAAATGCCAGCCACGTTGTCCATAGAGCCTTAGTGCGGCAAATGGCAAATGCGCGTCAAGGTACAGCCAGCACTAAAACCCGTTCAGAAGTTCGGGGGGGTGGCCGTAAGCCTTGGCGTCAAAAAGGAACCGGTCGCGCTAGGGCGGGTTCCATTCGTTCTCCCTTATGGCGAGGCGGTGGGGTAATTTTTGGGCCAAAACCCAGAGATTATTCTCAAAAAATGAACCGCAAAGAAAGACAGTTAGCATTGCGGACAGCGTTTCAAAGTCGTGTTGAAGATCTGGTTGTCGTTGAAGAATTTGCCGATCAGTTTTCTCGACCCAAAACCAAAGACTTAGTATCGGCGATGACCCGTTGGGGCGTTGAACCCGAAGCTAGAGTGCTGTTGGTGTTACCTGAGAAACAACCCAACGTTTATCTATCGGGTCGGAACATTCCCAAACTGAGAATGTGCTTGGCGGATAGCCTTAACGTTTATGATGTGCTCGCAGCCGACAAAATCGTAACCACAACTGCTGCCCTTGCCAAAATTCAGGAGGTTTACGGTGAGTGAACATAATACCGGCGATCTGATTGATTTGGTCAAGCGCCCCATTGTGACCGAAAAAGCCACAAGGTTAATGGAACTGAATCAGTTCACCTTTGATGTTGATCGCAAGGCGACCAAGCCCATGATCAAACAAGCCATTGAACTGTTATTCCCCGTTAAAGTCAAAGCCGTTAATACCCATATTCCGCCTCGTAAACGTCGTCGGGTCGGTAAGTTTGTTGGGTACAAAACGGGCTACAAACGGGCAATTATCACCCTGGAGGATGGGGAACCTCTGCGGAAAGTCCTGTTCCCAGAGGTATAAAGTTGTCTGTTGTCTGTTGTCTGTCAACTGATAACTGATAACTGATAACTGATAACTGATTTAGAATCTAAGGATCAAATATGGGAATTCGTTCATACCGACCCTATACTCCCAGCACTCGCCAACATACCGTTTCCGATTTTGCAGAAATTACCCGTTCTGAACCTGAGCCTTCTTTAACGGTTTCCAAACACCGGGATAAAGGGCGCAATAACCGAGGCGTGATTACCTGTCGCCATCGGGGAGGCGGACATAAAAAACTGTATCGGATCGTTGATTTCCGCCGGGATAAACACAATATCCCTGCTAAAGTTGCTGAGATTGAATACGATCCCAACCGGAATGCTCGGATCGCTTTGGTGTATTACACCGATGGCGAAAAACGCTATATCCTGCATCCCCTTGGGCTCAAAGTGGGAACCGTCATTATTTCTGGCCCCGAAGCTCCGATTGAAATCGGCAATGCCCTGCCTTTAGCTAAAATCCCGTTAGGGACAGAAGTGCATAACGTCGAGTTAGTTCCCGGTAAAGGAGGACAAATCGTTCGCGCTGCGGGTGCAACGGCTCAAGTTATGGCAAAAGAAGGGAGCTATGTCACCCTCAAACTGCCGTCTGGGGAACAACGAAAAATTCCGGCGAAATGCTACGCCACTATCGGACAAGTCGGCAATATTGATGCGCGTAACATCAGTGTTGGGAAGGCGGGTCGCACCCGTTGGAAAGGTCGTCGTCCTGAAGTTCGCGGTAGCGTCATGAACCCGGTGGATCACCCTCATGGTGGTGGAGAAGGACGCGCACCTATCGGTCGTTCTGGCCCTGTAACACCTTGGGGTAAACCCGCATTAGGGGCGAAGACTCGCAACAAGAAAAAACGCAGTACCGCTTTAATTGTTCGTCGTCGTCGGAAATCCTCGAAACGGGGTAAAGGTGGACGGCAAACTTAATCAGTAATCAGTAATCGACTGATAACTGATTACTGACAACTGATAACTGATAACTGATAACTGATTACTGTATGTCTCGTTCACTCAAAAAAGGCCCCTTTGTGGCGGATCATCTCCTGAGCAAAGTTGAAAAACTCAATGCCAAGGGAGAAAAACAAGTCATCAAAACTTGGTCAAGAGCATCCACAATTATTCCCCAGATGGTCGGTCATACGATCGCCGTCCATAACGGAAAACAACACGTTCCTGTGTTTGTTACGGATCAAATGGTGGGTCACAAATTAGGGGAATTTGCTCCAACTCGCACCTTTCGGGGTCACGCTAAAAGTGACAAAAAAGCCCGCCGTTAGAAGAGTTGCGACGCTGAAAACTCCATTGAATGCCGACTCGGAATTAACATGAACTATGGCTATAGATACTAGCGCCGAAGTAAAAGCGATCGCTCGTTACATTCGGATGTCACCCTCCAAAGTAAGACGAGTTTTAGATCAGATTCGGGGACGATCCTATCGAGAAGCTTTGATCATCTTGGAATTCATGCCCTATCGCTCTTGTGAGCCGATTCTCAAGGTTTTGCGCTCGGCGGTCGCTAACGCAGAACACAACGAGGGATTAGATCCAGCGAACTTAGTGATTTCTCAAGCTTACGCCGATCAAGGCCCAACGATTAAACGGTTTAGACCCCGCGCTCAAGGCCGTGCTTACCAAATTCGCAAGCCGACTTGTCATATTGTTGTTGCTGTAGCACCTCAAGCCGAAAGCTAAGAGCTATCAGGACATCAAGGAATGGAAAAGCTTAACTCTTTTCGATTCGAGAATTGAAACGAGAATTGAAACGAGAATTGAAACTACCTCACCCTTAATCTGCTATGGGACAAAAAATTCATCCTGTTGGGTTTCGACTGGGAATTACCCAAGAGCATAGATCTCGTTGGTTTGCTGATTCCAAACAGTATCCTGAACTGTTACAAGAAGACCATACCATTCGGGAATTTGTTCGTAAGGAACTCAACAATGCTGGGATTTCTAAAGTCCGCATTGAACGCAAAGCCGATCAAATTGATTTAGAAGTCCAAACCGCTAGACCTGGTGTTGTGGTTGGTCGTGGGGGAACAGGGATTGAATCTCTGCGCCTCGGCCTTCAGAAAAAACTAGGGTCACATCGTCAAATTCGGATCAATGTGGTGGAAGTTGCCCGCGTTGATGCCGATGCCACCTTGATTGCTGAGTATATCGCTCAACAACTCGAAAAACGGGTTTCCTTCCGTCGAGTTGTGCGTCAGGCGATTACACGGGCACAAAAAGCCGGAATTGAAGGGATCAAAATTCAAGTCAGTGGTCGGTTAAACGGTGCAGAAATTGCCCGAACCGAATGGACTCGTGAAGGCAGAGTTCCTCTGCATACCCTGCGGGCTGATATTGACTACGCCTACTGTACCGCCTTGACTATCTACGGCATTCTGGGTGTTAAAGTTTGGGTCTTCAAGGGCGAAATTATTCCGGGACAAGAAGAAGTGGCTGCCTCAACGACAACTCAACCTCGTCGAAATCGGCAACCTCGTCGTCAGAAATATGACGACCGTTCTAACGAAGGATAAAGAGAAACATCAAACCCCAAATCGAACACGATCATGTTAAGTCCCAGAAGAACAAAATTCCGCAAACAACAGCGTGGCCGGATGAAAGGTCAAGCCACTCGCGGTAATGATCTAAACTTCGGTGATTTTGCACTGCAAGCCTTAGAACCCTGTTGGATTACCTCCCGTCAAATTGAAGCGGCTCGACGAGCCATGACCCGTTATATTCGTCGGGGTGGCAAAATTTGGATTCGGATTTTCCCGGATAAACCTGTAACGATGCGGGCTGCTGAAACCCGGATGGGTTCGGGTAAAGGGGCGCCTGAATATTGGGTCGCTGTGGTCAAACCCGGTCGGGTGCTCTTTGAAATTGCAGGCGTTTCCGAAGAAATTGCACGGGAAGCAATGCGGTTAGCGGCATTTAAATTACCGATTAAAACCAAGTTTATTGCCCGTTCCGTTGAGGAAGAAGCTCAGTAAATCTATTGTTAACAGTAGTCGATACTGTCAACCCCAAAGGACTCAGTTATGTCTTTTCCTAAAATCGAAGAAGCAAGACAGTTGAATGATGAAGAACTGTCTCAGCAAATCTTAGAAGTCAAAAAACAACTGGCTAACCTTCGTTTACTCAAAGCGACAGGGCGTTTAGAAAAAACCCATGAATTTAAGCATATTCGCCATCGTTTAGCTCAATTGAAAACGGTGGAGCGGGAACGCCAAATCAGTAATCAGTTATCAGTTAACAGTTAACAGTTATCAGTGAAGAGTCAAGGGTTAATTGTTGATAGCTGATATTAATCGTTACTCCTTATCAACTGATAACTAATAACTAATAACTGATTACTGATTACTGACAACTGATTACTGATTTTGGAGTACAGCAATGGCAGTAAAAGAACGAGTTGGCTTGGTCGTTAGTAACAAAATGGATAAAACGGTGGTTGTAGCGGTGGAAAACCGTTCTCCCCATCCTAAATACGGCAAAATTGTCGTTAAAACGAAACGATATAAAGCCCACGACGAAAATAACGATTGTCAAGAAGGAGATCGAGTTCGGATTTCTGAAACTCGTCCTTTAAGTAAAACCAAACGCTGGAATGTGGTCGAAATTCTAAGCGATAAAAGCAAAACTGATCTGTAGAGACTTGAGCTTTCAACTCTCTATAAGGAATCGTCATACCTGAGAGGGAAAAAATAAGACTATGATCCAAGTTCAAACGATTCTGAATGTTGCTGACAATAGCGGTGCACGAAAATTAATGTGTATTCGCGTTTTAAAAGGTGGCAACTGTCGTTATGGCGGCATTGGTGATGTCATCATTGCTGTTGTTAAAGATGCTATCCCCAATATGGCGGTCAAAAAATCCGATGTGGTTCGGGCTGTAATTGTTCGGACTCGTCATAGTTTACGCCGGGATAGTGGCATGAGTATTCGGTTTGATGACAATGCGGCTGTGATTATCAACGCCGATGGGAATCCCAGAGGAACTCGTGTATTTGGCCCTGTAGCGCGGGAACTACGGGATAAGAATTTCACCAAAATTGTTTCTCTTGCACCGGAGGTTCTTTAATGTCCAAGAAAACAACATCCGACAAATCCCAACGTTATAAAATGCACGTTAAAAAAGGCGACACCGTGCAGGTGATTACGGGTAGCGATAGAGGGAAGGTGGGAGAAATCCTACGAGTTCTCCCTAAAGTGAGCAAAGTCGTTGTTAAAGATGTTAACGTGAGAACCAAGCACGTTAAACCTCGTCAAGAGGGTGAATCCGGTCAAATTACGACCTTTGAAGCTCCGATTCATAGTTCTAACGTCATGCTTTATTCCACCAAAGAAAACGTTGCCAGTCGGGTGTGTTATACCTTTACCGACGACGGCCGCAAGGTGAGAATGTTGAAAAAAACTGGTGAAATTATTGATTAAACCGTTGTTTGTTAACGGTTAACTGTCAACTGTCAACAATTATCCTGACAAAGCCCAGGGTTCATAAAGAGCAACAACTATGGTAGCTAAACTCAAGACGATCTACTTGGACAAAATCGTTCCCAAAATGATGGATCAGTTCAAATATGAAAATATCCATCAAGTTCCTAAGATTGTTAAAATCACTGTCAACCGGGGTTTAGGCGAAGCTTCTCAAAATGCCAAAGCTTTAGAGTCCTCCATCAATGAATTAGCTGTGATTACGGGACAAAAACCCGTTGTCACCCGCGCTAAAAAAGCCATTGCCGGGTTCAAAATTCGCAAAGGAATGCCCGTCGGTGTGATGGTAACCTTACGTTCAGACCGGATGTATGCCTTCTTAGATCGACTGATCAATTTATCTTTGCCTCGGATTCGTGATTTTCGCGGTGTCAGTGGCAAAAGCTTTGATGGTCGAGGAAATTACAGTTTGGGTGTCCGAGAACAATTGATCTTTCCTGAAATTAACTATGACAGTATTGATCAAATTCGAGGCTTAGATATTGCAATTGTGACCACAGCCAAAACCGACGAAGAAGGGCGAGCCTTGCTCAAAGAAATGGGAATGCCCTTCCGGGACAGCTAGTGTGGAACAGGCATCTTGCCTGTAACTTAAAGTAACGAGGAAACTATGGCGGCAAACGATACCATTGCGGATATGTTGACGCGCATTCGCAATTCTTGCATGGCGCGGCATCAAACTACACAAATTCCTTCTACAAAAATGACCCGTAGTATTGCCCAAGTTCTTAAACAAGAAGGCTTTATTGGGGATTTTGAAGAAACTGGCGAAGGCATTAAAAAATACTTGGTTGTCTCTCTCAAGTACAACTCTAAAACGAAGGCTCCCACCATTCAGAAGTTACAGCGAGTCAGCCGACCGGGTTTGCGAGTGTATCGCAACCGCAAAGAACTCCCTCGCGTTTTAGGTGGAATTGGCGTAGCCATTATTTCTACATCTCGCGGGGTGATGACCGACCGAGAAGCTCGACGTCAAGGACTCGGTGGTGAAGTGCTTTGTTACATTTGGTAGTTGTAAGAGTGTCCGTTGTCTGTTGACTGTTGAGGTGTTCATTGTCAACTGTCAACCGTCAACTGTCAACCGTCAACTGTCAACCGTTAACTGTCAACAAATAGATAACTATGTCTAGAATTGGTAAACGTCCAATTTCCGTACCTAAGCAAGTCACCCTTACCATTAATGGTCAACACGTGACTGTTAAAGGCCCCAAGGGTGAGCTTTCTCGTGTTCTCCCCCCGGAAGTCGTAGTGGAACAGGACGGAGAAACCGTCAATGTCAAACGAGCTTCCGAATCCCGGACTGCTCGTCAGCGTCATGGCCTTTGTCGAACCCTTGTATCTAATATGGTCGAAGGGGTTTCTAATGGGTTTGAACGACGTTTAGAAATCCAAGGGGTGGGTTATCGGGCTTCCGTGCAAGGGACAAACCTGGTGTTAAATGTGGGTTACAGTAAACCCGTAGAAATGATACCGCCTGAAGGCATTCGCGTTGCTGTTGAAAATAACACGAACGTCATTATTAGCGGGATTGACAAAGAAATTGTCGGCAATATGGCCGCCCGCGTTCGGGCTGTGCGTCCCCCAGAACCTTATAAAGGCAAAGGCATTCGTTATCAAGGCGAAGTGGTTAGACGTAAAGCTGGTAAAACTGGTAAGGGTGGGAAAAAATAAACTATGAAACTAACTCGTCAAGAATCCCGTGATCGTCGTCATCGCAGAGTTCGGGTCAAGGTATTTGGCACTGCTGAACGTCCCAGATTAGCAGTGTTTCGCTCCAACCAGCATATTTATGTGCAGGTGATAGATGATACCAAACATCACACTTTAGTTGCGGCTTCTACGGTGGAACCGGGTTTTAAATCCGAAGATTTATCAGGTTCAACCTGCGACGCTTCTGTCAAAATTGGCCAGTTAATTGCTGAACGCGCTGTAGCTAAAGGCATCAAACAGGTTGTTTTTGATCGGGGTGGATACATCTATCACGGTCGTGTCAAAGCTTTAGCCGATGCCGCCCGAGAAGCTGGACTAGACTTCTAATCAGGTTGGCTGTGGTGGTGTTTCAACAGTTAACAGTCAACCCCTCAATCGTAAAAGTTGTTCAGGATATTAAAACTATGGCAGAGCAGCAGCAACAGCAGCGTCGTAAAAAAAGTAATCGCACCAAAGAAAAAGAAACTGAGTGGCAAGAACGGGTTGTCCAAATCCGTCGGGTTACTAAAGTGGTCAAAGGCGGTAAAAAACTCAGCTTCCGGGCTGTGGTGATTGTTGGTAATGAAAAAGGTCAGGTTGGTGTCGGTGTCGGTAAAGCCGCCGATGTCATCGGAGCCGTGAGAAAAGGGGTGGCAGACGGTCGTAAAAACGTTGTAGAAGTTCCCTTAACTAAATCTAATTCGATTCCCCATCCGGTTAATGGTGAAGGGGGAGGCGCTCAAGTCATGATGCGTCCTGCTGCTCCGGGGACAGGGGTAATTGCTGGGGGAGCGGTGCGTACCGTTTTGGAATTAGCAGGGGTTCGCAATATCTTAGCCAAACAACTCGGTTCCAGCAACCCTCTGAATAATGCCAGAGCCACAATTCATGCTTTAAAATCATTACGAACCTTTGCAGACGTGGCCAAAGAGCGGGGCATTCCCATTGAGCATCTTTACGCCTAATTCCATTATTCATCTGAAACAGTTCAAGTAGAAGCAATCATGAGACTCAACGATGCTATACCCAAACCAGGCTCTCGCAAACGCGGTCGTCGCCTAGGTCGTGGGATCTCTGCTGGTCAAGGCGCAAGCTCTGGAAAAGGGATGCGGGGTCAAAATTCTCGTTCCGGTCGCAGTACCCGCCCTGGCTTTGAAGGAGGTCAAAATCCTCTCTATCGTCGCCTTCCTAAACTTAAAGGCTTCCCTCTCGTTAATCGTAAACAATACACTACGATTAATGTAGGTCAGTTGGCATCCCTGAGTGCTAATACTGAAGTTACCCTGAATTCCCTATTAGAAGCGGGACTCTTAACAGGATCTCGTGGCCCTCTGAAAATTTTAGGGCATGGGGAACTGAATGTGGCACTGCGGATAGAAGCGGCAGCCTTTACCCAAGGAGCCCGTACCAAAATTGAAGCCGCAGGTGGGACTTGTCAGTTACCAGTCAATAGTAATCAGTAAATCCTTAAGAGGTTAATAGTTAATAGTCGTCAATTGTTAACTAAAAACTGACTTCTGACAACTGATTACTGATAACTGACAACTGATTACTGATAACTGACAACTGATTACTGATTGAGGTCGTCCTTCATGGTCGTTAGTCGAGACAAAGCGCCAACTGCACAGGAAACCTTCTTGCAGATGGCACAAGCTGCTGGTCTAAGAGGTCGGATTTTAGTCACCATTGGTTTACTCATTCTGGTGCGTGTGGGGGTATTCATCCCCATTCCCGGAATTGATCGGGCCAGTTTTTCTGCGGCAATTCAGAATAGTCCGGTGATTGGATTCCTTGATTTATTTTCTGGAGGCGGACTATCGGCTCTGGGAATTTTTGCACTGGGGATTTTGCCCTATATTAATGCCTCCATCATCATGCAATTGATGACGGCGGCTTTACCCAGTCTCGAAGATTTACAAAAAAATGAGGGAGAAGCCGGACGCCGGAAGATTTCTCAAATTACTCGTTATGTCGCTTTAGGGTGGGCCCTGTTACAAAGTGTGGGGATTGCCATTTGGATTAATCCCTTTGCGGATAATCCCGGCATCCTATTCCAAGTTCAAGTGGTTCTTGCCCTGGCAGCCGGATCAATGTTTGTCATGTGGCTCTCGGAACTAATTACTGAACGCGGCATTGGCAACGGTGCTTCTTTACTGATTTTTCTGGGCATTGTGGCCGTATTACCGACATCCCTCGGTAATACCTTTGAGTTAGCTCAAAGCGGAGATCAGGCGATTGTGGGTCGGGTGATTCTGCTGTTAATCGTTTTTCTAGCGATGATCGTGGGGATTGTGTTTGTTCAGGAAGGAACACGACGAATTCCGATCGTTTCTGCTCGTCGCCAAGTCGGTCGTAAATTATACCGAGAAAAAACCAGCTATCTGCCTCTGCGCTTAAATCAAGGCGGGGTGATGCCGATTATTTTTGCCTCGGCGGTTTTGGTCTTACCGGCTTCCCTGGCTCAATTTACAAACAATCCGATTCTGGTTAACATAGCAACCGCTTTAACGCCAAGTGGTTCCCCTTGGCTCTATGCCATTTTCTATTTATTCCTGATTGTGTTCTTTAGCTATTTCTATGCTTCATTAATTATGAATCCTATAGATATGGCACAGAACCTTAAGAAAATGGGAGCTAGTGTTCCGGGTATTCGTCCAGGTCGCGCTACCAGTGAGTATATTGAGCGGGTTTTGAATCGCTTGACCTTTTTGGGAGCTATCTTTTTAGGGTTAGTTGCCATTATCCCAACCATCGTTGAGAGTGCTACACGAGTTCCTACTTTCCGGGGCTTTGGCGCCACCTCTCTGCTGATTTTGGTGGGGGTAGCCATTGATACGGCTAAACAGGTACAAACCTACGTGATTTCTCAACGATATGAAGGAATGGTGAAACGATAGTGCACTTGATTTTTCTAGGCCCTCCAGGGTCGGGAAAGGGGACTCAAGCAGGCCAGATTTCTGCCAAGTTTACAGTGCCTCATATCTCGACCGGTGAAATTTTACGCACTCATGTCAGTCAAGAAACTGATCTGGGTCAAAAAGCTAAGGATTATATGGATCAAGGGGAATTAGTCCCTGATGATTTGATCTTGGATATGGTTGTCCATCGTCTTGAACAATCTGATGCTCAAAACGGTTGGATCTTAGATGGGTTTCCCCGAAACATTTCTCAAGCGGACTTCGTGGCAACCACAATTATCCCGGCTGACAGTCACCCGAAAGAATTAGTCAGAGAGCTTCGAGTGATTAACTTAGATGTTCCTGATGATATTCTGGTACAGCGATTGTTAGCCCGAGGACGTCAGGATGATCATGAGGAAATCATTCGTCACCGCTTGCAAGTGTATCGGGAACAAACGGCTCCCTTAATTGATTATTATCAGGATCGAGATCAGCTTTATCACATCGATGGAAACCGTTCTATTGATGAAGTGACTGAGGATTTGAGCCAGATTGTTTCTGCTTAGGAGATTTCCGGGTTCTTGAAGTGTAAACTTTTTCCCGAAGTTTTCCAGCAGCCAGATGGATCGAAGAGCAACTCTTTGGACTAAAGTTCCTCCTACCTTACGAGTCAACATCTCCCCTCAGCCGTTGGTTTACCCTAGATTTCCCCAGGAATTGAAGGAAAGAGATTGACAAAAAACAGAGATTACGCTCAATTTTTTGATAAAATCTGTTAAGAAATGCGTTTGAACTCGAATTTCTAAACGTCGTCAGAGGAGCAAATCTCGGTCTTCTGTTGATCGAGGGGACAGATTGTTGAATTGAGGTAAAAATAACTTGGCTAAACAAGATCTCATTGAAATGGAAGGGACAGTCACTGAATCCCTTCCTAATGCTATGTTTCGCGTAGACTTGGATAATGGGTTTAATGTCTTGGCGCACATTTCGGGCAAAATTCGTCGGAATTACATTAAGATTTTGCCGGGAGATCGCGTCAAAGTAGAATTAACCCCCTATGACCTAACCAAAGGCAGAATCACCTATCGTCTACGCAAAAAATAGATTGAAATCTTATCCCTTAGCCTTTGGGGTAAGGGTTAGACTAGATAAAAATCAGGTTTTCAGTGATATAATAATAAATTTGTTGTAGTGTCGCCCAAATTGGCATGAAAGTTCGAGCATCAGTCCGCAAAATTTGTGAAAAGTGTCGCGTCATTCGCCGTCGAGGACGAGTGATGGTGATTTGTTCTAACCCCAAGCATAAGCAACGCCAAGGCTAACACCCTGGGTGATTCGGCGAGGACTGGCTCTGGGTCTTCCTGAACACAGGAAAACGAAACAGACTCAAGATTTCAAACTGCTGCGATTCACGCCTAGCTTTGAACCCGCCTAGATCCTGGTTAAGTCTTTAAGGAGTAGCTACAATTATGCTCCTTCCCACGCGAAAGAGTGTGCAGTATCCATCTAAACCGTAGCTTCAACTTGCATTCAGGGCTCAAGCCCTTCAGCCGATTGGGGATCAATTAATTGCCTATCATTCTACTGCATGATTTAGGCATTGTTGTGATTGTACATTTTAAAGGGAGACGTTCATTGTGGCACGGATAGCCGGAGTAGACCTTCCACGGGATAAACGTGTTGAAATCGGTCTGACTTACATTTATGGAATTGGACTTTCACGGTCTCAACAAATCATCAAAGACACGGGTGTCAATCCTGATATCCGCGTTAAAGATTTGAGTGATGCTGATGTTGCAGCCCTACGCGCCGCCGTTCAACTGTATCAGGTGGAAGGGGATCTGCGACGGATGGAGGCGATGAATATTAAACGCCTCATGGATATTGGTACCTATCGGGGGCGTCGTCATCGTCTAGGTCTGCCTGTGCGCGGTCAACGCACACGGACAAATGCTAGAACCCGTCGAGGCGTTCGCCGTACCGTTGCGGGCAAGAAAAAAGCAGCCGCTAAGAAATAATTAGGCAGGGCGTTTCCAACGACAGAAACTGCTGATTAAACTCCAGCAGCGTTCTGAATTCACAGAACAAGAAAATCGTAAACGAGATTACTATGGCGCGACAAACGAAAAAAACAGGGCCTAAAAAGCAAAAACGTAACGTCCCCAATGGGGTAGCCTACATCCAATCCACCTTTAACAATACGATTGTAACGATTACTGACCCTAATGGAGAGGTCATTTCTTGGGCCTCTGCCGGGTCTACAGGATTTAAAGGGGCTAAAAAGGGGACTCCTTTCGCTGCACAAACCGCAGCAGAAAACGCGGGACGCCGAGCCAATGATCAGGGAATGCGTCAGATTGAAGTCATGGTCAGTGGCCCGGGTGCGGGTCGGGAAACCGCGATTCGCGCGTTGCAAGGGGCTGGTTTAGAAATTACCCTGATTCGAGACATTACTCCAATTCCCCATAATGGTTGCCGTCCCCCCAAACGACGTCGAGTTTAAGTGCAGTTGTGCAAAGCTGTACAGGTGCACGTGGGTCGCGTCTCTACTAGCAAGAATGAACCAAAACGCTTAGTTTCATTCTTTGCCTTATACTGTCAATTCATTTTGGGGTTCAATGGAGAAGGGAGGTCCATCGGTGGCGCAGTTTAAGATTGAGTGTATTGAATCGAACACTGATACAGACCGGAGTCAGTACGGAAAATTTGTCTTGGAACCTTTAGAACGGGGTCAAGGGACAACGGTTGGTAATGCCCTAAGACGGGTTTTACTCTCGAACTTAGAAGGATCAGCGATTACATCAGTCAGGGTTGCTGGTGTTAATCATGAGTTCGCAACGATTACAGGGGTTAGGGAAGATGTTTTGGAAATTCTGCTCAACCTCAAAGAAGTTGTTCTCAAAAGCTATACCCATCAAAAACAAATCGGTCGCTTACTTGTCCAAGGCCCAGCGACGGTAACCGCAGGTCATTTTGATTTACCGTCCGAGGTTGAGGTAGTAGACAAAAACCAATATATCGCTACCCTGGCTCCTGGAGCAACCTTGGAAATGGAATTCCAAGTTGAGAAAGGAACGGGATATCGGGCTGTTGAGCGCAGCCGGGATGAGGCAACGGCTTTGGATTTTCTCCAAATCGATGCCGTGTTTATGCCTGTGCGAAAAGTAAATTACACCGTTGAGGATGCACGGGTCGGGGGGTCTTTAGAAAAAGACCGACTGATCATGGAAATTTGGACAAATGGGAGTTTCTCACCCCAAGAAGCCCTGAGCCAAGCCGCCAATATTCTGGTGGATTTGTTCACCCCGTTGAAAGATATCACGCTGGAATCGATTAAAAGTGACCAGAATGATGATATCGATCCGACCAGCCAAATCCCTATTGAAGAACTTCAGTTGTCGGTTCGGGCTTACAACTGCCTCAAACGCGCTCAAATCAACTCAGTGGCAGACTTACGAGATTATACTCAAGAAGACCTATTAGAAATTAAAAACTTCGGTCAGAAGTCTGCTGAAGAAGTCATCGAGGCGTTACAAAAACGCTTAGGAATTACGCTACCTCAAGAGCGAGCCTCTAAACCGGCGGCTTCATCACCTTGAGAAGCTAGTTTGACCGAATTCAGTAAACAGTAATCAGTAATCAGTAATCAGCCAAAAGAAAATATAACCCTAAACTCTTGCACTGATAACTGATAACTGATAACTGATAACTGATTTAACCCACTCAATCATTTTCTACCTTAAGGTAATTATGCGTCATCGTTGTCGTGTTCCCCAATTGGGCAAACCTGCGGATCAGCGTAAAGCACTGTTGCGATCGCTGGCAACCGAACTTATTCGTCATGGTCGAATCACCACCACGAAAGCTAGAGCGAAAGCGGTACAATCAGAAGCAGAAAAAATGATTACCCTGGCCAAAGACGGCTCCTTAGCAGCCCGTCGCCAAGCCATGGGGTATATCTATGACAAACAACTGGTTCATGCCTTATTTGAGGGAGCCCAAGAACGGTATGGTTCGCGCAATGGGGGTTACACCCGTGTTGTTAGAACCGTAAGCCGTCGGGGAGATAATTCACAAATGGCAATTATTGAATTGGTGTAGGAACCCTGAGTGCTGTTGACGATTGGCGGTTGGCGGTTAATGGTCAACGGTTAAGCCTGGGGTTAATCCCTCCATTGCATAACAAATAATGGATCAACAGCGTATTGCCTTAGTGATTCAGTATCAGGGAACTCACTTTCAAGGTTGGCAACGACAACCGAATCAACGGACAGTACAGCAGGAAATTGAAACCGCGATTGCGACGGTAACTCAAACTCCCGTGACACTGCACGCGGCGGGTCGCACGGATACGGGGGTTCATGCGGCAGCCCAAGTGGCGCACTTTGATGCACCCAGCCATATCCCAGCTTATCGTTGGGCGACCATTCTCAACAATCGCTTATCTGAGGATGTGTTGATTCGGTCATCAGCTTCTGTTCCCTCCGCTTGGCACGCTCGCTTTTCCGCCAAATGGCGTCGATATCGGTACACCCTCTATACAGATCCTCGACCCAACTTATTTGTCCGTCCTTTCACTTGGCATTACTACCATCATCCTTTGGATGAACAGTTAATCCAATCCGCCTTAGAGCAATTACTGGGATATCACCATTTATCGGCTTTTCAACGGAGTGGCACATCCCGCCCCCATGCTTGGGTAGACATACAATTTGTCAGTTGTCAACGCCAAGAACCCTTCATCCATATTGAAGTGCAAGCCAGTGGATTTTTATATGGAATGATGCGGCTGTTAGTCGGGTTGCTGGTACAGGTTGGAAACGGGGAACGCTCCTTAGAGGAGTTTCGAGACATCTGGGTTCAAGAACGCCGAGAAGTCGTTAAATATGCAGCCCCAGCCCAAGGGCTTTGTTTATTGCGAGTTGGTTATCCAGAGTTTCCCTTTGATCAGGCTATTTGGTTTGATACTTTTCCTAAATTTGTTGTGGGTTGATGGTTGATGTTCCAACAGAGACCTGACACCCCAGTTAACGGGCAAGATGCCTGTTCCACACAACCGATTTATTCTTAAACTTAAGGACAATCAAGAATGACCACAAAAACCTTCCTTCCTTCAGAAACATCCCTAGAACCGAAATGGTATGTCATTGATGCGGCTGACCAACGTTTAGGTCGTTTAGCCAGCGAAGTCGCCCGCATTATTCGGGGAAAAAATAAACCCATTTACACCCCTCACTTAGATACGGGTGACTTTGTGATTATTGTAAATGCGGAAAAAGTTCAAGTGACGGGTAAAAAACGGACTCAAAAACTGTATCGCCGTCACTCCGGTAGACCGGGGGGCATGAAAACCGAAACCTTTGATAAATTGCAAGCCCGGATACCCGAACGAATTATTGAGAAAGCCGTTAAAGGGATGTTACCCAAAAATACCTTGGGGCGGAACCTGTTTACTAAACTAAAAGTATATGCAGGGCCGGATCATCCTCATCAAGCTCAAAAACCCGAAACTTTAACAATTAATACAATTCCAACAGGAGGTAATTAATGCAAGCAACCGATACTGGCCGTGCTGTTTATTGGGGAACGGGCCGTCGTAAATGTTCTGTGGCAAGAGTTCGTCTGGTTCCTGGCACAGGCAAATTGACGATTAATGGTAAAGAGGGCGATTTGTATTTGCAATACAACATGGGCTATCTGTCTGCGGCTAAAGCTCCCCTGGACACCCTGGGACTGGAAAATGAATATGATATTTTGGTCAGTGTCAAGGGTGGGGGTTTAACCGGCCAAGCCGAGTCTATCCGTTTAGGGGTAGCCCGTGCCTTATGTGAACTTAGCCCGGATAACCGCAAACCGCTTAAAACCGAGGGTTACTTAACTCGTGACCCCCGTGCTACAGAGCGGAAAAAATATGGTTTACGCAAAGCGCGTAAAGCTCCTCAATACTCCAAACGGTAAACCGAGACAAGGTTTACGCCCCTTGGGGAACAGAATCCCCGTTAAAATTGTAATTGAACACTTTGTAAATTTAGAACATTACTCGCCATGCCTAAACCTGGTATTCATCCCGAATGGTATCCAGAGGCTGAAGTTTATTGCAACGGTGAATTAGTCACAACCGTTGGTTCTACTCAGCCTCGGCTTTATGTTGATGTGTGGTCAGGAAATCATCCTTTCTACACTGGAACTCAGAAACTCTTAGATACGGAAGGACGTGTTGAGCGCTTCCTTCGGAAGTACGGCATGATGGATGATAAGCAAGCCCAAAAATAGCGAGGTTGTCGTTTGTCTGTCGTCTGTTGTCTGTAGTTTTCTCTACTGACAACTGACTTTTTCCGTTTTGGCAGGGCATTCGGTGCTGATTTCAAGTTGGACTCAGCCCTCCCCCAGCCTTTGATTTGATTGAGAGGTTCAATGCCTCTGACAACTGACAACTGACAACTGACAACTGACAAAGGACAACCTTATGGCTGATGCTTATCTTGTTGATAAACTTAAATCCATTGAACAAACTTTCAATGAGTTGACCCTGCGTTTAGCTGATCCTGATATTGCCACCGACCCGGATGAATTTCAACGGGTTGCTAAAGCTCGCTCCTCAATGGAAGAAATTGTGGTCGCGTATCAAGATTGGAAAACCGCTCAAGAACAACTCCTGGGCGCTCGTCAAGTTATGAAGGAAGCTGGAGAAGACCCGGAAATGCGGGAAATGGCTTCTCTGGAAGTGGCAGAGTTGGAAACCCAAATTAACCAACTGGAAATTCTACTCAAAATCCTGTTACTACCCCGTGACCCCAATGATGAGAAAAACATCATGTTGGAAATTCGGGCTGGAACCGGAGGAGAAGAAGCCAGTATTTGGGCTGGGGATTTAGTGCGAATGTATACCCGATATGCGGAAAGCCAACGCTGGCGGGTGAGTATGGTGAGCGAATCTCTGGCGGATATGGGTGGCTTTAAGGAAGCGATTTTAGAAATCCAAGGGGATAGCGTTTATAGCAAACTCAAGTTTGAAGCAGGCGTTCACCGGGTTCAGCGTGTTCCGGTAACGGAAGCTGGTGGTCGGGTTCATACTTCTACTGCGACGGTGGCGGTGATGCCAGAAGTGGATGAAGTGGACGTCGAAATTGATCCCAAGGATATTGAGATGACAACGGCTCGTTCCGGGGGTGCGGGGGGTCAAAACGTGAACAAGGTGGAAACGGCGGTTGACCTGTTCCATAAACCCACGGGAATTCGGATTTTCTGTACCGAAGAGCGCAGTCAATTACAAAACCGGGAACGGGCGATGCAAATTTTACGCGCGAAGTTGTACGAAGCAAAACTGCGGGAACAACAGGAGGCTGTAACGTCGATGCGTCGTTCCCAGGTAGGAACGGGGTCACGTTCTGAGAAAATCCGTACTTATAACTATAAAGACAATCGCGTGACTGATCATCGCTTAGGTGAAAATTTTCCTCTGGCTACAATTTTGGAGGGAAATTTAGAAAATGTACTGGGTGCCTGTATTGCTAAAGATCAAGAGGAACGGTTAGCTGAATTAGCAAACTCCACATCTAATCCCGTTTCAGTGTAATTCAAGGGGTTTTGGCTTTACTGTTGAGATCATGTTCTCCCAGAGTCAGTCCTAATTGCAGCAAGTGCGAGAACTCATCGGAGTCTCGCCTTTTTTTGACATTAAGCACCACTCATATTCAATATTTTCTCCCTAGAACCTATTTTTGGGGGTAAATGCAGTCCTCTTGCGCGCTTTAAGATAGAATTGAAGTTACAATTAATGGTTATCCTAAACTCCAAATTTTATCTAATTTTATTTTTAGTTTCCTAGAGATCAAGATATGCCGCAAAGCAAACTGAAACTCATGGTGGTTGATGATGAGCGAGATAATCTCGATCTGCTCTATCGAACATTTAGGCGGGAATTTCAGGTATTTAGAGCCGATAGTCCTTCTAGTGCTATGAATATTCTCGATACAGAAGGAGAAATGGCGGTGATTATTTCTGATCAAAGTATGCCTGAAATGACGGGAATCCAGTTTTTTACCCTGGTCACTGACCGTTTCCCTGATACAATTAGGGTTCTACTAACGGGTTATTCTGAAGATGCTTTAGAGTTGGATTCGGAAACGATAACATCAACTTTGATTTTTAAATGTATTACAAAGCCCTGGGAGCCTGAAGCATTTAAAGCCATTATTCAAAAGGCAGTAGAAACTTATAAAGCCAGCAAGGAGAGAGATGATAATAAAACTTAAAGGGTTAAACTAGATAGAAAATAAATAGATTATTTTTTAATTTAAAGTTTGGCTTTAATAAAATAACAATTATACTCAAGGAAATTAAAATGTTACGACTTGAACATATCAGTAAAATTTATTCTACAGGTTTAGTTCTTAAAGATATTAATTGGGAAGTAAAACCGGGCGATCGCGTGGGTTTAGTTGGGGTGAATGGGGCGGGAAAATCAACTCAATTAAAAATTATTGCGGGGGAAATGGAACCGACTTCTGGGGAAATTATTCGTCCAGCAAGTTTAAAAATTGCCTATTTAACCCAAGAATTTGAAGTTAATCCCACTCATACGGTTCGGGAAGAGTTTTGGACAGTTTTTGAAGCTGCAAATCAGATTCATGAATCTTTGACACAGGTACAACATGAAATGCAAACAGCAACTCCAGAGGAGTTAGATCGATTAATTAAAAAATTAGATCGTTTACATCGAGAATTGGAAGCCATTGGCGGGTATACATTGGAGTCTCAAATTGAGAAAATATTACCGGAAATGGGGTTTGATTCAGAAGATGGCGATCGCTTAGTTAGTGCCTTTAGTGGCGGTTGGCAAATGCGAATGAGTTTAGGAAAAATTTTACTTCAAGAACCGGATTTATTATTATTAGATGAACCGACCAACCATTTAGATTTAGAAACAATTGAATGGTTAGAAACCTATCTCAAAGGCTTAACAACGCCGATGGTAATTGTTTCCCATGACCGAGAATTTTTAGATCGTCTTTGTACTCAAATTGTGGAAACAGAACAGGGAGTTTCTAAAACCTATTTAGGGAATTATTCAGCTTATTTACAACAAAAAGAAGAAGCGGAATTAGCTCAATTAAGTGCCTATGAACGGCAGCAAAAAGAGTTAGAAAAACAACAGGCTTTTATTGAACGATTTCGAGCTAGTGCCACCCGCAGTACCCAAGCAAAAAGCCGTGAAAAACAACTGGATAAAATAGAACGAATTGAAGCTCCTACGTCCTATTCCCCCACCTTAAAATTCCGGTTTCCGTCGGCGGTGAGAAGTGGTCGAGAAGTGGTAAATATTAAAGATTTAACTCATTTTTATGATGAAAAAATCTTATTTTTAGGGACAGAATTATTAGTTGAACGGGGCGATCGCATTGCCTTTTTAGGGCCGAATGGGTGTGGAAAATCGACCTTACTGCGTTTAATTATGGGGTTAGAAGCACCCACAGAAGGCACTGTTAGTTTAGGGGAACATAATGTTATTCCGGGCTATTTTGAACAGAATCAAGCGGAAGCTTTGGATTTAGAAAAAACGGTTATGGAAACCATTCATGATGAAGTTCCTGAGTGGAAAAATGAAGAAGTTCGGACTTTATTAGGACGGTTTTTATTTAGCGGAGATACGGTTTTTAAACAAGTTGGGGCGTTAAGTGGAGGGGAAAAAGCGCGTTTAGCTTTAGCGAAATTATTACTGCAACCCGTGAATTGTTTAATTTTAGATGAACCCACAAACCATTTAGATATTCCGGCGAAGGAAATGTTGGAGGAAGCTTTACAACATTATGAGGGTACGGTTTTAATTGTTTCCCATGACCGTTATTTTATTTCTCGCGTTGCTAATAAAATTGTTGAAATTCGAGATGGAGAGTTTCGGGTTTATTTAGGGGATTATCATTATTATCTCGATAAGCTGGAAGAAGAAAAAGAACAAGCGCGTTTAGCTAAATTGGAAGCTGAGAAAGCCGCTAAAAAAGCAGCTAAGGATGCGAAGAAAAAAGCTAAGGCTAAAGGGAAATGATGACTCTCCAAAATTGAAGAAAAAACGCAGAAATGGGGACAAAAACATGAGTGTAACTTTTCCAATTCAAGCGATTAAACTCACTCCGGGTAGCCAGATTACTATTTCTAACCTATCTTGGCAAGATTTTGAACAAATTTTGATCGATTTGGGAGAAAAACGTAACAGTCGCGTTACTTACTACCGAGGAACCTTAGAAATTATGTCTCCTTTGGCACGACCTGATCGTCCCCACCGGATTATCGCCGATATCGTTAAAGCAATTTTAGATATTCAAGGGCGGGACTGGGAGGATTTTGGTTCAACGACGCTCAAACGTCCACCCCTTGCTGGGATAGAACCGGATACCTGCTTTTATATCGAAAACGCTCAACGGGTGCAAGGTTGTACTCGTTTAGATTTAAAACAGTATCCACCCCCAGACTTAGCAATAGAAGCAGATGTTACTTCTAAAACAACATTAGAAGCCTACGAAGCTATCGGAGTTCCTGAAGTTTGGATTTATGAAAATCAACAGTTAAAAATTTATTTGCTTTGTGATCAAAGCTATACTGAAACGGTTAATAGTCGGATTTTTCCTGAGTTATCCCTAACAGAAATTATTCCCCAACTGGTACCAAAAGCAATTGATTTAGGAACAAGCAAAATGTTACGCGACCTTAGAACTTCTCTCCCTAGCCGCCTCTCCTAAAAGGCAATGGGTTGAGGTGAGGTCAAAACTAATATGGAGGTGAAACGTAATGTCTCAGCAATATTCAATTGAACAAATACCTGTTAACCTGAATAAAATTATTCAGGAAGTCGAACAAGGTGAACCCATTGAAATTACACGCCAAGGTCAACAAATCGCCGTGATTCTTTCGACAACAGAATATGAACGATTAGTCAATAAAGCTCCTGGTTTCTGGGAATCTCTTCAACAATTTCGCCAAGAAATGATCGAAGAAGGCATCGAAATTGACCCCGATGAAGTGTGGAAAAATGTCCGCGACAAGTCCCCTGGACGTGAGGTGAACCTGTGAACCGCTTCTTACTTGATACTAACATTATATCTGAACCCTTAAAACTGGAACCCAATCCAGTTATCATCTCCAGGTTGCAACAATATCAGGAGGAAGTTTCTATTGCCACCGTTACTTGGCACGAATTAGTTTTCGGTTGCTATCGTTTACCTATTTCTAAAAGAAGAGAGAGAATTGAACAGTATCTTCACGAAATAGTCGAGCCAAATATTCCAATTCTTTCATATAATAGCGATAAGACGTTTAATTTTTTCCTTGACTTTTAATTGCTGTTAAGTTTACTATTAGTTTATTCTCCTTGTTATTAAGGGTAGGCGGGATTAAACTCTAACCATGTATATGTAAGGAAATAGATTGATGATTAAGAAAGAAGACTTATTGGAGCAATATGGTTCACCAAGAACCCAGCGTTTAGTAAGAGACTGTCTTTATAATTTTAGCTTGGTTACTCCAAGAGCTGTAAATGAACTAAATGACCAGTCACTTCACGAGAATTGGGGAAGAGAGTTGAATGTTTTGGATAAATACATAGCAGTTACCCTTTATTGGAGTATAGAACAAGGGAAATTTATAGAGTATCAAGGTGGTTTTATCGTCGCGGCTGGCTTGTTAAGAAATCGATATAATGTTCCATTAGACATCTCCGAAAATCTCCAAATGCCCTCTATCGCTACTTTTGGAATCTCTAGCACTCCTGTGCCGGCTTCTCCAAAAGTAACGGATTCATAGGCTTTTTCAGTCACATTAATAATAACTAATGAATTTTATCTCTGATATACAATTATTTCTCAAAAGAATTCTGGGCAATTCTTAGATGGTAATACAATCGCTCCTATTCGCCATCTTATTAATCCACATACTGTCAAGATTACTGCTTCATAATTTTGCCTCTTTAACCGAAATCTTTCTGAAGCAACTCGATAAATTTTTATCAGTCTTATTAAATGTTCAACTACAATCCTTTGTTGGGCTTTTAACCGATTTTCTTCTCGCTTTTCCGCCGACATCTCTTGATTCCTCGGTTTCTTATACGGTGTATTAATTGCTGTTTCTCCTACATAAGCTTTATCCCCTCTGTATTTTTGATTATTCCCCAATTCCTGGCTTCTTTCTCTCCACAATTTCAGATCACTTGTTGCTCCGGTATAACCCACAGCTACATCCACTATTTCTTTTCCATTTGGCATGACAATGACTTGATTTTTAAAGGTATGTGTCTTTTTCTTTCCTGAGTAATATTTTTTCTGCTCTTCATTGTCTGTTGGTCTTTCCCTGGGCTGTTCATAGCTATCTACTACTAACTCAAATTCCACCAGAATTTTTTCTACCCACTCCCAATCACTCTCGTTTTTTTTTACTTGCTCTAGCAAACTCGCTGGTAGTAATTCTCTCAAGATTTTTATCCAGTTATGGAAAATATCATTCGCTGTTGATTCACTGACTTCAAACTGTAACCCTAACATTTGAAATGTCGGCATTTGATGCAGATAAATTAGAGTCAGTAAGATTTGTTCCTCCACAGATAATTTCTGCCGACGACCCCCACCTGCTTTAATCAACCTGATTTTAGTTTTTTCTTTTTCCTGTCGTTTTTCTTCTTCTAATAACTCCGCAGCTTGAATGAGTTCTATCATCTGTTCATATTCCATCCCTAATAGCCTTTTTGCTTGCTGGGGATTCTTGTCCAGATAGTCTCTTAATTTACTCATCTCTAATCCGGGGTAAAATTTAATTTTATCATCTTTTTACCCCTCCTTTTTTCTATTTTGGAGATGTCTATTGTATTTAAAGTTTGAACCAAATCAACGTAACAGTCTACCACCTTGGGCATTAACATATGCTGGAACTGGAGAAAATTTCAGTGATGATGTGGAATTGCCACCACCGCCAGAAGTACCAAAAGCGCCTGAAATCCCCAGGGGTAATGAAATTGTGGTGAAAGATGAACATATACTCCGTGATAATGTCGAGAGAATAGAATTTCTTGCTCCAGCCAGCACGGTGACTCAAATATGTGCATTAAATGGTGCAATTCAATGGTCTATACACAGGGAGTTGTATCAGCCTTGTTGGTATTATGGAAAAATGCAGTATTTTATCCCTGTTTATCTAAAGAGCCAAGAAAATATTACCAAAACTCCCGATTTAATTGCGCCTTTAGAAGTTCGGTCAGGTCAGTTTCCTCTACTGGTTAGAACGGTAATGAATCCACTCAAACAAACATCCTATTATGGCAATATTCGACCAGTAGTACCTAGAGCGGATCAGCTTAAGCCTTGGATTATTAGTAGCTGGAATGAAGCAATGACTTCTCCAAATGAAATGAGTGACGATGATGATTAAATACTAGATTACTGAAGTCGCTTCTATTATTAGAAGTGGAATTAATAGAAAAATTACACTCATTAATAATTCGATAAAATCAAAAATATTAGTGAGGGCTAACTTCGTTTAAAACCAACAAAAAACAGGATAGTAAAATTTAAGGTATCCTAGAACCTTCTAGCCCTTAGAATACAGATAATTATTCTCGGAAACAACAGTAAATATACGGATTTTCAATCAGTCTTTGCTTTTAACCGAATTAAGCCCTAAACTTGAGAAAATTACAGTGAAATACTAAGATGGAAATCCAAATCACCCTAACGACAGGAGAGCCTTATAGGTTTTATTGCGACTTGAAATTGATTTTTTTATATTAAGAATTGTTGCAGATTAAAAAAAAATAAGAATTTTTGAACAACACAGAAAAGCTCGCTGTATCTTAAACAATATCTTGGGTTTGACAACCCACAACAGCTTAAAAAACTTAAATTGAAACAGGACTTAATAATGATCAATACTGGAATACCAGTTTCTCAAGGGACTGGCGTTGTCTTAAAAGCACCTTTATCGGGATATATTCTCCCCCTTGAACAAGTTCCTGACCCGGTATTTGCTCAAAAAATGGTTGGGGATGGGATTTCAATTGACCCGGTGAGTCAAGTTTTAATAGCCCCTTGTGATGGGGAAGTTATACAACTCCATCCCTCCCATCATGCTGTCACTCTCAAAACAGCAGAAGGGTTAGAAATATTGATGCACATTGGTTTAGATACCGTTACATTGCGGGGTGAAGGGTTTAAGCCTAAAGTTAAAATGGGCGATCGCATTCAAACCGGTGATCCCTTAATTGAATTTGATATTGATTATGTTGCCCTTCATGCTAAAAGTTTGCTCACTCAAATTGTAATTACAAATAGTGAGGAAGTGGCAAATTTTCAGGCAAATTCTGGCAATGTTATTGCTGGCGAAACGGTGATTTTAAAACTCATTTTGTCCACAACCGTTAAAAAGCAGACTCCTACTTCTAATCAGACCATTACTTCCGATGAAATTATTATTCCTAATCCCACAGGATTACACGCTAGACCTTCGGCTGTCTTAGCCAATTTAGCCAAAAAATATCAATCGAAAATTCGGTTACAACGGGGCGATCAAGACGCCAATATTCGCAGCGTTGTTGGGTTAATGGGGTTAGAAGTTAATCACGGAGATCGGGTGGTTTTAGTCGCCCAAGGGCTAGATGCAGCAGAAGCGATCGCCGAACTCTGCGATGCCATCCGTTCCGGTTTAGGAGAAGAAGGAACAGTCCCCATTGCTGCACCTGCGAGTGTTGCTCAAGGGGACATCTCAGCACCGCCTCCCCGTCGCCGTTCTGATGATCCCAATCTAATTTTAGGGGTAGCAGCATCCTCCGGGGTAGCTGTCGGTCAGACGTTCCGAGTTCGGGAACAGGAGATTGAGGTGAAAGAACGGGGCGAAAACCCCAATTCAGAACGGCGTAAACTAGAAGCCGCCATTAAACAAGCCCAATTAGAGGTAGAAGCGTTACGCGCTAATGTACATGGACAAGGTGATCCGAGTAAATCGGCGATTTTTGCCGCTCATCAAGAATTATTAGAAGATCCCGAATTAATTGATATTGCAACCAGTACCATTGATAAGGGAAAAAGTGCCGCTTTTGCCTGGAAACAAACCTTTACCAATAGTGCAGAACAATTAGCAAAATTACAAAATGAATTGTTATCTCAACGGGCAAATGATGTCCGAGATGTGGGACAACGGGTACTCAGAATTCTTACAGGAGTCAATTCAACCGGGCCTATTTATCCCGATAATACTATCTTGATTGCTGAAGATTTAACACCTTCAGATATGGCAACGTTAGATCGATCTAAAGTGATTGGATTTTGTACTGTTGCGGGGGGAGCGACTTCTCACGTTGCGATTTTAGCTCGTTCAATGGGAATTCCAGCGATCGCAGGAACGGAACCCCAAGTGTTAGATTTACCTGATGGAACTTGGGTGATTTTAGATGGCAATAAAGGAACGTTGCAGCTAAACCCAACTTCCGCAGAAATGGAAGAGGTGAAAACCTTACAAATTGAAATTGCTAAAAAGCGAGAACAGGATGTAGCTAATGCGATGAAACCCGCCATCACAACGGATGGGTATCGAATGGAAATTGTGGCAAATATTGGCAACCAACTAGATGCAGAAACTGCCGTTCAATTAGGCGGAGAAGGGGTGGGTTTATTGCGAACCGAATTTATTTTTATGGATCGCTCATCGGCTCCCACAGAAGACGAACAAACCGAGATTTATAGCAGTATTGCTGAAGTTTTAGGAAAGGAAAGACCGTTAATTATTCGGACGTTAGATGTTGGGGGAGATAAACCTTTACCTTATTTACCCATTCCCCATGAAGAAAACCCATTTTTAGGAGAAAGAGGCATTCGAGTTGGGTTTGATCGTCCTGAAATTTTAAGAACCCAGTTAAGAGCCATTCTGAGATCAGCGTCTTCGGGAAATCTGAAAATTATGTTTCCCATGATTGCGAGATTAGAAGAAATAAAAATGGCAAAAGCCATGTTAGAAGAAGAACGAGAAAAGTTAAATGCTCTGGCGGTTTCTGTGGGAATTATGGTAGAAATTCCAGCCGCAGCAATGATGGCTGAACAGTTTGCCCAAGAAGTTGATTTCTTCTCTATTGGAACCAATGATTTAACCCAATATACTTTAGCAATGGATCGAGGACATCCAAAACTTGCTCCTTATGTTGATGGCTTAAATCCCGCTATTTTAAGATTAATTGATTTAACCGTAAAAGGAGCAACTAAACAGGGAAAATGGGTAGGTGTTTGTGGTGGCATAGCCAGTGATCCGCAAGCAATTCCATTATTAATTGGTTTAGGCGTTAAGGAATTAAGTGTCAGTGTTCCCAATATTCCTAGTATTAAGGCACAAATCCGAGAATTAAGTTTAGTTCAATGTCAAGAATTAGCCCAAAAAGCATTAAACGCAGAAACAGGAGCAGATGTTCGGGTGCTTTAATCAGTGTAGAGACGTGCCATGGCGCGTCTGTAGCAGTTATCAGTTATCAGTAACAAATCTGATAGAGTCCTGAAGGACTCACTACATTTGATAGAGCCCTGAAGGGCTCACTACTTAAGAAAAACAATGCTAAAAAACGCTTTTGCTTTATTACAAAAAATGGGAAAGTCTTTAATGCTTCCCGTTTCTGTGTTACCCATTGCTGGTTTATTATTGGGATTGGGGAGTGCTCGTTTAATTGAATTGCAAAACTTGGCATCGGGAACGATTACCTCCCCTAAATTTTGGTGGTTACCTGATTGGTTAGCCACCATTATGAAGAATTCCGGGGATGCTATTTTTGGCAATTTACCGATTATTTTTGCGATTTCCGTTGCTATTGGATTTGCTGAAAATGATGGGGTTTCTGCCTTAGCTGCGACCGTTGGATTCGTTGTTTTTGTGGCTTCATTGGGGGCAGCTTCTACCACTTTATTTGGCATGAATCCCGACGATTTAGTCAAAGTCATGGGGATTTCTTCGTTAGATACGGGGGTATTTGGGGGTTTAATTATGGGCTGTGTTGCAGCTTATTTATTTAACCGATTTTTCCGAATTCAACTCCCACAATATTTAGGATTTTTTGCCGGAAAACGATTTGTTCCCATTATTACGTCCTTTGCAGCGATCGCAATGGGAATTTTAATGAGCGTGATCTGGCCCCCCATTGGAGACGCGATTTCTGCGGCTGCAAATGCGGCTGCATCGGGAAATAATGTTAGTATTACCGCCGCAATTTATGGGGTTGTAGAACGCTTATTATTGCCCTTTGGATTACATCATATTTGGAATGTTCCGTTCTTCTTTCAAATTGGTTCCTTTACTGATCCGATTACAAACCGAGTCGTTACCGGAGATATTAATCGCTTCTTTGCAGGTGACCCAACAGCCGGAATTCTAGGGGGTGCTTATTGGTTTAAAATGTTCGGTTTACCTGCTGCTGCCATTGCCATTTGGCGGGCTGCAAAACCCAAAAATCGGGTGGTAACGGGAGGGATTATGATCTCCGCAGCTTTTACCTCTTTTCTAACCGGAATTACCGAACCGATTGAATTTTCATTTATGTTTGTCGCCCCAGCTTTATATGGAGTTCATGCGTTAATGGCAGGGTTTTGTGATTGGTTATTTATTACCCTCGGTGGGCGTATGGGATTTACCTTTTCCCAGGGATTTATTGACTTTTTCCTATTCAATAGTTTAGGAACAAAAGCTTGGTTAATTCCCGCTTTAGGGCCATTTTTTGCCGCTTTATATTTCTGTGTGTTTTACTTTGGAATCCGACAGTTCAATTTACCTACCCCAGGTCGAGAAGATGATGTAGAAATAGTAGAAAATATTGCCCTAGGAACCGGAGTAGGTAGTCTAGCAATGGAACTGGTACGAGCTTTTGGAGGACGCAGTAATATTACAACATTAGATGCTTGTATTACTCGGTTACGCATCACGGTTAAGGATATGAAAAAGGTCAATAAAGACCGACTGAAAGCGTTAGGCGCATCGGGAGTGTTAGAAATTGGAAATAACGCCCAAGCTATATTTGGCCCTCGTTCAGAAAACTTAAAAACCGATATGATTGAATATCTCAAAACGGCTGGCCCAGAAGCAGATATTGTGGAAAGTTCACCCTCTGCAACAGCTTCTGCTGATTCCATACAAAATGAGGAAATTTCACCTACAATTACCCTAGATGTAGAGGCAAAAAATCGGATTCAAAATATCATTATTGCTCTCGGAGGAAAACAGAATATTCAAACGGTTGAGGCAGTTGCTTTAACTCGATTACGAGTCCAAGTGATTGATAATACCCTAATTGATGAAGCGGCATTAACAGCGGCAGGTGTAGAAGGAATTTTACGTTTACCGGATGGGATCTTGCATTTATTAGTCGGTTTAGGAGCCCAACAATATGCAGCCCAAATTAGTAATCAGTAATTAGTTAATAGGGAACAGGGAGCAGGGAATTACGAATTACTGATCACTGATAACTGTTTACTGATATAGGCGGAATTCAATATGTAGGGGTAATTCATGAATTGCCCCTACTCCTAATCTTTAAATCGGTGTAAAATCCAGGTTAAGATTAAGTTGATTGGCTTGTACTCCCGGTAAAAATGCAATTAATTCCTGTTGACCGGATTTGTTAACATAAATACCGGCTCCTGTTCCATAACCTGATAATGTTAAATCATTGAATGTAATTACATCCCCAGTTTTATAAGCAAAGTAATCTTCACCAACCTTAAAATCAGTAATAAACGCAAAATCCGTTAAACCTCCAGTTGAATAATAACTGGTAGAATCAGAACTTCCCAAATAAAACGCATCAAATCCGGCTCCACCCACTAAGGTATCAATTTCACCCGATCCCGGACTGGCAGTATTAACATCCACACCCGCTACATAATCATCCCCAACATCACCAGAAACATAATCATTCCCCCCTCCACCTGCCAGTAAATCTTGGTCTTTCCCCCCAAACAAAGAGTCATTATTAACTCCCCCAACTAAGTAGTCTGAACCTAAATTCCCAAAGAGTTGATTAGTGCCTGATTCTTCAATCAGAATATCGTCTCCTTTTCCTCCAAAGAGTAAATCATTTCCGGGGTTGCCATAAATCAAGTCTTTTCCCGGATTGCCATTAATCGTATCATCACCCGCAAGACCTTGTAGAGTATCATCTCCTTCTAAACCATAGATTTCATCGTTTTCGACAAATCCAGCGAGATTATCAGCTAACGTAGTTCCTAAAATTAAAGTCATTTTAATCAGTTATCAGTTATCAGTTATCAGTTATCAGTTATCAGTTATCAGTTATCAGTGTAGAGACGTGCCTGGGCGAAGCTGGTTCATGCCGTAAGGCTATTGCCGTAGGCTTTTGGCGCGTCTGTATAAGTAATCAGTCATTAGTTATAAAGCAGTTGTTGTTTGTTGTCAACTAATGGAAATCTTTATTTTGCTTCATTCACGGGATTTCTTTGATTTACTGATTACTGATTTTTGAGTTGTGGCGATCGCAACAACACCCGCCACCGGAATTTTAGCGTGTTGGAATTGATCAATGGCTGCTTTTACGGTTGCACCTGTGGTATAAATATCATCTAAAATTAAGACTGAACCTGGGGGACGGCGACGACGGAAATCTTGACCTAAATTAAAGACACTTTGCATTTTTTTAAACCGTTGTTCGGGTGATAATTCATGTAATGCTTCTGTTTCTTTAATTCGTTCTAAACCGTGAGCCACTAGAGATAAACCTGTGATTTCACAAAAACTTTTCGCTAAGAGTTCTGCTTGATTAAATCCCCGTTTTTTTAATTTAGCGACGTGTAAAGGAATCGGTACAACTGTAACAGACGACATTTCCCTCGGAGTCGATAACCAAGTTTCTGCTAATCCATAGCCTAAAGGTTTAGCTAATTCTGTATGATGATTATACTTCAAGGCTGCGATCGCTCGCTTGAGAACGTCTTTATATTGTCCCCAGACACAAAGCGGTATTTCTGTAGCAAATTTAGTCCCTTGGGGAAATCGACAGCGAAGTAACTGTCGTTGACAATAATCACAGAGTTCTGTATTAGCAGGTCGGTTACACAATGGACAATTGGGTTTAAGAAATAAGTTTAAAAGTGCTTTCATCATTCTGTTGACTGTTTGCTGTTGACTGTTTTCTGTTCCCTAGCACTACGCGCTATAATACCCGACCCCCAGCTAACCCCCAAAATCAGTTTGTCATATATCACAATTAGTAATTAGTGAACTTAGCTGAAGGCGTGGATAATTTTTATTGGCTTGACGAAATTCAACCTTCTGATCGAGAAGTTGTCGGGGAGCAAGCGTTCTATTTAAGTCATTTACTCCGTCAAGGTCATCCGATATTACCGGGTTTCGTTGTGACGGCTCAATTATTCTGGGAATTTCTACAAACGATTGACTGGTTAGAACCTTTGTTTGTGGATTTACCCCAATCATCCCTTTATTTTGATGTTAATCAACCTCGTCAATTACAAGCGATCGCTCAACACCTTTGTCAACAACTCATCGATACCCCTTTACCGGAATCTTGGGTTCAACAAATTCAAGCTTATATTAACCCATTAAATACACCTGCATTGATATTTTATCCAAGCCTGAGTATTCCCCATCAATCCCCCATATCAGGACTATTAGAATCGGTAATTTGTTGGGGAGATGCTGAAGCCGCCTTATTAGGACTTAAACAAGCATACTGTGAATTTTTTCGGGCTAGAAGTTTATTATATTGGCAACGATGTGGTCTGCGATTACAAGATTTACAGCCTACGGTATTAGTTCAACCCCTTCAGTCTGCAATCGCGTCTGGATTGGTTCAGATTCAGCCTGATGCTTGGGAAATTCACTCAACTTGGGGTTTAGAATTCTCCCTACTCTGGGGAGAGAACTATCCTGATCTTTATAGAATTGAACCCCAAACCGCAAGGATTGAATATCAACATTTAGGCTCTAAAACAATTGTCTATGATTTAAAATCTTCTCCGCAGCAACCGACCCAATATCCCATTCCTCAAAAGCAATTTGGAACAGGAGTTACTCAACTTCCGATTTACGCCACCTTAGTTTCTGAACAACAACCGGAATTTTCCCTGACACCGAAACAACTCCAACAGTTAATTGAAAGAACTCAACAGGTTATCAACGATTTACCTGTGATCACCCAATTCCATTGGGGTTTATTTCAATCGTCCCAGAACCCAGAACCCCAATTATATCTCGCTGGGGTTGGATCTCCTGAAATCCGTCTTTTATCTCATCCGTTGAATTCTGAGTCTACCTCTGAACGTCAACCCCGTTTTCAAGGACTGGCGGTCGCTTCTGGACAATGTAACGGAACTGCTTACATCCTGACTACCCCAGACTCTATTCCCTCCCAATTACCCGATAATACGGTGTTAGTGGTTCCTACGATTACTTGGGATTATTTACCGTTATTAAGGCAATGTGTGGGAATTGTGGCTGAACAAGGGGGAATGACCAGTCATGGTGCAATTGTGGCGCGAGAACTGGGAATCCCTGCGGTCTGTGGTATTGTGAATGCAACAGTACAAATTAAAACAGGTGAGTCCGTGTTTGTAGATGGCAAGCGCGGAGAAGTTTATTTTATGGAACAAGATCATTCGGTGAATGAAGGGTTATCAGAACAAAGTCTTCAGCAACAACACTTCTTTGAAACCCACTTCATACCGAACGCGACCCCGTTGATGGTCAATATTAGTCAATCGAGTTCTATACATCGACTCCACTCTTTACCCATTGATGGAGTGGGTTTACTGCGTTCAGAATTAATGGCGATTGAAGTCTTAGAATTTCCTCAACATTCCCCTGTTTCTGAGGGAATCCGAAGCAAATTCTATAATTATAGTCGTTGGATTGAACCAGAACACCAACCCGCATTTATTCAACGAATGGTAGAGCCCCTGAATCAACTGGCAATTATTTTATCTTCTCGACCTCTCTATTATCGAGCGTTAGATTTACGCGAATCAGGAAAAGAGGAAGGTAATTTTCCGGTTTCAAACTCCCCATCGCTAGAACGTCTCGCTTTATTCGATTTAGAACTCAAAATTTTATTACAATTATATGAATCCGGTTATCAAAACATTTATCTAATTTTACCGTTTATTCGTTGCGTTGAAGAGTTTTTAATCTATCGTTATCGCATTGAAAGTTCAGGATTAAGTCATTATCCTCAGTTTCAAGTTTGGATTATGGCAGAAGTGCCATCGCTGTTATTTTCATTACCCGATTATGTCAAAGCAGGAGTGCAAGGTATTTCTATTGGAACGAATGATCTCACGCAATTATTATTCGGAATTGATCGCAATCAAATCCACAGTTCTCCTGACAATCAGATTGAATATGAACGCCATCCTGCGTTAAAAAAAGCGATAAAACAGTTCATTAAAAAGGCGAGAAAAGCCAAAATTCCTTGTTCAATTTGTGGCGATGCACCCGCCTTATATCCTGAATTAATTGAAGATTTAGTGCGTTGGGGAATTACATCGATTTCTGTTAATTTAGATGCTGTCGAATCCACCCATACCGCGATCGCCAAATCCGAAAAACGCATTCTCCTTAAAGCTGCACGCCAACAGATTTAGAGCCGCAAACAGGGGGAGAAGAGGAAAAAGGGGGGCAACTGTTATAATGCTACGCATAAATTTAGGACAATTCTACATCCTAAAACCCCTTCAATTTTTTCTGTTCCCTGTTCCCTGTTCCCAGTTAAGCTGTTCCCTCTTAATATTGAGTCCGTTGAAAGGCTTCTTCAGGTGAAATATTACCGTAAATCACAGATAAAATCCCCGGTAAATAGTCATCCATTGTTGTGATGCTGGTATAAATTAAATGTTTAATAAATGCTGGAGTGAGTGCTGCATCTTCCGCATCTAAACTGGTTTTATAGCGAACTTCACCATCGTGGAAATTCAGTTCAAAGTTTCCAACCACTGTGCCATAATTAAGCATCGTAATAAACGCTGCCATATTATAACGTTTATAATCAGGAACTTTCACCGGGCAAATAGAATAAACGGCAATTTGTCGTTCTGCTTCCCGGACAACTGTATAACAATCAAATCGTCCATTTTTACCTTCCACTCCCAATGCCAAGACTCGCCGATGTTCAATTTCTCTATAAACCCAACCATCTAGGTTCATAAAATCAATGAGAACATCAAATACAGCCCGATCACTGGGGTATTCTTGAGACATTAATTCCGGGTTTTGTACTTCAGGGTTTTGTTCTGACACAGTAAACATCCTTAATTTTCCTAATCTTTACAAAATTCTATGAATACTAACTTCAACAATTACGCTCTATTGTTCGGTTTTCTTGCGTTGGAATATTATACGCAATTTTATTATCTTTGGCACTGCGGTAAGCAATATTAGTTAATTCATAATAAATCGGGGAATAAAGAGAGTAAAGCTGACCATAATAAAATCGATTTCGATATCGATAATAATCTTGAAGTTTTTTTCTAATGACTAAGGGTAAATGAGGATTCTTTTCAAAGGTTTGATCCCGGCGTTCAATCACCCATTTAATTTCCTGTAAATCAACTCCCTGAGTGATTAACTGAAAACACTGTTCAATGACTTGACGAATTTTTTCCCGTTCTTTAGCCTGAAATTCTAAGCCTTCTTGCTCTGGATTTCCAGCTAATAATTCTAACCGATAAGCTCCTTGCGGGTTAGCGTGGGGATACCAGCCCAATTTTAAGCGATCGCCCGTTTGATTAATAATCCAGTCTGTTCCATTAAACTTAATGGGTTGAATCATCAACAGGTTTTCATTATAAAACTGCTCATTGACAATACGGCCATCTTGAATGAATGGATCTTCATCCCCAAAAGTATTATGAGTGATTGCCCAACCACTGGGAATATTCAGACGCACAAGTTTTGAATACATAAATTAGGATTGACTGGATCAAGACTCAATGTAAACCATGAGAACTAACGCTGTCAGCAGCAGTTGATGTTGCTTTCAGCTTACTTCTGGTGGAATTATAATGCAACTTCTGATCTATATCATGTTTTTTCCTCAATTGCAGTCTAAAAATCAATGTCCCTTTTCCGGATCGAAGGTTGACAGGCGGATCAGTGGAAGTATGATTGCGTTGAAGTAAGTTTATGTTTAAATCTCGTATTTTAATCTTAACGACCCTAGTAACGACTCTCAGCTTAGGGTTAGCTTCCTCAAGTCTAGCTGAATGGTTTTCTGACTATCCTGACAGGTTTTCTGACTATACTGTGTCCCCTTCTGACTCTAAGGTAGAAGCAACGGTTGATCCCAGTCAATTGATCACGGTGAGACTGCGGAATAAAACTGACCAAACCCTAGTTTATGCCTTAGCCAATGATAATTCTCAACAGTTAGCACCGGGTAAAACCGGAGAATTTTTAGTTCGAGTGGGACGTCATCCCGGAGAAACTAGCACAATTTTAATTAACACACCCGAATATACTTATCCATTAATTTATAGTGTCCGGGTTATTCCCAAAAATACATTAATGGTTGAAATTACCCCCACCAGTGCCGCAAACCCCCATCAAGAACGTACCATTTATATTGATGAACAGGGAAGAGTTTACTCATTTTAATTAGAGCAGGGAACAGGGAACACTTCGACAGGCTCTTTGCTTCGCAGGGAACAGGTAGGAAAAGAGGAGTTTACGGTTTAGATTTTAGCATCAGTCTATGTCCTAACTTCCAGGCGTGACTGCTATAAGTTGCGAGGGAAGTTATATTCTATATTCCATGCTTCAATATTTTCTACAAATAATTGTCCGGGTTGCTAATCACTTTTTCCCATTCCCTATTCGTAATTCGTAATTCGTAATTCGTAATTCCCTGTTCCCTTTAACAATTAATTTCACAAGCCCCAATACTCACCCAACTACTTGAAGCATCTTTCCAATGTTCTTTTTTCCAAATAGGTGCAGTATGTTTTAAAGTATCAATTGCATATTGACAAGCTTCAAAGGCTTCTCGACGGTGAGGACAACCCACCGCAATTAAAACACTAATTTCACCAATTCTTAAACGTCCAACCCGATGATGAATCACTACACGAGTCACATCTAACCATTGTTGGCGGATGTCCGTAGCAATTTTTTCAAATACTTTTAAAGCCATCGGTTGATAAGCTTGATATTCTAAAGATTCTACGGCTTGACCTTGGGTTTGATTTCTCACCATTCCACTCATGACCACAATTGCACCATTCCTGGGGTCATCGGCTAAAGCATAAATCTCCTCCAATAAAAGAGGCGCAATTGTAATCGAGAAACTATCGTGAAACGGAGAAGGAATCAGTGTTAAATCCTTCTCCAAATCATTAGAAACAATCACAACTTTTGGCTCCTAAATTAATGGATGAATTGGCTTAGAGTTTCAATCCGAAACCGGGTTTCTACATCCATCTTATTTTAATCCATTTTTTCCGATGATTTCTGATTTAGGGTTGGCTGCTATCCGTTGACTGAGGTTGTTCAACTGGTTTTTGATCAGCCAGTTTTAATAATTCAGGAATTGTCACAAATGTATAACCCTGCTCTTTAAGTTTCTTGATGACAATGGGTAAAGCTTTTACCGTTGCTGAACGATCTCCGCCCCCATCGTGCATTAAAATAATTCCACCGGATTTAGCTTGTTTTAAAACATTACTAATAATTTTGTCCGATGAAGATTTCCAATCCTGCGAATCCACTGACCACATAATATTAACATGATTTTGCTTAAACGCATAATCCACTAATCCGTTATCTAAAACACCTCCTGGCGGTCGGAACATCGGAGTGTTAATTCCTGTTAAGTCTTCCATTAATTTAGCCGTGCTTTCAATTTCTTCGGAGGCACCAGAAGGACTATATTTTTGATAACGATGGCTCCAAGTATGGTTCCCTACAACATGACCCTCGTTAACCACTACCTTCGCAATATCTTTCTGATTTTTTAAAGCCGAACCCACCCAGAAAAATGTAGCTTTAATATTATTTTCTTCTAAAATATCTAAAATTTGGCGAGTGCTTTTCGGCCAGGGGCCATCATCAAATGTGAATGCAATTACTTTTTGTTCGCCAGGGATTGTTACTTCTTTAATGGTTTGGCTTTGAAATTGTTCGGGAATACTATAACTAAAGCGTTGGGTTTGCAATTGTTCTAAGGTTTTTTGGACATTATCAACTCGTTGAGTGATTGCTTTCTGAAGATTTAATCCCGACTGTGATAAGGGTTGAGAAGGTATTTCTGAGGAAGAATTTTTGAGTTTTTCAGTAATATTAGAAATAATCCTGGGGGGTTGGGAAGAACGAGCAGAAAGGCTTTGTTTTGTCGCTCGCTCTACACGCAGATTAAGGGGTAACATCACACCCATCGCAAAACTAGCAATGGCTGCTACAAGAGCAAATAAAGCCACTTTTTGTTGTCGTAAGAGAGGACTGTACTGAGCCACGAGATTACTCCTTCACACGGAAATAAATTTTAGAATTGAGCGTGATCGAACCGCATCTAAAAAGCCAACTGATTCACCCTTGACATCAGAGATGCACATTTTCAATAAAAAGTCAAGCCTCTGATTACAAACGTAATCATCTGAATTTTGAGGGTTGAACAATAATACCTCTAAAATCCTAGTGCATAAGGACACGAACAGGAAGACACTTTTAGGAAAACGTTAGGTTTTGTTGATAATGGTTTCACGGTATAAACTCACCGCTCGTTGAATCACATCGTCAATTGTTAAATTGTCCGTTTGAATTTCAACCGCATCGACGGCTTTTCGCAAAGGTGAAATGGCCCGATTACTATCAAGGTGATCCCGTTGAGCAATATCCTGTTCGAGTTGTTCTTGAGTAATATCCGTTTGACCTTTAGCGTGCAGTTCTAATAATCGCCGTTTAGCCCGTTCTTGCACGGATGCCGTTAAGAAAATTTTCAATTCGGCATCGGGAAATACCGTTGTTCCAATATCCCGACCTTCTGCTACAATTCCCCCTTGACGACCGAAAGCTTGTTGCTTTTTCACTAAAGCTTGACGAACTGCCCCTTGAGAGGCGATCGCAGACACATTCGCCGTTACCTCTAAGGATCGAATTGCCTCGGTTACATCCTGGCTATTAATCACCGTTCGCGGTTGTTCCCCATCAGGAATTAATTCAATTTGGCATTGACTCACGATTTCAGCAATGGCAGGTTGATCATCAATCTCAATTCCCGACTGAAGCACCAACCACGTCACCGCCCGATACATCGCCCCCGTATCCAAATACAACAACCCTAACGCCTCGGCAATTTGGCGAGTCACCGTCGATTTCCCGGCTCCGGCTGGCCCATCAATGGCAATAATCGGTTGACGATGACGCAAAATCAGATTATCAATTAACCGAGTTGTCCCGACCCGGGCTGCAACCGCTAATAAACCCGTTGTGTCTAAGGTTGTCAGTGGAATTAACGTTTCAGGTTCGACTAAATCAATATATTCGACTTGTACCCCAGGTTCAGTGTCTAATTCTGCTTGTACAATCTGCTTAATTTCCGTAGCGACAGAACAACCTTGTTGAAAGTGTTCTTGACCTCGACGCAGCGCCCGATATAAAACAGCGGCTTGCTGTTTTTCGTCCTGTGTTAAATATTGATTGCGAGAACTATAAGCCAGTCCCGATGATTCTCGAATAATGGGACAGGGAATAATCTCAATGGGCCAGTTTAAATCCTGAACCAAACGTTGAATAATTGCAATTTGTTGAGCATCTTTTTGGCCAAAATAAGCACGATCCGGTTGCACTAAATTGAATAATTTAGCCACAACCGTCGCCACCCCTTGAAAATGTCCGGGTCGAGATGCCCCACACAACCCCGACATCATTGATGCTAGGGGAATCACCATTGTCTGCATTGAGGAAGGATACATTTCCCCCACTTCAGGAGCAAAAACTACATCAACCCCCGCTTGTTCACACTGTTGCAAATCCGCCTCCAACAAACGGGGATATTTTTGGAAATCCTCTTGGGGGCCAAACTGTATAGGATTGACAAAAATACTGACCACCACTAACGAATTTTCTGATCTCGCCCGTTGAATTAAACTCAAATGCCCTAAATGTAACCCTCCCATCGTGGGAACCAAACCCACTAACTTGTCAGGGTTTTGGGTTCGGTAGCCCCGAAGATAACACCGCAGAGCCGCAACGCTAGTCAACAGACGAATCATAAATCAGTTATCAGTTATCAGTTGTCAGTTGTCAGTTGTAGGGGCCGGGTTTCCCCGCCCGTACTCAGTTATCAATTATCGGTCAACCGTCAACAGTTAACAGCCTACTCCGACACTGATAACTGATCACTGATTCGGAGTCAATACATCAATCTGGACAGGAGCAACTCCACTGCCAATCATGCCAATGGCTTCGGCTGCACCTGTGGATAAATCAAGCACCCGGCCTCCGGCATAGGGGCCACGATCATTAATCCGCACGACAACGGATTGACCATTATCTTTGTTGGTAACTCTTACCTTTGTGCCAAAGGGTAAAGAAGGATGGGCTGCCGTTAAATCGTATTGATTAAAGGTTTCTCCATTCGCCGTTTGTCCGCCATCAAAACCAGGGCCATACCAAGATGCCCAACCCTCGATTCGCCGGAAGAAGAACCCAGTAGCGACCTCTGGAACAGATGGCTTGGGTAAACCTTCAATTGTATTTAAAGGGGGAGCATTGCCAATCTGCCGTCGGATGCGATTAGTCGCTTGTAAAGCATCCGTTGCTTTGTCATTGGTTGTATCCGGCAGAATGGTTTGTGAGTCAATGGCGACCAGTTCTTTACCAGCCGCTTCAATCAGGTAACGCTGGCGCTGTTCGTCCCATCGGACTTGAATCGTCGTCGCATCAAAGTTATTGCGAATGAGTTGATTAATTTCGGCTGCAACGGCAGTAGCACGGGAAACTGGGTCGGAGGTGATGGTAGATTGCGTTGCAGGGGTTTTAGGATTGGGTAGATCAGCTTGGTCAGAATACGATCCCACTTTTATTGGTTGAAGCGTTGGGGCTGTTCTAGCTTTGGGATCAAAGTTGGCATTCTGGATAAAGGTCAGGACTGGAATATTCCTAATGTAAAGGGTTGCTGCTTGTTCTTGATTCAATTCATGAGCTTTGATTTTGGCAACCGTTTCGGGTAAAAAGGCGGTAGTGGTTTGTTGGGATTGATATTCTCCAACTTTTACCACGTCGGCAGGTTCAGTTTTGGTCGCAGATAGGATGATCTCTTCAGAGGGCGTTTTTAATAATGGGATTGACGGTACAAAATCGGGAGGATTTAAACGTTCTCCTTGATTTGAGGGCTTGGGGTTAAACGCTGAGGTAGATTCAGCGTGGCTGGAGGAGCTTATGCTTAAAATCGGCAGAAGAAGAACTGCTGTAAGACCGCTCCAAAGTTGATGCTTCATAAGTCTATTCTCAAAACTGCTGGTTGATCGAGTTGAAGCTTTACACTGGTTGAAATCTCCTGAATGGGAAGCATTAAGTCTCGCAATTCGTGTTTAGGCACTGAACAGCTAAAGATTTTAATGCTGGGTTGAAAACCCGAATCTAGGGAGATTCAATTCGTCAACTCACACTCGTTCCGCATTCACCTTTGTTTGAGGAACTGCAACAGACTAACATGAACTTGCGAATTTGGGGATCACTCCCTCACGGGGGTTTGGAGTGCTTTTTAAGAAACTAAACTGTTCAGTTTTAAGCCCAAACCCTCATCTGTCAAAGGATGTAGAGATTCTTACTTAGTAAAAATTTTCAAAATTTAGTTTTGATTGAATTTTCTTATAGGTTTGACAACGTGCGACAGAATCGAGAAGACAGAACCGCAAATAACAGAACCGAAAATTGATTAAATAGGTTGTAGAAAGACAAGGATCGAACAAGATGGATTATCGGGAAGCTGGTGTAGATATTCAAGCAGGTCGAGATTTTGTTGATGGCATTCGTAGCCTCGTTCAGAAAACCTATCGACCGGAAGTATTAGGGGGATTAGGGGGGTTTGGAGGTTGTTTTGCCCTTCCTTCCGGGTATAACGAACCCATCCTCGTTTCTGGAACTGATGGGGTGGGAACTAAATTAAAACTAGCCACAAGCCTCAACCGTCACGATACCGTTGGTATTGATTTAGTGGCCATGTGCGTTAACGATGTTCTGACCTGTGGGGCAGAACCCTTATTTTTTCTGGACTATTTAGCCACTGGAAAGCTCGACAGTGACCAATTAACCCAAGTCGTCACCGGAATTTCCCAAGGATGTCAACAAGCGGGATGTAGCCTTCTGGGGGGAGAAACAGCCGAAATGCCCGGATTTTATCAACCGGGGGAATATGATATGGCGGGTTTTTGTGTGGGAATTGTGGAAAAAAGCCGAATGTTGAACGGTTCCCAAGTCCAAATCGGCGATATTGCCATTGGATTAGCGAGTAGTGGTGTTCACAGTAATGGCTTTAGTTTAGTGCGAAAAGTGGTCAGTGATGGCGGATGGAATTGGAATGACTGTCCTGAAGCTTTGGGAGGTCAATCCATTGGAGATGTGTGTTTAACGCCGACGCAAATTTACGTTAAACCAATTCTACAAGCTCGGAGCCAGGGTGTAGAAATTCATGGCATGGCCCATATTACCGGAGGCGGTTTACCGGAAAACTTACCACGCTGTTTGGGAGAAGGACAAGCCGTGAAGATTCATCCCAATAGTTGGCCCGTACTTCCGATTTTTAATTGGTTAGCTGAAGTGGGACAAGTGAACCTAGCAGCAATGTTTGATACCTTTAACATGGGTCTTGGTTTTGTGGTCTTAGTTCCTCCTCAACAAGCGGAAACCACACGAGAATGGTTTGAAACTCAAGGAATTCTAGCCTATACCATTGGGGAAGTTGTATCAGGAACCGGGGGTTTAATCGGATTACCACTCAATTGATTGATATCCTAATCGTAGGATAAGCTAGAGTGCTACCCATTACAGTTAGGATACTGTTGAATTCAGCAAACTCTTTCACTTCCTACTGTTCCCTGTTCCCTGTTCCTTGTTCTCTCTTTCCTATTAATTACCCATCATGTCAGTTGCATGGCAAATTGCCAAAACCTACGAAGATATTCTCTATCACAAAGCCGGGGGTATCGCTAAAATTACGATTAACCGTCCTGAAAAACGTAATGCCTTCCGGCCGAAAACTGTTTTTGAACTCTATGATGCCTTTTGTGATGCCCGTGAAGACATCAATATTGGTGTAGTATTATTCACCGGATCGGGGCCACATACCGATGGTAAATATGCCTTTTGTTCCGGCGGGGATCAAAGCGTGCGGGGAGATGCAGGATATATTGATGATATTGGAATTCCGCGATTAAACGTTTTAGATTTACAACGATTAATCCGAACAATGCCCAAAGTTGTGATTGCAATGGTGGCAGGATATGCAATTGGAGGCGGTCATGTTTTACATTTAATTTGTGATTTAACCTTAGCAGCAGATAATGCGGTTTTTGGTCAAACGGGGCCGAAAGTGGGAAGTTTTGATGGGGGATTTGGAGCGAGTTATTTAGCCCGAATTGTCGGTCAAAAGAAAGCACGAGAAATCTGGTATTTGTGTCGTCAATATGATGCTCAACAAGCCCTAGATATGGGGTTAGTTAATTGTGTCGTTCCCGTAGAACAATTAGAATCTGAAGGGATTCAATGGGCTCAGGAAATTTTGGAGAAAAGTCCCATTGCCATTCGTTGTTTAAAATCTGCCTTTAATGCTGATTGTGATGGTCAGGCGGGTTTACAGGAATTAGCGGGAAATGCCACCTTACTGTATTACATGACGGAGGAAGGAACTGAAGGCAAACAAGCCTTCTTGGAGAAACGGCCACCCAATTTCCGCCAATATCCTTGGCTTCCCTAGGGAAAAGATAATCTGTGGGGGGACGAAAAACACTTCGCCCCCAAAATGTCTGGACTAAGCTAACAAGGACTTTGCCTCTTCTGGCTCATGAACTCGATGGGACTCTAAGGGAATAACATCGCGTAACCGAGGTGTTTCCGGTTGTAACTGAATCAAGGTTTCTAAAGTTTCCCAGGATGGAGCAAAGGCGGGGATCGCTAACTGACAAGACTTCCACCCGCCTTTAACTGAAACTTGAAGCAACTGACAGTGCCCCCCACGATGACCTTCGGGTGTGTAACGTTGGCAATGCCGACAGACTGAGATCAAGTTTGCAGACTCCATTTGTAATTCCCCAAGAAGATTATCTATTTATAATTGTCGGGGATCAGCAAATCCGGGTTTTTTATCGGCAAACTTAGATTCTGTCTGCGTTTGAGTTCGATTTTTAGGGGGTTTAAATTTAATACTTCTTTTATGTTTTGTTTAAAATTAGACACACAATAAATCCAAAATATTAAGAATTGTAAATTTCCTAGAGCGTGCCTGAAACAGGATAAAATGAATGGGGATCAAGGTAAAATTCGGTGGAAGGAATTAATAACTCCGTATAAATCCCGTTGAAACCTAATTGTAAACTACCTAAAGATAGAGTTTCATAGAGGAACTTAGGTTTCAGTTCCAGAGCCTTCTAAAGTTTTCATGGCACAAAGACAACAAACTGACCAGCGAGTCAATTCCCCTGGAGGAGTTGGACAGTGACATTGAGGACAGAGGGGGATATGTTGCGATCGCTGTTGAATAATATTGGCCCAACGTTGAAAAGCGGTTAACGGCGTAGTAGAAGCATGAGGATGAGAATGAATCAAAGGTTCGGTGGGGGTTGGAGGCAAATTAACCCGACTTGGATGATCCTGCCAAAGTTGAGAGAATTCATCTGAGGTTGAACCCAGAGAACGGTGTTGCTCCCCATGACATTGATATCGCCATTGCGCTGTAGAAAACCGGATATCTTCAACGGGAAATAATAGTTTTTGATTTAAGCGATACAGCAGTTGAATTCGTTTTAAAGTCAACTCTTGAGACCAAGTGGCACTAGAGGTGGCAACATTCAACACCCCTCGATGCCAACTCACCGCACGGCTATGAAGACGAGCAACAGTTCCGACAATTTCCGGCCAATAGGCACAAAGTTCTTGAAATTGTTGTTGTTCTGGGGTGAGAATTTGAGATTGAAGCAGACTTAAGACCTGATGGAGGGATTGCATCTTTAAAAAAATGAGCGAAATCGATCAAAAATAGATAAACTGACTTGTTAGCCGATCTAAGAATTGTCAATAATAAGGTTTATTCGTGAAACCCTAAATCTAAAAATCTTTATTTTAAAATTATCAACAAGTGGGTAGGAGTTAACCATGAGTCAAGGAGCCCGGATGAAATCCCCTCAATCTCCACAGCCAGAATTAAAGTCTGAACTCAAAGCGGTTTTAGGCTGTCTGGATGTGCAACTAGAGCCAGAATTAACCCGTTATCGGCGTCATCGACGACGCACGAAACAGACAACCCCCGACTCAACAGGACAAACCACCCCCCAATTTCAACAAACTCCTGATGCGGTAGCGGTCGCTGTCAATGAGGGGGCTGCATCTCAAGGAAAACTGTTTGAACCCCAAGCTCAACCGTCGGGCTGGGAAACGGTGGTTCCCTCCCAACCTGCACCCTTAGTCGTTTCTAACTCAGCGACAACAACAAACGACCCCAAAACCAATGGTAAAGATCCGGCGGTCAGTTTTAACTTAAAGTCATCGGCTCCGGTAGCAGCACCATCAGACGGATATTTAGAATCAACGGAAGCCCTAATCAAAAGTATAGAAGAACGGCGTTCTCAGTCACCAGAAAAACGGAGTTTGATGGCGAGTTTATTAACTCCGATGGGAATTGCCTCAATGTTCTTATTTTTGTTATCTTGCACCGCCTTAAGTTATGTTCTGTCTTCCCCATCCAGTCGGACTAGCTTAGGGTTAAATCGGTTTTTCCCAACCCCAACCCCAACGGCTAACCCCAGTCCAACGACTCCTCCAACAACTGCCTCAACGGACACTTCACTCCCAGCGACAGATTCCCTATCTCCCAACTTAGCGGCGAAGGAATTTGTTAACTTGGATTTAGATACCTTGAGCAATATTAATCCTAACCCCAATACCCTGCCGACACCTGCGGTTGCTCCCCCTGTGCCACCGAGTCCCGCCACAACCTTACCCGCACCTTCAAACAACCTGACCTCTCCAACTGACCCCGGTTTGAATAATCTCACTCAGGAATTGTTACCTAAAAAGCCCACCACTTCTACTGTTCCTACTCCCACAACAACCGCCCCAGCCCCAGTTACAGGGCAAGGAAGGAGTGCTGCGACGGTGCAACCGGGGGGTGGTACAGCCCCAAAAGTTGCAACTGCATCCACTCCACCTAAGCCAACGGAACCGATCAAATCCCAGGATGGTTATTATTATGTTGTCTTGGATTACGTCGATGAACGTTCCTTTGAGCAGGCTAAAGAAGTCATTCCTGATGCTTATATTGCTGAGTTCAAAACCGGGAAAAAAATCCAAGTGGCGGCTTTAACCGATGCGGCTTCAGCCAAACGCCTGCGGGATGAGTTAAAAGTTCAAGGGATTAATGCTTATTATGATATTCCTAAGCCGTAATTAGTCCACTCCTCCTGCATCATGAACTAGCGTTAAACTGTAGACAGAAGTGATTACAGAACCGTACACCCTCAAAGGAAGAACAGCGTCATGGGATTATTTGATCGGATTGGCCGTCTTGTTAGAGCTAATTTGAATGATTTGGTCAGTAAAGCCGAAGATCCAGAAAAAATTCTGGAACAGGCGATCATTGATATGCAGGAAGACCTGGTGCAGTTACGTCAGGCTGTTGCTCAAGCGATCGCCAATCAAAAGCGCACCGAACAACAATATAATCAAGCCATGTCCCAAGCTAACCAATGGCAATCTCGCGCCGAATTAGCTTTGCGGAAAGGGGATGAAACCTTAGCCAGAGAAGCCTTACAGCGCAAAAAAAGCTACATGGAAACGGCGAATACAGTGAAACTGACTTTGGATCAAACGTTCGGTCAGGTAGATGCTCTAAAACGCAATTTAATTCAGTTGGAGAGCAAAATCTCTGAGGCTAAAACCAAGAAGAATATGCTCAAAGCTCGGGCGCAAGCTGCAAAAGCCAACGAACAGTTACAAGGCTTATTGGGGAATATTAATCCCAGTAGCGCAACAGCAGCTTTTGAACGCATGGAAGAAAAAGTATTGCAGTTAGAATCACGTTCTCAAGCCGCAGGAGAATTGGCGGGTTCAGATTTTGAAAGTAAATTTGCAGCGTTGGAAGCAGGAAGCGATGTTGATGACGAATTAATGGCTCTGAAAGCCCAAATTTCTGGCGCTCCGGCTCCCCAGGCTTTACCTGCGGGACAAACAACGGCGAAAAATCCAACACCAGTGGATGATGAGTTAGAGGCGTTGAAAAAGGAATTGGATAAGATGTAAGCTGGAATTTCTATCTATTAAAGCGTTTGGGCTTTTTGTCAGGGGTCAAGGGAAACTGTAACAGTCACCATTGACTCCCAGAGTTCGATGGAAAGCCATTGTCTGGAAATGTTGAAAAAACTCCGATGTGTTTAGCCACCTATTAGAATTTCGCTGTATAGTATTAACGAGTTTGATTTGGTAGTTTTACTTATATAGCAGGGAACAGGCAACAGGGAATAGGGAACAGACAGGTTCATAGGGAAATAAGTTTAGGTTTTAGCATCAGTCTATTTCCTAACTTCCTTGGCGACTGCTATATTAATCCTGATTAATCCTGAAATAAGAGAAGCAGAAACGACAGATCAACTGAATAACTCTATTTAATTTTTATTCAAACCTATCCCTTAACGATGGCTAAAGTGCGTTTACTGATTCTCAGTTCATTTGCAGCTGGATTTGGGCTTTGCTCAATTGTTTTTTCCATCTTTACGATGATGTCTGAATTCAATTTTTCCACCGTATTTAGATTTATTTTAACTTTAGGCTTTTTTGCGATTAATTTTTTATTTGCCTTACATTATTATGGATTACTCTTGAAAGAGTTTAAACTCATTAGTAAAATGAAAGCTCAACTTAAACGCTTAAATTATGATTTTTAATGGATAGGAAGGAACAGGGAACAGGGAATAGTTATAATTCAGAGTCATCACTATCCTAAAATTAAAAATAGGTTAAAGTTAAAACTAAAGTGAATTGATTTTGAGGAATGTGATTATGTTAGATGCGTTTAATTCCCTATTCAGTCGTCATCCTGAACGAAATCAAGCCAACGTCGAAATCTATACTTGGCAAACCTGTCCCTTTTGTATTCGAGCTAAACTGTTGCTGTGGTGGAAAGGAGTTAATTTCACAGAATATAAAATAGATGGGGATGATAGCGCACGATCTCAAATGGCTGAACGTGCCAATGGATGTCGCACAGTTCCCCAAATTTTTATTAATAATCAACATATTGGCGGGTGTAATGAGCTCTATCAATTAGATGGAGAAGGAAAATTAGAACCCCTATTAGCTGAACCAGCTTAATATTTAGGGTGAAAATTACTAACCCTATTTTTTTCTAAATCGACTCACGAGTTAGATCGATTTGGATTTTTCCCGTAAAATCAGGAATTGGGGGGTTTGGTTTCGTTAACTGTATACGCACTTTTTTGACTAAGGGCTGTTTTAATAAGGTGTCGGAAATTTCTGTAGCCAATCGTTCTATAAGAGCAAATTTGCAAGTTTTAATGATAGTCTCAACGGTGGTAATGGTGTGGCGATAATCGAGGGTATCTGCGATTTGATCACTGGTTCCGGCTGGTGTTAAATCCAACCACAGGGTCACATCGACTTCAAACCATTGGCCTAACATTTGTTCTTCGGGTAAATAACCCGTATAGCCGTAGCTGCGAATCCCGGTAATGTGAATGGAGTCCATGATAACTTAAATTAAAATGACATTTTCCAAAGGATATGTTATAGTAACAAAAGTATGGGTATGTAGCTCAGTGGATAGAGCATCAGATTCCGGTTCTGAGGGTCGGGGGTTCGAGTCCCTCCATACTCGTTTAATTTAACGGTTATCAAACGTATGTATAGATTTTAGATACGGACCATATCTCTGATGTTCTGTCTCAACAAGCAATTTTAGTCACTCGTAACCGTCAAGATTTTGAAAAAATACCGAATTTATTAATAGAAGATTGGACAGTTTAATTCTTAACTTTCTGCAATGCGATCTAAGCGTTCTCGAATAGCCAGATTAAAGAGCGATCGCACTGACATCCATAACCCTAATATTGATAAAAGTAAGACAAATACTGCCCATCCTTGATAATTTCCAATTAATAAAATCGCACCTGCAATTAAAGTAAACCCTGTCCAACAGATATAAATTAAACTTTTTAAGGCTAAATTAATTCGTTTTAAGGCGCGATCGCTTTCTACAGACCTGACTCTAATTTGTAACTCTCCTTCTTCTAAACGTTCTTCTAAACGACGAATTAAAACCTCTGATTTACTGGGTTGTTGTAATCTAAATTTAATAAAATCTCGCGCCTGTTGTGCCAATTCTCCGACTAAATTACCCCGTTCTTGAGAAATGGTTAAACTCTTAACAAAGGGTTGAGCACAAGCGACTAAACTATATTTGGGATCTAAGGTTCTCGCTAAACCATCTAAGGTGGTTAAAGACTTTAAAATAAACATCATTTGAGCAGGTAAACGGAAGGGTTGTTGCTCAAACATGACATAAACTTCTTCTTTAATTTGATTAAACATTTGAAAATCAACCGGTTTTTCTGTAAATTCTTCTAATAAAAACCGAACCATTCTCCGTACTGGTCTCATATCCGCTACGGGTTCTATTAAACCAATATCCACTAACGTATCTAACACCACATCCGTATCTTTTTTTAACACAGCAAAAAAGGTTTTAATCATCTGATCTTTGGCTAAGGCTTTGACTTCTGCCATCATGCCAAAATCATAAAAAATTAAATTCCCATCCGCACTCACCGCTAAATTTCCAGGGTGAGGATCAGCCTGAAAAAAACCATCCTGAAGAATTTGTTTTAAATAACAACAAATCCCTAATTGATTTAACCGTTTAACATCAATTCCATAGGCTAGTAATTGATCTCGATCATCCGCTTTTATTCCCGGTAAATATTGCATTGTTAAAACTTTATGGGTGGTATATTTCCAATACACTTTAGGAACTAAAATCCCTGGATAATTTTTAAAGTTATCTCGAAAGTGATCGGCATTTTTACCTTCTTTAATATAATCAATTTCTTGATATAAAATTAAAAAAAACTCATTATACAAATCATCCAGATTATAAAGCCTTGTCCAATTAAAATTCTGTTGACAAAATTGAATCACCCGACGCACCGCTTGTACATCTAAATCAAATAATTGTTTTAAGCCTGGACGCTGCACTTTAACAATTACATCTTCTCCAGTATGGAGTCTAGCTTTATGAACTTGTCCTAAACTAGCAGCCGCTAACGGTTGTTCATCAAAATCTCGATATAATGTAAATAAAGAATTGCCTAATTCCGCTTCAATAATAGCGACGGCTTGATCACTACTAAAGGGTGGAACTTTATCCTGTAATTTCTCTAATTCTTCAACATATTCTAAGGGTAAAATATCGGCTCTTGTCGATAAAGCTTGGCCAATTTTAATAAAGGTTGGCCCTAAATCTAACATGGTTTTAACTAACCAAGTTGCCCGTTTTCGTCTCTGAAGCGAGGTATTATTTGCCAGTGTTCTATCCCACCACAAAAAGAACATAAACAGTCCGCAGGCGGTGAAAACATCTAATTGTCTCGTTAAGGGAGAATATCGAGTTTGTTGCCAGCGAAGCGGTTTAGAATCCATTTGAGTGAGCATGGGAAAGATTAGATAAAAATGAATAAAATTTGAGCCGTTAGAAATCAGTTTTTAGGATTGCATTACTGAGGCATTTATTGAGAATTTTCGAGCTAAGGCACTGCGGGGTAAAACACGCTGAACTTCTTCAACAGTTGTCGCTCCAGTTGTTACTTTTTCAATGGCAGCCATGCGAAAGGATAAAAAACCGGTTTCATGTAAATAACGATGTAATTCTGTTAAGGTTCCTTCATAAATAATTTGACGAATTCGATCATCTACGGCTAATAATTCTACTATCGCTTCTCGCCCTGAATAGCCGGAATAAAAACAGTTAGAACAGCCTCGACCTTTGCGCCAACTGTCGGGATTTGCTTCTTTTAATTTTAACCCTAAAAGGTCTAAATCCATCGCCGTTGGGGTATAAGGTTCGGCACAGTGGGGACACACGCGACGAGTTAAGCGTTGTCCGACAATTCCTAATAAAGCATCACTAATTAACCCTGGATCGGGGCCGATATCTTTGAGCCGAGGAATTGCACCAATAGCATCATTAGTATGCAAAGTTGTTAACACTAAATGACCCGTTAATGCGGCACGGACGGCGGTATCTGCGGTATCGCGATCGCGGATTTCTCCCACCATAATAATATCAGGATCTTGTCGCAAAATCGCGCGTAATCCGGCTGCAAATGTCATCCCTGCTCGTTCATGAACTTGTGTTTGAGTAATGCCGGGTAAAACATATTCAACGGGATCTTCAACCGTAACCACATTAACATTTTCTGTGGCAACGGCTAACAAACTATTATAAAGGGTACTGGTTTTTCCTGACCCCGTTGGCCCGGTAAAAATAATCATTCCTTGGGGTTGACAGAGCCAACTTTTATAAATATTCAGTGTTTTTTCTGAAAAGCCTAAATCCTGTAATCCTGAGAAAGGATTTTCTTGAGGTAATAATCGAATCACGGCTTTTTCTCCCCCCACACAAGGGAGGGTACTCACGCGCATATCCAGGGCAACTTCTAAGTCTTGTTCAGAGACATAATTCTCTCCAATTCTACCATCTTGGGGGCGACGACTTTCGGCAATATCCATATTAGACATAACTTTAATTGCCACAATTACTTTGCGCCCAATATCTGAAGGTAACAGCGTAATATTACGAAGTAAACCATCAATTCGATAGCGAACTCTTAAGCCCTCTTGGGAAGGTTCTAAATGAATATCGCTGGCACGATTTCTTAAGGCTCCTGAAATTAAGGTTTTAATTCGAGTCAGTTGATCAGCCGCTTTTGATAAATATAATTCTGTGGTTTCACTAACATTTTCTGATTCTAATTCTCCCGTTAAAGGGTTAATTAATGGAGTAGAACTAATCCGATGGGGATCAAGATTTTGAGCATGATACCAAGCGCGATAACTTTTATCATCAATGGGAATAATTTTAATATCAGAAAAGGTGCGATCGCCCATCATTCTCAGGGCATCCATTGAAACTTCTACCGGACAGCCTAAATAATAACAATTTCGCCATAATAATAACGGAATCACGGGGGGTAAAATGTTGCGATCGGGAAATTCTCGAAAAAATCTGAAACTAACATCCCGATCTAATAATTTTAGGTTTAAAATTCCCTGGTCATCAACTAAATTTTTTAAGGCTTGTTCACAGGTAATACTTTGGTTCCTCAGTTGTTGCCAAGCTGATAAAACGGGTGTGCTTGAAGTCATAGGGTTAGCTCTGGGATGAAGGTGATGAAATTTAAAGTCAAGTTAAGAAATACTGAGACTCTAATCGCTCCTCTAAAATAATTATAAAGGGAAGGAATATTTTTTAAACTTTTTTAACTTGAATCCTTCTCATCTATATCAACAGGACACAATTAACGCATAATAGAGAATGAACTCCCATCGGTCACTGTTATTCGCTCAACTGTTAAATTTATGAAAGGACGCTCATTTCCTAAGATTTTGGTCATTGGTCTAGTCGTTTTGGGACTCCTGGGAATTGGGGGGTTTTATTGGCTGTCGGGTACTGATCCCGCCTCCTTAGTAACAGGTAGCACAAAAACAGCCCCAGAGGCGGCAATGTTTGTTCCTCGAACTGCACCCGCAATGGTTTCATTATTAGTGAATCCAGATCGGTTAGAATCTGTTGGAAAGATTTTAACCTTTTCCCAAAAAAGTAATAATAATCGAATTCAACTAAACCCAATTAAAGAAAGTCTTTTAACGAACACAGGGTTAAATTATGGGCGGGATATTCAACCTTGGCTAGGAAATGAAATCACTTGGGCATTAGTTACCCCCGATGTAGATCGAACCCCAAATAATGGTCAACAACCGGGGTATTTTGTCGCTTTATCTACAAAAAATTCTCAAAAAAGTCAAGAAGCTTTAGAACAATTTTGGCAGAAACAAGTCAAAGCAGGATTAGATATTATTTCTGATCAATATCGAGGGGTTAAATTAGTCTATCGCCGACCTTTTGAAGGAGAGGTTAACGATGCACCGAGTTTAGTCACAGCCATGATTAATGATCGCTTTGTGTTATTTGCTAACTATCCCAAAGTGATGAAAGAAGCGTTAAATACGGTGCAAGCTAATCTAAATTTAAGTCAATCAGAATCCTATCAAAAAGCTTTACAAGAATTAAAACCAAGGGGAGTTGGATTTGGATTTTTTAATTTAGGAAACTGGCAATTAGTGGCTGATCAAGCAGAAGAATTTATTAGTCAAAAACCCAGTTTAGCCGTATCTTTAGGAATTAACCCGAAAGGAATTTTAGCAGAAACGACATTAATTACAGCCCTAGAATCAGATACGATTAATCCTTCTCCTGCCTTTTCCAAACCTGTGGAAGCCTTAAACTATATTAGTGCCAATAGTCCCTTATTAATTGCCGGAAAAGACTTAAAACAACTCTGGACAGACTTTTCAAAAATTGTTTCAGTAAATCCAGCTTTAGCAGAATTTGTTGACCAACCCATTGAGGGAATTAAAACTTTATGGGGGTTAGATTTACCTCAAGATATTTTTAGTTGGGTAACGGGAGAATATGCTTTAGCTGTTGTTCCTCATGGGGATGAAAACTGGGACTGGGTTTTTGTCGCAGAACGTTCAGAGAATGCGGATCAATCGATTGAAAATTTAGATAAAATAGCGACAGCACAAGGCTATAGTGTGGGATCATTTAATCTCAATAATAATACCCTTTCAGCTTGGACAAAATTAACCCCTGTGGTGTTGGAGAAAAAAGATAAAGCAAAAACCCAAACCCGATTAATTCAAGCTAATGCAAAAGGAGTCCATTCGACAGTCGGGAAATATGAAATTTTTACAACTTCTGTTGAAGCCATGGATGAAGCCTTAGAAGTGGCAAAAACGGCAAATATTATTACTCAAGATCCCGATTTTAAAGCCAGTCTTGAAGTCTTACCCCAAACCCATGATGGTTATTTCTATCTCAATTGGTTAACCAGTCGAGACTTTTTGAATCAACAATTACCTCTGTTTAAATTAGTGGAACTTTCCGCTAAACCCTTTTTTGATAATTTGCGATCGTTTACCATTAGTAGTAGCGATCGCGTGGGAAATGTTCAACACGCAACGGTATTTTTAAGACTGCGTTAGTTGAGCCAATAAACCCGGTTTCTGAGAAACTGGGTTTCTGTCTAAACTGTAAATCTAAAATTAGAGGTTAAACAATGATGAACTTACTAAATCTTTCTCTCCCTGAGTCAATTCAAACTTTTGTTGAACACCAAGTTGCTAAAGGAGGTTATGCTAATGCTAATGAATATATCCTAGATTTGCTGCGTCAAGAACAAGTAAAAATAGAACGAGTTGAATCTTTATTATTAGAAGGGTTAGAAAGTGGTGAACCGATAGAGTTAACAGATGAATTGTGGGATCAAAAACGTTCTCAATTAATACAACATTTTCAACCAGAGTAATGACTAAAAGAATTATAATCACTCCTAAAGCAAGCCAAGATATTGATGATCATTTTATGTATATTTCTTCAATAAATCAGAATGCAGCATTACGTTTTTTTGATGCAGTCCGTGAAACCTTGGCAAACTTGGCTAGAATGTCAGAAATAGGGAGTTTGTATCCTATTAATAATGTTCATTTAGAAAAGTTAAGGAGATGGTCAGTTAAAGGATTTGAAAAGTATTTAATCTTTTATTTATCCTTTGAAGATCGGATTTTAATTGTTCGTATTCTTCACTCGGCTAGAGATATTGAAAGAATTTTAAAAGAAGAATAACGATTGACTATTCTTGAGAAAAGCAAGCGAGCGAGGACGCTCGCACTGCAATTTAACGATTTAAAACCCGTTTTAACGCCGATAATAATAACAGAACATTTTCAGGACGGCTATTATATCCCATTAACCCAACTCGCCAAACTTGACCTGCTAATTCTCCTAAACCATTGCCGATTTCAATATTATATTCAGTCAATAATTGACGAGAGATCGCTTTTCCATCTACCCCTTCAGGAATGCGAACCGTTGTTAATGTGGGTAAACGATAATCTTCATGAACATGACACTTTAATCCCAAATCGTTTAACCCCTCCCATAATAATTTAGCATTGGTGAGATGACGATTCCAACTCGCTTCTAATCCTTCTTGTGCTAAAATTCTGAGAGCTTCTCGCAAAGCATAATTCATATTAATAGGAGCCGTGTGATGATAGACTCGATCCTGACCCCAATATTGAGACAGAAGAGACACATCTAAATACCAATTCGCCACTTTAGTTGACCGATTTTTCAACTTTTCAACGGCGCGAGGACTCATGGTAAACGGCCCTAAACCGGGAGGACAACCTAACCCTTTCTGACTACAACTATAAGATAAATCCACACCCCAACTATCTAAAAATAAGGGCACACCGCCTAAACTGGTAACAGTATCAACTAATAACAAACAATCAAATTCTCGACATAATTCCCCTAACCCTTCCAACGGTTGACAAGCACCTGTAGAAGTTTCCGCATGAACTATCGCTAACACCTTGGGACGATGGGTTTCTATCCCTTGGCGCAATTCTTCCAAACTAAACACCCGACCCCAGGGTTTGACTAATTTTCTCACATCAGCCCCATAACGGCCCGCCATATCCACTAACCGATAGCCGAAATACCCCATCACCCCTACTAACACCACGTCTCCAGGTTCAACAATATTCGCCAGAGTCGCTTCCATCGCCGCGCTTCCCGTCCCACTCATGGGGATAGTCATGGGGTTATCGGTTTGCCAAGCATAGCGTAATAGGGTTTGTACCTCATTCATCAGTTGCAGAAAATAGGGGTCAAGGTGTCCAACGGGAGACATCGCCAAGGCTTGCAATACACGCGGGTTGGCATTGGATGGCCCAGGCCCTAACAACAGACGGGGAGGAACATTCAATTCTGGGGGAATAATGCGATTTTTATCATTAACCGAAGGTGAAACTAAACTCATAAATTATTTTTGACTCAATACTATTATTGTGCTGTAATTTGCCTTTAAGGAAAATATGGGTGGGAATTACGATTTTCTTCTGATGAAGAATTATTAAATTAAATTGCATAGAGTTGTCTTTGCACTCTCCTTCTCAGGACAGAATTTCTGGCTGATAATTCCGATAGTGCAGGCGTTTTGTTTTTAGGATTAAGAACGGGACTGACGGGGCTCGAACCCGCAACTTCCGCCGTGACAGGGCGGTGCTCTAACCAATTGAACTACAGTCCCTTGCTGTCGTTCTTTTTTTGCGACAATTTTTATTATTACTGCTTTTTTTGAATTTGTCAACACCTGCTGGAAATTTTTTTGGGGGGAGGTCTGGATGGACGGTTAGCCAATGACCCAGGAAGGGGAAACGCTAGACTAAAGAAAATCAATCAGGAGCGATCAGGAGTGAATTTAGGGGTTAAACAGTTAGACGGATTAACTCAAAAACGACTGGAAACTTGGGTTAAGGAAGCACAACGGCGGAGTCAATTGGGCCAATTACCCACCTATATTCCCCAATTAGCTCAGGTGAAACCCCTGGAATTTGTGGTACAAATCCTCACCCTGACCGGGAAATCTTACCAAGCCGGAGATGCCACCCTTCGGTTTCCGTTGATGAGTGTGATTAAGCCTTTTTTATTACTTAATCGACTGGTGGAATTAGGAGAAGATGAGGTGTTCAAGCGGGTCGGTGTTCAACCTTCTGATCAACCCTTCAATTCCCTCGAACAACTTCAAACCGATGACGGATGGCCGCGTAATCCCATGTTAAATAGTGGAGCCATCGCCCTAGCCGCATTACTCCCTGGACAAGATGCTGATTCTCGCTGTGATTATCTCTGTTCTTGGTTAAATCAATTTGCCCATTGTGATCTCGTTTTAGATCAAGACATTCTGGAGTCGGTGCGTTCGGTTCCCAACCCCAAAAACCAAAGGCTGATTGCTACCCTACAAGCGTCCGGTTATATCAATAATCCTGATGTAACCCTCGATACCTATAACCAAATCTGTTGCTTATCAGCCACAATTTCAGATTTAGCTCAATTGGGTCTATTATTAGCCCAACCCTCCCAGCCACAATGGCAAGTTTGCTGTCGCATGGTGAAAGCGTTAATGATGACCTGTGGGTTATACCAAGCATCAGGACAGTTTGCAGTACAGGTGGGACTCCCGACAAAATCAGGGGTAAGTGGGGCTGTATTATCGATTATTCCACAACAAGGAGCGATCGCGTGTTACAGTCCCCCCCTCGATTCCGAAGGAAATTCCGTGGGGAGTTTATTTTTAATTCAAAAAATGGCTCAAAGTTTAGGATTAAGTGTGTTTAATTAGGCTGAATTAATTCTCGAATTTCCTGAGCCGTTGCGGGTGCTAATAAAATCCCATTTCGATAATGTCCAGTGGCTAATAAAATATTAGAAAATCCGGGTAAATTGCCAATAACAGGAGCCGGAATACCTTCAGGACGAGGACGTAAACCCGACCAGGTTTTAAGAATGGTTGCCTTTTCTAAAGCTGGACAAATGGCGAGTGCTCCTTTTAATACTAAATCCAAAGGTTCAGGATTCACCAAAATTTCTTGATCATTTTCAGGAAATTCAACCGTTGCTCCTACCCAATATTCGGCATTTCCTAACGGTACAATATGAATATCATTTCCCGTAATTACAGGTTCTCGTCCTAATATTCCTAACGGTTCAATACAACGAATTTGCAAAGCTTGTCCTAAAACCGGACGAATTTTAATCGGTTTTTTCCCTGAATTTTCGGTTTCCAGGGGAGAAATTAAGGGTGTTGTTCCTAACCCTGATGCCATCACCACCCAATCAAAATTAAAGTCTCCTCTATTAGTTTTAACTTGTTGTGCTTCTAGGGTTTGTAAGGTTTCTAAAGACTCTACCGTTACGCCGAATTTAAAAGTTACCCCTCGCTGTTGTGCTGCTGCAACTAAGGCTAAGGTTAATTGAGTGGGATCTAGTTGTCGATCCTGGGGAGAATAAACCGCACCGAATACTTGTTCAGTATTAATTTGAGGATAGGAATTTTTAATTTCCGTTGGGTTTAACCATTGTAATTCAAAGCCTTGAGAACGCCGTAAATTAATTAACTGATGCCATTTTTTTATTTCCTCTTCGGCATAACATAATAATAAAATTCCTTGACGATTAAAGGGAATTTTTTGACCTGTTATGGCTTCTAATTCAGGAATTAAGGTTTCATAACGTTGCATACTATATTGTCGGAGTCGCCACGCTCGTCCTTTTGTTTTTTGGCTAATAATCCCCATTAAAACTCCTAATGAAGCTTTCGTTGCAGCTTGAGCCGGAGGGTTTTGATCAATGACTGTAATTTGGAAATTGGGAATTTGGGAAAGTTCATAAGCCAGGGTTGCCCCAACGATACCACAGCCAATAATAACGATAGAATTCATAACTCAATTTTTAGGAATTTTTTCAATCTGAAAATTAATCAAATCCCGTTTTAAAACAAGTTAAATTGTTTTTCTGTAATTCGATTTGATTCATACAATGTTTCTGCAATTTCGGATAATTTTAAAACCGCATGGGCATTATAATCATTCTCTTTTAAACGTTCTTTAACTCCTCGTTCATGATCAATTAAAACCACAATATCATACACTTTTAATCCTGCTGATTTTAATTTTTCGGCTCCTTTCATGACACTGTTTCCAGTAATTAAAATATCATCAACCACAACAATAGTTTCTCCGGGTTGAAAATGCCCTTCAATTAATCGTCCTGCACCATAAGTTTTGACTTCTTTTCGGGGAAAAATCATCGGACGTTGTAACCGTAAAGATAACCCCGTTGCTGTGGGTAAAGAACCGTAGGGAATACCTGCTATGCGGTCAAAGGTTAGGGTTTCTAAAATTTCTCCATAAGCTCCTACAATTTGATGGAAAATCTGCGGGGTTGAAATAATTCGTCTCAAGTCAATATAATAGGGAAAAATTTCACCCGATGCTTGAACGTGATCTCCGAAAGTAATACAACCAATATCATAAAGTTGTAAAATTAAATCTCGATGGGGTTGATGCCTTAAAAAACAGACATCAGGCAACCATAAATCACAAGTCGGATTTCCTTGAATGACCCGATATCGTTCTTCATTAATTTGATCTCGTAATTGTTTGACTCCCTTCTTAAGGTTTTCTTGTTCTAATAATTTAGGCGGGATAGGTAATAATAATCCTTCCCCATTTAAACTTAATCCTGCGGATAAAATAGAAGTTAAATCTTCTATATCCGTTAAATCATTTTCTTCCGCTACATCTCCCTGCAATAAAATTAATCGTTCCGGTGCAGCTTGACGAATTTTAGCTAACATATCTGGAACCATTCCCACTTCTAACCCTAATTGCTCATGAGTTCCCCAGGTTTGAGACGCATTGACTAATTCTAAATATAAAGGTTTATCAAATTGGGGATATTCTTGGATAATAGAAGCAGAAGGATTAGCCGTTGCACATAAAATAAAAACAGCTTTATCAGGATAAACTAAAAACGGTGCAACTTGATCTAATCCTGCATAGGGAGTTAGGGTACAAGCATCTACTTGTAAATCTTTAAATATAAAACGTGCAAATACGGTACTGGAATTAAAATCGCTGTGTTTTGCATCTAAAATAATAGGAATATGATCGGGAATCAATTTTAGGGTTTTTTCTAATAATTTTAACCCAGGAATTCCCAACCCCAAGTAAAAGCCTAATGAGAGTTTATAAGCACAAACTAACGCTGCTGTTTCCCGAATAACAAACTGTAACCATTCTTGCCATTGTTCAATAATATCATGGCGATCGCCTTCAATTCCTCCACAATTACCATTATCAAAAATATGGCTATCAGGATCAGGTTCTAAAGCCACATAAAGTAAACTATTCTGTTGTTCGATGGCCATTAATAATTTATCAAAAAAGTTCATGAGTTAACGGTTGAAAGTTGACAGGTGCAGACAAGACCTAACTTAAAATTGTAATATTTTAGGGTAGGGGTGGCATCCCTTCCCATCCTATTTAGGGCTTGCTGAAAAAAGGGGAAAAGCCAGAACAGGCGGGAGAAGAAGACAAGAAAAAATGAATCAGGTGCACGGGAGGGGTGTAAAATAGCCCAAAAACCTTGCAGGAGTCGGGGAAAATGTACCGTAAAGACGAGCAACCAACAACATCAGCAGAAAGCTTTAAACTGCCATTTGATAGCTTAATATTAGTGCACTTTCGGACAAGAATCAATGTAAATTTAGTCAATAAAGTCAATCGGGTAATGGTCAAAAGAATGCGAGAGGCGAGTAACGAGCCAGTCGGAGAAAATCCATCAGGATCTGAAGAAGGAAGTGAGAGGAAAAACCGAGGAAAATTAATAGAGTCGTACAACTTGTGCCCCGGCTGATATAACGTATCCAACGGACTTAAAAATTTTAAATCAAGCCAGAGAACAGACAGAAAAAATCATTGATAGTTGGCAGAAAAGCTGTCAGGATAAATCAGAAAAGAAACCCAGAACTTATAGAAAGAAAGCCAGAAAAGACTACCTAGAAATAGCCAAACAACGCCGAGCTTCCCGACAAAAAAGACGAAATGCAATTAAAAAGCAAAAGAATATACGGGACATTATCCTGAGTCAGTCCATGTAGATAAGATTTACCGAACTAGAGACAACCGAGCTTGGTGTAAAGAAAAAGGGATTAGAATCAGTGGCCTCCCGTTAGGGAGACCCCCAGTAAATCTTAGTGAAGCTACTAAGAAACAGGCGTTAGACGATGAAAAGATTCGGAATTCAATTAAGGGCAAATTTGGGCAAGAGAAAAGAAGATTTAGCCCCAAAATGACTCTTAATAATACTAGCCATATGGGATGCCTTGTTCCCTGGGCATTCCGGTAATCCTTGACTTTTTTAAGTTTTTCTATTAAACTTGTTAGCATCTTTATTTTAGAAAAAAATAAGCGACCGCTCTTAATTTTATCAAGTAGCGATCGCTATTTCTTTACTCTTTTTCCCCGACTTTGAAACAGCCCTGATCTAACACCCAATACTAACGACCTATGGATAGTCATGCTTATCTTATTTTTGCAATTAGGTTAATGCGTTATGCAATTGCAGCTTCTGCGGTTCAAGAAATTTTTTTCCTCCCCGAATTAACTCCACTTCCATCGGCTCCGGCTGATTTAGTAGGTTTAATTAATCTACGTGGGGAGTTAATTCCGATTATTGATCTCACGATTCGATTAGGGTATCCTCCATCCAATTATGCTATATCGGATAGCGTTGTACTCTTAAAATTTAACAACATTAAAATCGGAATTATTGTGAATCAAGTTTATGAAGTTCAGATGATTACGACTGATGCCATTAAAACCGAATTGGCTTATAATCTTCAACATAAGTTTAATTCTACTAATAATTCCTATTATCTTCAAGGAATTGCTCAAGTAGATGAATATCTAGTCATGGTCTTGAATCCCGAAACCCTGATTCAATATATAAGCCATTTCTTAAGAGATATTAATTTAGACCAAGGAGAAATTAATCTTGAAGAAAATCAACAAAAACTCGCAGAATTTTCAACTAAAAACCATTTCAAAACTCAACAAAATTTTGTTTTTTGCCCCGATGCAACTTCAGAAGAACGGACTCTTTTTCAAGAACGAGCTAAAAATTTAAGACGTTCCCTAGATAACCAAGATTTTACGGGGTTAGTTCCTTTAGCGGTCATTGGTTTAAATGGGGAATACTTTGGTGTGAATTTAGAAATTATTCGAGAGTTTACGGATATTCATCATGTTACACCCATTCCTTGTACACCGCTTCATATCGTGGGAAATATGAATTTACGAGGGGAAATTTTAACCTTAGTTGATATTCGAGGATTGGTTAATTTACCGTTAGAGATATCTCAGACCTTATCCAAAGCAATGATTGTTAAAATTAATGATATGGTTGCTGGAATTGTGGTAGAAGGGATTTTTGATGTGATGTACTTAAAAGAGTCCGAAATAAAAACGATTCCCACGGCTGTCCATTTAAAACAAGATGAATATTTACAAGGCACAGCATTTTATCGGGATAAAATGATGAGTATCCTGAATATTCCTAAAATCATGATTCAAGGAGAATTAGTTGTGGAGCAAGAAGTTTAAAGGGATGTCGGTTGTCGGTGCTCTATTTTCTACCAACGGTCAAGCTCACAGTCAACAGTCAACTATTAACGATTAACAATCCAATGCTAACTAACTTAAAACTTCGAGAACGGTTATTATTAGGCTATACCATCCCTGTTGCTTTGTTTATTGGGTTAACGGTGGTCGTATACAGTAGTATCAATCAAGTTTCTAATATCTTTAAAGAAGTAGAACGAGTTCAAAATGTCATATTAGAAGTGAACTTGATGGAGCGAGGAGCCCAGGGGATGATTCGCAATCTGCGGGGATATTTAGCGTTAAAAAACTCCGAGTTCCTGACTGAATATGAAACAAGCTTACAGACCTATCGTAAAGCGTCTGAAGATATTGAACCTTTAATTATCAATGAACAGCAAAAAGAACGTTTAAATCGTTTAAATACTTTAGTTAATCAATATGATCAAGTCGCTCGCAGAGCATTTGATTATGTCAATCAAGGTAAACTGGAGTTAGCCTTTGAGCAAGCTCGAATTGGGACTCAATATGTACAAGATTTTGATACAGAAAGTATGAGTTTCTCTGAGTTTGAACGTTCAATGTTAGCTCAAAAAACTAACAATACTGAAGAATCTTTACAGTGGTTATTATATGCTCTGGCATTGGGTTCGATAGTTATCCTAATTGCAGCGATTGTAATTGCTTTATCTATTGCCGTTAATATTAGTGGGACGATTCATCGTGCGACGCAGGTGATTGCGACTTCTTCGACTGAAATAGCAGCGACTATTGAAGAACAGGAACGAACCGCGAACCAACAGGCAGCTTCTGTTCATGAAACAACAACTACAATGGATGAATTAAGTGCTTCTTCTCAATCAACCGCCGAACAAGCCGAGTCTGCAACATTCGGAGCTAGACAAGCGTTAGGCTTAACAGAAGGAGGGAAAAAAGCCGTTAGTACCACCTTAGAGGGGATGGGAAATCTTCAACAAAAAGTTGAAGCCATTGCTCAACAAATTATTCGATTAAGTGAACAAACCAATCAAATTGGCAATATTTCGGAATTGGTGAGTGATTTGGCAAATCAAACCAATATGTTAGCGTTAAATGCGGCAGTAGAAGCTGTTCGAGCCGGAGAACATGGGAAAGGATTTGCCGTTGTAGCGACAGAAATTCGTAAATTAGCGGATGAAAGTCGAAAATCGGCTTTAAAAATCAATACTTTGGTCGCTGATATTTTAATGGCGATTAATTCAACGGTAATGGCAACGGAAGAAGGAACAAAAACAGTATTATCCAGTGTAGAATTAGCCCGAGAAACAGCAGATACTTTTGCTGGGGTGGCTGAAGCCGTGAATAATGTTGTTTTAAATAATCAACAAATTTCTCTCAATGTCAAGCAACAAGCAATTGCTATTGGGCAGGTTTTAGAAGCGATGAATACCTTAAGTCAAGGAGTCGGGGAAACGGCGAATGGGTTAGGTCAAGCTAAAATTGGAATGCAAAAATTAAATGAAGTTGCTTTAGATCTTAACTCCATTGTTTCATAACTGTTCCAAGACATGAACTTTTTTAATTAGGATTGAGGAAAGGAGAAACCTATTGGTTAAAATAATCATAAAGTTTTCGTTCTCATTCCTAAGATGACTGCTATAGTATGCGGGAAAGAGATAAGCGTGAATCATCGTGTTCAAAACCTTGAAATTTATTTCAGGTGTAGAGAAGGAGATGCACTACAGTGTGTCTCTACAATTGAGAATGGGGGGTCAAGGTGCAAGGAGGTTAGAAATGTACCCTATATCATCAGACTTATGTTAAATTTTAATAATTAATGCAGGCTATTAATAATTTAATTTTGGCGATAAAAGACATAACAGTTGAACAAGTAGTTGATGCGATGAATAACTTAAATTTTGTCGCGAAAGAAATGGCAACCAGTATCAACCAAACAAAACAAGGGATTGAAAAATTAAATGAAACTGCAAAAAACCTGCAAACCCTCGTTTAATCGTCCACAATTGAATTAGAGTCAAAGGATTAACCACCCATGATGATTGAAGATGATGAACTGCGAGAAGTTTTTAAAACCGCCAGTGCAGAACATTTGCAAAACTTGAATGACGGATTGTTATATCTGGAGAAAAATCCCCATGACCTGATCAAACTTGAAGAATTATTACGAGAAGCCCATAGCCTCAAAGGGGATGCGGGAATGTTAGGGGTAAAGGATGTTGCCACTTTAGCCCATCAAATTGAACATTTATTAGGAGGATTAAAACGTCAAGAAACGATCCTATCTGCGGAATTAGTCGATCGCATTTCCCATGGAATTGATGCGATGGGTCAATTGGTTCATGCAGCCGTGACCGGAGAACCTTCTGGAATTAATACCTTTCATAGTCTTGCCTATTTGATGGGTGCTAAACCGGCTACTCCGGCTGCAACTGTTTCTATTCCCCCTGCTGTTGTAAAACCTGAACCGCCCGCCCCTGCTCCTGTAGTGGTGGAAACTTCAGAAGAAGATAAAATTGCTCCCGTTAAGATTCATCAGCCTCCCACCCCCAGCCCAGAGCCTATTTCCCCGACTCCCTCCAAGCAAAAAGTTCCCGTCACGACAACCCCGGAAGCCGCGTATAAAATTGAAACCATTCGAGTTCCGACGGGGAATTTAGATGGGTTAATGACTCAAACCGGAGAATTAACCGTAACAAAAATTCGCATTGCCCATCGATTAAGTGAAATTGAAGAAATTACCAGCTTATGGGAAGAATGGAGCCGAGATGCCTTTGTCAATCGCTTTATTGTTCATGACTTAGAAAATCGCCTGAATCATCAAAATTCCGGTAATGGAACAATGGGGCAACTGCAAAATTATTATCATCGCAGCGCGGAACGTTTAGAACAGTTGGGACGATTAATTAATCAACTCAGAAACACCTTTTCTGAAGATATTGCCCGCTTAGAAATGATTAGTGACGAACTTGAAGATGGAGTTCGGACACTGCGATTATTACCCTTATCAACTATTTTTAATTTATTTCCCCGGATGGTACGGGATTTAGCACGACAACAAGGCAAAGAAATCGAATTAGTGATTTCGGGCGGAGATACCCGTGCGGACAAGCGGATTTTAGAAGAAATGAAAGATCCGTTAATGCACATTTTAAGAAATGCCATTGATCATGGAATTGAAACGCCAGAAGAGCGAGAACAAAAAGGCAAAGTTCCTCTAGCAAAAATTGAGTTAAAAGGGTATCAAACGGCAACCCATGTTGTGTTGGAAGTCAGGGATGATGGTCGAGGTTTAGATATCGAACAAATTAAACAAACGGCTTTAAAACGAGGTATTTGCCAAGCAGAAGAATTATTAGGGATGAGTGCCCAACAAATTCATGCTTTAATTTTTACCCCTGGTTTTACCACCCGAACCGTTGTTACCGAAGTATCAGGACGGGGGGTTGGTATGGATGTGGTACGAACCAACGTTGAACGATTAAAAGGAATTATTCAAGTTGATTCTTCTCCGGGAAAAGGTTGTTTATTTCGGATTCAATTAGGCACAACCTTAGCTACTGCTCATGTTTTAATTGTGTCGGTTCAGGGCATTTCTTATGCCATTCCTGTAGAATTTGTTCAAATGACTCGGCTGGTGATGTCCACTGAAATTTTTGCAATTGAAGGGCGAGAAACGATTGTTTTTGAAGATCAACCTATTTCTGTAGCCAAACTCGCAGATTTATTAGAAATTCGTTTAATTCAATCTGAAAGGGCATCGGAAAAAATATCGTCTACCGAGACAAAATCTCGCAGTTCGGCTTCCTCATCATTCCTTCAAAGTTTCGCTCAAACTTCCCCTTCAGTTGGGGGAAATGGGCTATCCATGCCTGCGGGTAATCTCGAACAAAGTTTCTCCCCTCGAACCTTGAACAAGACTGAAAATTCTGAACCTGTTGATGTTTCTTTACCTTGCATTATTCTGAAAGTTGGGGAAGAGAAATTAGGATTATTTGTTGATGCTTTAATTGATGAGCAGGATGTTGTGTTAAAACCCCAAAGTCAATTATTAAAGCGGGTCAGAAATGTTGCAGGTGCAACGATTTTAGGAACGGGGGAAGTGTGTATTATTTTAAGCCCCCAAGACTTAATCAAATCCATTCGCAAACAAGCTGGTGTAATTCCCTCTCCAACTCGGCGAGCGCCTTTAAATATTCAGGAGTCTTCCTCCCATAAACCGGTAATTTTATTAGTAGAAGATTCCATTGCTACTCGTACCCAAGAGAAACGAATTTTAGAATCTGCGGGTTATGAAGTGGTCACGGCTGTTGATGGGTTAGATGGGTTTAATAAGCTCACGGCTCGTGCCTTTGATGCTGTGGTTTCTGATATCCAAATGCCTAATCTTGATGGGTTAAGTTTAACCGCCAAAATTCGACAAAATCAAGACTATAGTGAACTGCCGATTATTCTTGTTACCTCCCTGGCGTCGGATGAAGATAAACGTAAAGGAGCAGAAGCAGGAGCAAATGCTTATATTACCAAAGCCTCCTTTAATCAGGAAGTGTTGATAGAGACTTTAAAAAGACTGGTATGATCAAAGTCAGTGTTGACCGTTGATCGTTAACCGTCAACTGACAACTGACAATCACTTGACAAATGCCAATTCGAGTTCTCCTTGTTGAAGATTCGACCGTTGCTTTAATTATTCTGAAACGAATTTTATCGATTTCTCCAGACCTTTGTATTGTGGGAACGGCTCAAACCGGTAAGGAAGCATTAACATTAGTTCCCACTTTACAACCGGACGTGATTTGTACCGATTTTCATATGCCCCAAATGAATGGGCTGGAATTTATCCAGGAAGTTATGGTACTTTATCCTCGTCCAATTTTAGTGATTAGTGCCTCCGTTCAAACCGATGATACCCATAATGTTTTTCAACTGTTAAATGCTGGGGCTGTTGATGTCTTTCCCAAACCCAAAACAGGTTTAGCTTCTGATTATGAGTTAATTGGACAGGAATTAATTCAAAAAATTAAAGTGCTTTCTGGGGTGAAAGTTTTTACTAAACATCGTAAATCTCAACAGACGTTAAATCCCTTACCCTTGAATAACCGCCTCTCTATTCCTCCTGCTCCTTCCCCCTTACCCGTCACAAGAACAATAGGTTCTTCCCCTACCTCTATTTCAAATTGGACTGATACCCCAAAGGTTCCGTTTGTTTCTTCTAAAATCATTAAAATGCTGGCGATTGGTGCCTCGACGGGTGGCCCCCAAGCATTACATACTATTTTGACCCAACTTCCGAGTAATTTTCCTGTTCCCGTGGTTTGCGTTCAGCATATTAGTGAGGGATTTTTGCAAGGGTTGGTGACTTGGCTTGATGGGGAATGTCATTTATCGATTAAAATTGCGACACCAGGGGAACTGCCTCACGCAGGATGTGTTTATTTTGCCCCAGAAGGGCATCATTTAGAATTTAGTCGGAATGGTCGCTTTGCTTACTCCACTGCACCCCCTCTGGCTGGTCATCGCCCTTCAGTGACAACAACGTTAGAATCGGTCGCCCAATTTTATGGCAGCAATAGTGCGGGTATTTTATTAACCGGAATGGGACGAGATGGTGCTGATGGGATGAAAGCTATTGCTGAGGTGGGAGGTTTAACCATTGCCCAAAATCAGGACAGTTGCGTTGTCTTTGGAATGCCCGCAGAAGCAATTGCTTTAGGGGCAGCCCAATATATTCTATCCGTTAACGAGATTGCACCCTTTCTATTAAATCGAGTCAAGGGCTTGAGTTGATTGTTCACGATTTGCTATCTCTTGATTCCAGGATGCTCTATTGCCGATTCCCTATTCTCAGCTATATAGCACTACACATTACAGTTAAAACTTCGGAGTGAATCCTGAAACCCTTTCTCTTCTTACTGTTCCCTGTTCCCTTGCGCGTAGCGCTATAGTTTTGAATTAAGGACGATTAACATGAACTTGAAGATGAATTTTAAACAAGAGGGTAATCAGCAAAATCCCATTTTCAAAAGTTTAAAACTATTCAGTTTAGTTGCAACCTCTTTTTTCATTAATTTTCCGGCTTTAGCGCAAATTAATTTAGCGACGTTGATGGATATTATTGGGAATAAAAATGAAGTCTTTATTGAAGAGCAAGTGGCTCAAGTTCCAGAACAAGCAACATTAGGACAAAATATCAGAACAGAACAAGCTCGTGCTCAAATTGATTTTAATACAGGGGCGACGGGACGGATGGCGGAAAATTCTAAAATTATCGTTGGTCAATGTGTGGAAGTCCAAGAAGGAGTTTTAATTGCTTCTGGCCCTGCCAATGGTTGTCTTTTAGAGTTTGCAACGGGAGTCCAAGGCACGATTTATATGTTAAATGTAGACAGAAATAATAATACGAATAGTAATACAGGAACGATTCGGGTTTTGGAAGGTAAAATTCAATTATTGTCACGAAATAATCCGAATGATCCTAATCCCATCACCATTCAAGAAGGACAAAAAGTTTCTAGTTTAACGCCAGGTTTAACTTTATCTCAAGTCTCGGTTCAACAAATTAGTAAACAAGAATATGAAGACATCATTACAGGGCCATTGTTCCAAGGGTATAAAACTCCCCTTCCCAATCAAGATAAGCTGAATGAGGTTTGTAAACGACTCTACGGAAATTGTCGTCCCGTAGGCGGAAATGGCCCAGTTCGGGGGTTATGGTAAGGGTTGCGTAAGCTGTGTACACGGATTTTACAATAACCGTATTCAAAGCCCACGTCTTTCAAGCGTGGGATGTAGAATACCCGCCTTTAGGCGGAGTGAAGGCTAGTGAGAGTTTTGGTTAGCAATATACTTTTTGATAGTTTCACTAGAAACAGAACCAGCCGTCCCACAATAATAGCTTCGACTCCACAAAGAAGGTAGTTTAAGTAAATGAGGAAATTCTTTTCTTAATATTCTTGATGATGCCCCTTTGATTCTGAACATAATTTGATGTGGAGCAATCAAAGGGTGACAACTAATAAATAAATGCACATGATCAGGCATTATCTCCAGAGCTAGGACATCACATTCTAGCTCTTTTGCTTTTTGGTAGATAATTTCCTCTAATCTTCTGCTCACTCCGTTAACCAACACCCTTTTCCTCCTTTTTGGGCAAAAGACAAAATGATAGTTGATCAGACTAACTGATGTGTTTTTTCTTCTATATTGATTTTCTGTCATTGTCGATACACACGATTCATCAACCTTATGTTATCATGGATGACATGACAAAAATAACTCGGACGATTAAATTGAAATTCGTGGATCTCAACCGTTGTAAAGCTCAGGTGTTTGAGCAAATGACGGCAGAAAACACACGGGTTGCCAACAAGCTGTTGTCATTGCCGATTAAAGAACGGCGTAAAATGACAACAGCTAAAATTATGTCCGAGTTAAAATCTGCCCTTGTTAACCAAGTAATCCGACATACCACATCACCCACAGGTCGTAAAACCAAACAATATAAAGTTCTTCCTGTGGAAGTTAACAACCAAAACTGGAAGTTAACCCTAAAAGGGAATACTTATTCAATTAGTTTTCCAACCCTTAAAGGTGAAAAAAGAATTCCCATTGAAGTTGCATCTCCCCATTGGCAACCTGTTTTAGACGGATTGTTAGAGGGAACAATTCAAGGGGGTTCTTTTAAATTAATTAAACATCGAAATAAGTGGTATGCCTATCTGTCAATTACTGAGGATGTTCCAGAAGTTAAGACGGAGAAAAGATTAGGATGTGACCGAGGACAGAATAATTTAGCGGTAGTTGCACCTAAACAGGGTTTTGGTAAGTTCTTTAATGGTCAAAGCGTTAAGCATCGGAGACGTTATTTTCAACAACGAAGAAAACAACTTCAAGAAGCTAAAAAGTTTCGAGCATTAAAGAAATGGGACAAAAAAGAACGACGATGGATGGATGCAATCAATCATACAATCAGCCGTCGAATTGTTCGTTTTGCCGAATACCATAATGCTGATGTTGTTATTGAGGATTTAGAAGGATGTCGAAGCACAATGAAACAGAGCCAAAAATCTCGTTCTGATTCCGGTGAATCTCGACATAATTGGTCTTATTATTCTTTGGAACAGAAACTTAATTATAAGTTGGCTCTTAAAGGATTGAAATTAATTAAAAGACCTGCGCCATACACTTCCAAATCCTGTTCAACCTGTGGTTTTATTGGTAAAAGAAATCGACATGATTTCAATTGCCCTAATGGTCACTACCATAACTCTGATTTGAATGCTGCGAAAAACCTAGCTCAATGGGACGGTTTTTCTTGTCAGTTAGACCTACAGAGAGATGCTTCTGTAATGGATTCATCCGGTTTAACTGATGGGGTGCTTGGCACACCCCTGAACTCGGTGAATACAGTCAAACAAGAGTATATTCAACTGTCTCTGCTTGACTGGACTAGATACGAGAATCCCACCCCTTTAGCGTAGCGCAGGGGTGGGAGTGTCAACAATTAACCGTCAACATCCCATTTAATACCGTTTCATCGCCCTTTCCATTGTCCGTTTATCATCCCGTTGGCGAATATCTTCCCGTTTATCGTGGAGTTTCTTACCGCGACCAACGGCGATGTCAATTTTAACTCGTCCGCCTTTAAGATACATTTTCAAGGGAACTAATGTTAGTCCCTTTTGTTCGACTTGTCCTAAAAGTTTATTAATTTCTTCTTTATGCAGCAACAGTTTGCGGGTGCGACGAGGATCATGATTAAAATAACTACCCGCTTTCTCAAAGGGTGATATATGGGCATTCAACAGCCATGCTTCACCTCCCCGAATTAAGGCATAGGCATCTTGCAGGTTAACTTTACCCGCCCGAATCGATTTGACTTCCGTTCCCTGGAGGGCGATTCCCGCCTGATACGTTTCTAAAATTTCGTACAGATAGCGGGCTTTGCGGTTGTCGCTAACAATTTTATATCCTTCACTGTTTTTGCTCATATTCCCAATTTAGCAGATTTCCCCACAATCAGTAATCCTGAGAAAAATATCAATTTTGTTGGTGTTGGGTCGTTCACACCATTGATTTTAAGTGATCAGCGACGATTTTTAAGTTCGCCATTCCAATTTTAACTTGGGAAATTCCGGCGGTTGTTTCTTGGACAGCACGATTGAGTTGATTCATTGCTGTAACCACTTGTTCAATCGCCCGTTCCTGATCTTTGGCACAATTTAAACTTTGTTGATTATCTGAAACAACATGGCGCATCATTTCATTCATACCCATAAATGTTTGAGAAATTTTATGAGTCATTTGTACCCCTTGTTCTACAGCTTCCTTGCCTGCATGAGTAGCTTTGACTGTGGAATCTACGGCGGTTTCAATATCATTAACTAACAGATCAATACTACTTGCAGATTTTTGACTTTGATTGGCGAGATCTCTAATTTCAGAGGCGACAATACTAAATCCTTGATTCTGAGTATCTGAGCGCACCCACTCAATACGAGCATTCAAGGCTAAGACATTCGTTTGATTAGCAATATGACTGACTAAGGTAGAAATCTGGCTAATTTGTTCCGCATGATATTGTAAATTGAGCATTTTTTCAGAAATCTGGTTGACTTTCTGATTTAATAGCTCCATTCTGGCTTTAATATCAGTTATTGATTGATTATTTTGTTCAATTAAATTCAAGGATCTCTCGGCATATAAAACGGTATGTTCAGATTTTTCATAGGATTCTTGATAGGCATTATTTAAAGACTCCATCAAGCTTTTCGTTTGCTGAACGACGGTAGATTGTTGTAGAGAAAGTTGTTCCTGTTCATCCACAACGGCTGCAATTTCTGTAGAAGAGACAACAATATTATTAATAATGGTTTCAAAGGTTGAAATAATACCCCGCCTAATCACGAGAAATCCTACAGGAGAACCGACTAAGATTGCCAGAAATAAAAGCGGTAAAAACACTTTTAAAGTTTGTTGATAAATTAAAGCGGATTTTTGACGTTCTTCGGCTGCAATCTGTAATTGAATATTGCTTAATTCTTCTAGCTTTTGAGTTAGGGGGTCAATCACTTTATATAAAATTTTTATAGATTTATAAACCTCAGATTTATTTCTTTCATTTAATACTTGTTTTAAGTCTTGGATGTGAGAATCGGCATCAAAAAATAATTTCTCGATTTCATTGGCTAACTGTTTCTCTCTGTTCTCTAATTTAGTGTTTTTATAAGCTTTCCATTGTTTCCTGATATCAATTTCAGCTTGATTCACAGAGCTTAAAGCTTCTCCCATGGATAACATATTAGCATTGACTTTATTAACAGAATCAATAATATTAACTGCATAAGAATCTGAAACAATTTTTAATTGTTGTAATGGCACAACCCGATCATCATAAATCGTGGAAACTTGACGATCAATTTGTTGAAAAGAATACAAAGAATAGGAACCCATGAGCACTAAGGTTGCTAAAGGAATCCCGCACCCAATATATAATTTTTGACTTAATTTCATACCGTTCTCTTCTCGACTTCTGATCCTGTTGTAACACGTCCAAGGAGCTAGGTACTGACACACTAAGTAGGTAGGCAGGATTAAGCTATACCATGTAACAATATGTAAAGAAGCCTCGATCAACCATTACAGAGCGTTAGAGCGGTTTACAATCGTTTACATAGTGGCGTTTTATAGAGCCTACCTACTTATATAGCAATCCTATTTGATTTGTGTCCTATCAAGTCCAGAAAGTATTTTCTCAATTTCATTAATCATGATTACTTTCTTAAGCCAACCCCTGCTTAATTAATGATACCAAAGCATAAGCCGCTTCAATATGAAGATTATGTCCTCCTGAAACAAAGACTCGTTTTGCTTCAACCATAGCAATTTGTTGTTGTTGCAAATCTTCTGGACGATTCAGTTTACTGTGTTCTCCATAGACTAATATAGTCGGAATTTTAATCTGTTTAAGCATTGCTAAATATTGCTCTCGACCTCCATTAAAACTGCTAAAACTTAGGGGAGAACGGGTACGAAGAATTTCATCCCAACTCCACATCACTCCCCCTTCACAGGGTTGGGTTGTTCTTTCAGCTAGAATATGAGAAAATTCTTCCGACAGAGCGGGCGTAACTTGACGCAATCTTCTTGCTGCGGTTGCCACATCTGGGAAGATTGGATGTTGAGGTGCAGAGGCAAAATATTCTAAAAAAGTTGTTAGCTGATTAACGGGTTCTTGCTTCTTTTCTGCCGCAGGTACTGGAGGTTCTACTAACATTAATCCTTTTATTTTATTCGGTCGTACACTCGCAATCATCGCGGCTAACATTGCCCCCATAGAATGACCCACTAAAAACAAAGGTTGGTCAGGCAATTCCTGAATCACCCGATCTATTTGAGCTAAAAATGTCAGAGAATTGTAAGAGGTTGCGATTTCCAAATGAGCAGAACGTCCATGACCCAATAAATCAGGAGCCACTACCCAATAACCGGCATTTGCTAGAGGAAGTGCGACTTCTTGCCAAGCTAATCCTTGTTCCAAAATTCCATGAATACACAGGACGACAGGATGATTTTGGGAACCCCAACTACACAAGCAAATCTGTTTGCCTTTGAAATCTAAAAACTTTTCCTCATGCTGATTTTTTCTCTGGAAAATTTGAGCAACTTCCCTTTTACTAACAGAGGAAATCCTGTCAATTGAGTTAGGGAATTCATAATTGAATTGTTGGGCAATCTGTTGCGTTTCTTTACCTAAATCATGAGGTAATTGAATCGTTTTCCATTGATCTCCTAAACTGGAATCAATAGAACTGTGTTTAAGAAAGTTGGGATCACTGATTGACAAAGAACTTTCATAAATGCCCTCAGTCATGCGATGACCTTCATAGGGTTGCAAAAGTGCAGAATTAAAATTAATATTCAGAAAATCGCAGAGTTGTGATAATATTTTATCGGGTTGTTGAACTAATTCCTCATAGCGTATCTGATGGTGACGTTCGGGTTCTAATTTTGTCAGAAAATCTAATATATTTTGATTACTCTTAGTCCATATTTCTTCTGCGAATTGGTAAGGATTTCCATCTCCTAATCCTGCTAATTTTTGCATCCGCATCCGCACGAATGATTCAATGACTGAATAGGGATGACGAACTAAGTGAATATATTTAGAGTTAGCAAATAGAGATTCTGCTCTTTCTAAAATTGCACGATTTATGGCGTAGGATGGAGATTTATCAACTAGCAAACGAGGGGCTATATTTTGTTGAATTTCCTGATACATCTGCTGAATAGAAAAATTCTGCAAGCATTTATCTTGAATTAATACTTGACTAGCGGCTGCACTAGACTTGTAAATTGCCATCAAAGCTTTCTGTAAACCTTCACCCAAATGAGAAAGCTTGAGTTTTTCCTCTCGTTCTCTCATCGTATTAAAGGGTAAAAGATGCAATTCAGGTGGAGAAAATAAACCCGGATGACCTGCTAACATTACCCTCAGTAACGTTGACCCAGACCGAGGACTAGAAAGGATAAAAATAATCCCAGGGAGACGTTCTGAACTAGGAGTTACAAACGGAGAATTAGCAATAGATTGTGTCTCTAAGATTTCTAAAGTTTTGGAGGATAGTTGTTGGGAACTTAAGCTGGTGTCTTGCTTCCTAAGTTCAGCACTCAAATACTCAGTTAAAGAGTCTATTCTCGGTCGTTCATAAAATTCTCTGGGATAAATTATAAAATTCAAATCCTGACTTAATTGATTCACAATCTCCATTGTCATCAGAGAATCCATACCCAGTTCAATCAGATTCCTCTGGGTGGGAATTTCTGATAAATTGATTTGCAGAGTCTTGGCAACTAAAGATAGGAGATAATTTTGCAAAATATCTTTATATTCTGCTTCCGTCGTTGCTTTTAATTTCTCTAAAATTCCTTGATTATTCTTCGGCGTTATTGCTGGTTTCTGTTCTAATTTCTCCTGTTCTAACAGTTCCGAAAGTAATGAATTGGGGTATCCTAAACTCCATTGTTCTGTCAAAATTGACCAATCTGCGGCTAGCACTCCCACCTGTGGAGAAGACTGATTGAGTAAAAGTTCTCCTAATATTTGTAACCCTTGTTTTGGAGTAATAGAACTGATGCCAAAAGTTTTCCATCGATTTTGATATTGACTAGCTACACGAGTCGCCATTCCAGCTTGTGACCATGCTCCCCAGTTAATAGTTAATCCTGGTAATCCTATCTGACGGCGATAATAAGCTAAAGCATCTATAAACGCATTTGCTGCCGCATAGTTTCCTTGACCGGGGGAACCGAGTAACGAAGCCATTGAAGAGAAACAAACAAAGAAGTCTAGTGATAGTTTTTGCGTGAGTTTGTGTAGATGGCAAGCCCCTTTTACTTTCGGTGCTATCACCTGAGTAAAACGTTCCCAACTCATATTTTGTAAAATCCCATCATCCAAAATACCAGCAGCATGAATTACTCCTCGCAGTGGCGGTAAGGATGTTTGAATTTTGTCTATAATTTTGCTTAGATCGGTTTCAATAGAGATATCACTAGAAAAAATATGAATACTAGCACCTGCGGTTTCTAATCTCTCAATTTTTTTCTGTGCTTGTTCAGAAGCTGGGCGACGACTTATTAATACTAAATGTTTGGCTCCCTTTGACACCATCCACTCGGCAGTATGTAATCCTAAATCTCCTAATCCTCCAGTAATTAGATAGGTTGCTTCTTCATAGAAAGACATTTCTACTTTTTGTGGCTTTAAGTTATATTTAACTAAAGAAGCTTTATATAATTGGTCACTGCGTAGGGCGAGATGGTCTTGTTTTTGCGAGTCTATTACAAGTTGCAATAATGTTTCTATTTCCTGTTGTGAACCTTGAGAATCTAAATCAATTAATCCTCCCCAAAGATGCGAATATTCCCAAGAAATTACTCGACCTAATCCCCATAAAGATGATTGAGTAACTGCTATTTTTTCTGTGTTTAATACAGGCTGAGATCCTCTAGTGATTAACCACAATTGCGGTAAGATAGTCTTGGAGTTTTTGATTACAGCTTGTAACCAGTGGATTACACTACCACATCCCCAAAGTTGTAATTCTTCTAAGGCAGAAATGGTTAAATTCTGTTCGGTAGTAGCATCTAAACTCCACAAGTGAATAATTTTTTGTAAAGGTAATGTACTGCTTTCAATAATAGCTTGATAGAGTTGATCAAATTCCTGGGGCTGTTCGGGATTTAGTCGATAAATTCCTGTCTCTGAATGTTGATAGGTATCGGCTCGATAAACTAAACTACATTCATGTCCTTGGTGCTGTAATTGATTCTTTAAGGCTTGTCCTAATCCTTTGGAATCAGCAAAGATTAACCAATGACTCGGTTGGAAAATATGATGTGATTGAGTAATATTTAAAGGTTTCCACTCAATTTTATAGAGCCAATCTTTAATATTAGGTTCTGATAATTGACTCTGCTCTTTTTTAGTCAAATCATTTAAGGAATTAACAAGTATTTCTAGCTGGCTGTCTGAAAATTTATCCGTTTTTTCCAGCTTTTGAACTAATTCTTCAATATCTTTTTGATTCAGTTGTTTAAGCGGAGAAATGTTATTTTGTCTGGTAATGGAGGTAAGTTTTTTTTGTGTGTCTTGTAACGATTCTATCCAGTATCGTTGCCGTTGAAAGGGATAGGTTGGTAAGGAAACTTTAACAGGCAAGATGTCTGTTCTATAGGGATAGTTTATTTTAAATCCTTGCACATATAACTGTGCCAAACTGGAAAACGTTTGTTGGGAATCTATTTGAGGTGGATGCAAAGAGGGCAACCATATTGCTTTATTTCCAGGGAGACATTGACGACCCATTCCTAACAGAATCGGCTGAGGGCCAATTTCCAAAAAAACTGTATATCCCTGCTGATGTAATGTATCGATACCCTGAGCAAACTTTACAGGTTGTCTGAGATGTTGCACCCAATATTGAGAGGTGGCAATACTTTGGTCATTTTGCTGACCTGTAATATTAGAAATTAGTGGAATTTGAGGCAAGTTGTAGGTAATTTGTTGAGCGATCGCAGCAAATTCTGTTAATATCGGTTCCATTAATGGAGAATGGAAAGCATGAGATACCTGTAATTGCTTTGTCTTGATTCCTTGTGATTCTAAATGACTACAAATTGCCCTAATCGCTTCTTTGGTTCCCGAAATTACGATACTTTCAATCCCGTTAAAAGCGGCAATAGAAACTTGTGAATTGTAGGGTGTGATCGCTTTTCTAACCACCGACTCTGAAGCTAACACTGAAACCATTTCACCCGCTTGGGTTAACTGCATTAACCTTCCTCTAGCAGCAATTAATTTCAAACCTTCTTCGAGACTAAAAACTCCGGCAACAGTTGCGGCAACATATTCTCCCACACTATGACCCATCAGAATATCTGGTTTGATTCCCCAGGATTTCCATAACTCGAATAAGGCATATTCAATGGCAAATAAGGCGGGTTGAGTATAAACAGTTTGGTTAATAAGATCGGGATTTTCTAAATTAGAATAAAGTGCTTCTAGGAGAGGAATTTCTAAATAAGGTTGTAGAATGCGATCGCATTCTTGTAAAACTTCACGAAAGCGAGGTTGAGTTTGATATAAATCCCATCCCATTCTATGATATTGAGCACCCTGACCTGTAAATAGAAAAGCAATCTTAGGTTGTCTGCTCGTATTCAGAACTTGACCATAAAATGCTCCCGATGCTTGATTTTCCCTCTGGAAATTTGCCAATTTTTCCCCAAGTTCGGCAGAGGTTGTTGCTAATAAAGCTAAACGATATTGAAAATGAGATCGTCCCATATTAGCGGTAAAACAAACATCTTGTAATTTTTGTTCGGGATACAGTTGTAGATGATTTTGATATCGATAGACTAAATCTTTGAGAGCATTTTCAGTTTTCGCTGACAGCATTAACAGATTTACAGGACGCTTTAAACCCTCTTCAGATTTAACCGTTTCTGGAGCTTCTGACAAAATCACATGAACATTGCTGCCACTCATGCCGAAGGAACTCACCCCCGCCAAACGCGGCGCTTTTTCCCAAGGCATAACTTTCGTTGAAATCACCACAGGAATCTGATTCCAAGGGATATAAGGATTGGGTTGATTAAAATGTAAATGAGGGGGAATTTCCTGATTTTTAATTGCTAAAGCGACTTTAATTAAACTAGAAATTCCAGCAGCGGCTTCTAAATGTCCAAAATTGGTTTTCACCGAACCTACAATTAGAGGTTGATTGATAGGCCTGTTTTTCCCATAAACTGCTGCTAAAGCCTCTAATTCAATCGGATCACCCAAAGTTGTGCCTGTACCGTGAGCTTCTACATAACTAACTTGATGGGGTTCAATTCTAGCATTTTTCAAAGCTTGCTCAATCACATCTTTTTGAGCCTTTTTATTAGGAACTGTCAAACCACCACTCGGCCCATCATGGTTGGTTGCCGAACCGCGAATCACTGCTAAAATTCTATCCCCATCGCTGATAGCATCGGAGAGACGTTTGACGACGACCATCCCACATCCTTCTCCCTGACCATAACCATCTGCGGTGGCATCAAACGTCTTGCAACGACCGTCAGGCGCTAGAGCTTTCATTTGGCAGCGAGCAATTGTATTTCCTGGGGACAAAATCAAGTTAACTCCACCCACAAGAGCGAGATTGCATTCTTTTAAACGCAAACCACAACACGCCAAATGTACAGCAATTAAAGAAGAAGAACAGGCGGTATCTAACTGAATATTCGGCCCTTGTAATCCGAGAAAATGGGAAATTCGACCCACTGCAATACTACGAGCACCACCGATACCAGTGTAGGCATCAACAGAGGTAGAAACTTCTTGATTTGTAAGTGCTTGGGTGACTAATCGAGTTGTTGCGTTGATGATTTGGTTAGATACATAATCGTCTGTGCAAATGCCAACATAAACACTCGTGCGACTATTTTTGAGTTGATGGGGTGCTATTGCTGCATTTTCCAAAGCTTCCCAAGTCACCTCTAAAAGCAGTCTTTGTTGTGGGTCTAAACTCGCTGCTTCTCTCGGAGAAATCCCAAAAAATAAAGGATCAAACTGGTCTATTTGCTGAAGGAAACTACCTTGTTTTGTATAAGCTTTCAAAGGTGTTTTGGGATCGGGATCATAGAAAGCTTCAATATCCCATCGGTCTGATGGGATTTCTGTGACCGCATCTACACCTTTGCGTAATAACTGCCAAAATGAAGCCGGATCGTTGACGTTACCGGGAAATCGACAACCTACACCAATAATTGCAATGGGTTCGGTTTTTTCCCGTTCAACTGCCTCCAATTTATTGTGAACTTGCTCTAAAAGTTCAAGTAACTGTTGAGATGAAAGCGGTTGATTCATATCATAACCCTCTTCTGTCAGTTTCCGAAAAACCTTGCATTTTTTGAATCCTAGAGCCTAGACAGAGCAAGTGATCGCGTTATTTTTTCTCAGTAGCAATTCCTGAGAGTGCGAAATTAGTCAAAATGCGATCGCCACATCCCAGACTGTTGACTATAACGTGGCTTTGGAAATTACTAATCATAGGAAAAACCGGAGAGTGACAGAAGAGGGATAGAGATAATTTGTTGCCAATCTTCTTGAGGCGGACGTAAACTTGGCAACCAAATTCCCTGCTTTTCTGGCAAACATTGCCGACCCATTCCTAACAAAATTGGCTTGGCTCCAATTTCTAAAAATAGTTTATATCCTTGCTGATCAAGAGTTTGCATCCCATCACTGAAACGGACAGGTTGTCGGATATGGTTCACCCAATATTCAGGAGTTGCTATTTCTTGTGTTGCTAACTGTCCTGTAACATTAGAAATTAGCGGTATCCCCGGCTGATTGTAAGTAACCTCTTTAGCTGCCAGTTCAAACTCTGCTAACATCGGTTCCATCAAAGGCGAGTGGAAAGCATGGGAAACTTGCAGAGGTTTGGTTTTAATTCCCATCTCAGTTAATCGGCTACAAATTTCTTGGATGGCTTCACTAAGACCAGAAATGACAACACTTTCCGGGCCATTAATCGCAGCAATATTAACTTGTGAATTGTAGGGAGTTATTAATTCGGGCTTGCTGAAAAAGTAACAGAAAAGGAAACGAATGATGAACTAGCGAATGAAGTTAGAAGGGTAAATCAGTTTTTTTTTGAGGAAAGAAGTTAACCGATAAGTTATGATAATCAATGACTCGAAAAAAGTAATTGACTAAAAAAATTGACACCAAAATCTGCCTAAGAATGGCAGAGAGATTCATGACTAAAAAAGTAATAGCAATTGCCGTTTCGGAAGTATGAGCTAGTTTATTCATAATCCGATTGAGGCTAAATCTTCTTTTCCCTTGCCCAAATTTGCCCTCAATTGAATTCCGAATCTTTTCATCGTCTAACGCCTGCTTCTTAGTAGCTTCACTCAGATTTACTGGGGGTCTCCCTAACGGAGGGCCACTGATTCTAATTCCTCTTTCTTTACACCAAGCTCGGTTGTCTCTAGTTCGGTAAATTTTATCTACATGGACTGACTCAGGATAATACCCCGTATATTCTTTAAAAGCCTCTATTTGTGCTTTTAAATCACAGGATTCGTTAAAATTATCCCAACTAATTCGGTCAAGAAATACATATTCATCCAGACAACTCGCCGACAATTTGGCACCAAATTCTACTGAAGTTCCGGCTTTTCCTCGCACAATCGGACGAATATGAGGTTGGCTCAAACTGACGATTCTATCGGAAATACTCTGTTTGTTATTATCAAACATCCATTGCTGTTGACGGTAAACTTCTGATATTACTAATAAACTCTTATATTGCTTGTTATTTAAGCTATCCAGCGTTGCTCTATTGGCGATAAGTTGGTCTATATGTCCTAAGTTTCGTTTAATATATTGCAGTTGTTTTTTAACTGCCTTTCGTCTTTTTTGTCGGGAAGGTCGGCGTTGTTTGGCTATTTCTAGGTAGTCTTTTCTGGCTTTCTTTCTATAAGTTCTAGGTTTCTTCTCTGATTTATCCTGACGGCTTTTATACAAACTATCAATGATTTTTTCCGTTTGTTCTCTGGCTTGATTTAAAATTTTTAAGTCCGTTGGATCTGTCACTTATCCCTAATTTTTCTTTAATGATTAAGGCTCCCAATGCCATTCTAAATCTTTTGGCTGGTGCTCCCATCACAGATGAGAATAATTCTTCATATTCTGCTTCAAATTCTTCCCAGGGTATCACTTTTGCCATGATGACCCAGCGATTCTCTTCCGACAGCTTTCCCTCAAACGGCAGTTTGAAATCTTCTGCTGGTGTCCTTGGTTGTTCGTCTTTACGGTACATTTTCCCCGACTCCTGCAAGGTTTTTGGGCTATTTTACACCCCTCCCTTGCACCTGATTCATTTTTTCTTGTCTTCTCCTCCCCTCTGTTCTGGCTTTTCGCCTTTTTTCAGCAAGCCCTAGGTAGCACAAGCTCAAAAATAGAGCCATTGCAGCCGTTCTCTGAGTTACCGAGTCACCCTTTAGAATTGGCCAAACAGCCAGTTACCAGGAGCATTCTCGTCTTCGGTCAAATAGAACTCTCGGACAGCTGCTTGTAATTCGGTGATATCGACTTCCCCATTACCGGATGTGTCAAGCTTGTTAAATGCAGCTTCAGCGTCACTTTCACTGACGTTCAACGCCGCAGCCAGCTTTTTGTACTCGTCCAAACCGAGTCTGTTGTTTCCTGTAGCATCTAAAGATTTCAGCACTGTCACTGCGGTACTGAGGACATACTTATCGAACCGAGCCGAATCCTTGATCAACTCTTCAATGTAGCTGTACCATTCATCAAGGGTTACTCCCCCATTGCCATCAATATCAGCTTTTGATGTTAAGTCATTCCAAATTTCTGTGTAGAGTTTCTTGGCTAGGTCGTTTGACTTGTTATTGATAGTGGTTAAATTTTCAATCAATCGCTCAAAGTCTGCTTGAGTTAATACCCCAGTACCATCAACGTCCTGAGAATCAAAAGCCACTTTAAACTTACGTTCTTGCAATTCGGTTAAAGCCATAATTTGTGTCCTTATATCGAGGGAAAAGATTAGCTAGACTATATTGGCTGAAACCATTTTTTCATGTTTTCAGAAAAATAGTCAAATTTGTTACATTTATTAATGTTGTGTTTGGTTAAGAATTGATTAAAAAAACGATTCTTTTGAATTTTCAAGCTGTTTCCAGCAATAAAAATCCCTCCGTAATAATACAGAGGGATCAAATTGATCAAATTTTCACGAATAGCCTGAAAACTCGTTTTCGTTAGCTGCGGTCAGCGGCCGCCACAGGTTCAAAACTAGGAACCACTAACTCATCGTTTTGCTTGGTTAATTGGTTATACAAGCGTTCGGTATTCGGGAAGTTAGCCGCAGGTAAGGTCGGATAACGACGATAGGGAACTGTATCTTCCCCGAACAGTTGAGCATATTCCACACTGTTCACCATGGCGTTAATAAATCCTTTCAACCCGTTAGCAGCCAGGATTTGGTTATACACCCGGATTTCTGCTTGGTTGAGAGGTGCACGACCTAAGAAGTGCTTGGTTCCCAACTCAATCACCTTCGTATTGGGGTAGGGGGTATAGAACTCTTTGATATACAGAGAAGTGCTTCCCAACGCCTCAACGAACTCTTTGAGGTTAATTTCATTGTTCCCCAGTTTACTTTCCAGAGCAGTAAACTCATTTTTGGTCACATAGGGATCAATATTGCGTTCAAAGATTTGACGATAAACCGCTTGAATTAAAGTCTTCAGAGCCACTTTATCCGTCGTTGTCGTCAGCTTGAACACTTTGCTTTGTTGACGACGCTTGCTGACGCCTTGAGCGATGCGATTGTCTAATTCAATCTCACCCTTAATTTCAGGAGTACCTAGTTCGATAAACCGAGGCGTAATAACTTCTGTCCCCACCGGTTTTTTCTCAGCAAATGCCGCAACACGACCTGTCCGCAAGGACACACCACCCGGAGTCAAATACCGTTCATAAGGAACCGTATCTTCCCCAAAGGCTTCGTTGTATTCCTGACTATCGAGAATTGCATCCACCAAAGCATAGAAGCCTTTTTTGGAGCAAAGATCGAAGTAGGCGTTCATTTCCTGACGACCGTAGGTGGGACGACCTAACAGACGACGATGGATGTATTCAATCGCTTTACACACATACAGCGATGTCCAATACATCTTGCGGAAGACATCAGACTTAGCCAGGATGCGAATAAACTCCCGAACGGTAATATCGCCGTTTTCGAGTTTAATTTCAGCAACAGTTTGGCGTTGACCCGCATAGAGTTCCCGACCAAACACCTGCCGATAGGCTGCCTGAATCACCGCTTGGGTAGAGGTTTCAGAATAATTAACACTGGTTCCTTTGCTGCTACCACTGCGTTTGAACCGACTGCTAATATAACCACCGGGCAGTTGATCCAGTTTGAACACTTTTGGCCCCAGAGAACCGGGATTGTTACCCCGTGCGGCTGGGTTGCTTAACTGGTTATCAATACCTGCCCCATTGCGAATCAGAATCCGACGGGTATCTTTGCCAAAGGGGGCTGGACGGTTACTGGGATTCCGGGTTTCTTTCGGGAAAATTGCACCGAACTGGATTTCCAGAGGATCATTCCCGGTTCCATAAACGTGCTGATCCCGCAGAGGTTGTTTGTAATCTGCGAACAGCGTTACAAACTGGGGCACTTTGCGGAAGGGTGCACTGTAGTTAAACAGGTCAATTTGTGGCCCCCAGTTGCGACATTCTTGGGCTTCTTGACCCAAACCCCGCAAATAGGGAACGGTTTCTTCCCCGAAATAATCCGAATATTCTTGAGAATCCACCATTGCATCCACTAAGGGGCCTAAGCCACCTTTGGACACAACCGAGAAATATTTGCTAAATTCTTCAGGAGAACTTAAACCCCGACCTAGGAAGTGACGGGCTGCCAGTTCCACCACCCGACTATTGACAAAGGGTTGATAGAACTGTTTCCGGTATAACGGAGATTTACCTAAACGGCGGATAAACTCTTTAGTCGAGATTTCGCTGTTTTTTACTTTGGATTCTAAGTCGGAAATCCCCAAACTGTAGGCGCGGGTAATATCCCGTTCAAACACTTGGCGATAGGCGGCTTTCACCACATCTTGTTTTTCCGTCGAAGACAGTCCGGGTTTCATCACAAACTTCTGACGTCGCTCGGCGGCGTTGAAGTAAATTTGAGGCAGCGCTAACCCTTGTTGGTCACTGCTAGGACGTTGCCGTACTTTGTTAGCCGGTGCTGACGCTTCAAATTCTGTGATTAACACATTGAAGTATTGCAGGGCGATTTCTTGGGCATCTTTATCGCCTTTCAAATAGCCTAACGCTGCCCGACGCATTTCTTGGAGGGCAACTAAAGTTGCCGCACTAGAACAGGCATTTTCAATAATTTCCCGCAGTCCCCGCACGTTAACGGCGATCAGATTCGGATCTCCGGCAACAATTGCGTAGGTTGTATAACGCAAGAACCAGCTTAAATCTCGCAGGGATTTGGTCATGTTCCCAGGGCCATAACGAGAAACGTTAATCGGCCGGAACCCAGGGGGTAAAAAGACGGCTGGCCCTGCTCCTGCATCTACAAAAATTGATCTTAAACCCTCGAACAGACCGCCACCTTTGTTATCCACATAGGAAATAGTTCCCAGTTTCATGCCTTCGGTGAGGTTGACTTCACCTCCCCCAACTGTGGCCATGACCATAGTGGGAGTTTCCGTCGGTTTCTCCAAGAATGCTAGAGGTGAACCGCCCGTGAAAATCCGGTTCGCGGCACGGGAGACAATCAATTCGGCGTTTTGCGTCAGAATTTGAGCAATTTCTAAACGCTTTGCGCCAGAACTGAAATAGGTTGCCAGTTCACTTAATTCGCTTTTACCCAAAAAGCGATCTTGTTGCTCCGCTTGGGAAATGGTTGCAACGGGTACGGTTTGATAGAGTTGCGGACGCGCAACTGAGCTTCCACCACTTGCCTTTACACTCATTCGATCTCTGTCGCTCCCTATCTGAATCGTTACAGCATGGAACCTGAAGTATGGTACTGTTCTCAAACAATAAACGGATTAGTTTTGGCTAAATATAAGAATGCCTTCCACCCGATCATCGTGCTTGAGTTGTTGCCAGTTTAATCTTTCAGATTAAAATGATTTTGGCTGATTACCAGACATTTATAAAAAAGCGTACCGACAATTATTGTATAGACTTGGGTGAAGTTATCTGAGAAAAAAGAATAAGTTTTGTTACGCTCTCAGAGGTCGGTTGTGGGTTGTCGGTCAACCGTCAACCGCAGCACCCAACAGCCAACGGTCAACATGAATCAATCTTAATGCTTAATTGAGTTAAAACGATGGAAGAAGTTAGTTCTGCGGTTAAACGGCTTTATGATACCTATCCCTTTCCTCCTGACCCCCTGTTAGATGAACCCCCGCCAGGGTACAACTGGCGATGGTCTTGGCCAGCAGCTTATAGTTTTTGCACGGGTCAAAAACCCAAACATCTTGATATTCGCATTTTAGATGCAGGCTGTGGGACAGGTTCGAGTACGGAGTATTTAATTCAACTCAACCCAGAAGCGTCGGTACTGGGAATTGATTTGAGTGAAGGGGCCATTCAAACGGCGCAAGAACGCTGTCGTCGGTCTGGAATTTCTACCCCCGGAACACCCTCACCTGAATTTCGCCGTTTAAGTCTTTATGATGCAACCCAGTTAGAGGGACAGTTTGATTTTATTAACTGTGTTGGCGTTTTGCACCATTTACCTGATCCGATTCGGGGCATTCAAACCCTAGCATTAAAGTTAGCACCGGGGGGGTTAATGCACATTTTTGTTTATGCTGAATTGGGACGCTGGGAAATTCAATTGATGCAGAACGCGATCGCATTGTTACAAGGAAATAAACAAGGCGATTATAAAGATGGAGTTAAAATTGGTCGTCAAATTTTTGAAGCTCTCCCGGAAAATAATCGGTTAGTTAAATATGAATCTCAACGCTGGGGATTAGAAAATCAACGAGATGAATGTTTTGCTGATATGTATGTTCATCCCCAGGAAATTGACTACAATATTAATAGTTTATTTGAGTTAATTGATGCGTCAGGTTTAGAGTTTATTGGTTTTTCTAATCCTAATTATTGGAATTTAGAGCGATTAATTGGTAATTCACCGGAGTTACGTGAACGGTCAAAGGATTTAAGCGATCGCCAACGATATCGTTTAATTGAACTTCTTGATCCTGAAATTAGTCATTATGAATTTTTCCTCGGACGTTCACCTTTACCTCGGAATACTTGGTCAAATGATCAAGCGTTATTAGCAGCAATTCCTGAGCGCAGTCCTTGTATGAATGGGTGGCCGAGTCAAAATTTGTTTGACTATAATTATCAAATTATCAGTTTATCCGATGCTGAATTTCAATTTCTAAACGCTTGTGATGAAAACACAGACTCTCCTCGAACTGTTGGGGAACTTTTAACTCAAAGCCAACTGGATTTAGATGGGGTGCGATCGCTCCAGGCTCGACAATTAATTTTGTTAAGTTAAACCGTAGGATGATGCTCTGCTCATCGATTAGAAGTGAAATTGATCAGGAGCAGAGCATGGTTTTATTTACTATAACTATTTAACTCTACGGATTTAATAACCTCATTAAATTTTGGAATAGAGCTTGAATCAACTTCCATTTGAACGGTATAAAAACATCTTGCAAAATAGTATAATATCAATTCATTATTTTTATCAATCATTATGAAATGTTTTAACCCTGATTGCCTTCACCAAAATGCTCAACTTACTAATTTTTGTCAGAAATGCGGACAAAAGTTATTATTAACTGAACGTTATCGCGCCCATAGTTATCTTGGAGAAGGCGGTTTTGGGCGGACTTTTATTGGTGTTGATCAAAATAGAAGAAATAGCTCTTGTGTGATTAAGCAATTTTTACCTTTATCACAAAATAGCGGTGCATTGCAAAAATGTATTCAACTATTTGAACAGGAAGCAGAGCTATTAGAAAAACTAGGTAAACATCCCCAAATTCCTGATTTATTGGCTTTCTTTGAACAGGATGGTAAGTTGTATTTAATTCAAGAATATATTGAAGGTCAAGATTTACTCAAAGAATTAAAACAACAGGGAAGATTTAACGAAACGAAGCTCAAGTCTTTTTTAGTGGAAATGTTACCTATTTTGGATTTTATTCATAATAAGTCTATTATCCATCGTGACATTAAACCAGAAAATATTATTCGTAGAAAAAATAAATTAGATCCTACTATCTATGGACAAATTAGCGATTTAGTGTTAATAGATTTTGGTGTTTCCAGACAAGTTAGCGCGACTATTATGACCCGTATGGGAACTGTGACAGGCACTCCCGGCTATGCGCCACCGGAACAATTGAGAGGAGTAACGAATGCTTCTAGTGATATGTATAGCTTGGCAATTACTGCTATTAGATTATTAACGGGTGTCTTTCCTCAAGAAAGAAATGGAACCTTGGTTGATGAGATTTTTGACCACTATAATTTAGGTTGGATTTGGAAGGAATGGTTAAGCAAAAATCGCCTATCTATTAGTCAAAATTTGGCTAGTGTTTTGGATAAAATGTTAGCGGATAAACCTAGCGATCGCTTTCAGTCTGCTCAGGAAGTTTTAACTGCTATTGGACAACCCAGTTTCGTTGTTGCACCTCAATTCCAACCTGCTCCAAAACCTAATATTAAGTTACAAACTTCTAAAGCTAATTTTACCAAACTAGACCAACTTTTATCAACAGAAAAATGGAAAGAAGCCGATCAGGAAACTGGGAGAGTGATGTTGCAAATTATGGGGAGAGAAGAAGAAGGTTGCTTAAGGCTAGATGATTGTCGCAATTTCTCTCCAGAAGAATTACGCATTATTGACCAATTGTGGTTAAAATATTCTGAGGGCAGATTTGGTTTTTCTGTGCAGAAACAAATCTGGTTAAAATTAGGTGGTAAATTAGATGGACACCCGGATTGGAATACCTTTGAGGAACTTGGGACGGAAATAGGCTGGAGTAAAAGGAGGAGAGTGGTTAAATTACGAACTTTTGACCTTTAATAAAAATGCACTTCCGGGTCATCTCCCGTGGGGTTGGGGGGTGGGTGGGTCTTGGGTGGTCGTGTTTGGTAGTGAGTACGAAGTTATAAGGTTTTCCGCTTTTCATTACCTGTCATGATATGAGGGGATACTGTTGATTAAGGGACGAAATATAATTTCTCCTTAGAATTAAATCAAACAATGTATAAATAACTACAGAAATCAGCGTCAAAACATGATTTTTGACACACTACTCCTATAAGGAAACCGGGCTAAAAAAAACCAGGTTTCCAGCATTGTCAATAATGAATATAATTATTTAAAAATTCGGCTACCGATTTTTTGTTATAACAATTAGCAAAAATAAACTTTTCCGAAACTTCCACAATTTCAGGATGATTTTCTCGCCAAATTTCATAAAATCTTTTAGCTTCCTCATCGGGTTGATGAGGTTTTTTATTCTGAGGAGAAGCTTTCTTAATTCTAGTTAACTTAGGTTAATTTACTCCCCCAATGAAAGCCTTTAGACTGCTTTTCTGGGGGCTTGTATTTATAACAGAAATTACGATATTTTTCCGCACACTCTTCTAAGTTTTCTCCCAAAGCCAAAAAAGCAGGATGCCAAGTAGTAATACCATCATCACTTAATCTTTCATAAACACCATAATTACTAAAATCATAGAAAAAGCCCTTTTGCATTCCCGCCGATTGGGGGTTAGCATGGATATATCTAAGAGTATTTAAAGCCCTTCTTTGATCACTACTAGGAAAACTTGTACTATGGTATCTTTTTTCCCAAAAATGTCCCGTACGTTTTAACATTCGATTAAAACACATAGCACTATACCAGTTAAGATAGTGCATGATTTTCGGTACATCTTCTGTTTTTTGAGGTTCAATTAAATAGTGAATATGATTAGACATTATACATAAAGAATAAAGCTTAAAATCATATTTAATAATTGCTTTTTTGAGAATGTATAAGAAAACTTGACGACATTCTAAACGAGTCAAGCGAAACTCACGATTATTACAACGGGAGGTAATATGATAGGAATAGGGCATTTTCAATTTGGGAGTGATTCAGTCTATCATTAGAAAATCGGGATAAAGATACCCGACTCAAATTAAATCTACAATTCAAAATCGATGGAAGATCCCCAAAACAATCGTATTATCCCGATTAGAATTGTGGCTGGAATTGCCACTGTTTTAATTGCTGTGGGTGCAGGGTTAACCTGGTGGACATCAACGTCTCGTTCTCCCCAAGAACCCGTTATTTCTTCCCCGGATACAACCTCACCCAGTCCTCTAATTTCTCCTTCTCCATCACAAACCGTTGAAAAAACCCTTGCCATTTATTGGGTGAAGGATACAAACGGTAAACAGACAATTGTTGCTCAACCTGTACAAATTCAAGCCCAAAATGATCCCACGGCATTTTTAACCGTCGCTTTTGATCAATTATTAACGAGTTCTCCCGATGCCAATCAATTGAGTGAAATTCCCAAAGGAACAACAATTCAGCAGTTAACCACTAACAATGATGATGTTTATATAGATTTATCCCCAGAATTCACCCAAGGTGGGGGGAGTACATCAATGACCGGACGACTAGGACAAGTGGTGTATACCGCGACAACCCTTAACCCCAATAGCAAAGTTTGGCTTTCCGTTGGCGGTAAACCGTTAACGGTTTTAGGCGGAGAAGGGTTAGAAATTCCTCAACCCATCACTCGCCCCATTTTCGAGAAAGAATTTTTACCTGTTCCCTAATAGCCCGTTTTTAATCCGGTTTAACTCGCATTAACGGCTGGCCATATTCCACCGGGGAACCATTCTGAATCAAAATTTCCATGACTTGGCCAGAAAATTCCGCTTCTATTTCGTTCATCAACTTCATAGCTTCAATAATACAAACGGTCTGACCCGTCGAAATCCGATCGCCCGTTTCCACAAAAGGCGGTTCATCGGGGGCGGGAGAACGATAGAACGTTCCCACCATTGGGGACGTAATTTCAACCCACTTAGATTCAGTCGAAGTCGGTGGGGGAGGCGGTGATACAGTTGGGCTGGATGCAGGGGAAGTTTTCCCAACGGAATCAATAACAGTGGGAACCACCGGAGACGAAACCAACTGTGAACTAACTCCTGCATCCGTTAACAGCGTCTCAACGGAAGGCAGAGTCCCAGAACTGAGCGAAATTTCTTTGCGAACAGTCAGTTCAAAATCTGCGCTTTTGAGCGTTAGCTCTGAAATGTTGGTTTTATCGAGATCAGCCAGCAGTTCACGAAGCTGGTTCAAATCTAGTTGCACAGTTGGTATGTCTCCCCTAAATTTGCAATCTATCTTGATTTAGTCTGTTGGGTGGCTATACGAGCAATAACCCAACATTCTAAATGCCTTGTGTTTTTATCTAAGTTTGGCACGCTTAAAATATCAAATCATGGTTCGGTGAGTCTTTATTCTCGACCTTGATAGCTGTCAGTCCGGGTATCAATCCGAATCCGTTCTCCTTTAGCAATAAATAAGGGAACCATCACTTGAGCGCCTGTTTCCACAATAGCGGGTTTTGTACCCCCTGTTGCTGTGTCTCCTTTGACTCCGGGATCGGTTTCAATGACTTCTAAGGTGACAGAGTTGGGGAGTTCAACTTCCAGAACCTGCTCTCCCCAGCGAACAACGTTAACGGTCATTCCATCTTTAAGATATTTCACGCGATCGCCAATTTCACTTGCCTTTAAACGGGCTTCTTCATAGGTTTCCATATCCATAAAGACGTATTCTTCCGCGTCTTTATAAGTATGTTGCATTTCGCTTTTTTCCAGGGTCGCTTGAGGAACCGTCTCTCCCGCCCTAAAAGTGCGCTCTACCACATTCCCGTTTTGTGCGTTTTTGAGTTTTGTCCGCACAAAAGCAGAACCTTTTCCGGGCTTAACGTGAAGAAATTCTACTACACGCCAGACTGACCCATCTAATACAATCGTGACACCTGTGCGAAAGTCGTTACTGGAAATCATAAGAAAAATTGTGGGACGTTTGGAAACTGCGTCTCTTTAGGGCGCAGAGGAAAAACGACTCAGGGGAATAAATTCCCCGTGAAATATTGTTGCCACCTGGGAGTTGCTTTACTCGGTGTACTTTTGTGATGTACTTTCAACGGGACAGTTACCGTCTCAAGTATTGCAACTCTCTAGGCACAACAGTTTGCTCAAAAGAGCCTCCCATTACTGGGGTAATGTTCGCTTCGCCAATGTTATCTGAGCTTGTTAGGCCAACCACACTGTCTTACCCCTCGTAAAACTGTTTAATGATTGACGATAGAGCCACAAACTAGCGACGCATTTGTGGGTATCTTGACTCAGATAACGTAGCCAGTTAAGGCTTAGGCTGGTCAGCTACCTAAAGGGGAGGCACGAAGACCCGTCTCTTTAGAGCGGGGTGCTGACGCAAGCTAATACCTGGGCAGAATAATCGGCATCTTATTTTACCCTTGAACGGGGAACAGGGGATTAATTTTTTTAGGATGACTGGTGACGGAATAATGGCAAGATCAGTAAAGAGAACAAACGTTAAGATTTATGTTGCATTTGCCCAATTCCATGAAAAACACCTATAAACATTGGTTGAGAACGAGTTTGGTGGCTGTACTGCTGTTTACCCTATCCCTAGGTCTGAGTGCGGCTTGGTGGGAGGGAGGGAGTCCACCAAAACGAGAAAGTATTTTACCTCAAGGAAATGCGATCACCGATGGTTCGGCACTATTACGCTATGCTCTGCCCATTGATAACGAAGCGGTCAGAAAACTGCAATCGAGTTTAGAATCTATTTCGTCTCAACTGCGAGGAAAGCGTTGGAATAATATCAATGGAGATATTACCCTTGCTTCCAGAGTTTTATCGACCCGGGAGGCGGAACTCTTGGCTAATATTCCAGAGGAACGCCAACCCCAAGCTCAAGCTTTAGTTGACCAATTAAAACAAGACATTGATACCCTACGCTCTGCTGTTGAAGTTAAAGATGCGACAATGGTGTTAGCAACCCGGGGAAAAATGTTAGATAGTGTTGGCAAATTAGAAGAATTAATGGTACAGGAATTTCCCTTTGAAGTTCCCGCAGAATATTCTAATTTACCTCAACTCAAAGGTCGGGCTACCGTTGCAATTCAAACCAATAAAGGCAACTTAACCGTTGTCGTTGATGGTTATAGTGCTCCAATTACGGCTGGGAATTTTGTGGATTTAGTTCAACGGGGATTTTATAATAACTTAAAATTCATCCGTTCAGAAGAATCCTATGCGTTACAGGTGGGAGATCCTGATGGAGAAGAAGACGGTTTTATTGATCCCAAAACGGGACAATATCGAGGGATTCCTTTAGAAATTTTGGTTCAGGGAGAAACAGAACCGATCTATAATATTACCTTTGAAGAATCTGGTCGTTATCAAGAGCATCCAGTTTTACCCTTTTCTGCTTTTGGAACCGTTGCATTAGCCCGTCCAGAAGCCATTTTAGATGGAGGATCTTCTCAAATTTTCTTCTTTCTTTTTGAGCCGGAATTAACACCTGCCGGACTCAATTTATTAGACGGTCGTTATGCTGTCTTTGGATATGTGACTGAAGGAAAAGACGTGTTAGAACAACTCCGTAAAGGGGATGTGATTGAATCTGCAAAAGTGATTCAAGGGGGAGAAAATCTCGTTGAACCTGCTTAATTAAGGTCAATCCTTAACAGTTGACAGTTGATTTTCAAAAATTAGCTGTTAACTGTTAATATTGATTTTATTCCTATTTTCTATTGTGTTAACTATGGCTATTATTGAATTAATTTCTATTGCTGGATTGGGTGTATTAGTCACTTTATTAATTGTGAATGTCGGAAATAATCGAGAACAACAGCGCCAATTAGATTCCGCATTTTATCGATTAATTGCTGCCCAAGCAGGTCGAGTTTCCCTAATTCAACTCTCTGCTTTAGCCGGAGTGAGTGCCGAAGTTGCCCAAAAATATTTAGATCATCAAGTACAAGTTTTTGCTGCATTTCCTGAAATCGATGATGAAGGAAATACCTTTTATCGGTTTCCTAAACTGCGTTTACCTCCCCGCTTAGAGCGAGAATGGTAACAACACTAACTGACTAAAACTCCATAATCTGATATAAGTGTTAATGATCAACTCGATAGTCAAACATCTCATCTAAAGAGTCAGCGTCGTTAGTACATCTGAACCTATGGCCAGTAAAATTGTATCACTTGTTTTTAACTTCTGTGGAGTGGCAGTAGTAGTGGGTGTTTCGAGTCTGAATCCAGCTTATTCATTGAATATTTCATCAACGTCGGAAACCACTGCCAATTCTAATTCTAACGCCGAACAAATCAACTCTTCATTCCAACGGAAGCAATACGGTAAACATCTTGATTGTTTTACATGGCATGATAAAAGTGCTATAGATGGTGGGCAACAAGATATTGATGGATACTGTAACTTAGAAGGTGTGACACCTAAATTAGAATTCAATGAACCTGCACCTGATGTATCCTCTGATCAACAGATTGAAAAATCTGTGATTGATCAAGAAAATATTGATCAAGAAAATATTGATCAAGAAAATCAGGATGCTTCCTCATTGCCATCAACAACGACATCAACATCGGGGTCTAAGAAACAAGGGTCTAAAGAAAAAATTGTCAACTCAGAAAAGACAATACAACTTCCCGGTTTTCAAGATGCCCTTCAATATCAAGCCTTAAATTCATCCTTAGATGAGGAACCCTCTTTTTCAATTCCCATCACTTGGGTTATGGGAATTGTGATTACATTATCATTAGGATTAACTGTGTTTTTTGAACAAAAATGAAAACATAGATTTATAGCAACTGCTTTGCCTGATCAATGTTAAGACCTAACTCCCTATAGTAATCCTATTTGAGTTGTATCCAAAATTTGGGTTCAAAAGGGAACAGGGAACAGGGATAATACTTTTGGCTGTTTCATATGAGTTTTAAATTATTACAACCTCCGTCTCGAAGGCGCGGATTGCTAGAGTTTTTTTCCTCACAAGCGGAAGACGAGTCATTAGTATTTTTAAATGGCTGGGATGTTTAATAGGTAAAAGCCTTTTCACCCTGCTTGTAAGAGAAGAAGTTAAGGGGAGAGGCCTTACAAATCTACCCCCAGCAAAAAATCGTCCTATTTTTCTCAAAAATCCTCTAATTGATCTACTTCAATTTTTCCCGTATTAAATTTTTCGCGTAAACTTTGTTCTTGAAATTTAACAGCCGCTAAAAGTTCAGCATTTTGTAAAATTACCCCAACTTGATTATTAAAAATTTGCATATATTTCTGATCATTACCATCAAAACTGACTCGAAATGCTTCTGGAACTTGGCTATTATAACTTAAAACTTGATCATCCTCTTCAACAAGTTGCTTTTTATTCACTAATTGAGTAACACCAATTAACTCGCCATCGGGGTTCCAAACTGGCATACATAATAAACTACAGGTACGATATCCTGTTTTTGTATCAGTTTTTTTAGCCATTCCTGAGTCAGGATAATCATATAAATCAAAAGGAATATTTAAAGTCACTCCAATTTCTGCTACTTTTCCGGCATACCCTTGACCCACTTTAATTCTAATTTCTTGTTCTGAACCATCGTTAAAAATAATTTTAGTCCAAAGTTCATGATTTTGCCGATCTAATAACCATAATGTACTCCGATCAGCCATCATTAAATCCTTAGCGGCCGCCATAACTCGCTTGAGGATTTCATCGAGTTCTAAACTACTTTGACTCACCGAACGTGTCGCTGCCATTAAGGCGGCTGCAACTCGTTGTCCTCTGGCAGTTTTATGATAGGAACAGAAGCTTTCTAAGATCATCAGTTCAATGGCGCGACCAATATTAAAAGGATTGTTGCTTTTATTCTGCATTAAATCATGGGGAGAAGCCACTCCTAATAATGCAAAGGTTAATAATGGATATTCGTCACAGGTTCTAATAAAAGCAAAAAAATCATCGGTCGAAAAGTTGAGGCTCAAAATACTATCAACTTCATCAATAAAAATAACAATCGGTTGTTGAATACAATCTAATAAAACTTGTTCTATTAATTCACTTAACCGTTGAATAGGAGGTAAAAATTCTCGTTCCTGTAACCAAGCTTTTAAATGAATAGGAAGTCGAAAACTGGTAACTAAACGTCGCATAATTCCAGCATACCATTGATCGGGCGTAATATCCTGAGAACCAATTTTAGTTAAATCAACAGCCGCACAAGCAAACTCTTCATTTTGGAGTTGATGTAACGTTCTCACTCGTAAACTGGTCTTTCCCATTTGTCTAGCATTTAAAACATAACAAAATTCTCCAGCTTTTAATGCTTCATAAAGTTCTCGATCTGCTTGTCGAGTTACATAACTGGGGGTATCCAGAGAAAGATGTCCACCGACTTTATAATGATAGGTTGGAGAAAAAGTTAAATCCATAGAATGGGGGTCAGTAATTAGGGTTTAAGTTTTAAACGACGACCAAAATAGTTTTGATAAAGTTGAAACCGAGGAGTAACTTCATTTCCTTGGAGATGGACTAAACCTAAACTATGTAATTTAAACGCTAAAATTGATTCTAACTCTACAGGTTGAGAAGAACAAACCACTTGATAAAAGGCTTCGGCTAATTGAGGATGTTGTTGTAAATTCCACAAATGTCGGCGGAGGTGGTCGCTATAAATTCCTCCTTCCGTTGGTGCAATTTCTGCAAATTGATCTAAACTCATTGAATATTGAACCAGATGATAAAGTGCGACCCGAACTAAATAAGGATGTCCGCCAACCAGTCTCATCAAAGTTTCAACTTCCACGCCTCCCCAATTTAATCCATGTCGCTGTGCTAATTCTTCAACTTGAGTCGCCGTAAATTCAGTTAATTCAATGGGTAAACCCACGTTAAACGGCGATTGATTAATATCTAAAGGAATATAAACTTCTGTCGAATGAACAATCACTAATCGCAATTTTTCCCACAGTTCACTATCTCCCCCTCCATAGTTAGCTTCTTCATACCAAGCACGGAGTAAACTAAAGAAATCATCAGCAATATTGGGATATTGAAACACCCGATCCACTTCATCTAATCCTAACACTAAAGGTTGATCGCTTTGGGATAATAAATAATCTTCAAAATAGGCAGTACAATTATCTTTACTTCCAAAAGTATTACTCCAATAATCAGGAATATGATAAGCTAACTTTAATTTACGAGTTACCTTAGAACAGAGCCATTGTAAGAGATGATTTAAGTTCGTAAAAATGGTTTTATCGGCGTGTTGAAAACTTAAAGGAACTGCACGATAACCTTGTTCTCGTCCTTGTTCTAAAATTCGCGCCATGAGTGAAGTTTTTCCCATCTGACGGGGTGCTTTTAAACGAATTAATGCACCGGGATGGCTAATTTCTTGATAACATTGATCTTCATGGGGAACCCGTTTAATATAAAAAGCTGATTCTAAACGGACTTGTCCACTGGGTAGTTCAGGTTCTGCGACGGGGAAGGGAGAGGGAATTACTGAAGAATAAAAAGGTTTAATGGAAAGAGAAGAAATAGAGGGAGATTTATGAGATTGGATGACTAGATTAGGCTGATTTTCGAGTTCAGATTTATCCCAATCTAGCGGTGAATATTGGGGAGGAGATTCGTGAATTAACTCCTGGAAAACACTGAGAATTTTTTGTAGGAGTAAAACCGTATCTTGTTGACCACTCCAGGTATATTGCATTGTTCCCCATAAATAACTTCTTAGATCATGATTTAAGGGTAAATTCGCTGGACAATTCACCCAAATCGGAATAAGTTTTGGTAAACGATGGGGATGAGTATCTTGTAATTCTCGAACTTGACGCAATTCTTCAATTACCATTTCACTATGACTAGATTGAGGAGATAACAATAAAATAAAAGCATCACACTGTTTTAATTCTTTGTCAATTTGAGCGAGAAAATCACTGTCCTGTTGATTGAGAGGAGATCGAATCACTTCCCAAGCCGCTAAAAATACAGAATTTCCAACTTGAGTTAAAACCGCTTCTAATTGTTGTGCTAAACGCAGATTTAACTCAGCATAACCATGACTCACAAACACTCGATAAACTGGGGTTGAAAGTTGCAGCAGTTCCCCAGAAATTTGACTGGATTGAATAATATTTTCTTTTTGCTGATATCGTTCTACAGCACCTCTAATCGTTTTTTTAGTAACTTTATCTCCCAACGCTTGAGAAATTTTTTGCCAAAGTTTATAACCTACATATTTTTCAATATAAGTTGGATTCAAGGGGTAGATTTCCAGGTAACTTTTTCCATCCCAAGAACCTAGAAAAACTTCTCGCTCTAAATCATTGAGATGCTTCCCTTGATGCTCAAAAACTAATTGGTCAACCCATTCTAGTGCTACTTTAGCATCCATAGTCTCGTGATAATCCCTTTGGTTTATTCAGCCAAAACCACTTTGATTAAACTGATGATGCTACAATCTTAATTAAGATTTGTGAAAAAAGTTTTCTTATCCGTCACCATGATACCCTCTAGGAACTGGTAAATTTTTATTATAAGTATTTTTTGTATTGCCAGTGTGAGTGAAATCACTGAAAGTTGATAGACAATTGTGATATGACCCAATCTAAGTTATCTCCTCCTGAATATTTCTGAGGTTTTATGGGGTTTTGAGGAGAAAAACCAAGATAAAATATAACTTAGCCTCAAAAGGATTTTACAGGTTGGTAAAAATTTGGCAAAACTCATGGGCTTTTCTGGTTTTCATTGGGTTCAAATTGAATCAAACTATAAGTAATCCATCCTCCATCACAATTGTATGAAGAACCCCCCTACCTCCTTAACCCAAACCCTCCTTATGTGCTACCAGACCCAAGTTTTTATGATTCAAGACTGCATTCATTCTTTATACACAGGTTACTATCAAGTTTATGGTCGCCAACACCTGAATTATGCGTCCTTAATTGCTAAAGTTGCTGACTTTGCTTTGCATCAAATTTTACACAGTGACGCACCTTACCACGACGTAGAACATACAATTTTAGTAACCTTAGCCGGACAAGCAATTTTACAGGGAAAATATCTTAGTGAAGGAAACGTTTCCCCTAGCGAGTGGCTTCATAGCATCATTGCTTTACTATGTCATGATATTGGCTATATTAAAGGCATTTGTGCCTCAGACAAAATCCCAGATAGAATTTATGTAGCAGGACAAAATGGAGGCTTAATTCAACTTCCACCTGAAGCAACAGATGCCAGCCTCACTCCTTATCATATTGATCGGGGAAAGCAGTTTGTTCAAGAATATTTTGAGCAGAACCCCCTGATTAATATTACCACCCTTCAAAATTATATTGAGTTAACTCGTTTTCCTGTTCCCAATGATGAAGAACATCGAGATACAACGGATTATCCGGGTTTAATTCGGGCTGCGGATTTAATTGGTCAGTTAGCTGATCAAAAGTATCTTAAAAAAATGCCGAATTTATTTCAAGAATTTGAAGAAACGGGAACAAATCAACAGCTTGGGTATGCTCATCCCGATCATATCCGAGAAGCTTATCCGAAATTTTTTAATAACGTTGTTGCTCAATATATCCAAACGGGTTTGTATTATTTATCGTTGACTATAGAAGGAAATCAAATCATTCATAATCTCTATCAAAATGTAGAGTCTGCAAAACAACATCCTGAACATAAACTGGGGAACGCTTATTTGATTTCCGCTTACAATTCTTCCCGATCTTCAATCTCAAGTCAAAAACGATAAACTTTTGAATCCTCAATTCATTTAAACGTGTTAAAATTAAAAGAGTAGGGGTTCTGACTTCCCAATAAAATATCCTTAATTCAAAAAAAAGATTATGTTAAAATCATCCTTAGCATTTCGTGCAGGATTTAGTACAGGCTTATTTTTTACCCTCTGCTTTATTGTGCTGGGGGACTCATTATTTACCAGTTTAGGGCTAGGGATTCTATCAGGATGGTCTGTAGGATGTTTAGTAAAATGGTGGCAAATTGATCAAAAACCAGAACAGTCAGAACCCTTTGAAATTGAAGTGATTACCGATAATCTTTCGGACATTTTGGTTAAATCTAAACTCTTACCCCCTCAAGCTAAATCCACTGCCCGTCCTACCCAAGCTACAACCCTTTTAGGGTGGATGTTTAAACGCAATAAAGATTAAACCTTATTCGTTATTTATATTAATTTTATCCTATGTTTCTCTTTTTATCTAAACTTTTACCCTTATTTATTTATCCATTAGGATTGAGTTGCTTATTAATGTTTTTAGCACTCTTTACTTTATGGAAATATCCCCGATGGACAGGGCCAGTTATTGGTTGTGCTTTAGTCATTTTACTCTTAGGAAGTAGTCGAAGTGTTGCTCAAGGATTAGTTCGATCATTGGAATCTCAAAATGTTCCTCAAGGTGAACTTCCCAATGCGGCGGCGATCATTGTTTTAGGAGGAGGAACAAAACCCGCTTTATCCCCTCGTCCTTGGGTTGATGTTGGAGAAGCAGGTGATCGCATTTTATATGGAGCCTTATTATATCGTCAGAAAAAAGCCCCTTGGTTAATCTTAAGTGGGGGAAGAATTAATTGGCAAGGAGGGGGCGATCCTGAATCTCAAGATATGGCAAAAATTGCTGAAGTTATGGGTGTCCCTCCCTCTGCTATTTTACAAGATCCGACTTCATTAAATACCTATGAAAATGCAGTCAATGTCCGAAAAATTTTAGATGAAAAAAATATTAAAGATCCGGTTTTATTAGTGACCTCTGCCTTACATACACCGCGATCCCTCTTAATTTTTAAGCGTCAAGGAATCAATGTTATTCCAGCACCAACAGATTTTTTAATGATTCCTTCAGAAATTAATGAAGCTCAAAGAACTTGGCAAGGAATTCTACTCAGTTGGATACCCGATACCCTCTCTCTGCATCAAACCACTCAAGCGTTAAAAGAATATATTGGCTTAGGGGTTTATCGCTGGCGGGGTTGGTTGTGAAAAAATTATGCTAAGGTAACAGTATCCTTAATTTAGGATTGTGTACTCATGCCATTTGAATGGGAACAGATTGTTCAACAACCCAGTCCACCAGCGGCGGAAGTTCTCAAAGCTCATCAACTGACCCGTGAGTTTCATCAAGAAGTTGAATATCGGGAAGAATTTGAGCAATATTGTCATTGGTATTATCAAACCGCTGCCCGTCACCGTCAAGAACTGGAAAAAATGCGAGGCGATATTAATATTTTCGGCTGGTTTTTAGGAGGAAAATAGGAGATCGGAGAAACAACTCATCCCCAATCCTCCTATCTCCTGTTTTTTGTATTTTTCAACTATTGTATCAATTCTAACTCATCTTCTCGGAAGTGAGCTTTAAATTTATTGCCAAAATCGACAACAATAGGCAAATTAGGGCTAATGGGTCTTCCATGCCAATCAGTAATAACAGATACAATATTTCCTTCCAATCCCTGCACATCAAACTTTTGATTTCGATGTTCGGGATGGACATACACGATAACAGATGCTTTAACCGTAACGCGATCGCCAACCTTCATATATTCTAACCTAGTATTTCCTCTCTAACTCTCTGGTACGAGCACCTGTAACTATTACAGGTACTTTGATCAGACAGCTTTTCTATATTTACACAAAATTGTCACAAAACCTACAATAACACAGGGGAAATTTGAGAGGATCGTTTTTTCCCAAGATCAACCTTTACCCGGAAACTGCCATTGGGACAATGAAGAAAACAGAATACCCACTCAAATCCAATCTTCTTGATCGCTCTTTTTCCCTCGATAAATTTGACCCGTAGCGTGAATTTGACGAGTCTTTTCAAATAAACTTTCGTCAGTATATCCCCAGATTTGTAAAATTTTTTCTAAATCATCTTGAATATCTCGTGCACCGGGAAAACCTCGATAGCGAATTTTTAGACGTGCTAATTCAGCAAGATTATAATCGGTTGCTTCTTGCTCTAAAAAACTACTAACAATCTTTCGGTCTGTATTGTATTGAGGATGTTTTTGTTCTTGTGTGGTCATAATTGAGAGTGCCAACCTGATTTTGATCACCCGATTAATCCTTTTAATTATAACACCATCCTTAGACATTAACCCAGACCCTCAGTCACTTGTTATCACTTCAGATCTTGATGCCTTGATGAGTTGTGCCTATCTTCTCTGCTACATCAAGTTTAAATCGATTGTCCTATCACTGGACTGAAAAATAATTGTGGAAAAGTTGACGGTTTTTACCGGATTAATTTCAGTCAACTCGTATTAGAGAATGGACACTCTAAGACGGACAACTATTATGCGAATCTACAGCACTATTTTACTTTCTACTTTGTTATTGGCTGGTATGAATCGTCACAATCCTACTCCTATTAATGTTGCTTTATCTCCAACTAGCGAAGTAACAGCCGTTCTTGTCACACAAACGAATCCAGAAGTTGAGCCACAAGCGGTTCCTCACCGAGGCAGTGGACGTTAATGATTCTGATTAAAACCCCACAGGAGTGAGTTAAGAAGCTACCGACTAATCCTGATAGACTTCTTGGTGTTGGAAACTCACTCCATTTTTTGACTCTGAATTTTATAAGCTTTAGCTTTATTTTTCATCGATTCTCGATTCTCTTCACCTGACCTGACGTTGATAATATTTGATATTTTTATCCGGTTCCTAACCCGTTTATTCCTTAAAACTTGTGCAAGTCTAAAGCCTAAATACACGGGATTTGATCAATTGTTTGATCAGAGGATCATGATGAGATTTTATCAACGATCCGGATGAAGAAGTCAAACCTTGGTATTGAAAAATAGCCACCTAAATACCTAATCCGAAAATGTCTAACTTCATTGTCGCCTTAATGATGAGTACCGTTGTGGGTTTACCTCCAAGTTTTAACCTCCAACCTCAAACAATTCAACAGCTTGATGTAAAACAAATTCAGTCTTGCCCATCTAGCAATACGCTAGTGTATCTCAAGAATTATGATATAAAAGTTGCCCAGCACAACAATAATGATGAAGATCCCAGTGATAAAGCACCATTACGGGGTGATGGGCGACGAGACAGTTAATCACAGATTTAAACGAATGACTTAGATTTCAAGGCTCGATTCTGTTTTGTCATTCTATTGCTTCTCCTCCAACAACCACATTACGAATGCGTAAACTAGGGCCACCACAGCCAACAGGTAAACCGTTTTGTCCCCCTTTTCCACAACCCCCCGATTCATCCCAGTAGAAGTCATTGCCAATGGCTTCAATATCTGTCAATGTTGTAAAGACATTTCCCGATAACGTCACATCTCGAACAGGTTCTGCGAGTTTACCATTCCGAATCATCCACGCTTCTCCGGCACTGAATGTAAACATTTCGCCATTGGTCATTCCCCCTAACCAGTTACGAGCATAAACCCCTTCTTTAACATCACTGAATAAATCTTCAACAGACGTATCCCCCTGTTCAATCCAGGTGTTGGTCATCCGCACTAAGGGGGGAAAGTGATAATTTAAACATCGGGCATTTCCGGTTGGAACTTCCCCTAATTTGCCTGCGGTTTCACGGGAATGAAGGCGACCAACTAACGCGCCATCTTGAATCAGTTGTGTGGTGGTCGCTGGAGTTCCTTCATCATCGTATTTATAGCTTCCCCGATGGTCAGGAGGAGCAGCACCATCAAAAATTTGTAGGTTTTTGGGGCCAAATTGACGCCCCAGAGTCATAACTTCCAATAAGTCAGGATTTTCATAGGTCATATCCGCTTCAGACAAATGACCAAAGGCTTCATGAACAAATAAACCGGACAAAATCGGGTCAATAACAACGGTATAAACATTCCCTTTAACGGGGGGAAGCGCTAAGGAATTAACGGCCCGTTGCGCCGCACTGCGAACTTGCTCATCCAAATTCGTTAAATCTTCATAGGCTTTTCGGGAACCTGTGGTTTCTCGTCCCGTTTGTACAGTGTCCCCATTTCTAGCGGTGGCTGCAAAGCGCATTTCCATATCCACCCAAGATTGTTCTAAGAAAGTGCCTTCGGAGGTAATCAGAATTAACCGTTGGGTGCTGTCATTGTAGCGTACAGATATGGTGGCAATACGCGGATCAACACTACGAAGAATGTGACCATAGCGATCGCAGAGTTCCTTTTTTTGGGCGAGGGGAACTTGACGCGGATCGGTTCCCGTTAACGGTAAGGTACAGCTATCTTGAATAATAGGAATCGGAGCAAGCAGAGTTTCTTCGTCGCCGATGAGTTTTGCGGCTGCGATCGCTTCACCGATGCGTTCTTCGAGGGTTGAGAGCCGATTAAAACTAGAAAAACCCCATCCCCCTCGATAACAAGCGCGGACTTGACCCCCAATAGAAAGCCCTTCGCTTAAAGTTTCAATCCGATCTCCTCGCAACAAAATATCTGTTTCTTCCGCTTCCTCCAAACGAATTGCTAAATAATCCACTTGGGATTGGTAACGAGCCATTAAATCGGCTAACAGATTCTTCACATCAGCAAGCAAACTGGGCATAATGGTCAGCAATGTTGACTATAATTTCCCTATTTTGCATCATCTTGGATTGTTGACGGTTGACAGTTGACAGTTATCAGTTATCAGTTATCAGTGTAGGAGTCAGGAGCCAGAATTTAGGAGTGAATGATTTCCCCCTCTTCNCGATATTTTAGCCGAAGATGAAACTCATGATTTGAGTTCTTTATATTCGGCTAAACTGCTCGATCAGGCAGAAAATAATTTTCAGGATTCTTCTACTTTTAAACCCTATTCAAAAGCAGAAAAAGAATGGTATAGCGGGGTTCAATCTATTAATTTCTTATTAGAAGAAATTCGATTAAAAGCGAATGCAGAATCGACCAATACTATTTCAAGTTGTCCTTCTATAAAATCTGAACCTTTATCTTCGTTAGGCTTAATTATTTCCGGGCCTGTTCCGGTTTTAATTCATCCTTATTTAGCGATTCATTTTGCCACCCAAATTTTTACTCATGATCTCTCAAAATTAGGAGATGAATTAGTCTTAAAATTACGCCATCCTTTAGCTTTGCTTCCGGCTTCTGATGGAACGTCTACTTCCCTCCCTGAAACTTTAGCCTGTCCTTTACATGGGAAAGATCCCTTAGTCAAAGAACAGTTTTGTTTAGTTTTAACTCGTCAGTTCAGTTTGATCATGGTTTTGGGTCAAGATGCAAAAGGAAATCCGGCTTTTCTGTTTTCCTTTAATCCTGATATTGTTGAAAAAGCCTTATTGATGCTGCGCGATCGCATGGACTTAATTCAAGGAACAGCAAACCGTGAATTAAGAATGGAAATCGCTAGACAGAAAGCCAAATTAGAGGAAAATATTGCCCAGTTTTTACCCATTGAACCGAGTTATCAAACGGTGATGAAATTTAGTCGTTTATTATTAAACAATTTATGTTTAGAAATCAATAAAAAAGCCGAAGTAAACCCTTTAAACAATAATTTAAAAACTGTTACAATTACAGTCCCTAAATTAGCTAAAGTTGCCGAAAAAATTAGTCCGAAACCGTCTTCTCAATTCCCAGAAACACCCATTCTGGACAATACCATCCAAACCGCAGAAGTGGAATTATTACAAGCGATCGCCCATGAAGTCCGAACCCCGTTAGCTACGATTCGTACCTTAACACGACTGTTATTAAAACGGCCAGACCTTCCGCCAGAAGTGATTCGGAAGCGTTTAGAAATGATTGATCAAGAATGTACAACCCAAATTGATCGCTTTAATTTGATTTTCCGGGCTGTTGAATTAGAAATAGAACAAGCTCGACAAAATAGCCGAGGTCATCGGGATGAAAAACCTTTACCGCTAACTGCAATGTCATTAGCAGAGGTGTTCCAAATTAGCCTTCCTCGATGGCAAAAACAAGCCAGTCAACGCAACCAAACCTTAGAGGTGATTTTGCCCCAAAAATTACCTACTGTTGTCAGTGACCCCACCATGCTTGATCAAGTATTAACCGGAGTGATTGAAAATTTTACCCGCAGTCTTCCCGATGGTAGTCATATTCAAGTGGGAGTGAGATTAGCCGGACATCAATTAAAATTACAATTAGAATCCCAACCTCAACCCGGAAACGAAGGAAATTCTAGCTTTGCAGTCTCTCCCCAATCCCCTTTAAAATCTATTGGGCCGTTGTTAATGTTTCAACCGGAAACAGGTTGTTTAAGCTTAAATATGGCGGTGACTAAAAATTTATTTCAGGCATTAGGAGGGAAACTGGTTGTTAAACAGCGCCCTCAACAAGGAAACGTGATGACGATTTATTTGCCACTTTGGGAAACCTACAATAATCCTTGAACTCTTGACATTAAACCCAGATTTGTGTAAAAAAGTGCAAAATAACCCTCAAAGTCTTACCTAGAAACATTTTATCTTTTCCTGTTCTAGGAGGAATAGCACGGGTAAGTGTGACAATGGGGGACGTTCAAATCTGGGATGAGTGATGGGAGAAAACCCAAGGTTTTTAATTTACCTGAAATGTTTTGTGATTCTCAAGGATTCAATTTTATTAATCCTTTTTTTTAATTCATAATATTTATAATTCTCAACGGTGATTACACATGAGTTATCACTAGAGAATGCCGATAAATCACGCCCATTATCCCATATCAACCAATCTCGGTAAATCCCAATCATGTCCTGCAATCCTTTTTTTATTCTTATGATTTTTCATTAATTATAATTCCAATTTTTATAAAAAATTATCACAATATTCTATTAATCTAAAGCATCAACGGATACAATTAAAGGAGTTAAGATGAAATTTAGCGCAGGGCTTACTCTTCCCCCAAACGTCTTCTAAAGTTACAATCTAAGATGATCTATTGTGCGGTTAAATTAATTTATGGGAATCAATTCCGCCAAACAGCATTTTCTATTGATCAGTGCTTGTGCTTTAGTTCTTGAAGGTTTAATAGCTGGGGTCGCAGTTGCTCAACCGGATCGTTATGGAGCGATCGCAACCTCAGCATCAGGGGGTTGGGGTTATGGTTACGATTATCTGACTCGACAAGAAGCTGAACAAAAGGCATTGAGAGAATGCGGTAAATCTGATTGTCAAGTCCAGGTTTGGTTTAAAAATGCCTGTGGCGCAGTGGCTAAGGATCAATTAGGAAACTTGGGCTGGGGATGGGCTGTAACCCGTGAGCAAGCCGAAGCCAGTGCTTTGTCGGGATGCGGTACAGGGGCTTGCAGAATTCAAGTTTGGGCTTGTACAACGCGGTAATTAGTTTAATGATAAATCAAGTATTGTTAATTTTCTTAATTTTCATGGATAGTGTCATCGCGCTCTGATTAAATATGCTCAAACAATCTGAAATTTATAGACTTGTAAATGACTACATTGGTGTATCTAAAGGATATTTGAATGGTTTTTCCTACAGAACCCACTATGAGTTCTATCCTTACTATTGCGACTTGGAGATTGATGTAGCTGACTACGAACCTGGTACTACACGAGAAAAATTCATTCGTATACTCGAAGAATCTAATCCATTAGTCCAGGCTAAAATTTTAAAGGGAGTATTTAAAAAAATTCCTGTTTCAGCTTTTGAAGAACAAGATCGAGAAAGAAAACAGGAGCTTTACGATGAATATCAGGTAATCATTGCAAGGCTTGACCCAAAGACTCAAGGAGTGAGTGGCGATTTTAAGAATTTAATCTTTGCTGCGAACGGGCCAAAACCTGAAATCGTATTGGTAAATGCAACTACTAATGAAATCAGGATTGTGAAGAATGAGGAATATTGTCTCGTATATGATAGACCATTGACTGAAAAGGGACTTCTATGGGAGGAGTTAGTTGATTGGTGGTGTGATAGAGAAAATTTACAAAGTCAAAACCGCTCTGAACAGAGACATGGACTGTTCAATAGATTGCTAACATCTATTGAAGATAACGAGCCAGAAAAAGTCTTATTCCGAACATATTACAAATTCTTTTTTGAAGAATTTGTAGATAGACTACCAGCATTAATCCCGCAAGTCTACTTACATTATGATCCCTATACCTGGAAGTACCTAAAAGATGAAAAAAGGTTAGTTCGGCAAAGGATGGATTTTTTGTTATTACTTCCGTATGGCAAAAATGTTGTAATTGAAATAGACGGCAGACAACATTATTCTGAAAATGGACAATCAAGCCCTCATCTCTACGCAGAAATGGTTGCAGAGGATAGACGTTTGAAACTTACAGGCTATGAAGTATACAGATTTGGTGGGTATGAGTTCTTAGATCCTGAGAAGGCGCAGGAAAAAGTAGGAGTTTTTTTCAGCGAACTTTTCAAGCTTTATGCTATTAGCTGATACCAGCAGCCCAACATTTCATGTGATTTCTCGGATTAAGGGAAAAATTTATAAATATCTTTTCGATGTAAAAACCTAGTAAAAATAATTGTATCTTTACTCAATTCTATCCCTATTCTATAGTTGCCTAAACAGATAAGATAGAATGTATCATAACCTTGTAATTTTTTGAGATGATTCGAGCGCTAGAAACGTTTTTTCCACTGTTGAGGATCACGCTTAACATGGAAAAAAGCCAAGATAAAAATAATATCATCGTGAATTACATAAAACAAACCATAGGGAAATCTTGGCAATAATTTCCGGCGTACATTATTATAAATAATGGGATAAGCGAGAGGATTTTGTTGAATTAAAGCTAAATTTTGATCTACAACTCGAATCAACTCTGATCCAAGTTGGTTAACTTGTGATTCATACCACTGATAAGCATCATCTAAATCTAATTCAGCTTCCTCTGAAATTTTAATTTTATATGTCATCTTTAATAATTCTTCGCTTAACGACTTCCCAAGATTTACCTTCATTTTCAATATTTTGATAAGATGCTAAACGCCGATCTAATTCCTGTTTTTGAGATTGAGTTAAAGGAATTTGATCAGCATCCATAACAACACTATCCCAAATTTCTTCTATTAATTGAAGCTTTTCGGGAATAGTTAGGGGTAAAATTTGTTCAGATAATAAACTATTCATAAATAAATCGAACAATTTAACTTGATGATCTTTACTTAGCTTAACTTATTTTTACCATTTTGTGTCATTAATTTTTGTTAATTTCTTCAAATCTTGATTCAAATTTGATTTTTATTAATCTTGACTATCTAATAAAGCAAATATTTTTTCTTCAGAAACAAAATCATCTTGTCTTCCTTCTTTAATAGCATTAGCTAGAGAAATTTCCTACAATGCTTCTAGGATAAGATCATAAAATAAATCTTTTCTTGTTTTAATAATTTCTACCATTATTTCTGTCAGCATTTCTTTTGTAATGTCGTCATCAATTGATAATTTCATGGTTTACAATATCAAATTTAGTTTTTAAAATTATAGCATATTTTAATACATTTGGACATGAGATTTTAAAGATAGTTTATCCCTCTTCTGTCACTCTCCGAAATCAACAAGTAATAAAAAGTAGAGTTATCCATTGGGAAAATAAGATTGAAATTGATTAANTCTTCTACGGTCGATACATCCACAAGGGTAGACCGTTTGTAGATAGCTCGAATTCTAACCAATGGTTAGCAGCAATTAAACTATTAGGGGTTAAATTATTTCCTAGAACCTGATTAATCAAAGTATTTCCTAGAACTTTATTAACAAAAGGTTTGGGTTTTTCTAACGTAAAATATTCGGTTTTGTCGGGATCGAGTTTAACCAGTTCAGCCGCCCAGCGACGGGCATCTTCTTCTGTCCCTAAACGATCAACAATTCCTAGTTCAACGGCTTGTTGTCCGGTAAAAATTCGACCATCAGCAAAGGTTCTAACGGTTTCTACGGGTAAGTTACGAGATTCGGCAACGGTTTGTACAAATTGTTGATAACTGGTATCAATTAATTCTTGCAAAATTTGTTGTTCGGGTTCCGTGAGTTCTCGATCAAAAGACAAAATATCTTTATAAGGGCCAGACTTAATCACTTTGAAAGAAACCCCCACTTTTTCTAATAACCGTTCTAAGTTATTACCGCGTAAAATTACACCAATACTTCCGGTGATTGTTCCTGGGTTTGCCATAATATGTTCGGCTCCCATGCCAATATAAACGCCACCGGATGCCGAAATATTGCCGAAACTGGCAACAATTTTGACTTTTTTCTGCAACCGTTTTAGGGCACTATAAATTTCTTGGGAGTCGCCAACGGTTCCCCCAGGACTATCAATTCTCAACAATAGGGCGGGAAATTTCTTTTCTTCAATGGTTTTCAGGGCTTCTAACACCCGTTTGCGCGTATCTCCGCCGATCGCGCCATTAATTTCTATGCGGGCGATTTGTTTGCGGTATCGAGGTTTAAATGGCCAAATCATGGGCAATGACAGAACTGTATTAAATTAATAATATTGTATAAACTTCTTAATAAAAGTACATAATTTTCGTCCCCCCTACCCGGAGAAGCGAATGCAGAAACCGCAAACCCAAGCAAAATTACCCTTTCAGCCGTTATTGTTAATTGCCCCATTCTTCTTTTGGGGGACAGCAATGGTGGCGATGAAAGGCGTTATTCCCCATACAACGCCGTTTTTTATGGCAGGTGTGCGGTTAGTTCCCGCCGGGGTTTTGGTACTCTTGGCAGGGCTGCTGTCGGGACGTCCGCAACCGAAAGGCTGGCAAGCTTGGCTGTGGATCTCAATTTTTGGGTTTGTGGATGCAACATTATTTCAAGGATTTTTAGCCCAAGGGTTAGTGCGAACCAGTGCTGGGTTAGGATCGGTAATGATAGATTCCCAACCCTTAGCCGTTGCGATTTTATCTCTATGGTTATTTCAAGAAACCATTGGATTTTGGGGATGGTTAGGGTTAGCCATTGGCCTTATTGGAATTAGTTTAATTGGTTTACCTGATGATTGGATTTTAGGCTTATTTAATTCGGAATTATTGACAACTTCTGCCGATTTCACTCAACTGTTTAATAGTGGCGAATGGTTGATGTTATTAGCGGCGTTATCAATGGCGGTGGGAACCGTATTAGTGCGGTGGGTTTGTCGATATGCTGATCCAGTCATGGGAACAGGATGGCACATGATTATTGGGGGGTTGCCTTTATTTGGGTTATCGGCACTTTTAGAAACTCAACAATGGCAAAATATTGATCTGTCGGGTTGGGTGGCCATGGGCTATTCTACAATATTTGGCAGTGCTATCTCTTATGGTTTATTTTTCTATTTTGCATCGAGTGGTAGCTTAACAAGCTTGAGTTCGCTAACATTTCTTACCCCAGTTTTTGCCCTATTCTTTGGAAATTTATTCCTCCAGGAAGTCTTAAGTTCGCTACAATCAATGGGAGTCGGCTTAACATTAGTCAGTATCTATTTGGTAAATCAACGGGATACCTTAGCAGAAAAGCTTAAAATCAAACGTTCCAAGGATTTAGCCCCATCTCAACCAGAAACCAATGTATTACAACCCGCAGAGGGAAATTCCGTTGAGTTACCGATAGAAATTAAAGAAATAGAGACCAGCTAAAGCGCATCTCTATACCTGAAGATGTAGTTAATCCCCAAATTTTATCATGAAACTCGGTGCAAATTATTTAGGCGAAAATCGCTGTGAATTTCGCGTCTGGTCGCCATTAAGAGAAACCGTTTCTCTCAAAATTGTGTCTCCCGAAGAACGATTAATTCCCTTAGAACGAGATGAACAGGGATATTGGAATGCAACGGTTGAAAATATTCCCCCAGGAACCCGTTATTTTTATCAATTAGAGGGTCAATTTACCCATCCTGATCCTGCTTCCCATTCTCAACCGGAAGGGGTTCATGGTGCATCTGAAGTCATCGATCAAAATACCTTTGTTTGGCAGGATCAGAACTGGAAAACAATTCCGTTAGATGAATTAATTGTTTATGAACTGCACGTTGGTACGTTTACCCCAGAGGGAACCTTTGAAGCCATTATTCCGCATCTTCCTGAATTATTAGACTTAGGAATTAATGCCATTGAAATCATGCCCATTGGTCAGTTTCCCGGTGATCGCAATTGGGGTTATGATGGTGTTTATCTGTACGCGCCTCAAAATTCTTATGGCGGAGTAGAAGGGTTAAAACGTTTAGTAAATGCTTGCCATCAGCAAGGCGTTGCGGTGATTTTAGATGCGGTTTATAATCACTTTGGCCCTGAAGGAAATTACATGGCAGAATTCGGCCCCTATTTTACTGAACGTTATCGAACTGCTTGGGGTTTTGCGATTAATTATGATCAAGCTTACTGTCAGGGGGTGAGACAGTTTGTGATTGAAAACGCCCTGTATTGGTTAGGAGATTTTCACATTGATGCGTTGAGATTAGATGCGGCTGATAACATTTTTGATCTCGGTGCTAAACATATTTTAAAGGAATTAGCTGATAATGTAGCCGAATTCTCTCAACAGCAAGGACGAAAGTTTTATTTAATGGCAGAAACCGATTTAAACGATGCAAAATTAATTCGTTCTAAAGCGGTCGGAGGGTATGGGTTAGATGTGCATTGGTGTGATGATTTCCATCATGCCATTCATACCGTATTAACGGGTGAAAATATGGGGTATTATAAAGATTATGGTCGCTGTGAGCAGTTAGCCAAATCTTACCGAGAAAGCTTTATTTACACTTGGGATTATTCCCCTAACCGTCAACGGTTACATGGAGAGTCGGCAATCGATTGTCCTCCCTATCAATTTTTAGTATTTAGTCAAAATCATGACCAAGTTGGCAACCGTTTACTAGGAGAAAGGTTAACGGCTTTAGTCTCTTATGAAGCATTGAAGTTAGCCGCCGCCACGGTATTACTGTCTCCTTATATCCCCTTATTATTTATGGGGGAAGAATATGGGGAACCTGCACCGTTTCAATATTTTATTAGTCACTCCGATCTTGAGCTAGTTGAAGCTGTGCGAAAAGGGCGAAAAGCTGATTTTGAAGCGTTTCATCTGGCAGGTGATCCTCCTGATGTTCAAAGTCGAGAAATCTTTGATCAATGTAAGTTAAATTGGAACTTAAAACAGGAAGGAAAGCATAAAATATTATGGGAATTCTATCAAAATTTGATTCGATTACGGCGGAGTATTCCAGCTTTAAAATTACGCGATCGCAATCATCAAGAAGTCCAATGTATTGAGGAAGATAAATTATTAATCTTCCGGCGTTGGTTTGAAGATCAGCAGGTTTTATGTCTGATTAACTTTAGCAAAAATCCGGTTTCCTACAGTCCTAATTTAATCGGTAAAACTTGGCATAAGCTTTTAGATTCTACCGATGAAAAATGGATGGGTTTAGGATCAAATCTACCCGAAACGTTAACGGATACTTCAGAATTAACCTTAGTTCCTGAAAGTTTTGTCTTGTATGAAACTTAATTGTTGTTTTGCTCAATTCTAACGAGATATAGCAAGTTTAAATCAGTTGTAGAAATGACTTAAAATCCAATTCATCGTAGGGGCTTGTGTCCTTTCTCGCCCTAACACTGGGATTTGTGTCCATTTTTGAGGATTAATAATCCTGATGATGATGGTACAATCCATTTAAACTTGCTATATCTACCTGTTAATTCCTCGTAGCATCGCTTGTATTGGGACTTGCCATAAATTCTCTAAACCCCAAATATATTGCAGATAACTGAAAAAATTGAAGAGGTTAAAATTATCCGTATTGACTGTTCTGGAATATTGAAAATATCTTTTTTTTAAACGATTTAAGGCGGTATTTTTTTTACTCGTTATCACCTGATCTTCCTGATCTTCAAATTTAGAAATTGATAATTTTTCGAGTTCGGATAAAATTGAGGATAAGATCGGTAAATTGAGAATTTCCTGTAACTGTATCATCCTCGATTTTAATTGTAAAATAAAACGGTATTTTTTAGCTAATGTTAGCAGTCGGTCTTTATCAATTTCAGATGGGTATGATTGAATAATAATCGTAGCATCTGCTAACCGACTAATCGGTAAAATTAGATTTGTTAATCCTCCAAATACACAGGTATAAAATAACTGGTCAGTTGTAGATAAAAGATAAACGGGAAAATCGTTGACTTGAGTTAATATTGCATTCTGCCAAAACTCAGTTTCCACATTTTCATTAAAACCATCCGCGAAAAGATGCCAACGAAGACTTAAATATTGCTTAGATTCATTTTCAAATCCAATATAATGGCTAAAGGGGATAGTGGGATTCGGAATTTTTTCTTTTGGTGTCCAACCCAATTTTTGTAATAATTTTATAGAGTTTAAAACATTTTTTGAGTTAATTAAAAACTCGAGATGATTCATATAACGTAGACCATAATCTTGATAATAATGCAAATTTAAAGCGGGATCTTTAAGCAGCATAATTTTAATATCAGCTTCTTGAAAAGACCCTAAAATAGAGCGAATTTGTTGAAACCAAACTTGATTTTCAACCCAGGTACGTCGGTAAACTCCCTTAAGCCTGCCAATGTATGGATCTGTAACATTATGAGCGGATAAATTACGATAGAGTAACGGTAATAACCGATAAGATTCTTGATCTACATCATCAATATTGACTAATGTTCTCCATTTTTGCCAGGAATTAATGGCTGCTTCACCTTGTAAAACTGCGGCTTGCAAAAGTAATTGTGGCTCTTGATTTAGATTAAAATTCATGGTATACTTTTAATTAATTACGGTACTTTAATCCCTGGAATATTAACTCTAATTCGGTAAACTGAAGTGCAAGCAGTGATATAAAGACTTTGCCCATCTTCATCTCCCCAAGCACAATTTGCAGGGCGTTCAGGAGTGACAATTGTTCCTAAATGATTGCCTTCACAATCAAACACCCACACCCCCCCTGCTCCAGTACAATAGATGTTTCCCTGGACATCAATTTTCATGCCATCCGGTGAACCGGGTTCCTTGATGTTCATATCGTGAAACACACGACTATTAGCAAGTGTACCATCAATTGTGACATCAAAAACTCGGATATGACGACATTGTGAATCGTCAATATAAAGCTGTTTTTCATCCGGTGAAAATGCCAAACCATTGGGTTTAGAAAAATCATCGGCGAGGAGAATGATTTCTTGATGATCTGGCGGAATTAAGTAAACTCCTTGGATGGGTTGTTCTTGTTGTTCCGGTTGAATTCCATAAGGAGGATCTGTAAAATAAATTGCACCGCTACTTTTAACCACAACATCATTAGGACTATTGAGTTTTTTGCCTTGAAATTGATCAGCTAAAATCGTAATTGAACCGTCTTTTTCGGTACGGGTAACTCGGCGCATCCCATGTTCACAGACAATTAATCGTCCTTGTTTGTCCCTGGTTAAACCATTAGAATTATTACTAGGTTTTCTAAATATTTTTACCTCTCCATTAGGAGTCAACTGCAAAATTTTGTTAGCGGGAATATCGCTAAATAGTAGATGCTTTTCTTCATCTATCCAAATCGGCCCTTCAATAAACTGAAATCCGGTAGCTACACGATCGATCTTTACTTTCTTAGGAAAGAGATTTCTAAACCCTTGAGATTTGGCTTCTAATCGACCCGATGCTAATTTTTGGGGAAAAGTCGAACCTAGTTTTTTTATCTGTCTATTGACCCATTTGGCGATACGCAACATTATATTTCATCCAAATAAACAGTGCTTTTTTATTGAGGTTGCTGCTGAAATACACGATAATTAAATAACGATAATCCCCCATCAATTTTAATGATACTGCCAGTAGTAAACCTGGAAAAATAATCAGAAGCTAGATAAACAGCCGCTCTGCCGATATAACAAGGATTAATAGAACTTTTATTCAGGGGCGTATACTCGTGGCTGAATGGATTTCCTTGCTCATCTTCTAAAACCCAACCTGGAGCAATTCCATTTACTCTGATTCCGTAGGGAGCAAATTCTACCGCTAATTCTTTGATAATCATGCCTAATGCTGCTTTTGAAGAACTATAACTAGGCCAGCGAACAAGTATTTCTTGGTGTATAGAAGTCAGAAAAATAATAGCACCCTGAATAGAATTATTTACCATCATTTTGGCGATACGTTGGGTGAGGTACATCGGCCCCAATATATTAGTTTGAAAGGTTTTCTGCCATTCTCCAAAATCCAAGTTATTGATCCCAATTGTTTCAAATTGAATTCCTACATTATTGACAAGAATATCAATTATGATTTTTTTCTGATCCAAAATGCTATATAAATAATCAATATCTTCAGGCTTTGATATGTCGGAAACAAAGCTTTTTACCTTAACTGGATAAGTATTTAATTCTTCTTCTAAGTTTAAACATCCTTCCTCAACAATATCGGTGAAGAAAATATTGGCGCCTTGTTTGGCCATTTCAATAGCAATACTTCTACCAATATTTCTTGCTGCTCCGGTAATCAAGACATTCTTTCCAGCTAAAAGCTGATTATCTAAAACTACAGCAGGATCTACTGTTTTGACAAAAACTTTTGGTTTGAGCGTAGGCATCGGATTAAGGAAGGCTTTGGATGCAGCTTTGAAACGAGTTTTGATGTTGTTTAGCCGAGTTTTTAAATTCATATCCGTCGATTATTAGCCACCAATTTCAATATCCTAACCTTTAGCACGGCGGCGGTCTAGTGATGCTTTCAAAATTTGAAGATATTCAGTTTGGTATTCGCGTTGTTTAATTCCCTTATTGGTTTCATGCAGTCGCCGTTTGGCTACTAATTCGGGTAACATCATCGTTTGGAGTCCTAGCTCTGTAACACGCACCTGCCAACTAGCGAATTCGGCTAATTTCCACTGAGTTTCAAATAAGCCAACTTGAAAAAAAGAATCCCGTTTGATTAGCAATGCTGAAGGAATATGTCCTGGTACTAATTTAGGAGAAACCTGTAGTTTTGCTTCCAGATTTTCCCCCAATTCTGGACTAATAAACTGTTGAACCTGTCCGTATACGACATCAAGATTGGGGTTATTAGTAAATGCTGCCATTTGCTTGGTTAATTTATCTTCTACCCAAAGGTCATCTGCGTCGAGAAAGGCAAAAAAATCGCCTTTGGCTAATTCTATTCCTCGATTACGAGCCGCCGCCGTACCGCTATTGACTTGAAAACAGTATTGCACTGTAGTACCAAAGTGCTTTGCTACTTCTGCACTGCCATCAGTTGAACCATCATCTATTACAATAATTTCTAGTGGCTGATAAGTTTGATCTAGTACGCTTTCGATAGCTTCTGCTAGATACTTTTCGCAATTGTAGACTGGTATAATTACGCTCACCAACGGGGTATAGTTCATTTTTTCCATTTCCTTTACTCAGGGTTAGATAGCTTCTGATTGCGTTTTCGCTCAATTGATGACCTTAAAATGCCCATAAGTTCTGAGTTCATTTCTTTTGTTTGATGGGATAAATTAGAGTTATGAATACGCTTATATAAAAGGACTTCGGGTATAATCGCAATTACAATACCCCCATCTTTGGCGCGAAAAAACCAGTCAGCATCATTGGTACGTCTGTAAGTTGGATCGAAATTACCAATTTTTTCAAACACAGTTTTACGGACAACTAAAGCACTGGGAATATAGCCTGCTACATCTGCATCTATTTGCTCTTTTTTTAACCACGAAGGCCAATCATTGTCAGATTCCAAGAAGTGACGCATTTGGCAAATTGTAGCCTCTATATGAGGGTGTTGAAGAAGATAATTAACTTGCAAATTCAATTTATTAGATGTCCACAGATCATCAACATCTAAAAAAGCAATCAACTCCCCCTGAGCAACTGAAATTCCCGTATTTTTTGCTGGCCCGTTACCTTGATTGTTTTGATAAATGTAGCGGATTTGTTGATCAGATCGCGCTATATTAGCACTATTATCAGTTGAACCATCATCAACTACGATAACCTCGATTGGTCGATAGGTTTGTGCCAAAACACTTTCGATTGCTTCAGCCAGATGGCGATCGCCGTTAAAAACTGGTATGATTACGCTGACTAGAGGGTTATTTTCTTTCATTATCCTATACCGTTTGCATCAGAGAATTTTGGCAGTTGTGTAACTAATCCATTCTTTTGTTCTTTGTGCGGAGGCGCTACACCAATGTAGTCTTTCATATTTGGCAATTCATTCGAGCGCGTAAAATCTCCTTTCTGTCGGCATCGATCCAAATGTTTTTTATAAATTCTTACAAACCCCAATTCAACTAACTTTTTACCCTTAGTCATGTTGTCATCGTGCTTTCTATAAAATAGAGTTACTTGATCGAGCACCACTTTAGATATATTACTTTCCCAGGCTTTAAAAAATAAATCCATATCTTCAGCATACCGTAGTGTTTCATCAAATAAGCCAATTTTTGCAAACAGGGACTTTCGATATATTGAGCTACCTAAGTTAACAAATTGATAGGGATTAGAAACTATTTTAAAGATTGAGTGACTATTTTCAGGCTCTTCAAAACGCTGAATTTGTTGGATTAATCCCTGGACAATTTCTACCGAAGGATTATTTGCTAAGTAATTTGCTTGCAGTTTCAGTTTATCATCCGACCAGAGATCGTCAACATCTAAGAATGCAATTACATCACCATTGGCTACTTTTATACCGTGATTGCGAGCCGCTGCTGGCCCACTATTTTGCTGGTAAATATAGCGGATACTGGCCTTAAATTGGGAAGCTATTTCCGCCGTTTTATCTGTTGAACCATCATCAATGACAATTATTTCTAAGGGCTGATAATCCTGATTTATGACATTTTGGATGGCTTCAGCTAAATATTTTTCTCCGTTATAAACCGGAATGATAACGCTAACAAATAATGGCTGATTTTCCATTGCTTATTGCTGGGTAATGAGGTTGAAAATGACTTGAGGAATTTGTTCTAAATCAGTGCCGAGTTCTAGATAATAAGCAGGAACTTGTTGCAAAACTTGCATCATAATTTGGCAAGCTTCTTTACCAGAACCTGGTAGTTGAATCATGGTACTGGGGACGAGTGAAGCTAAAGCAGCAGCAGCAGAGGTGGCTGTTAAGGAGGTATCTGTTTTTCCCGTAATGCGCGGCATTAAAACTGCACGGATGGGGAATTGTATCAATATTTTTTCGGGGAAATGGTCGTTAATGAAATAAAGTGCTTTTTCCTCTGAAAGGCGATCTCGATTACTGATAGCCGTCGCCAAAAAGGGTAATCTGTTCACATCATCGGCATTTTTTTTGCCCGTGTTGTAGATGCTAAATACCGTCGGGGTTGGTTCGGGGGAGATGAGACTGTAATCGTCGCTGGCATAAAAAAGCTGAGAATTCAGGCAAGTTAACGCTGTTGTCGATTTACCAGAACCTCCTTTTCCGACTAGCAGTACGCCACCCGATGGGAGTCCGACAGCACCACCATGAACTAGCTGAATTCCCCGCTTACTCATCCAGACGTTTAAAATTGTCCGTAGAGGAGATCCGCTTTCCCAATAAGGAATCCGATCGGCGTTTTTAACCCAATAAATTCCCAAATTGCGATCACTATCCAACAGACTTAACACAAATGTACCCCATTGGAAACTGGTGTGAATGCGATCGCTATTGTAACCGTGAATTTCTCCGCGCTTGGAAAGATAATCGTTTTTCTGCCAAGGTGGAGGAGGCATTACGGTATTTGTCGAGGTGCTATCCCACAAACAAATTGTAAGTGCTGGATCAGAAAAAGGTTCTGTTTCTAAGTGTGCTAAAGCCGGAGTTATGTATGGAATTAAGGCACCACCAGCAAACCGCAACCGAATTTTAAACCCTGCTATGCAGTAAAAACGGTCAATACAACCCCCAGCAGAAACCTCAGCTTTTTCATAGAATTCATAAACAGTATTGAAAAAATCTAAAGGGTCTTTCTGAGCAGAATGATCAATATTTTCAAATGTATTTGTAATCATCTGATTTTTGGGACTCAGCGACAATGATTAAAAAATGGGGAGGAAAAACCCTCCCTTTTTTGAAGCAATTAAACTTCAACTTTAGCACTCGGCCAACCGATTTCCTCGTCAACTTCATGGATAGGATCTAAAGCCAGTAGTTCTTCCATATCCGTGTATTTCTGTAAGCTGGGAGGTTCAAATTTTAATTTTTCTAAGTTAGGAAGGGTTGGAGTTAGATCGTTAGGGTTGTTGTGACTGTCTACCCCATCTCCTGTATTGACAACAATTAGTTCTTCCTGTTGTAATTGTTCGATAAAATGATTAACTGCATTTTCAATAATGGTGTGTTCACCCTCATAGCGCTGAATGATTTCTGATACAATATCGCCTCTGGAAAGACCTCTAATCAAACCGTCCCAAATATCTGCACCCACTTTAACTAAACTAAAATAATCTCCCTGCTCCAAGTTGACAACAACGACTTCACCATCAATAGTTTCATGAACAACTTTGGGCGTATTGGCATTAAATTTTTCGTCTGGATTCATCATTTTTGCTCTGGTTTTTGGGTGGATAAACTCAGTTGTATTTAACTATCTTTAACCTTACTATAACCTTAGATGAATGTCAAGTTCATTTTCCGTGAATTTGAGATTTGATTCGCAAAAAAGTGTTGTTTATTTTGACTCAATAAAAAAAGCCATAGTGTTACCTTCCTTTAAATATTTAAAGCTTTAAAGGATTAAAATTTCTCTTTTAAGAGGGGAGTAGATGACACCCAAAAACTTTTAGAAAATTGAAACGATGTTCAGTTATTTCTTAACTTTTTTAACAACCTGCTCTATTATTAACCGTAGGGGTCGCAGCAGATAGTAAATAAAAGCGGGAAATTTCGCTAAGGGAAGTACCAACCAATCAGTCGTTGTTGGTGTAATTGCAACCTGGACAAAGTATCGCACCTGATCTTGAAGTCGTTCTCTGACTTTGATATGAAAGCGGGTCGTTGAACCATCTTTAAACGAACTATCGACTTGATAAACAAGCTGTTTGTATACTTGATTAGCTAGGGATTCTACTTCTGGATCGGCTTTTATTTTTTGTAAGATATCCTGGGGTAGAATTGTTCCTAAAAGATGATCAGCAAGGGTTAAACCTAAAAACAACATTCGTTGACCGCCTTTTTCTGTTGCTTTCTCGATTAATTTTGCCCAGTCTAATTGGGGATGAGAGCGAATATATTCAGATAAATCGCAGATGCGAGCCAGTTGTGTCCAACACTCTTTGGTTCCGTGTCCTATAATTGCCAAAACTGTATTTTCTGGCGATAGATTGGGTATTGTTTTCCCCGCAATAACAACAGAATCTAAGTTTTCCCATAACCCCGAATCATCAATAGGAAAAGAAAAATACTGTGGCATAATTCCCCAGTGAAGTTCTACCAATATTTCTTTTTTAGGGTGAAGAAATGGGTAGGCAGCTTCGCGGACAAATTGATAGATTTGATCTGATCGCAAAAACACTTTTTCCTGTTCGAGGGTTAGTTCGACGCGCTCAATTTTCATTTGATACCCCTCAGATAAAAACAGTGCTTTTGATTGTTCAATATCTGGAGTATGAATGAGAATATCTAAATCGCTGAATTGTCGGAGTAGCAAATTCCCATAAGCAGCCGCTGCTAATACAGGCCCTTTAAACGGAAGAAGGGGGATTCCTTGGGTTTCAAACAAATTCAACAATCTGACCAGTTCACCACTCAATAACAGGCTTTTGCGAGTATTAAACTGAAACTCTAGTCGTAACTTTGTCAAAATCGGTTTGGGAACGGCTTCTGGACAAATCCCATTCAGGTTTGAGTACAAAAGCGGCATCACCTTATGGTAATTTGCCATCTCTATCAACTTGACCCAATCTATATTCTCTTGCAGTAAAGTTTTCAACCTTTGTCCGCTTTCTGCGCTTATCTGGGTATTAGCACAAATTAGCAATACTTCTAGTTCATGCTGAACTCCCACCGATGAAAACCAACGCGGTGATTTTAGCAACATTTGGCTCCAATTGTCTGGCTATCACTCCATTAGTAACTTAAGTTTTGGCTTAACGCAAGTTACCCGTGAAACCTATCGAGATGTTCCCTGGGATTCAGAATATCGCCCCATTTCCTTCACTAGCGCAAAAATTAAAAAAACACAAATCATCTCCAACATAGTCCGCCTGAAAAAATCAAAGAAGATTTGAGATTAATCCGCTAAACACTATTTTCACCCTAGAGATAGATACCTAAGATCAATCATACAAGTTAAAATCAGCCTGATTTTTCCAATTTCATTTCAATAATTATTATGCGAATTCCTCTAGCTACCTACCGGATTCAGTTTAATCCCGATTTTAATTTTAATCAGACTAAAGAGATTATTGCTTACTTACAGGAGTTAGGGATTTCTGATTTGTATGCGTCTCCAATTTTTAAAGCTCGAAGCGGAAGCACTCATGGCTATGATGTTGTTGATCCGAATCAATTAAATCCTGAACTAGGAACGCAGGAAGATTTTGATCAATTAATGGAAGAAGTTAAAAATAATGGCATGGGATGGTTACAGGATATTGTTCCCAATCACATGGCTTATGATAGTCAAAATCAATATTTAACAGATATCTTTGAATTTGGTTCTGATTCGGATTATTTAGAATTTTTCGATATTGATTGGAAACATCCTTATAGTGATTTTCAAGGTCGTGTTTTAGCTCCCTTATTAGGAGATTTTTATGGCAATTGTTTAGAGAATGGACAATTAAAAATTTCTTATGGAGAAGCAGGGTTATCCGTTAATTATTATAGTTTAAAGTTTCCGTTAAAAATTGAATCCTATACTTATTTAATCACTCCTCGTTTGAAAGAATTAGAAGACCGATTAGGACGAAGACACCCCAATGTAATTAAATTGTTAGGGGTGCTTTATGTGTTGAAAAATATTCCCCATGAAGAATCCAGTCAAGATCGGCGATCGCAAGCCGTATTTGCAAAAGGATTATTGTGGGAACTGTATCAAGAAAATAGCGATATTCAAAAATTTATTGATGAAAATATTGAATATTTGAATGGAAAAACAGGCGATACTGAAAGTTTTAACTTCTTAGATCAACTACTATCGGAACAATTTTTCCGATTATCCTATTGGAAAGTAGGCGCAGAGGAATTGAACTATCGACGGTTTTTCACAGTTAATGAATTAATTAGTGTCAAAGTTGAGGATGAAAAAGTTTTTAATAAAACCCATGACCTAATTTTAAAATTTGTTAGATCGGGGAAATTTACCGGATTAAGAATTGATCATATTGATGGATTATATAACCCCCTACAATATTTACAAGGAATTCGAGAAAAAGTCGGAAATGTCTATCTAACTGTTGAGAAAATTTTAGATGTTGAGGAAGAGTTACCGAGTAATTGGCCAATTGAAGGAACTTCAGGCTATGAATTTTTAATTTATCTGAATAGTTTATTTTGTCAACGTCAAAATGAAGATCGCTTCAGTCAAATTTATCGAGATGTAACAGGTTTAAGTGCTTCCTTTAAACAATTATTAATTGATAAAAAACGTTTAATTGCAGATCGGAACTTAGCGGGAGATGCAGATAATTTAGCAGGATTACTGAAACGGATTGCGGGTCAATATCGTTATGGACGAGACTTTACATTACAGGGGTTACAAACTGCCATTTTAGAGGTATTAGTGCGGTTTCCAGTTTATCGAACTTATATTAATGAAGGTCAAGTTAGCGAAGAAGATCGCTATTATGTTCAGTTTGCGATTCAAGAAGCGAAAGGACAACATCCTGAACTGATTAACGAACTCAATTTAATTGAAAAGTTTTTATTGCTAGAATATGATGATTATTTAAGCGATGAAAATAAACAGTTATGGCTGCATTTTGTCAGTAAGTTTCAACAGTTTTCGGGGCCATTAACAGCAAAAGGTGTAGAAGATACACTGTTCTATGTGTATAATCGTTTCGTTTCTTTAAATGAAGTTGGAGGCGCACCTCATCAATTTGGAATTAGTTCTGATATGTTCCATCAGTTTAATAAAAAACGGGCTAAAAGTTGGCCCCACACGATGAATACAACCTCAACCCATGATACCAAACGGAGTGAAGATTTACGCGCTCGATTAAACGTAATTTCCGAGATTCCTGATGAATGGGAAGCGCAAGTCAGAACTTGGATCGCGTTAAATCGGGACAAAAAAATAGAAACCGAAGGACGGATTATTCCTGATGGAAATGATGAATATTTCTTGTATCAAAATTTAATCGGTTCCTATCCCTTTTATGAAACAGAATATCCTGAATTTGTAGAACGAGTTAAACAGTTTGCAATTAAAGCCGTAAGAGAAGCAAAAGTTCATACCGCTTGGTTGCGTCCTGACTCGGTTTATGAAGAAGGCTTTTTCACTTTTGTTGATAAAATTCTCAACCCTTCGGAGGACAATCAGTTTTTACAAGAGTTCAGAAATTTTCAACAAAAGATAGCTTTTTATGGGATGTTTAATTCCCTCTCTCAAACTTTAATTAAAATCACCAGCCCCGGTTTACCCGATTTTTATCAAGGAACAGAACTTTGGGATTTAAGTTTAGTTGATCCTGATAATCGTCGTCCCGTTAATTATCAAAAACGGATGCAGTTTTTGGAGGAGATTAAACGCCGTTCTCAGGAGGATACTTTGTCTTTAATTGAGGAGTTAAAAGCAAGTCCTGAAGATGGACGGATGAAGTTATTTTTAATCTATCAAGGGTTAATAGTTCGCAAACAATATCTGGAAGTTTATCAACAAGGAACTTATATTCCCTTAGAAATAACAGGAGACTATGCTGAACATATTTTAGCCTTTGCTCGAACCTATGGTCAACAAATTATTATTACCGTTGTTCCTCAATTTTTAACAAATTTAGTTGAACCCCAACAATTTCCCTTGGGTGAAAATATTTGGAAAGATACAGCCATTGAAATACCGGAAGATTGGGAAACAGATTGGAAAAATACCCTAACAAATCAATTGATTAAAGGCGGTCATTCCTTAAAAATTGGTGATATTTTAACGGTGTTTCCTGTGGCTTTATTAACGAGTTGTTAGATAGGCTTTTTACTCAGGGTCTTGATTTTATCCGCTCTCGGTTGTCAAACCCTCTCAAAATTAGGTAATCTCTAACTTGATTCTTGACTTAAAATCTCTATAAATTCCTGAACAATGTCATCGGGTTCTTGATTGCACCTATTATAGTCATAATAGTGGATAATACAGATACCCTGAGTTTCAAAAAGGCGATCGCGATCTTCAGATTTTGCTGTATTAGGATGCAATAATTCCAGAATACCCCATTTACCTTGATAGAAAATTAAGAAGTTAGCTTCTTGATTTGATCTACCTTCTGGCGTAGTCAGACGGACTTTAGCATTAGGAAAAAAAAGGATATTAGCGCGCTCCAAGGCTTCGGCTATTTTAATTTGTTCTTCGCAGTGGAAATTAAAATTATTCCATAGATAGATTTTTTCTTCTGAGTTATAGTGAATTTGTTGATGTTCTTCTTCTGATTTTATAATTTCTTCGGGGAAGTTAGTGTTATTATCAACTCCCATTGAGTTATGTGAATCTCTTTGACAGGAATCTACACCTAAATTTGTAAATAGTCTTGCTCCTGTTAGATTGGCTTTACTCAAAGTTTTTCCAGTCAGATTGACTTCAATTACTTGATGGCGATGCAAATTAACTTGATTTCGTCGCAAATATCGCTTAAAAACAGACTGTAAATTATTTTTTTTTACTTTTTCATCAAAAGCGTCTGATAGTTGTTTCCAAAGTTTCGCCGCAATAGATTTTATGTATTCATCATCATAGTTAGAAAGTTGAGCAATCTCCTGATATGAACATCTTCCCTCCCAACATTGTCTAAATATTAGCTGCTCCACGTCGTTTAAACATTTGCCATCGAGGACAACTTCTGCGATCGCAAGTGCTTCATCAACGGTCATGGGTTCAATTTCCTTAAAGTATCAGTTAAAGTTTTAAACAGATAACACTATATTGTACCCATTAAGGTTGACTTTGATTCAACCAATTTTCTAAATCTGTTACTTCTGAAAAATCCAGAAGCGCTTCCCCTAAATTCTCTAATTCTTCGACAGATAAGGTCTGAATTTGTTCTTGGATTATAGGAGCGATCGCACCGACTCGTCGAGTCAACTGACGAGTAACAAATAACATCGCCTCCCGTTGTCGCCCTTCCAGGAGACCATCTTCCCGAATTTCTTGGTAAATGACAGACTCGCGCATTGTTTCGCTCCTAAATAATTGTCTGATTAAGTTTTTTTCAAACCTTAAACCCGCGAGAACTTGAGTACAAGCGAGGAGATCGGCTTGTTGATTGGGTTCTTCAATTGTAGCAATCCGATTTGCGACTTGCTCTAACAAAGTTCGGGGTGAGTTGGTTTGAGATAATGTCGCAAAGGGGAGTAAACCGGGGACAGATAGCAGTAAATTGGGGTCTTGCTCCCACAGGCGAATCACTCGGTAGCAGTGTTGAGTGTTGGTGTCTGTATACTCAGATACAAAAGCTTGTTCTGAGGTGGTTTGCTGTAAAAAGAGTACAACTTGATTGACCGAACAAGAGTATTGTCGCTTGAGCCTGACGTAGTAGTCAAGCATTCTGAATGGAAGGGGAGGGTTAGAATAAGACAGGGTTTGAAATTCCAGATGCAGAATTTGGTTATCGGCTTGCAAAAAAGTGAGAGAATCAGCCCGAATTGGTTCTTGAATGAGTTCAGTTTTGAGAACCTGAATGGTGGTAGGTTGTTCCAAGGGGAGTAACCATTGAACAAAAGCATCTGGGAATTTTTCAGCCAGATATTTACAAGTGTTGTCGTAGGCCAAGGAAGTTCGGTTGAGAAATAGGGGTGAATAGTTTCTTCAGAGGAGTTTAACTCTTAGGCGCATCTGTCTAACAGGATATTTTAGCAGAATTTTGCAAAAGTTACTACTTTTTATCACTTTTTATCACTTTTTATCACTGTCAAACTGAGACAGACTCGCTAAAATGCTACAAGAGCAGTGCAAGATGTCTAAGTCCAATTATTTATAGAAAATGAATAATATTTTAAAGCTGACTGTCATCACATCGAGCATAATTTTATCGGCGATTTTTACTTCAGCTAGTTGGGCATCAGTATTACAAGAGATTAAGAATACTGGGGTGTTAAAAGTTGGTATTAGAAAAGATTCTATGCTTTTTGGGTTTGAGGACAGTAGAGGAAATTGGACAGGTTACTGTGCGACTTTTGCCAATTCTCTGGCAAATAGCCTCAGCCGTCAACTCAATACTCCTGTTAGTGTCCAAGGAGTTCTCTCCACTCTGCAAAATCGGGAGTCAATCGTCCGAAACGGTATTGCACACATTGAGTGCGGGCCAAACACAATTAGCCGGGAGAAAGAAGTAGAGCGAAATATTAAATATTCTAGCGCATTTTTTGTTACGGGAACACAACTTATAGTCAGGGCTGGAAATGCTAACGCAAATTTGAGTAATGGGCAACTTGGCGTATTTCAAGGCTCTACCAATTTGCGTGCAGTTACCCAAGCATTTCCTAATGCTAATATTCAACAGTTTGCCCAGAGAAGTCAAGGGGTAAGCGCAGTAAGAAATGGTCAAATTACTGCATTTGCGGGAGATAGTATTCTTATAATTGGAGAGGCAGTTAGGCAAGGATGGGCTGCAAAAGATTTTGAGATATTACCCAAGAAACCTTTGTCCTGTGACCTTTATGGAATGATACTTCCTGCTAACGATTTGCAATGGGAAAATACGGTTAATTCTTTTATCAGAAGCAGTCAAGGATTAGAGGTTTGGAGAACTTGGTTTGAAGAGTTAGCTCCTTACCTTAAAGGAACACTTGATTATTGCAGGAGTAGATAATTATCATATTTTTCAAAGCAATTAGGATAGAACAATGCGTAGAAAATTTTGGGATGATATTTTATTAACAATTTTGGCGGTTTTTGGTTCTATAATTCTATTGTTTTTAGCGCGGGGCTTAGTATTTTTTATACTTAGACCTTTGGCACTATGGTTGCGAGACACATTCTCATCGAAAGCTATCTGGCATCTTCTAGAAATTCAAATTACTGGGATAGGATGGTTAGATATTATTTTACGGCCTATTATCTTCATCATTGTCAGTATCTTCGCATTAATTTGGTATGCTTTGCAAAATGCTGACGATCCAGAAATCAGGAAAATCAGAGGTATTCCAGAACAATTTGTTTGGAATATTATATGGGGTGCTTTTATTAGCATCGGTTATGGGCTACAGCCTTGGGTATATAGATTGGGCGTTCGTTCTACCCTCATCATTCTACCTTTAACCTTTTTTCTCTGCTTTTTTAATACTATCCTTGACTATCAAAATCTCGTCTCATTAGTTATTTCTGGAGTGAGCGATACCCCCTACATGGATATATTTACAGATAGAACAGTTAATTATATCAAAAACAAAACTTATATTGCTGAATTTGTCAAGTGGGCGACTCAAGATGCCGTTGCTATCAATAACTTTTTTGACTACTGGTTTTACACTCTCAGAGCATCTATACTAGGTTTTAGGATTGAAGGAATTTGGCAATGGTTAGTAGCTTTTCCTGTTAACGTAGCTGCTAGTATTTGGTTCTTTTGCTTAGGATGTGGTTACATATTCGCAGGTATAAATACAAAAACAATTGAGATTGATGAAGAACTAAATTTAAGAATTAATCCTCTAAATCAAAAGATTCATAATGGTAGCAGTTTGGTTCTACTCTTATCTTTAATTTTGTCTTTAATCTTGTTTCTTAGCCAACTTGGATGGGTGACAACAGGTTCAAAAGTCAACCTTGCCGTTTTACTTCCGTTTTTAAGCTTTGGAGAAAAGTATTTGATTGTGGATCAAAATAATTCCTATAAACACTCTGGTATACAAGCCTTCGCCAAGGGTGACTTTACAACTGCCATCAATCATCTACAACTCTCTTTGAAACAAAAAATTAACGATCCTGAAGTAAGAATTTATCTTAACAATGCTAAAATTGAGAATCGAAAATATTATGTGATTGCTGTAGCAGATCCGATTGGTCAAAAGGTAGATACAGCCAAAGAAATTTTGCGGGGTGTTGCACAAGCACAAGAGGAAATTAATCAAACAGGTGGTATTAAAGGTATCCCTTTAAAAGTGATGATTGCAAATGATGAAGACAATAAACAGATTGCGGTAGAAATTGCAAATGCCTTGGTAAAAAATCCATCAGTCTTGGGTGTAGTTGGTCATTTCAGCAGTGATGTCTCTCTGGAAGCCGGAACGGTATATGAGAAAGGGCAACTAGCAATGATTTCGCCTACTAGCACCTCAGTTAAACTTTCTAGCTTAGGCAATTATATCTTTCGCACAGTACCAAGCGATCAATTAGCTGGTCAAGCTCTTGCCAACTACCTGACCAATACATTAGGACTACAAAAAACTGCTATTTTCTTTAATTCTTCTAGTAACTATAGCCAATCTATAAAAAATGAGTTTACAAAAAATTGGGCTCAAAATAATGGCGAAGTGGTGGCAGAATTTGACTTGGGTAATACATCTTTTAGCCCTAAAGCTAACGTAGACGCGGCAATTAGTCAGGGAGCAGAAGTCATTACTTTATTGCCCAATGAGAAGACACGCAATCAAGCTTTACAAGTAGTACAAGTAAACCAGGGAAGACTACCACTTTTAGGAGGAGACAGTGCCTACCATATTGATACATTAAAAGTAGGTAAAGAAAATGTTATGGGCATGGTACTAGCAATTCCTTGGCATAGAGAAGCAAATTTGCAAGAAAAGTTTACTAAAGATGCTGATCGCCTTTGGGGTGCAGACGTTAACTGGCGCAGCGCAATGGCTTATGATGCAACTAAAGTATTGATTGCTGCTTTACAGGAAAATCCAACTCGCAGTGGGGTGCAAAAAGCGCTTTCATCACCCAACTTTTCTGCTCAAGGTGCTTCTGGAGTCGTGAAGTTTTTGCCAACAGGTGATCGTAACGCCCCAATTCAACTCGTGAAAATTATTAGGGACGAAAACTCTCGTTCTGGTACTGGTTATGATTTTGTGCCAGCGCAGTGAAATGCTTTTGATATAGAGTAATCTGTGTATCTGCTATTGCCTTTAACAATTTGCACTTCTCCCAGCATTCTAAAAATTAGAAGAGGTTTTAATTCGAGCGATTACTGATTAATATCAGCCCTATAGAGAGACGCGCCGTGGCACGTCTCTACGGGGTGTGAAGAATACAAAAATTAACGAACGACGGACACTAATCGTTTTAGAGAAATTTCTAATAATTCCGGGTGATAATCTAAATGATAGCTTAATTGTTGAATGGCTTTTTCTAACAAATAACAATCTAATAAAACGTTAAGTTCTTGTCGTCCTTGGGGTAAAAAATGATCAGAAGATGCTGTTTCTAAATAATGCTTGAGGAAGGCGGCACTGACCCAATTTGACCATAATTGTCCCCACTGTTCCATTAACGGTAAATTTTCCGGGCGAATCATGCCATTTTTGATTTCTTCTCGAAGGGCAAAACGAGTCGCTAAATCAAAAGATTGTAACATTCCAGCGACATCTCGCAAAGGAGAACGTTTCATGCGTCGTTCACTTAATGACCGATAGGATTCTCCTTCAAAATCAATAATAATAAAATCTTTCCCCGTATACAATACATCCGTTAAGGAATAGTTTCCATGACATCGAGTTCTCAAAGCAGTAATTTTCAGATTTAATAAGCTTTGGAATCTTCCTAAAATGTAATTTTGATCTCCTAAAATATGTTGAATTATGGGTTTAAGTTCTGGAGGTAATGTTTCCATTTGTTTCTTTAATTTGATCAACACTTGTCCCGTTAAATTCCGAGAATATTGATAAATTGAGCGTTGATAAAAGGTAGAAAAAGGTTCAGGCGCAAAATCAGGATTATCAGGATCACTGGATAGAATAATATGAAATTCTGCGGTACGTTGTCCTAAAAGTTCTGCGTTTCTGAAATAGGAACCAATCAGTAATAAAATGTCTTCAGAGAGGGGGTGTTGATAGAGGTCAAATAAAGAACGGGTTGGCAATAAAACCTCTAAGTCTTGATTAGGTTGTAAGATTACTCGATCAAAGTAATCTCGTAAACTATCTAAGGTATAATTCCAAGCATTAATCGCATCGGGAATATACTCTTGTAACACTCCAAATGTGATCGATTCTCCTCGATGACGATAATATTCTAATCCCCCAATTAAAGGAGTTGTATATTCTAAATGTTGTTTTTGTTCTAAAAAGGAACGAACTTCTAACTCTGGATTAATCCCATCTTCGACTCGACGGAAGAGTTTAAATAAAAAGCGATCGCCATACACAACAAAGGAATTATCAAACTCTCCTTTTAATAAATGGGGGTCTAATCGTTGTTTTAAATCCTGGTGTTTTAACGCTGCGGTTGTGGTAGCAACTAAATTACCAAATTGACCAGAATAACGATCAGAATTGATAATCATTTCTAAAGGTAAACTTAAGAATTCAATATCTTGTCCGACTTCTAATAAAATTCCGGTTTCCCCAGAAACTTCTACGGTTGCTAAAATGAATTGTGGCGTTTCTTTTTTAACCTTTTCTGCAATTTCTTCCTTCAGAAAAACTAAAGGTAATAAATAGGTTTCAGGAAATCCTTCTGTATATTCCGTTTGCAATAAAATCATAATCCCTTGACTATCTTTATACGGAATTGGAATTGCTTCTGTGATCTTGACAGATTGGAGAATTCGGGATTTTCCCATAAACCAGCGACAACGATAGAGATATTCGGGTAAAATTGATTCTAATCGGGTTCTTAAAGTCGGTTGGGTTAAGATTTCTTGCCAGTTATTTTGAACAACAAAAATGGGGAGTTGAGTTTGAGGTCGGGGAAGTAAAGCGACTTTGGGATCAAACTGAAGCATAAACCAGTAAAATCCATAGGGAGATAAACTCATAAAATAAGGATTTTCCCCAATTTTAGGAAATTCTGTCCGACCAAAAATTTCAACGGGAACCATGCCTTTAAACGGGGATAAATCTAAATTAACGGATTGCACAAATCGAGATAAATTAGCAACAATTAAAAGATGTTCTCCCTGGTAAGTGCGGGTAAACGCTAAGACTTTGCGGTTTTCAAAATGTAATAATTCAAAGGTTCCTCGTCCAAAAGCTTGAAACCGTTTTCGCATCGTAATAATGCGTTTCATCCAAGATAATAAAGAATTAGGATTGCTACTTTGGGATTCAACATTAAGGGCTTCATAATTATATTCAGATTCAAAAATTAAGGGTAAATATAGTTTTTGAGGATTGGCTCGACTAAATCCAGCATTGCGATCTGGACTCCATTGCATCGGGGTTCTAACTCCGTTGCGATCGCCGATATAAATATTATCTCCCATACCAATTTCATCCCCATAATATAACACCGGAGTTCCGGGTAATGAAAGTAATAAACTATTCATTAATTCAATTTGGCGGCGATCATTTCCGAGTAAGGGTGCAAGGCGACGTCGAATTCCTAAATTAATTCTTGCTTGCGGATCTTGGGCATAAACTTTATACATATAATCTCGATCTTCATCTGTCACCATTTCTAAGGTTAATTCATCGTGATTTCTGAGAAATAATGCCCATTGACAGTTATCAGGAATGGCAGGAGTTTGATTTAAAATATCAATAATGGGGAAAGAATCTTCCATCCGTAATGCCATAAATAATCGAGGCATTAAAGGAAAATGAAAATTTAAGTGACATTCATTGCCTTCCCCATAATAAGCCGCAGCATCTTCTGGCCATTGATTAGCTTCAGCTAAGAAAATTCGGTTACTATAATTAGCGTCTAAATAAGTTCGTAATTGTTTTAATAATTGATGGGTTTCGGGTAAGTTTTCACAGTTGGTTCCTTCTCGTTCAAAAATATAGGGAATGGCATCCAGCCGCATTCCATCAACGCCCATTCCCATCCAAAAATCTAACACTTCTAAAACCGCTTTGATCACTTCAGGATTATCATAATTCAAATCCGGTTGATGGGAATAAAACCGATGCCAATAATAAGCCTTGGCTAAGCTATCCCAAGCCCAATTTGAAGTTTCAAAATCTTTAAAAATAATTCTAACTTCAGAATATTGATCCGGGCTATCACTCCAGACATAAAAATCCCGTTCTTTACTGCCTTTGGGGGCTCGTCTTGCCCGTTGAAACCAAGGATGTTGATCAGAAGTATGATTAATCACTAATTCAACAATGACTCGAATTCCCCGCTCATGAGCCGCATCTAAAAAGGTTTTAAAATCTTCTAAATTCCCATATATTGAATTAATATTCATATAGTCGGCAATATCATAACCATCATCTCGTAAGGGCGAGGGAAAAAAGGGAAGAATCCATAATGCTGTCACCCCTAAATCCTGTAAATAATCTAATTTTTCGGTTAATCCAATAAAGTCTCCAATTCCATCTTCGTTACTATCGGCAAATGCCCGAACTGGCACTTCATAAATAATGGCATCTTTAAACCATAAGGGATCGTTAGACAGTTTATTGTGTGGCATTTGTTTAATTAAATAAGGGTTTAATTTATTCTTTTAATAGAAGAACAAGATTTTGTGATTTTAGTCTAAAATTAATCATAAGGGAAGTCATCAGCCTTTAGGGAGAACTTAACAAACCTATCAAAATTTACACAGCTTAAATTTATCCCCTCCTCTGAAAAGAGAAGGGAATAGAACGTTAGCTTCGGTTACGATTTAGCCTGTTTTATTCATCTCTTCCATGTACTTCAGCCAGAGGAGATGTAGCTTCAACTGCGGTAAAAGGTTCGAGAATTTTATAAGCGTGATTCGACCCTTGGGGAACCACCCAAGAACTACCCGTTTCTAACAAAATGATTTGTCCTTCTAAATGCAGTTCAGCACGTCCTTGAATCACATAACCAACGGTTTCATAATTCCGTTTGGTTTCGGGTTTAAGTTCTCCAGGTTGCTCTTCCTCCCACAGTCGCATTGAGAGTTTTACCCCCGATGCTAAATATTTTTGTCCTATCTTTCCGGTGGGTGAAGATTGAGAATTGACTTTAACTACAGTTGTATCTGTCATGATTTTTCCTATCAGAAATGTTCAAAATGGTACAAGTGATCATCGATTTTCTAAGCTTCTTCTAACGCTTGTCCGACTGAATTTCCCATATTTTCTTCTATCCGTCGATTTCCCTCTTCACTGCGTTGAAGAATACGGTCTTGATCTTCAGGAAAACTGGAACCTGATTCGGGTTGAACAGATTGATCTGATTCATGTTTAGTATGTCTTAATTCAGAATCAACAGTTGAACTGAGATCAGGATTTTGATTCGTCATGATTAAAATCTCCTAAATTAATTTAAAATTAATAGCGAAATACTGCGGCTAATCTTGCTTCATCAGGAACAGAATCTGGAGGAACTGCATAAACAATGCCACCATTTAATAAGGTTTGAACAGCCGCTAAATTTAACAAATCATCATCCCCTGGTTCAGCTTCGGGATGAACGTTTAACTCATTAGACATCTCCAAAATAGAAAAAAGGAGGGGTAAAAAGATGATAAAATTAAATTTTACCCCGGATTAGAGATGAGTAAATTAAGAGACTATCTGGACAAGAATCCCCAGCAAGCAAAAAGGCTATTAGGGATGGAATATGAACAGATGATAGAACTCATTCAAGCTGCGGAGTTATTAGAAGAAGAAAAACGACAGGAAAAAGAAAAAACTAAAATCAGGTTGATTAAAGCAGGTGGGGGTCGTCGGCAGAAATTATCTGTGGAGGAACAAATCTTACTGACTCTAATTTATCTGCATCAAATGCCGACATTTCAAATGTTAGGGTTACAGTTTGAAGTCAGTGAATCAACAGCGAATGATATTTTCCATAACTGGATAAAAATCTTGAGAGAATTACTACCAGCGAGTTTGCTAGAGCAAGTAAAAAAAAACGAGAGTGATTGGGAGTGGGTAGAAAAAATTCTGGTGGAATTTGAGTTAGTAGTAGATAGCTATGAACAGCCCAGGGAAAGACCAACAGACAATGAAGAGCAGAAAAAATATTACTCAGGAAAGAAAAAGACACATACCTTTAAAAATCAAGTCATTGTCATGCCAAATGGAAAAGAAATAGTGGATGTAGCTGTGGGTTATACCGGAGCAACAAGTGATCTGAAATTGTGGAGAGAAAGAAGCCAGGAATTGGGGAATAATCAAAAATACAGAGGGGATAAAGCTTATGTAGGAGAAACAGCAATTAATACACCGTATAAGAAACCGAGGAATCAAGAGATGTCGGCGGAAAAGCGAGAAGAAAATCGGTTAAAAGCCCAACAAAGGATTGTAGTTGAACATTTAATAAGACTGATAAAAATTTATCGAGTTGCTTCAGAAAGATTTCGGTTAAAGAGGCAAAATTATGAAGCAGTAATCTTGACAGTATGTGGATTAATAAGATGGCGAATAGGAGCGATTGTATTACCATCTAAGAATTGCCCAGAATTCTTTTGAGAAATAATTGTATATCAGAGATAAAATTCATTAGTTATTATTAATGTGACTGAAAAAGCCTATGAATCCGTTACTTTTGGAGAAGCCGGCACAGGAGTGCTAGAGATTCCAAAAGTAGCGATAGAGGGCATTTGGAGATTTTCGGAGATGTCTAATATGAATTTGCGATCGCTCTATTGGCTTTTACGGGAGTCTTAATCTTCGGGGTACTTCAAGGCATTAGTTTAGGGGTGATTACATCAATTGTTTTTCTGATCTATCGAGCCAGCCATCCCCACACCGACGTTCTAGGGCGCATCCCCGAAACTCAGATGTATCGCGATATCAACCTTCACCCCGAAGCGATTATAATTCCTGGGTTATTAATTTTCCGCTTTAGTAACAACTTAATTTTTGCCAACGCTAACTATTTTCGCACGGAACTCAAGCAGAAGATTCTGGAAACTTCAACACCCACTCAAATGGTACTAATTGATGCGGAAACCATTAATTTAATTGATAGCACAGCCTTGGAAATGTTGCGTAAATTACGGGTAGAACTTATGAAGGATAATATTGTTTTAGCTTGGGCTCGGTTGCGTGATCCCCTGTATCAGAGGATGTATCGGGCAGGATTAATAGAGGAAATCGGCGAGCACAATTTTTATGAACGGATTACCGATGGAGTCTCGGAATTTACACGCCAATCTTCATCAACCTTACCCAATCATCCAACAACGGATAGTATTGATACTAATCCTGAGATTAACTAAAAAATGGCAGCAAATTTAATATTGCTCCGTAATCCAGCGTCGATTGCTCATCGAAGCCTCATCATCGTAGCTGTGTTTCATTGAGCGCTCAGGAAGCTTAACCTTTTCATGGGGAACGGGTTCGTAGGGAAACAAGTTTAGAAAATGAGACAGACAGTTAAGACGGGCTCGTTTTTTATCATCAGAATGAATAATATACCAGGGAGCCCAAGGGGTATCGGTGGCATCTAGCATCATGTCCCTGGCTTTGGAATATTCATACCAGCGTTCACGGGAGGGTAAATCCATAGCGGATAACTTCCATTGACGCAGGGGGTCATTAATCCGAGCTTCAAATCGCCGTTTTTGTTCTTCGTTGCTGACTTCCAGCCAATATTTAACCAGCTTAATCCCACTATCGACAATGTATTGCTCAAATGTTGGACAAACTTTGAGAAAATCCCGATGTTGTTCTTTGGTACAAAAACCCATGACATATTCCACACCCATTCGGTTATACCAACTCCGGTCAAAAATAATGACTTCCCCCGCAGCCGGAAAATGGGTGAGGTAGCGTTGAATATACATCTGAGTTTTTTCTCGTTCAGTGGGAGCAGGTAAAGCTACAGTACGGAAGACTCGTGGACTCACCCGTTCAGTCAGGGCGCGAATTGTTCCACCTTTACCCGCCGCATCGCGACCTTCAAAAACGACAATAACTCTTTCCCCTGTATATTTGATCCAATTCTGAAGCAAACAAAGCTCGGTTTGGAGTTTGCGTAATTCATGCGTGTATTCTTTTCCCGATAGCTTGGGTTTATTGCTATTGACTGGTTCAATTGGATGAATTTCGGTCTGTTTTTTCTCTTTGTGCTTGCCCATTAGATTCTCCTGGTTTTTGTTAATTTAGCTGAAATATTCTTCCTGTAAGGGTTTAAAGTTATTTTTGTTTAATTTCCACGATTAATTAATTCTAATTTTACTAAAGATATTAATTTCTTTCCTATTATTTTTTACCCCACGACATTAGCCCATGTCAAGTTTAAAGGGCAATACAGCCCTTTTATATGCGGTAGTAGTAACTCTCTGACCGTTACCTATTTTAACATCTCACAATACTTCTGGAATCCAGCCAATTTGTGCGGAGTTGCGCGATCGCTAATTCTTTTTGTTTGGCTTCTACTTCAATCCAAGGAACGGTTTTATAACAATCCGGCATTAAACTAATATAATCGCTATGTTTGGGATCAGCAAAAGATTGATCTCCATTAGAAATATGAACCAGTTGCCATTCAGGAATTGTCCACGTTTTTTGAGCTTCTGCTAACATTAAGGCAACACTGGGATGATCATAACTCTCTAACTGTTCATGAATCACATGATGATGAGCATCAAAAACCATTGGAATTTGAGCAGCGTGGCACACTTCTAAAATCTCTTCAGAACTATAGGCATATTCATCATTTTCTAAGGTTAAACGCAGTCGAATTTCATCGGGTAAATTTTGAATGACTTGAATTAATCGTTGAGCGCGATCGCCTTTTCCTCCATGAATATTCATCAGTGACCAAGGCGATCTCGGCAACCCTAATAAATCCAAAATCAGAGCATGGGTTTTTAGAATTTTAATACTATTTTCAATCACTTCTGGACGGTCTGAACTTAAAACGACAAACTGATCGGGATGTAAAACCAAACGCAGTCCTAACAAGTGTGCTTGTTTTCCAATTAACTCCATTTCCTCGGCTAATTCCATTAAAATAGCCATTCCAATGGGTTCATCCGCAAAGGGAAATAAAGCGGAACTTAATCGATATAAATGGATATTTTCACGGGTACAAAACTCAACAGCTTTATTTAAACGCTTCAGATTTTCGGTATAAAGCGTTCTCAACGTTTGCTCTTGTTCTGGAATCGTTAATTGTAATAATCGTTTTCGGGTTAATGCTCGAAATCTTACTTCTTGAGAAGCCGTAATACAAACTAATCCTAATTCAGGAACTTGGGTTGAGTTTTGAGTATTCATTCAGCAGTTATAGCACTACGCATTAAAGGTGTTTGACAATTCTAAATCTAAAACCCTTTCAATGCTTACTGTTCCCTGTTCCCTGTTCCCTGTTCCCTCTAATGATTGAGTTGAGATTCAATGGTAGCCATAACATCGGGGGTTCCGGGTTGTTCTTCGGGATGGCGGGTATACCACCAAGCCCAAGCTATCAAAACCGCTTGGAACGGCAATCTCACCCAATATAATAGAGGATGATGGGGGATTCCGTCTATGGGAATACTATGAAGGGCTTGATTAATATTAGCGGGAAAAACGGCAATAAATAAGGCAATGATTCCCCAAGCCGCAGCTACACTAATGACCGGAATTAATAATCCAATTCCTCCGAGAATTTCAAAGAAACCACTGATATAAACTAACCCGACCGGATAGGGTAATTCAGGGGGAACAATTCGAGCATATTGTTCAGGACGAATAAAATGAGTGATCCCAACAATAATCAGCGAAATTGCTAGAACAACACGAAGAATTTCCTTGCGTCGATGGGATGAAGAAAACGAATCGGTTTTAGCAGCCATAATCCACAAGATTAAACTTCAGCTTAGTTTATAACCCTTTCTCCGAATCGACTTCTATCCAGAGTCTAAAGATTAGATTGATGAGAGAGATAAAATTGCATTCCCTATACTCATGCCGGAATCCCCCTAAGTGTAAAATCCCATTCCCGACTCGCTCAAAAGTTGCTTCAAAAGGCAGAGGACGAAGATTCCTAATGTCGTTAAGCTAAAAGGTATTGGAGTTAAAAACTCATGAGTGAAAACCTGTAAAACTCAGATCCTTTTATGAGGAGATGAGAACACTTAAAAGCAAGTTGGTAGTCTGGAGCGGTGCGACAGAATTTGTCGTTTGATTTTAGCAATAAAACTCAAAAACTTAAACCGATCTGGGAAAACAAACCAACATAAATAATTAAAATATTTTCAAGGAAGAACATTATGGCAATTAGTCATTCTAATCCTGCTACGGGTCATAACCGACGTGCTGTTGGTGTGTTTCCTAACCGTCACTCCGCCGAACAAGCCCTTTATGCCCTCAGAGATTCCGGTTTTCCAATGGATCGGGTTTCTGTGATTACCAGAGATAACATTCGAGAGTCGGAAATTGCAGGGGCCGATGTCCAGGATTCGGTTTCTGAAAGTCGTGCAGCCCAACACGTTGATAATAAAGCCGAAGAAGGCGCGGCGGTTGGAATCACCACCGGGGGAGTTTTAGGTGGACTAACCGGGTTATTAGTGGGTTTAGGCACTCTCGCCATCCCTGGAATTGGCCCCGTTATGTTAGCGGGAGCCGCTGCAACAGCACTCGCCACAACCTTAGCAGGAACAGCGATTGGCGCGGCGACTGGAGGTTTATTGGGAGCACTGATTGGCTTAGGAATTCCCGAAGAAGATGCCAAAATCTATAACGATCGCATCGGTCGCGGTGAATATCTGATTATTATCGATGGCAATGAAGCCGATATTGCTCACGCTCATCAAATCTTAAATCGCCATCACATTGAAGAATATAAGGTTTATGATGCTCCCGGTGTTGCTTCCGCTACCCCGGCTCACCTCAACCAAGATATTACTCCCCATCATCATCATGAGCATTCCGTTGCTGTAAGCCGGAATAAACACGCCGTCGGTGTTTTCTCCAACCCTCGTGATGCTGAACACGCCATTACGGACTTAAGAACTGCTGGTTTTCCCTTAAGCCGAATTAGTATCGTCTCGAATCAGCCAAGACGGAATTCCTTCACAGATGTTGACATTCGCGATCGCTTTGACGCGGTGAGATATGGTATCCCCGTTGAACGGGCCAGAGTCTATAATGATCGCTTGGATCGCGGTGAGTATATTGTGATTGTCAGTGGCACAGAAGAGGAAGTGCGCCAGGCTGAAGCTATTTTACGCCGTCACAAAATTGAACAGTGGCAGATTTATGATCCAACAGTGATTTCCTCAACAACGACCGTAGAACACAGCCGTCCAGTGGAAATGTCCGCACCCTTGGAAAGCTCAAGACCGTTAGAACACACTCACCCTGATATTGCTAAAGTTGCACCTGTTTCTGGCCCAGCCGCTTATCCGGTGACACCTGTAACAACATCTACAACAACACCCATCACCGAGAGCCGCCACCATCCCTATAAACGAGCAATTGGCGTGTTCCATCATCGTCATGATGCTGAAATGGCACTTACCGATTTAAGAGATTCAGGTTTCCCCATGGGACGTGTTTCCGTCATTGCTAAGGATATCGACGGTCATCATCCCCCCACCAGTGCAGGTCAACAAAATTTGGGCGTTGATCTCAATCCTCGAACTCACGGGAATAAAGCCGACGAAGGAGCAAAAGCCGGAGCAGCAACGGGAGCCGCCCTCGGCGGTTTAGGGGGTTTATTGGTGGGACTGGGAACCTTAGCCATCCCTGGTGTTGGCCCTGTGATTGCTGGTGGAGCCGCAGCCACAGCCCTTGCAACCGCCTTATCCGGTGGAGCCATCGGTGCAGTTGCGGGAGGGGCAACGGGGGGATTAGTCGGTTTGGGTATCCCTGAAAATCGCGCTCACGTTTATAACGATCACCTCAACCGAGGAGATTATGTGATTATGGTCGATGGCTTTGAAGAAGAACTGCGACGAGCCGAACCCATTTTCAAACGTCATAGTATTCATGAATGGGAAATTTATAATGCTGCTGATGTCGATGTTAGTGCTTATACCAACCCTAATCCGTATACTCCTCGTCCGACTTCTAAATCCGTTGAACGCGATCGCACGAATTCTACCTGGTAACACTCTTTAATTCAAGAATTAGGAACGACAAAAATTTAAGGCTTCGTTCCTAATTCCTCAACTCTCATTTGTTTTTCAGTTCAACACAATTTTTATATATTTACTTCGGAGTTTCAATCATGAAAAAATTAACCTCTTTACTCATGGGTAGTTTCTTATTACTCGGTGCTGTCGCCTGTAATGATGTTGCCAAAACCAGCACAGGTGCCCCCGATGCGCCGAACCAAACGGCAGAAGCTCCCAAACCTGAACAAGCCAAAGAAATTCAGAAAGATGCCCAAAGTGAACTGCGAAGACGTCAGCTTAATGAAGATATTCGCGCTCGTGAACAACGCAATAATATCACCGGGGGTGATGCAATTCGAGCCGATGGTGATTTAGAAAGTGAAGTTCGCTCGAAATTAGAAGCGAATTTACCCGCCAGTCAACTCACGGTTGCCGCTAAAGATGGAGTGGTAACAGTGGCTGGAACAGTCCCAACTCAACCCCAATATGAACGTATTGATCCCTTAGCCAAGGAAATTAAAGGGGTGCGACAAGTGGTCGTTAATGTTGCGGTTGTCCCGGCTAAAGAGGGACAAGAAGCTCAATCTCAAACCGAAGATAACAATGCTCAACCTGTGATCAATAATAACAATTCGGAACAACCTGAAACGGAGCCTAACACTCAACAGTAATAACTACGAGGACAAAGGTGGGGGGTGTAGGGGAAAGGGAAAGAAAAGCTGGAACCATCCTCCTCTACTCACCCCCCTGACTCGCTATAGAAACTTGGTAAAATTGAGGAATCATTTTGACTTGATGGGGCTTTTCACGCATACTACCCCATCTTTATTTTACCGTAATTTGGCTCTATTCCCTCTAGCTAAACGAAGGTTTTTGACGGGGTTGTCACCCCGTCAGTTGACGGATTTTGGGCGCGCCTCGCTCCTATGGGAAGTTACCTTTTAACGGCTTAATTCTTGTTTCCGCAAGATACAGAAACCGATTTCTTGAGATTAATTCCTTAATTGTACAGGCATGACTAAATACGTCATTTTAATCCCACCCAAAGGATTAACAATAACAGGGCTAGTTGCCGCATTTAACTGGAGAGAAACTTCCGAAGCATTAAATACTTTTAAACCCTCTAATAAGTATTTAACATTAAAGGCTAACTCCTTCGGTTCATCCCCAGAAATTTGAGCCGGAAGAGATTCTAACGCATTCCCCACATCGGCGGCTTCTACAGATAAAGCAATTTGTTGATTAACATGATCAACAGTACATTTAACAATATCATTTTTTTGGGAAGCTAAAACTGCAATTCGTTCTAAAGCTCCCACAAAACCCCGTCGATCCAAATTAATTTGATTTAAAAATTGCTTGGGAATTAAAGTTTGATAAGCTGGATAGGCTCCTTCTAATTTGCGAGTATTTAATCGTTGTTCTCCCAGTTCAAAAATAACTTGACTTTCATCAAAACGCAAGGTAATTACCACTGGAGAATCGTTTTTAGACGCGCCATGGCTCGTCTCTACACTTCGCATTGCCACCATCCGTTCCACTTCCCTTAAAGCCCGTGCAGGAACAGTCACTTCAAATTCTTCTAACTCTTCATCGGGATCGGTTTCACTTAAATTTTCTGTTTGCACAACAGCTAACCGATGACCATCCGTTGAAGCAAATTCTATCGTATTATTTTCAACCTTTAAATGTACCCCCGTTAAAACTTGTTTCGTTTCATCAGGACTGGTGGCAAATAACGTTCCTTTTAATCCAGAAATTAAAGATTCTGCTGCTAAATGAATCGAATCTCCGGCCTTAATAGACGGTAATTCTGGATATTCTTCCGCCGCCATTCCTCGAACTTGATACCTTCCTGAACTTGAAGTTAAAGTTACAATTGCATCTCCCATTTCATCATCTAGGGTAATTTCTCCCCCTGGTAAACGGGAAACAATATCATTAAATAATTTAGCCGGGACAGTTAAAGTTCCTCCCTCCTCAACGGTCGCCTGCATACTGGCGCGAATCCCTAAACTTAAATCAAAGGCTGTTAAATTGACTCGTTGATTTTCTTCATCTACATCAATTAAAATATTAGATAAAATGGGATGATTGGGACGAGAAGGAATTGCCCTAGAAACCCAAGATAAATTAGAACTTAATTTGTCCTGCTCAACAATAAATTTCATAATGACCTTAAGACTCATCAGTGTTCCCATAGGAACTCTCTCCAACGGTTTCTGATGTTGACGAGAGAACCAAACCTTTGATTATACCTTACCCAACTTCGATTTGAGCCCAATAAAATAAGCATAATTTTCCTAGCTCATCCCCCTGGAGAGTCGAAAATTGGATGGGATATGCAAGGGTTTTCAGGGGATGACCTGTGGAAAACCTGTGGAAAACTTGTGAAAAACAGCAACACTTCAACCGGGTAATTCCCTGATATCATAAGGATCTTATCTGTTTTCGGCGTTATCCACAACGTTTTCCACAAACCCCAATAAAGGTGTCGAGTTTCTATTCTTTCTTCTCCTGTTCCCTGTTCCCTGTTCCCTGTTCCCTCTGATTCTAATGAGAACGACTGGTAAAGTTAATTTGATCGCTGAGTTGTCTTAAGGTTTGGGCTAAATCAGAATTTTGGTGGCGTAACTGGGAAATTTTTTCACAACTATACATGACGGTGGTGTGATCTTTTCCCCCAAATAATTCTCCAATTTTGGGTAAGCTTAAACCCGTATGTTGTCGCATCAAATACATCGCCACTTGACGCGCTAAACTAATTTCTCGTCGTCGAGAATTGCCTTTTAAATCTTCAATAGAAACCTTATAAATTTCTGCGACAATTTGCATCACTGCTTCGGGGGAAGATTCCTCTAATTTTTCCGTTGCGGTTAAAACCGGGGCAATATTATCTACGGTCATGGCTAAACCCGAAATTGATAAATAGGCGATCGCACGAATTAAAGCTCCTTCTAATTCCCGAATATTAGACCGATAATTAGACGCGATATATTCAATCACTTCACGCGGTAACTGCACATTTTCATATTCCGCTTTTTTCTGTAAAATTGCCATCCGCGTTTCCAAATCAGGCAGTTGAATATCCGCTACTAATCCCATCGAAAATCGAGAACATAAACGTTCCTGTAATCGGGGAATTTGATGGGGAGGACGATCAGAAGCTAATACCACTTGTTTTCCCGCTTCATGCAACGTATTAAAGGTATGAAAAAATTCCTCTTGTGTATATTCTTTCCCTTCAATAAATTGAATATCATCCACTAATAAAACATCGGCTTCTCGATAATGTTCTCGAAAACTCTGCATACTATCTCGACGAATCGCCGTAATTAAATCATTGGTAAACTTTTCCGTTGAAACATAAAACACTTTAGAATAAGGTGCAATTTCTAAACGATAATGACCAATGGCTTGCATTAAGTGGGTTTTTCCCAAGCCTACACCCCCACACAAAAACAATGGGTTAAACTCCCGACCTGGAGACTCCGCTACCGCTAAAGAAGCCGCATGAGCCAAACGACTATTCCCCCCGACCACAAATCGAGAAAACACATATTTGGGGTTTAAATTAATCGGTTTGGGGGGTAAATCGTGAGGGTTTTCCGTTCCCAAGGGAGCGACGGGAGACGGCCAAATAAAATGAGATAAGCTAGAATCCGAGGCAGATTCGTTAATCTGGGTTGTAATATAAATTTCTACCGGATAACCCAAAATTTCCTGGACTGTATCAGCGATCAACTCTCGGTAATACTTCTGGAGCCAATTACAAGAAAACGGGTTTGGCGTGCGAATGATTAAACAATTGTTGTCTAGTTGTTGTGCCCAAGCGGTTTTAATCCAGGTATCAAAGGTTGGACGTCCCAATTGTACCTGGAGACGTTCAAGAACTTGATTCCAGAGATGATCGATGGGGAGTTCCATAGCTAGACCCACGAGTTCACATTACAGGATAACAGTTTCTATCAGATCCCTGAGACAGGAGCAACGGAAATTTAAAATTTTTCAACTTCTGCAAACCCTGGAAAATAAAAGCGATAATAATAAAGGAATGATCCAATTAAAGTCAACATTAATCAATGGGAGGCTCAGAAAAACCCTGAACTCTAGGAAATAGTTCAAAACTACTGATATTATAAACATCTTAAAATCCGTTGATGAAGAGTACATCTGACAAACAAAATCGCCAAAACCCCCTCCGTACTGTTTTCTTATTACTGATCGGAGGCGGGGTTGCTTTACTCGGTGATCGCTGGTTAGCCACCCGCAACGCTTCAATGGTTCCATCGTCAACCCCTCAACCCCTGGCTCAAGTTTCCCCTTCTGCTTCTGCTAATGCCAATAATAATGGAAGCTCTCCCCCCAACCCGACGGCTTGGTTAGGTCAAAAAGCGAATTTAGCAGCCACGTTAAAGCCTGTAGAGTCTAACTTTATTGTTAATGCTGTTAACGAAGTTGGGCCGGCTGTGGTTCGGATCAATGCCTCTCGTCAAGTGGCTCGTCGAGGATTTGACCAGTTTGGGGACGGCTTTCCAGAGGAATTTTTTGGGGCTGAATCTCCTAAACGCCGTTCTAATGGCCCTGTTGAACAAGGGACGGGTTCAGGGTTTATTCTCTCCTCTAATGGCATCATTATGACCAACTCTCACGTTGTTGAGGGAACTGAGCGGGTACAAGTTGTTTTAAAAGATGGTCGTCGGTTTGATGGAAAAGTTTTAGGATCAGATTCAGTCACTGATGTTGCTGTAATTAAAATTAATGCGGATAATCTGCCAAGTGTGAAAATTGGCAATTCTGAGACTTTATCTCCGGGAGAATGGGCGATCGCCATTGGCAATCCTTTAGGATTAGATAACTCCGTTACGGTGGGAATTATTAGTGCCACAGGACGCTCTAGTAGTGATGTCGGGGTTCCTGATAAACGCATTGGCTTTATTCAAACCGATGCGGCCATTAACCCTGGCAATTCTGGGGGGCCTCTTCTGAATGCTAGAGGAGAAGTCATTGGAATGAATACCGCTATTATTAGTGGCGCTCAAGGGTTAGGATTTGCCATTCCGATTAATAAAGCTCAACAAATTGCCCAACAATTAGCAACAACGGGAACTGCTGAACACGCCTATTTAGGCATTGAAATGGTAACACTCAGCCCCGAATTGCGTCAAGAATTAAGAGAAACTCCTGATTTAGAGTTTCAAATTGCTCAAGACAATGGCGTTTTAATTGTTAATGTTATTCCGGGTTCCCCTGCAATGAAAGCTGGATTAAAACCGGGGGATATTATTGTAAAAATTGATGATAAACCCATTACAAAATCGGATGCCGTTCAAGAATTAGTCCAAAATCAAAATGTAGGAACTCCGATGAAAGTAGAGTTAAACCGTAAAGGACAACCCTTAACTTTAGAAGTCAAAACGGGGAATATGCCTGAGCAAATTCAAGGGTAATTAGTTGTCAGTTATCAGTTATCAGTTATCAGTTATCAGTTATCAGTTATCGGTTATCGGTTATCAGTTATCATTTATCAGTTATCGGTTCATAAATTAGTTAATAGTTGGTAACAGTTAACTTTTAATCAAATGAGTGAAATTTTAGCGATTTCTGAATTAGGGAACACTGTTTTGCGAGGTTATACTCATCCTATTGAAAATATTGGGGAGGAGAAAATTCAAACTTTAATTGATAATTTAATTGCAACGGCGTCTCAAGCCAATGGGGTGGGAATTGCCGCGCCTCAAGTGGGAATGAGCGATCGCTTATTTATTATGGCTTCTCGCCCTACATTGCGTTATCCTAACGCACCCGTAATGGAACCCACTGCGATTATTAATCCTAAAATTCTTAACCATTCTAACGAAACCATTAAAGGTTGGGAAGGCTGTTTAAGTGTTCCGGGAATTCGAGGGTTAGTTCCCCGTTATCAAAGGATTGAAGTTGAATATACCAGCCGTGAGGGGAAACTCTGTCATCAGGAATTAACGGATTTTGTAGCTCGAATTTTTCAGCATGAACTCGATCATCTCGATGGAATTGTATTTTTAGATCGGGTGGAAAGTACCCAGGATCTAGTTACAGAAGCTGAGTATCAAAAACGTCTTGTTAATTCGGCGGAATAGCTCCCTAATTAAGTGTAGAGTATTAGTAATTTTATTTGAGGAAAATGGATTTAAAGCCATGACGATTAATTTAACTAAAGGGGAACGCATTAGTCTTTCTAAAGAAGCACCCGGTTTAAAAAAAGCAGGACTTGGATTAGGATGGGATATTAATGCTTCTGATACGGGAGCCGCTTTTGATTTGGATGTGTCGGTCTTTATGCTCGGAAGTAATGGCAAAATTCCGAATGAACAATATTTCGTATTTTACAATAACTTAAAATCCCCTGATGGTTCTGTAGAATCCCTGGGAGATGACCGCACTGGAGAAGGTGGCGGGGATGATGAAACCATTCTGGTTGAGTTAAATACGGTTGATCCGAATATACAAGAAATTGTCTTTGTCGCCACCATTTATGAAGCAGAAGCAAGACGGCAAAATTTTGGACAAGTCCGTAATTCTTATATCCGAATTTATAACAATGAAACCGACTCAGAAATCACTCGCTATGACTTAGAAGAGGATTTTTCCAGAGAAACCTCCATTGAAATGGGTCGCCTCTATCGAAAAGACGGTGAATGGCGATTTCAAGCTGTTGGACAAGGTTATAATTCCGGTTTAGAAGGTTTTGTTCAACAATATACCTAAGATGTTTGGCTGTTGACGGTTGATGATTAAGGGTTAACCGTCAGCCGATAATACTAATAGAATTTACAATTTTAGGAGTTGATTAATCATGTCGATTAATATTAGAAAAGGGGAAAGAATTAGTTTATCAAAAGAAGCCCCTGGCTTAAAACGAGCATCCATTGGTTTAGGATGGGATGTGAATGCTAGTGATACAGGAACAGCTTTTGATTTAGATGCTTCTGTTTTTATGTTAGCAGAAGATGGTAAAATTCCAATCGATGAATATTTCGTATTTTATAATAACTTAATTTCTCCTGATCAATCTGTGAAACATTTAGGAGATAGTCGCACGGGAGAAGGAAGCGGGGATGATGAAACCATCGTTGTAGATTTAACTAAAATCAATTCTTCTATTCAAGAATTAATTTTTGTTGTTACTATCCACGATGCAGATAAACGGCGACAAAACTTCGGACAGGTGAGAAATTCTTATATTAGAATTTACGATGATGACACTCAAACCGAAGTCACAAAATATGATTTAGAAGAAGATTTCTCACGGGAAACTGCTGTTGAATTTGGGAGATTATATCTCAAAAATGGTGAATGGCGATTTCAAGCCGTTGGACAAGGTTATAATTCTGGTTTACAAAGTTTTGTAGATAAATACGTTTAATTTATTAGGACTTTAATTATGGCTATTAATTTAAAAAAAGGTCAAAGCATCATTCTTGATAAAAACGAATATGATTTATCAAGGGTCGTGATGGGATTAGGATGGGATGTGGCAAAAAAAGGGTTATTTGCAGGATTATTAGGGGGAAATGCAGACTTTGATTTAGATGGATTTGCCTTGTTATTAAATGCTCAAGGAAAACTAAAAAATCAACAAGAAGATGTGATTTATTTTGGGCATTTAGCCACAAAAAATAATACCGTGATTCATTCAGGAGATAACCTCACTGGAAAAGGTTCAGGAGATGATGAACGAATTATTATTGAACTTAAAACCCTTCCAGCAGCTTATCAACGGATTATTTTAGGGGTGAATATTTACCATGCAGAAGACCGTAAACAGCACTTTGGAATGGTTAATAATGCTTTTGTTCGGTCAATAGATGCCACCGGGAAAGAAATTGCGCGTTATAGTCTTTCTGGTGAAACGACTTACTCCGGGCAAATTTCTATGTTACTCGGAGAACTATCGCAACAAAACGGACAGTGGAAATTCCAAGCGTTAGGAACACCTTTAAACTTAACGTTAAACGGTGTTGTGCGTTCGTTTATGTAGAGTTAATTTGATCCTAAACAGGTAGGGGCGGATGATTCGGCTATTGATTGATGGGTGTTTTCACCAATCTTTATCCGAATCCACCACCCCTAGAACTGCAAATCGGTTTTAAACGCTATTTTAATAACGTTTCTGTTGAAAATTAGCTGGCTTTGCCCTCGCCGAGATTAGCGTTTGCGGGGAACCATCGTTTCAATATTGATATCGCCCAATGCAACACGAGTCACGGGAGTGATGGTCGGAGTAACAGCCCGTGCTGCATCCAGGAAGTTCCGGGGATCGCCAGCTTTGGCTTGTTTTTCTTGAGGAATAAAGCGACGAACTTCGTTTTGCCAAACGATTTGAGGGAAACCTAGCTGGTTACGGTGGTACTCGTTATAGCGAGGTGTTCTGAGATTAAAAGGAACTTCCCCTGTATTGCGCTGAAGCAGAACCCGACGGCGTTGGTAAGGAACCGTATCATACCCGAAGTTATCCAGGTATTCATCGCTATCGAGTAACTCATCAATAAAGCCTTTGGGGCCTTTGTTTGCAACCACAATAGACCATGCGATCTTTTCACGTTCGCTATAAACATCCCGTCCTAAAATGCGTTGAACACACATCTCGACAAAACGGTAGTTGCTATTGGTTTGGTAGTTGCGACGCAGGAAGGGATCGGAAATTGCTAAACCCCGAATGAAATCCCGTACATTAATTTGACCAAACTTAAGCTGAGACTCTAAGTTAGTTTGACGGTTGCTTTTCAGGATTTGATGTTCGCTGTAAATTTGGCGATAAGCAGCCCAAATGATGTTATCCCACTCAGAACCAGAGGGCATATTTTCAGCCGTAAAAATTCTGGGTTGTTCATCACCGGCTACTTCAAAGCCAGCAACGCGAACATTGCGGCTGGTCGGGCCATAGCTTAATAAAGGAAGCGCCACCTTAATATCTCCTTAATCTCGAACTCAACGTCGTTTGTTATCTTGTGTTGACATCCTCCACTGCCTAACGGCAAGTAGATTCCTACCAGGCAAAGCCTTTCGGTGGGTTGACGTATCAAGAATTGCCTAAAAAATAGGTCTTACACTCTCTCCACGTCCGTTTTAAGTCTCCGAATGCCCTCCGGCGACCCCCTAAAACAATCTTGGGTTCTTAATTCTGCCTCAAGTTGGGATTTTAGACCCTTAACTTTTGGCTTTCCCGTACTCCTTAAGTCCACAGTCGATGCTGCTTTCAAAGTCGGGTGGGTCTGTGACCATCTAAATCTTAATACGAAGCCATCCTAGAAGGACGGAGTGTTAAACCCAAATTTTCGGTTATTTTAACCAGGATCGCTCAGAGCTTTAGAGCAACATGGTTGGCTATCCTACAGATTAAGGGATTAAGGCAACTCCATCTCAACTTTCAGGAATCAACGCAATAATATGTAACATTTTTTGACAAGGAAACAGGGGGACAGGATCAGCATCTCCCACTTTTCCTCCCAACTCCCACACTCTACCCTGGATTTCTATGCTAAAGTCAAGATTAAATCCCCTAGGGGGGGATAAAAAATATGATATATTAAATTATGATAATTTACTTCATAAATCTTAAAGATCTTGTTCAACATTCTAGTAGGTTTTATTTTGACTACCACTCAACCGATTCAGTCCACCTCTCGATTGATGCAAACGGTTCTGGCCAAAGTTAAAGAATCTCAGATTTGGCTGGTGTTTTTAGCATCGGTGTTTCTCGTCTGTGTTCCTGTCTTTTTCCAAGCTCCCCTGGTGCGACAATGGCCAGAACTCACCTTAGTTCTGACCTTGGGATGGCTCGGAATCAGTTGGACATTACTTAAGCAACCGACGACTTGGGTTTGGGGAGACTTATTATTAGGATTTAGTTGGAGTTGGCTAACCGGGGCTATCTATTGGGGATGGTTACGGTGGGAACCTTTGTTACATTTACCGGTAGAAGCTTTAGGGGTTCCCTTTGCAGTTTGGTGTTTATATCGAGGTTGGGGTAAAGTTGGCAACTGGTTTTATCTAGGTTCTTTATTTGGAACAGCCGTGACCGATGGGTATTTTTATATCACGGGATTAATTCCAAGTTGGCGGCAACTGATGCACGTTGAACCCGCCTTAGCGTTACCCATTTTTCAAAATGCCCTCCAAATTGTCAGTACCCCTTGGGGAATTAGTTGGGCCGTCGGATTTGCTTTATTTTTATTTGGGGTTGGGGTTTTTCCATTACAATCTAAAGAACAGCATTGGTGGGCATTTGGGGGAGCGGTATTGAGTACAATTTTAGTAGATAGTTTATTTTTGATTGCAGCTTGTCTAGCTTAAACAGAACTTAAAAGAGGGTGCGGAGAAAAAAATGTTTATGATCATAGGCGTGGCTTTTTAACCGTTTTAGCGTTTAAAAAGTCATAACTTTAATCTTCCAATGTCCCCTACCCATTGATTGTGACCTTACAACCCACTCCCCACTTAGTCTTACATACCGAAGGTGGTAATCACTATTTGCCACTGATGGGTAAAAATTACTGGACATTGGGTCGCAGTGAAGATAATACCTTTGTCATTAAAGACCGATGGATTTCTCGGAATCATGCGATGTTACAACGCATGGAAAATGGTGAGTTTTTTTTAATCGATTTAGGAAGTCGAAATGGTTCCTTTGTCAATGGTCGTCGAGTTAGTATTCCCGTCACGCTTCATAATGGTGACCATATTGTTTTTGGACAAACGGAGTTAGAATTTTATTGTCCTGATGTTACCCAGGAAACTGACCCTTCAGAACCGGAATCTGAAGATTTTACCGCTACATTAACCGTGCGTCGCTTGATATCGGTGATGGTGATGGATATTCGAGATTTTACTGTATTAACTCGACAATTAGATGAACGGATTTTATCAGAAGTGATTGGGCGTTGGTTTCGTCACGCCGGACAAATTCTTCGAGAAAATGGCAGTTGGGTCGATAAATATATTGGGGATGCCATTATGGCGGTTTGGTTTCATGGAACCCAAGGGGTAACGCCCCAAGAAATCCTAAAAATTGTCACAGCATTAAGTGAGTTACACAAAATTACGCTGGAATTAAGTCATCTTTATCCCCTGCCTTTTCCGTTACGAGTGGGGGCTGGAATTAATACCGGATATGCAATGGTGGGAAATACCGGAAGTGGCGGAAGTGCGGACTATACAGCCTTGGGAGATACGGTTAATGCGGCGTTTCGTTTGGAGTCAGCCACGAAAGAAATTGGCAGTGATATTGCTTTAGGAGAAACAACTTATCAATATCTAGCCCAAGCTTGTCCTCAACAAGGTTTTAAACAACATACCGTTCATCTTAAAGGTTATGATACCCCGACTATTACTTATGGGGGAACATTTGCCAATTTAGATGAAGTTTTAGAACTCAAATCAGGAGGATAAATTTATTCTCCAAAGCGATATCCTTTGCCATAAACGGTATGAATTAAAGGCGTTTCTCCCGTAATTTCAATTTTTCGTCTTAATAAACGAATTTGTGCTGCCAAGACATTGCTGCTGGGCTGTTCACCCTCTCCCCAGAGATGTTGATGGATTTGATGATGGGTTAATAACTGCCCTGGATAACGCATCAAATAAGCTAACAGTTGGCTTTCTTTTTCCGATAAATCAATGATGCGTCCTCCCCGATAGGCGAGTTGATTTTCGGCATCTAATTCTAAATCTGCCACTTGCAAACGGTTAGAATTGGTAACGGGGGATTCGGTGACGGGATAGCGACGTAATAAAGCCCGAACTCTCGCTAATAATTCTCGCAGTTCAAAGGGTTTCATTAAATAGTCATCCGCCCCAGCATCTAACCCTTGAACTCGATCATCGAGGGTATCTTTTGCGGTTAAAAATAAAATCGGTGTTCGATTCGATTGTGATCGCAATTCTTGACAAATTTCTAACCCCGATTTTTGGGGTAACATCCAATCTAAAATTAACAAATCATATGGATTTTGACGAGCCAACTCACAACCTAAATGTCCATCTGTTGCAAGATCAACCGTATATCCTTCGCGGCTCAATACCCGACTCAAAGGTTCCGTTAATTCAACTTCATCATCAACTAATAAAATTCGCATCAGTCATAGGGAACAGGGAACAGGGAACAGGGAACAGGGAACAGGGAACAGGGAACAGGGAACAGGGAACAGGGAACAGTTTTACGAGAAACTAACAAAGCCAACAGTTAAAACTCAACCGTTAACCGTTAACCGTTAACCGATAACTGATAACTGATAACTGATAACTGATAACTGATAGCTGATAACCGTTAACCGATAACTGATAACTGATAACTGATAACTGATAACTGATAACTGATAACTGATAACTGATAGCTGATAACTGATAACTGATAACTGTTAAAAATACATCATTTCAGGTTCTAAACAAGCTGCATCAATCCATTGCTGCATGGCTGGAAGCGACCAAATGGTTTTAACATAGTCCTGTTCAATTAATCCTAACTTGACATCATAGCTAATAAATCGAGAAACAACGGGGGCAAACATGGCATCAGCAATGGTAAATTTTCCGAATAAAAATTCACCCTTAGACCCATACTGTTGACGGCATTCTCGCCAAATTGCAGTAATTCGATCAATATCTCCTTGTACCCCTGGTTTCATTCCTTCTCTGGGGTAGCGAGTACGACAATTCATCGGCATTTGTTGCCGTAAATTCATAAATCCGGCGTGCATTTCATGACTCACAGAACGAGCAAAAGCCCTAGCGTCTCGGTCTTGAGGCCATAAATCTCGAATAAAATTTTCAGCAATATATTCACAAATCGCCAAGGATTCCCAAACCGTTAAATCTCCATCTAATAGCACCGGAACTTTTCCCGATGGAGAATAGCGCCTGATTTCCTTGTGGGTGTTGGGAGTACCCAAATCAATCATAATTTCAGCAAAATCAAGTCCTACTTGTTTTAAAAGTAACCAAGGACGTAACGACCAAGACGAATAATTTTTGTTACCGATCACCAGAGTTAACTGTCCCATAATCTGGTAAATAAAAGTTGGGGTAATAATTGCAGTTTCATCGGATAGCGATTCGCTGCTGTGTCACTGTCTCTATAAATCCCAAATCCCTCATTTCTCATCTTTATGATCACCGTAGCACTGCCTAAAGGCGCTTTATTAAAAGACAGTATCCGGCTTCTGCAAGCCGTTGGACTTGATTTTAGTGCTTTTTTAGATCCCGGCAATCGACAACTTCAGATTCATGATCCCACCCAAACCGCTAAGGGTTTATTAGTGCGGGCACAAGATGTCCCTGTTTATGTGGAATATGGCCAAGCACAGTTAGGGATTGTGGGTTATGATGTCCTGCGGGAGAAAAAGCCTCAAGTCGCTTCTCTGGTTGATCTCAAATTTGGCAAATGCCGGATGTCGGTGGCTGTTAAACAATCAAGTCCCTATCAGCGTCCAGTAGAATTGCCACCCCATAGTCGGGTTGCGTCTAAATTTGTCCACTGTGCCAGCGAGTATTTTGAGAGTTTAGATTTACCAGTTGAAATTATACCGCTATATGGTTCCGTTGAATTAGGGCCAATTACGGGAATGTCTGAAGCGATTGTCGATTTAGTTTCTACAGGTAAAACTTTACAACAAAATGGATTAACAGAAATAGAGGTTTTATTTGAAAGCACAGCTTACTTAATTGCTCATCCATTAAGTTATCGTTTAAATACAGGCGGACTGAAGGATTTAATGAGTCAAATTCGAGAAGAATTAACACTTAAATTGTAAACCTGAACTTAATGATTTAACATTCCAAAGGAGATAAAGGTTTAGTCGGGATTTCTGCGGCATTAGCCTTAACAAGTTGCTCAAAAATCCGAGGTTCTACCGGGCGGCTAAACCAATATCCTTGTAAACAATCACATTCATGATCTCGAAGAAATTGTTGTTCGGCTTCCGTTTCTACTCCTTCAGCAACGACTCTCATATTTAAACTATGAGCCATAACAATCGTTGCTTTCACAATTGCTGCATTTTTAATATGGCGGTTCACATCTTGGACAAAACAGCGATCTAATTTGAGGGTGTCAAACGGGAATTTTTGCAAATAACTTAAAGAGGAATATCCGGTTCCAAAATCATCTAAAGAAAGTCCGATTCCTAAATTCTTCAGTTCATGGAGAATGGCAACGGAACGTTCAGGATTTTTAACTAAAACACTTTCGGTTAATTCTAATTCTAAATATTTGGGATCTAAACCCGTTTGTTTTAAGACTTGCATCACATAACGTCCTAAATTGCGTTGATGAAATTTAACCCCCGAAACATTGACAGCAACGGAGAGTTCAAATCCCTGGTTTTGCCATTGTTTCACTTGCTGACAAACTTGACGAATCATCCATTCATCAATTTCTACAATTAAATCATTTTCTTCAGCAATGCTTAAACATTCCAGGGGAGGCACAAGTCCGCGTTGGGGGTGTTGCCACCTAAATAAAGCTTCAGCCCCAATAATTCTTCCGGTTTTTAAGTCGAGTTGAGGTTGATAATGAATAATAAATTCTTCGTTGTCTAACGCATGGTGCAGATCAATTTCTAAGCGAAACCGATCTTGAATTTTTGTCCAAATTTCATTCGTATAGACAAAATAAGAATGGGTTCCCTGCTGTTGGGCTTGACGCAAGGCAATATTGGCTTTAATTAGTAAGTTATCAAAATTATCATCATGTTGGGGATATAAAGAAACGCCTAAACAGCATCCTAATAATAATTTATAGTCGGAAATTTTGATAGGTTTTGATAAACAGTTTAAAAGTTTTAAAGCAATTTCTTCAATTTCCTCAGAGTGGGAAATGGGCGGTAAAATTAAGGCAATTTTTTCATCTTTAAATTTAACAACAAATCCGGCTCTTTTCAGTTCTTCATGAATCCGATTAATCACCGCCTGAACTAGAATATCTCCATAATCTACTCCTAAATAATCTTGAAACCGTTCTAGGCGATCTAAACTTAAAATAAATACCGGAACTAACTGCTGCGGTGAGTCAATTTCTTTAATAATTTGTTTGAATTTACTTTGTAAACTTAACTGAGCCGTTAAATTAATCTGAGATTCATCTTCCCGATTCGCGGTTAATTGAATTAACCCTTGAGACTCAGATAATGACAGGGGAAGATTAACTCGTTCCTGTTTATTAAACTGTGCTTGAATGGCGGCTAATAGTTCCGATTTACTATAAGGTTTGGTGAGATAGTCATCCGCACCCAATTCCATTACCCGTCGTAAATTGCTGCGTTCATGTTGGGCGGTTAAACAAATGAAGGGAATGGAGAGGGTGTCCGGGTTACTGCGTAAGTATTCTAGCACGCCATAGCCATCCATTTCGGGCATGATTAAATCACATAAAACTAAATCAGGTTGTTGGCTGTGTAGAAGTTGTAAACCCACTTGTCCATTATCGGCTTCGAGGAGTTGAAACCCTTCCGCATGGAGAATTTTTAGTAAACTCCGACGGAGCAGAACATCGTCTTCAATGACTAGAATTTTTTTCATGGCTGTTACTTGACCTCAAATCGGATTCAGAGTTCCTATAGACTATAAATCTTTTGGTTATTGATTGTCTCTGATTTCAATAGGAAGGGTTTCGTGAAAAAAGATAAAAGATATTATATGACTTAAGATATATCATTCATGATTCAACCGTCGTGATAGAAAAAAAATAATCCTGTGAGATGTTACACAAAAAGATGTGATCTACATCGCTAAAATACAAGCATAACCTTCAAAATTCTCGTACTTATACGGTTGTAAGCCTCCAGACAAGACTGTGATTTGTAACCCAATGACTATTGGATAGCCATCATCTCTAACACCTTAAGCTAACCGGACTGAACCCAAAAATTGATAGAAAATCGGTGATCCCAAATCTGTTTTCTTATAGACTATTGATGATAATCTCCTAAAATGCTTATAGATTCCTACAAGGGCGGGAATGACACCCGATTTTATCAGTCGGTTTTCAGAATTGGATTTGGGATGAAACGATTAAGCAATCAGAACTTTAAATCAAAAAACGACAATAAGAAATATTCTCTGCTCCCCAATTTAACAACAACTCGAACTTGCAGGAGAACAACAAGAATTATCAGAATTTGTAATCGTAACGTGATAATTTTTGCCTTTAGTTTCTTCCGGTTTACGAATCATATTGCGTCTACAATCAAACTCTGGTGCTGATTCTAACGGAATAGTTTCATGGGGTAAAATTCCTAAAATATCTTGACAATAGGGGCTGTTTATGTTAGTATAAATGTGATAGGTTTTATCACAAACTGCCATCCGTTCACCGCGATATAAAATATGTCCGTCATCGTCCATCACTTGTTTCCAAGGCCCTTTATAAATCACCGCTTGATTAACATCTAAACAGGGGCCGTCTTTCCCTTTAAACGCACAAACGGTTAAAGAACGGAATTCAATGCCATCAATCACTTGCCAAGGGTCTTCCTGTCGGGCTAAGATTTCAATTCCATAAAATCCAGCTTGTTCAAAGCGTTGTAAAAATTCATTTTCGCGAAAGGCTCCCGCAATACAGCCACTCCAAAGATCGGGATCATTTAAAATATCAGGAGTCGGATCTTGATCACAAACAATATCCGAAATAACCGCCCTTCCCCCTCGTTTTAACACACGATAAATTTCTTGAAACAGTTGATTTTTATCTTGGGGACGGACTAAGTTTAAAACACAATTAGAAATCACTACATCAACACTATTATCTGCAATTAAAGGAGTTTGTTGACGTAGGCGATCGCATTCTAACTCAAATTCTGTAATTTGTTCAATCGACTGAATGGGATGATTTGTTAACCACTGTTGAACTTGATCTAAATCTAAGGCTAAATCCTGAATTTTTGCTTTAACAAAGCTTGTATTAGCATAACCTAATTTTTGGGCAATTTCTGCTTGATAGCGACGAGACAACGCTAACATGGTATCATTAAAATCGACCCCAATGACTCGACCATTCGCCCCGACTTTTTGAGCGATTATATAACAATTTTTTCCCGCCCCGGAACCTAAATCTACAACAATTTCTCCGGGGTTAACATAACGAGTCGGATCACCACAGCCATAATCTTTTTCAATAATTTCTTGAGGAATAATGTCTAAATATTGATTTTCTTGATATTCCACTGGACAACACAGAGAAGGCTGTACCGTTGTTGCTCCAGCTTGATAACGTTCAATAACCGTTTCTTCAATATTGTAATTCATAGAATTTGGAATCAGAACTAAAAGGAAATAAGCTAATAACTAATAACTGAATACGGGCGGGAATACGGGCGGGAATACCCCGCCCCTACGGCTAAATTAACCGCCCCAGATTTTTTTAATTACTTCATCGGGAGAGATATCAGACATTTTTCCGGTGGGAGATTTAATGCCAATAACGCGATCGCTTTTGGGTAATAATTTAGCAGGTTCAGTGGGGCCAAATAATGCGATCGTATAGGTTCCCACCGCAACAGCCAAGTGCATCGGGGCACTATCGGTACAGAGCATTAAATTCGCCGAAGCGATCATTGCCGCTAATTTGCCAATATCATCCGGTCGGGTGACTTTAACTTGAGGACAAGATTGGACAATTTCACGCACTAACGCGGCATCTTCTGGCCCCTGGACAATAACAACAGGAAGGTTAGGTTGTCGTTGTTGAATATCTTGAATAATTTTTTGCCAACGTGCAACAGGGTAAATTTTATCAATGCCTTTTTGTTGTGCTAACTGGCTAGACCCTCCATGAATCAAAATATAACCACTTTCCTGTATCCCCAGACGTTTTTGTTCAGCATCTCCCCAGTCAATATCTAGTTTAGGAACATTAATGGATAATCCAGAGAAGGGGGTGGTAATTTGTAACCCTTTGAGCAGGTCATAATACATCTCGGCGGCGTATTGTTCGGGTTTCAGGGGGACTGGGTTGCTAATAAACATCCCTTCACCGCCACCGGTGTATCCAACGCGAATGGGGATACCCGTTAACCATAATAACAATCCCACCGTCCAACTTTGACCCAAGGATAAGACCACTTCATATTCTCGATCACGGACAATACCCAGAAAATTTCCCCAGTCGGCTAAACTGTTACGTTCCTTGAAATCATAGGTTAAAACTTCGGAAACCGACTTACAGACTCGATAAGCTCCCTTGGCCCTGGGTTCTACCATAACAGAAATTTGGGCTTCAGGATAAGCTTGCTTAAGGCCATCAAGCGTTGGGAAAAACAAAATTTGATCGCCTATTCCACCTGGGACAAGGGCTAGTATTCTCATCACTAAAGAGTTAATCTACAAGATCAGCTTAATTCTAATATGAACACAGGATTGTCAATCTTACCTCTAAATTTTCACAATGCACTTATTAATTCCAGCAGCAGGGATGGGACGACGAATGGGAAGCGATCGCAACAAATTGCTTTTGACGTTATTGGATAAACCGTTATTGACGTGGACACTCTTATCGGCGGAAGCAGCAACCTGCATTGACTGGATCGGGATCATGGGTCAACCTGTGGATTTCCCTGAGTTTAAAGAAATTTTAGCTAGTGTTAATTTAAGTAAACCTGTAGAGTTAATTCAAGGGGGAGATACCCGTCAAGAGTCGGTTTATAATGGTTTACAAGCCTTACCCAGCGATGCAGAACAGGTATTAATTCATGATGGTGCTCGATGTTTAGCCACACCGCAGTTATTTGAACGCTGTGCACAAGCATTACAGGAGTATCAGGGGTTAATTGCCGCTATTCCGGTCAAAGACACGATTAAGGTGGTGGATGAGGATGGATTAATTTTAGATACCCCTGAGCGCAAACAGTTATGGGCGGCACAAACTCCCCAAGGCTTTGATGTGAAACTATTAAAAGACTGCCATGAGCAAGGGCGTCAACAAAGTTGGGAAGTGACCGATGATGCGGCATTATTTGAAAAATGTGGATTACCCGTTCATATTGTTATGGGAGAAGAAACCAATTTAAAAGTAACTACTCCTGTTGATTTAAGCGTGGCTGAATTTATTTTAAAAGCCCGACACAATCCCTAGGGGCAGGGTTATTCCACCTGTAATCAGTTATCAGTAGACAATAGAAAAAGATCAACCATCAACTCTACTTAAATTTATGGCTAACAAAAAAACATCTACAAAAACCAGGAAATCAACCTTGCTTGATGAGTTTATTAGTTTAGCAATTGTTAATTTGTATTTAGCTTTATCCTTTAGCGTTTTAATCACCTTGAATTCCCTGGCGTTATTAAAACATGGGATTAATGCTTTTAACTATGGGGTTGCGATTGTTGGAGCTTTAATCATCGGAAAAGTGATTGTTTTATCTGAAAAACTGCCTCTGGTAGAACGCTATGGAGATAAACCCCTGATTATTTCAGTGGGTTATAAGTCAATTTTGTTTACAATTATTGTTTTAATTTTTAATGTTGCAGAACATTTTGTCGTCGGTTTGTTTCAACAAGAATCTATGTCTAAAGTTTTAATTGAATTGAAATATCATTTTTTTCAATTCGATACAATTTATCAAATATTCTGCTTGTTCCTTGTGTTTATTCCTTTTTTTATAACACGAGAATTAGATGAAATTTTAGGGAAAGGTAAATTATTTGATTTATTTTTTAAAAAGAGAACTTTAAATCTAAATGAGATAGATGCTTAATATAGCAATCTGTGCCTTCGAGACGGAGGTTGTAATAATTCACAACTGATATGAAACAGCCAAAAGTATTATCCCTGTTCCCTGTTCCCTGTTATAGAAGAGTCTTCTTTCTTTTGATCCTTCGATGTTAAGCGACATTTTTACAACTTCCCTTCCTAGAAGATACAATGAATTCATATCTCTAACTACATCTCAATGGTCTATGGCCCTAACACTTGCTTGGTTAGATAATTTAGAAGCTGCTATTATTCGAGATCCCCTACAAGTCTCACCCGATACTCCCTTAGACGAGGTAATCTCATTAATTATCAACTCCCGAGGAAATTGTTATCTGCATTCATCAGAATCTAACTCCTTGAAAACGGCAAAACAAGAAGGCCGGGGCAGTTGTGTTATTATTGTAGAAAATAATCAACCCATTGGCATTGTAACAGAACGAAATATTATTCAATGGATTGCCCAGGAAAAACATACAGAAAAGATTAAAGTCAAGCAGGTGATGAGTCAACCTGTTGTCACCCTTCAATATGAAAAAAAACAGGATATTTTTGCAGCTATCAATCTATTTCGAGAGCATTCAATCCGCCATTTACCCATCGTTGATCAAGGAAATCTAATTGGATTAATTACCTATGATACGATTCGGGGATGTTTACAACCAGAGGATTTATTGCGGTTCAGAACTGTTTCTGAAGTGATGAATCGTCAAGTGATTGTTACAACAGATCAAACCCCTTTATTAACAATAGCACAACTGATGGCAAATCATCATATTAGTTGTGTAGTGATTGTGGCTGAAGATGCTCATCAAAATCCCGTTGGAATGATTACAGAACGAGATTTAGTTCAATTTAAAAAGTTAGGATTAGATTGGAATCATACCCCAGCCCTAAGCGTGATGAGTTATCCTATTTTAAAGCTAAGTCCTGATAATAATTTATCGGTTGCTCATCAAATGATGGAGTCTAATCGTATTGGTCGTTTGATTATCACGGGAAACCAGGGAGAATTATTAGGATTAATCACACGCACTAATATTTTGCAGATATTAGAGCCGTTAGAAGTTTATAATGTTATTGAATTATTAGAAGCAGAAGTTAAACATTTACAAGATGAAAAAATACAACTGTTAGAAAGTAAGAATTTAAACCTCCAACAAACAGTACAAGAACAGACGGAAAAACTTTATTATCGGGAACAGGAATTTCAACTCATAGTTGAAACGGCTCCTGATATTATTTTTAGAATTGATTTAGATTTAAAATATCTCTATTTTAATCATGCTGTTGAAAAATTGGTAGGAGTTACGGCTCAAGATTTAATCGGTAAATATCCAGAAGAAATTGGGATTGATCAAGACGTAATCAATATTTGGAAAAACTGTCTTCAAAAGGCAATTGAAACGAAACAAGAACAAACAGTTGATTATCCCTATCCGACTATCAACAGTTCTATTTGGTATCAAACTCGACTGGTTCCTGAATATTCTCCTGATGGGACTTTAATTTCTTTTTTAGGAATTGCTAGGGATATTACGCCGCAGAAACAGGCAGAAAAAAAACTGTATCAACAACTGGAATTAGAAAAAATATTATACAAAGTAACGATTAATATTCGTCAGTCTTTATCTTTAAAGGAAATTCTAAACACAACGGTGACAGAAATTAGACAACTCTTAGACTGTGATCGAGTTTTAGTTTATCAATTCGATGCTGAATTTAATGGTCAAATTGTTGCAGAATCTGTTACTGTTCAAGGAAATAGTATTCTGGGAATTTCTTTAGAAGATACTTGTTTTAAAAGGGGCGGTGCTAAACATTATTTGCAAGGTAGGAAAAATTCTATTAATAATATTGAAACCGCAGATATATCTCCTTGCTATTACAATTTACTATCTGATTTTAATGTAAAAGCTAATTTAGTGGTTCCCATTGTCATTAACGATCCTGTCTCTGCTCATCAGTTATGGGGATTATTAATTGCTCATCACTGTATTGCACCCCGTGAGTGGAGTTCGGATGAGTTACACTTATTAGATCAACTCGCTGTTTCTATTTCCATTGCCATTCAACAGTCTCAACTTTATCAACAAATTCAACATGAGTTAAAAGAACGCTGTAAAGCAGAAGATGCTTTAATCAAATTGAATGGTGAATTAGAGCGAAGAGTGCGAGAACGAACCATCGTCTTAAGCCAAACAAATCAACAACTTTTAAATGAAATTCAAGAACATCGACGCACCGAGAAAAAATTACATCGTCAAAATATTAAGGTTGAATTATTTACAGATATTACTCTGAATATTCGTCAATCTTTACAACTCGAAAAAATATTGCAAACGACTGTAACCGAAATTCGCCATATTTTAGATTGCGATCGCGTTTTAATTTATCGTATTTTCCCGAAAGGAAAACAACAAATTATTACAGAATCAGTTATTAATCCAGAGTTATCCCTTCTGAATAGCATTTTAAATGAGAACATTTTTTCTGATTCTTGTATTGAGTTTTATAAATATACAAAAGTAAAAGCGATTGATAATATCGAAGAGGTTTATTCTTTAGATAACCCAGAAAATTTATGTATGAGCGAGTTAATGCAGCAATTAGAGGTTAAATCTAAATTAATTGTTCCGATTTTTCAAAATGGTATACTTTGGGGCTTAATGCTGGCGCATCAATGTTATCAACTCCATCAGTGGACAGAATTTGAAATTGAGATTATGCAGCAAATTTCCGAGCAAGTAGGAATTGCGATCGCCCAAGCTCAATTATTAATGGATTTAAGAGAAAGTCAAGAACAGTTAAAGGATTTATTTGAAAATGCTAATGATTTAATCCAACTAATTTCTCCTGAAGATGGACGTTTTATTTATGTAAACCGAGCTTGGAAAGAAACCTTAAAATATAGCGAGGAAGAAATTAAAAAATTATCGGTTTTTGATTTAATTACAATCCCTGAAGAAATTTCTAGCTTTCGTCAATATTTTGAACGCTTAAAAAACGGAGATTTTATTAAACAGAATTCTATTGAAACAGAATATATCACTAAAACTGGAGAAATTGTGATTTTAGAAGGCAGTGCTAACTGTCGATTTGAAGAGGGTAAACCAACGGTAATTCGCGCTTTTTTGCGGGATGTTACGGCTAAGAAACAAGCCGAGAAAAAACTCAAAAGTGTCCTGCAAGAATTAACTTATCATAAAATCGCCCTTGATGAAATGGCTATTGTAGTCATAGCAGATCGCAATGGGGTTATTAATTATTTTAATTATAAATTTTCTCAGACTTATCAATATTCATACGAAGAAGCAGTGGGGCAAACCTTTAGTTTAATTAATTCACATTATCATCCTCAGAGCTTCTTTAAACACCTTTGGTCTACAATTTCTCAAGGAAAAGTATGGCGGGGTGAAATTAGAAATCAAGCCAAAAATGGAAATTACTATTGGGTGGATACAACTATTGTTCCGTTTGTGGATGATCAGGGTAAACCGTTCCAATATTTGTCAATTATGTTAGATATAACCGAACGGAAATTGGCAGAAAAAGCCTTACAAATCAGTGAGGAACGTTGGCAATTAGCCGTTCATGGAAGTAAAGATGGAATTTGGGATTGGAATGTTCCAACCAATGAAGTTTTCTTTTCCCCTCGGTGGAAAGAAATGCGAGGGTTTGATGAAGATGAAATTAGTCATCACTTAGAAGAATGGATATCTCGAATTCATCCCGATGATGCTGAGAGGGTTTGGCAAGGAATTCAGGATCACTTTCAAAGAAAAACGCCATTTTTTATGGCTGAATATCGGGTAAAATGTAAAGATAATTCCTATAAATGGATTTTAGATCGGGGTCAAGCACTCTGGGATGAAAACGGTCAAGTGATTCGCATGGCAGGTTCCGAAAGTGATATTAGCGATCGCAAATTAGCAGAAGCCAAACTCTTAGAATTAAATCAACTCCAACAAGCCATTTTAGATGGTACAAATTACGCCATTATTTCAACGGATATCAATGGAATTATTCAAGTTTGGAACCGAGGTGCAGAAAATTTACTCGGTTATCAAGCTGAAGAAATAATTGGTAAAACAACTCCTGCTATTGCTCATGATCCTCAAGAAATTCTGGAACGTTCCTATAGTTTATCTTTAGAATTAGGAACTAAAATTGAACCGAGTTTTGATGTTTTTGTTGCGAAAGCTCGTCTCGGACAGATTGAAGAACGAGAATGGAGCATGGTTCATAAAAATGGAAGAAAATTTCCGGTTTTACTCTCGGTTTGTTCCTTGCGAGATCCGATAGGAAATATTACTGGATTCCTAGGAATTGCTCAAGATTTAACGGAACGCAAACGCAGTGCTGCCGAAATTAAAGTGGCGGAAGAACGGTTTCACTTAGCGATTCAAGCCGCACAAGATGGCTTTTGGGATTGGGATTTCATCACAAATGAGATTTATTTTTCTCCCCGTTGGAAAGAGATGATTGGCTATAATAATGATGAATTACCGAATACTCTCTCCTCCTGGGACAAAGTTATTTTTGAAGAGGATAGAATTGCTGCCATTAAATTGATTGAAGACTATAACAAAGGTCGAGTAGATCGATTTCAGAGCATTCAACGTTTTTATCATAAAAATGGTTCCATCGTCTATATTTTATCGAGAGCCATTCATCTAAAAGATGACCAAGGAAACGTGATTCGCATGGTGGGTGCTCATACAGATATTACAGAACTTCAGAAAGCACAAGAAGTATTAAAACAACAGTTAGCCGCCATTGAAGCCGCCATTGATGGTATTGCGATTTTAAAAGATGGGCATTATATTTATTTGAATAAAGCCCATGTTGAAATGTTTGGGTATAGCCATCCTCAAGAATTACTAGGATACAGTTGGGAAAGTTTGTATATACCGGAACAAGTTCGTTATTTTGAACAGCATACTTTTCCTGTTTTATTCCAACAACGTCATTGGCAAGGTCAAACGACAGCTAAACGTAGAGATGGAAGTACCTTTGTTGAAGAAGTTTCACTGACTTTAACCGATGATAATTTATTAATTTGTGTCTGTCGAGATGTGACTGAACGCTTAAAAGCGGAAGAAAAAATCAAAGCTTCACTGTTAGAAAAAGAAGTTTTATTGCGAGAAATTCATCATCGAGTTAAAAATAATCTCTATGTGATTTCTAATTTATTAGATTTACAAGCGGATACCTTAGAACAGGAGGAACAACGGAATTTATTTGCAGATAGTCAAAATCGGATTCAAACCATGGCATTAATTCATGAGCAACTTTATCAATCTGATGATTTATCCCAGGTGAATTTTGCAAATTATATTCAAAATTTAGTCGAAAAGTTAATTTCATCTTATCAACCCAAAGACTGTAAAATCAATATTAGTCTGGATGTTGAACCTGTAACTTTAAATTTAGAAACGGCGATTCCCTGTGGATTATTAATTAATGAGTTAGTAACAAATGCGTTTAAATATGCTTTCCCTGACTCAACAACTGGAGAAATTAAAATTACTCTAAAAATGGATTCTGAACAACAAATTTATTTAAAAATTAGTGATAATGGCATCGGGATTCCAGAAGATGTAGATTGGCAAGATAGCCCTTCTTTGGGATTAAGATTAGTTAATATTTTAGCTGATCAATTAGAGGCAACCCTTGAATTAGACTGTACCCAAGGTACAAGTTTTACTCTAATTTTTCAAGAACAAAGCTATAATTAAAAATTAATATGAGCTTAATGTTCAATTAATATTCAGAGGGTTTTAAGCCAATGACAGCGACCATTTTAATTGTTGAAGATGAATTAATTGCAGCCGAAAGTATTGCCCGGAGTTTAAGAAAACAAGGGTATACAGTTATTGCTCGAATTAATTCAGGAGAAAAAGCCTTAGAACAGGTAGCGAAAAATTGCCCGGATTTAATTTTAATGGATATCCACTTACGCGGCGAATTAGATGGGGTAGAAACCGCAAAACGCATTCGAGAACAACACCAAACTCCCATCGTTTATATTACTGCTTATTCTGATACCTCTACCATTGAACGCACAAAAGAAACCAATCCTTCGGGCTATTTAGTTAAACCGTTTAAATCTCAAGACGTGATTGATATTGTTGAAAAAGCATTACAATCTATAGCATTAGGGAACAGGGAACAGTAAAAAGTGAAAGGGTTTTAGGATTTAGAAGTGTTCCCTGTTCTACTTTTTCCAGGGAAGTTTGGTTCCCATTTCCGTTAAGGCTGAAAAGATTAAGTAGAGCGTTAGTACAGCAATTCCTAACAAAAATAATCCTAAATCTTGATTCATCATAATCCGTTTTTGTGATTAAGAAATTGCCCTATCCTGATTTAGAAACAGGGACTTTACAGGCTAAATAGCTGATTGTCTGTTCCCTGTTCCCTGTTCCCTATTATTATGAAAATTGACTTAACCGTTCTCGCAGAATTTCCGCTTGTTTTTCAGCTTCTGCTAAATTATTACGGGTATTTTCCACCACTTCGGGTTCGGCACGGTTAACGAAATTCGGGTTATTCAAATTGCGTTGAAACCCTTGAATTTCCTTTTCAACTTTAGCCAATTTTTTCTGCAATTTGGTTTGAAAAGCGGCTACATCAACCACACCCGCTAACGGCATTAACACCTGGACTGTTCCCACAACTCCGGCTATAGTTTGTCCTTCATTTCCGGTTAACTGTTCTGTAATGGTTAAGGTTTCGACTTTACCTAACTCTTGAATATAGGTTTGCCCTTGTTTCAAGATATCCTGTTCTTTGCGGCTTTCCGTTTGTAGAATAGCATTAACTTTCACTTTCGGTTTAATATCCGCTTCCGCTCGTAAATTTCTGACGGTACGAATTGCTCCAATAATTAACTCAAAATCTGCTTCTAATTTCGGGTCAAGAATTGTAGTAATTTCCGAAGCTGAATCTTGAGAAACGGAGGAAAAACTGTTAGGAACTTGTAAGTTTGAATCAACAGGTTTTAGCGGTTCTCCACTGCCGATAAATTCCGTTTTCAACTCTTGTAGAATTTTCCCCAGTTCTTCTCGTTGAGATGCTTTCAACAAATAACGATACACAAACCAACCAGAATATCCCATCCCAATCAATTCAAAAATAGTCGGTAGTAGCGGGATTTCATTAATAGCATTCAACGCCGCCACAAAACATTTAACTGTTAAAAAGGCAACGAAAAATAACCCCGTCAAAATTAACGGTTTTTGATATTGTTTAACGAAATCTCCTATCAGGTCAGGTAATTCTAATAGGGTACTCAAAACTTGACCGACAATTGAATCAGGATCTTTAACAAATTTGCCTAAGCGTTGCACTTCTAAAATATTTTCTTCAACCACAACCGGATAAGCTTGCAATGCTAAACAATCTTCTTCCCCAGTTTGCGTTAAACTATGCCAAATTTCCTCAGTAATATGGGGCATAAAGGGATGGAGAAGTTTTAAAATCCCTTCTAAGACATACGCTAAGGTTTGTTGAGCAACGTGACGAGACTCGGCATTTTCTCCTTGTAAACGGGGTTTTACTAATTCAATATACCAATCACAAAAATCTCCCCAAATAAACTCATAAATACCTTTTGCCGCTTCACCAATGCCGTAATTTTCCATCTGGTTACGGGTTTGTTTAACAGTTTGGTTAAAACGAGACAAAATCCATTGATCACTCAGTTCTAACTGATTAATATTGGGTTCTCCTAACTGTTTCGGAGATTTCCCGTCTAAATTCATCATTACAAACCGAGACGCATTCCACAGTTTATTGGCAAAATTTCGAGATGCTTCAACGGAGGCAGATTCGTCAGTTTCTCGATTATATTCTAAACGAATATCTTGCCCTGCGCCAATCACTTCTTTCATTAACGTAAACCGGACAGCATCGGTTCCGTATTTATCAATCAATAATAACGGATCAATACCGTTTCCGGCAGATTTTGACATTTTCTTACCATTTTCATCCCGAATTAACCCGTGAATATAAACGGTTTTAAACGGCATTTTTCCGGTAAAATATCCCCCCATCATCGTCATCCGTGCAACCCAGAAAAAGATAATATCAAACCCCGTTGATAAGGTAGCGGTGGGATAATATTTGCTTAAATCTAACGTTTGTTCCGGCCATCCTAATGTTGAAAACGGCCATAAACCGGACGAAAACCAAGTATCCAAAACATCAGGATCTTGTTCTAAAATTACGGTTTCTCCAAATTTTGCAATTGCTTTTTCTTGGGCTTCCGCTTCAGTTCTCGCCACAATAAACGGTGTTTCATCGGTAATTTTGCCATCAGTTTCACTAATCGCATACCAAGCGGGAATTTGATGGCCCCACCACAATTGTCGAGAAATACACCAATCGTCTAATTTAACTAACCAATCTCGATAAACCTTCGTCCAGCGTTCAGGAACAAAGGCGGGAGAATCTTGTTGATCTAAACAATCTAAGGCTTTATCTGCTAAAGGTCTAATCTTAACAAACCATTGGGTTGATAATAGCGGTTCTACCGGAACTTTACCGCGATCGCTATAGGGAACCGTATGTTTATAATCTTCAACTTTAACTAAAAATCCCAAATCTTTAAGACGTTGAACCACATTTTTTCGCGCTACAAATCGATCCTGTCCCTGGAATGGCCCTGCATTTTCATTCAGAGATCCATCCTGATTCATAATATTAATCATCGGGAGTTTATGGCGATGACCCATTTGGAAATCATTCGGATCATGGGCGGGAGTCACTTTCACACAACCCGTACCAAAACTTGGATCAACAAATTCATCCGCAATAATCGGAATTTCCCGTTTCATAATTGGTAAAGTTAGGGTTTTTCCGATTAAAGCTTGATAACGAATATCATTGGGATTCACTGCAACCGCCGTATCCCCTAACATCGTTTCCGGTCGCGTGGTTGCTACTTCTACATAACCGCTACCATCGCTTAAAGGATAGCGAAAATGCCACAAATTGCCATTAATTTCTTTATTTTCTACTTCTAAATCCGATACAGCCGATTGACTCGCCGGACACCAATTGACTAAATATTTCCCTCGATAAATTAAGCCATCTTCATATAACTGAAAAAACGCTTCTAAGACCGCTTTTGATAATCCTTCATCCAGGGTAAATCGTTCCCGCGTCCAATCACAAGAAACTCCCAACCGTCGTAACTGATTAACAATCGTTCCCCCCGATTTTTCCTTCCATTCCCAAGCTTGTTCTAAAAATTTTTCTCGTCCTAAATCGTAGCGGGTTTTGCCTTCGGCTTTGAGTTGTCGTTCTAAAATTGTTTGGACTGCAATACTGGCGTGATCCATCCCCGGCAAATACAAAGCGTTGTCACCCTTCATGCGATGATAGCGAATCAAGGCATCAATCAGGGAGTTATTAAAGGCATGACCCATGTGCAGACTTCCCGTCACGTTAGGCGGAGGAATCATAATGCAATAGGGTTCCCCCGGTTGGTTGGGGTCAGCTTTAAACACCTGATGATCTTCCCAATACTGTTGCCATTTGGCTTCGGTACTGAAGGGTTCGTATTTTGTGGCTTGGCTTGGGGTCGTTGCAGTCATGGGTTTCGACAAGATGGACAATTTTAGACAATCCTTTCTATTTTGCCACATTTCGGCTAGAGGGCTGCTCTTTCATCCTAGAAACCTTGAACCGTATGGGCTTGAGCGATCTAAAAATTTTTTTGAAATAGGGGTTGACATTCCTAAAAAAACCGAGTAGATTAGTAAATTGTGAGAGGCAAGCAAACAACACACAAACGGCTGCAACCTCTCAAAATCAGTGAAAGTTTACAAAGCTTTCCTGGTGCCTATGGCTCAGTGGAACCACTCCGATCCATCTCGAACTCGGCTGTGAAACGCTGACACGGCGAAGATACTTGGCGGGTAGCCGCCTGGAAAAATAGCTCGGTGCCAGGTTAATACTCAAAAAACCCCCTTCCAGTGGTAAATCGGAGGGGGTTTTTTGTATTCACAGATTTTTATTATTTTTTTATACTCGGTTAATAACAGGTAAGCTACAAAGGTAAATATTGAACCCGATTAGCAAATTCTTCCTGTTCGCCAAGTTTAGCAATTATTTCTAAATCACGGATACAATCACCAATGGAAACACGAGACTGACGAGCAAAGATAACACCAAAGAAGTTAATCCCTTCAGCTTGACGGCGTTTTGCTTCAATTAAAAAATCTTGGTCTTGTGAAAACATAACTCGTCCAAGTTCCATCGCTCGATCCAGTAAAATAGTATCGGGTGTACCAGCACGTCCATCTTCTTGAACTGTTAAAACATCAATATCTCGAAGGCGTAAACCCACTGTAATCGCTGAATGGATGTGTTCATCCATGTAAATTGCTAGACTCATTTTAATAGCCCTTGAGCACGTAATCTAGCAGCAAAATGAGATTCACCAGCTTCAATTTCTGCCAGTTTAACATAGTCTTCTCGTCGCTTAATTTCTGCATCAAGTTCTGGTTTATGATCCCAATAATAAGCTAAAGCAGAAAGAATTTGACTCATGGTTAAATAGCGATGATTGAGGTGCAATTCTGCTGGACTCCAACTATAAGCGATTTGAGTTTCAACTAATTCAACGACTTTCATTGTAGTTCCAGCTATGGTGGGAACATTGTCTTCATTTAGCTCTATATATTTATACTCGGTTTTTGTAAGTGTCATAGTTTCTACTTTACAGAGAGTTCTAATTAATTTGTATGAATAGATTTTGATACCCTGAACTTTTGTAGAGCAGCACCTGGGAAACCCGATTATAGGTTCCACAAGCGCATCTCTACAACAATTTAGGATTCTTGATTCAACCGTAATACCGCCATAAATGCTTCTTGAGGAACATCCACAGAACCCAAAGATTTCATCCGTTTTTTACCTTTGGCTTGCTTCTGTAAAAGTTTTTTCTTCCGGCTAATATCCCCCCCATAACATTTAGCTAACACATCTTTTCTTAAGGCTGGAATATGTTCACTGGCGATGACTTTAGATCCAATTGTGGCTTGAATGGGAACTTTAAATTGATGACGGGGAATCAATTCTTTGAGTTTTTCCACCATAGCCCGTCCAACGTGATAAGCTTTATCACGGTGAACAATCATGGCTAAAGAATCAATTGCATCTTTATTAATCATAATATCGAGTTTAACTAAGGCATTTTCTCGATATCCAATTAAATGATATTCCATACTCGCATAGCCACGAGAGCGAGATTTCATCTGATCAAAAAAGTCCGTGACCACTTCCGCTAAGGGTACTTCATAAACTAATGTGGTTCGTCCCTGGGCTAAATAACGCATATCTTTAAATTCACCCCGACGACCCTGGGCTAATTCCATTAAACTCCCCACATAAGCTTCTGGGGTAATCATTTCTACCCGGACATAGGGTTCTTCTATTTTTTCTCGGTGGTTGGGTTCAGGTAAATGACTAGGGTTATCCACCATAATCACTTCCCCTTTTTGGGTGGTAACTTGATAAACCACCGAAGGAGACGTTACAATTAAGTCTAAATCATATTCCCGTTCTAACCGTTCTTGCACAATTTCCATGTGCAGTAATCCTAAAAATCCACATCGGAAACCAAACCCCATTGCACTTGAAGTTTCCGGTTCATAGGATAACGCCGCATCGTTTAATTTCAGCTTTTCTAAGGCTTCTTTTAAGTTCGGATATTCATCAGAATCTGTTGGAAATAATCCACAAAACACCATTGGTTTTGCTTCGGTATAACCGGGAAGGGCTTCTTCAGCTTGGCTATTGGCTAAAGTAATGGTATCCCCAACTCGTGCATCTTCAACAGCTTTAATGGCGGCGGAAAAATAGCCTACTTCTCCAGCATGGAGTTCATCAACGGGAATTTGGGTTGGAGATAATACGCCAATTTCATCGATTTCATATTCTTTCCCCGATGCCATTAAGCGAACGCGATCACCTTTTTTTACCCGTCCATCCATCACCCGAAAATAAACAATCACGCCTCTATAACTATCATAATAACTATCAAAAATTAACGCTCTTAATTTCTGATCAACGGTATCTTTTGGAGGCGGCACTAAATGGACAATCGATTCTAAAATTTCATGAATTCCTACTCCTTCTTTAGCCGAAGCTAACACCGCCCCCGAACAATCTAACCCAATAATTTCTTCAATTTCACTTTTAATGCGATCCGGTTCGGCTCCGGGTAAATCAATTTTATTTAAAACCGGAATAATTTCTAAGTTATTTTCTAACGCCAGATAAACGTTGGCTAAGGTTTGCGCTTCTACCCCTTGGGACGCATCCACGACTAATAACGCGCCTTCACAAGCGGCTAAAGAGCGGGAGACTTCATAGGAAAAGTCAACGTGCCCCGGAGTATCGATTAAATTTAATACATACTCTTCACCGTCATCGGCTTTATAATTCATCCGGGCGGCTTGCAGTTTAATCGTAATTCCCCGTTCTCGCTCTAAGTCCATCGAGTCGAGAAATTGTTCCTTCATTTCCCGCTTTTGAACCGCACCCGTCGCTTCCAACAGTCGATCTGCTAGGGTAGACTTGCCATGATCAATATGAGCAATAATAGAAAAGTTACGAATTCGAGAAACTGGAACGTTTGTCATAAAGTGATATTCACAAGCATAATAGGGAGACTCCCGTTAAAGTAACGAGGGTTGGCTTCAAGTATTTTAACAAAAGAAACCCAGGGACACACCGATTTTTTTAGGGAAACAGAGGGGATTAGGGCTGTTTTTCTAATTCCGACTTCATCCGTTCTAGGGTAAGGTGCATTTGTTCAAACATTTGGTCGGGGGTAATTCCAAACTGGCCAAGTTGGGTGCGTAACTGTTCAACGGTCATCTGGGCCATAAAGTCTTCGGACAGTTCAAACCGCTTCATAAAAATGCGGTAACGATCCATAATCCCTTCCATCTGCTCAATATAGAGTTTTTTGCCTTCGCGATCAAACTTGCCATAGTCACTCCCAAGCTTGATCATGGATTGATAATCTTCAAATAGCTGTTTAGCTTCTTGTTGAACGATGTCTGAATCAAAGAATCCCATAGTTTCTCGAATTTTTTTAGGTATAGGGTTTGAGTTTAAGAGATTGGATAGATTTTTTCATATTTTAACCCCTGGGGAGCGGGTTACTCACACTGTTACAAGTCGCAATTTCCGTACTTCGGATTAAATAGGGAACAGGGAACAGGGGGAGCGGGGGAAGAAAATAATGGGTTTGTTACTGGGTACTGTTATGATGGACTGATAACCTAATCCTTATTTTTCGATTTGATTTCGGATATGTTCTAAATATAATTTAGCAACTCGATCAATGGGATTTAGGGTTAAACACACCTCAAATGTCTTAATTGCTTCCTGATGCTTTTGGAGATTATGCAGAGAAACCGCTTCTTCAAATATAACTTTAGTGGCTAATTTTCCCTCCTTAATGACAGGTGAATCAGCATCAAACACTTCAAAAACAGACACCTTTTCCGATTTGCCTTTAACATTAATTCGACCCATTAAGCGAATGGCATAAAGGCTGGGATTGTGTAAGGCTTTTAAGGTATGTTCAGAAATTAATAAAGGGACACCAAAATATTTAGTTACCCCTTCAATCCGAGACGCTAAATTCACAGCATCACTAATCACCGTACTGTCCATCCGATTTTCTCCCCCTACCGTTCCTAACATCAGAATTCCGGTATTAATTCCAATTCCAATCGAAACTTTAGGGCGGTGAGGCTGTCCTCTTTTAGAATTATATTCCTCCAGTACCTTTAACATGGTAATTCCCGCTTGAATGGCATCATCTGCACCGCCATTAAATAAAGCCATAATCGCATCGCCAATATATTTATCAATAAACCCTTGATGTTGAGTAATCGCAGGTTCCATCCGCGAAAGATAGGAATTAATAAATTGGAAATTATCTTCCGGGGTCATCTTTTCACTGATGCTGGTAAAGTCCCGAATATCAGAAAACAAAATCGACATTTCATGTTGTACACCTTCCCCTAACTTCACTTCGGCAATACTGTTATAACCTAGGAGAGATAAAAATTCTTGAGGGACAAAACGAGTTGCTGCTTCTGTTAATTCTAATTGCGTTTGCATGGCAATTTCTAAATTACTATTGACTTCAAATAGTTCTTCAATAAACTGTTGACGTTCAACTTCAGCTTTTTTTCGTTGGGTAATATCAGCAATAAATCCTTGATAATAAAGTAAATTTCCTTCGGCATCAAAAACAGGTTTAGCACTGGCAGAAATCCAAATTTTATGCTGATCAGCCCGATAAATTTGGAATTCAAAATTAGAAATTGTTTCCTGTTGCTGCATTAAATAAATAAATTCTATATGACGTTCCGGCTCTACATATAACGGATAATCAGAATCCTTTAAAATCTCCATCAAAGCGTGAGGAGAGTCATACCCATAAATCCGAGCCATGGCTGGATTAACATTAATATAAGAATGTTGAGGATTATATTGAAAAATTCCTTCTAACGCATTTTCATAAATACTTCGATAGTTTTCCTCTGCAATTCGCAAAGCTTCTTCCGCTTGACGACGTTCTGTAATATCAATTCCTACCGCAACAATAGCACCGCCTTGTTGATATTTTTGTACCACAATTAAATAATAACGTCGTTGATCATTATAGAGAATTGGCAAAATTTGAGACGCTGACTGTTCTGGACTAGCGAGAAACTGACGCAGGAATTTAACATAGTCTGAACTATTTTGAAAAAATCCGATTTCTCGACCAATAATTTCTTCAGGTTGCAACCTTAAACGATCCGCTAAGTCACGATTGACCCCCAAATAAATCCCTTCAGAACTCATCCAAGAAATTGAACCGGGTACAGCATTTAATACCGCTTCTAACTGTTCCTTAGCCGCCGATAAAGCTTCTTTTGCCTGTTGCAAATCAGCGTTTTTAGCTTCTAATTTAGCAAAGGATTCTTGCAGTTGATAAGTCATCGTATTAAACGAACTCGCTAAAATTTCCAGTTCCGTAATGCCTTTCGCTTTAATATGTTGATCTAATTCCCCTTGAGCAATAGCTTTCGATGCGCTACTTAATTTTAAAATCGGTTCTGAAATCCAACGAGAGGTGATCATTCCGGCTAAAATAGCGATCGCTAATGCCACTAAACATAACAAAATCGTCAAGCGATTATTGGCATTAATTTCATCCATAAAATCGCTTTCTGGAATCACCACCACAATTAACCAATCTAATCCTCGACCATCTTTAAACGGTAAAACTTGAACAAATTGACGTTCCCCTTGAAGGGTAAATTCGGTTTGTAAAGATTGTTCTAGGGTAGCAAAACTTCCATATTGATGTAGCAGTTGTCGGGTTGCGCCTCGAATTAAAGGATTTTGGCTGTCTATGGCGGGGAGAAGTTTCGCCTGTTTTCCTTCCCCAACGCTGAGGGGTTCATCGGTAGAACTTGATAATAATTGACCGGCGCGATCGCTAACAAATGCAATTCCCGATTTTCCAATGGATAAACTGGATAGGAATTTACGGAAATCATCAGGAAGTAGCACATCCGTCGCACAAACCCCTAGAAGATCCTTAGTCGTCGGATCATAAATCGGTTGACTAGCCGTAACCGTGGGTAATCCTGTTGAGAAGGCTAAATAGATATCAGTCCAGACGGGACTTCCTGTTTGTTGAGCTTTTTGATACCAAGGGCGTTTGCGGGGGTCATAAATCGTGCCACTATCCCGCTTTAAGGTCGTCGGTCGTCCTTCAGTATCAATATTGTAGAGGTATAAATGCTGTCCCGTCCAGGGGTTTGCTGTCCACAAACCGATAGAATTATCATCCAAAATTCGCACCGCCCCTAAAAATTCTCCTTGAGAAGTACCACAATAGATCGCATAAAGTAGGGGAGATATTTTTAATTGATCTAATAGGGGGAAGACACTTTCAAGGTTAGCAACATTCAATTCCCCTCGCAGAAACGCCCGACTATTCAGTTGATTTAATCGATAGGGGTTCTCAAAATAGCTTTTGAGTTCCTGTTGAATTCGGGCACTGAGTTCGCTCCGCAGTTGAGACGCTAGGGTATTGACTGCTTTTTGAGCATTTCTAAAAGAAAGATACCCAACTAATCCAACCGCCGCAACAATTTGAACGACAAAGGTAACGACTAGAGTTGTTCGCAAACGCACTTTAGGTAATTTTTGGGGAACAGTACGGGGTGCTGACACAGTAAATCTCATGATTCTGATCGGTTAGAGCAGTGGATGGAAGATGATGACTTTATTCTGAATCCTGGGTCTTTCCACAGACATTTTTGCATAGCACCCCCAAGCTGAAGGCATCATAACTCATAATAAACCGTCTGCAAGAGAGCAAGTGTTTATAAAATCACGGTTCCTCTCCCCATCTGTCCCAGAGGGAATTTTTCCCCCTTGTTCAATAGGCAAACTTCTGATTTTACGAATTAACATATAGCCATCAATTACAGGCATTCATTCCAATATAGCAATCCTATTTGAGTTGTATCCAAAATTTCTGCTCAAAAGGGAACAGCTTAACTGGGAACAGGGAACAGGGGTAATACTTCTGGCTGTTTTATATCAGTTTTAAATTATTACAATCTATTTGGGATTGCTATAGCTCGGTAAATCAGCCTTGCAAGGGTTAAAAATTAAACAACTTGGGCAACAAAAATATATCAATTATATAAAGTGAAGAATTTTAAAATTTTAGGTTAAATCTAAAATTAAAATTCGATCAAACCTCACTCAAACACTCTTGAAAATATTGTCGATATAATTCACAACTGGGAATCACTTGATTTCCATGAATATGAACTAACCCCATACTTTTTAATTTAAAGGCTTTTACTTGTTCGATTTTGATGGGGTGAGTTGTGCTAATAATTTGTTGATAAGCGGTAACTAAATTAGGATCTTGTTGAAGTAACCATAACTGTTCATGGAGGTGATCGCTATAAATTCCTATATCGGTGTTTGCTTGTTCTAACAATTCTGGAAGAGGAATATTTCGACGCACACAATGATCAAAGGCTAATCTCACTAAATAAGGAAATCCCCCAACAAATTCTGTAAGTCTTTTTAATTCTTGATCGGTTAACCTTAATCCATACCTTTGAGATAAAATTTTAACTTGATCAAGATTAAAAGGATATAAGTCAATCCCTAAACCGACATTAAAGGGAGATTTATTAGTATCTAAAGGAATGTAAATATCGGTGGAGTAAACGATCACAAATCTTAGTTTTTGCCAATTACTAATATCCCGTGTTTCTTCATGCCAAGATCGCAATAAAGCTAAGATATCACGCGCTAAGGACGGATACTCAAATAATTGATTAACTTCATCCAGGGCTAATACAATAGGTTGCTGAATTTTCTCTAATAAATATCCTTGGAAATAGAGAGAGCTACTGACTAATGCTCCTACATCTTCATCCCAAAATTCATCGAGTTCTGATTCTAATCCTAACTGTTGAGTCACATTGGCACACAACCAACGTAAGAATTTTTCTGTTGAGGTAAAAACTAAACTACTCGCCAGATGAAGACTTAAACGAACAGAATAATAACCGTGCTGTTGAGCATCATCTAAAATTCGAGCCATTAAAGAAGTTTTTCCCATCTTTCGAGGGGCTTTAATTCGCAGTAATGCCCCTTGATTCTTAATTTCTTGATAACACATTGGTTCACTGGAGGAACGCTCAATATAAAATATAGAATTAAGCGGAACCTGGCCTTCTGGAGATTCTAAAGAAATGGGTTTAGGTAAAACCAGTTCTGGAAAAACATTAGGGATAATTTTCGTTCCTAATTCCCGGTCTAATAAACAGCGACAATTTGCTTTAGTCACTTTTTCGCCCACCAAGTCCGATAAGAGTTGCCAAAGGTGAGGGGCAACCCCATTTTTTAAATAGCTCGGAGAATAACCATTCTCTTCAGCTATTTGATCGTAGGTTTTTTTTGTTTCTAATAAGGCTTCTGTTAAAATTATTTTTTGGATATAACTTAGGGGATTTTTACCTTTTGCTATGACTAAAGCTTCAGTTAATCCTAAAAGTTCCTCAAGACTTTTGACCATGATTAACCTCTATGTCCCTAGACTGACTCACTAGATCATCAAATCTGGGTACTTTAATGATCATGACAATAGAAGACCTATTTTAATCATCTATTTCAATTCTAAACAAAAACTAACTTTTTGTATAGATCTCAAGGTTAATAAACTCGTAACTCAGGAATAGATTATAGCAAAGGTTAATCTGTTGGCTTTTAGGGACAATTTCTGATCAATTATTGCTTTTTTATATATCCCTGAGTTTAGAGAATAAAAATCCTTATTAAAAGCTTCTATTATCCTAAGTTAATTTTAGCACTAATCCGGGATATTTTTCCCGGATATTATAGGTCTAAACTAGACTACACTGTACGGGCTAAATCGATAGTTTTTTGGGGTTGTGGACGTTGATTTAGAAGTTCCATTTTAATCCCTCCTTTGGGTGCTAAAGTTACCCCTCGCCGGACTGCTTTTACAGGTTGTTTTTCTAACAAATTTAACTCATAATTTAACAAAATTGTAGCTAACACTAACTTCATTTCATATTGAGCTAAGGCCATTCCTAAACATAAACGGCTACCTCCACCAAAGGGAAGAAATTCATAGGGAGAAAACTTGTGTTCTAAAAAGCGTTCTGGTTTAAATTGATCCGCTTGGGGATACAAATCTTCCCGGCGATGGGTTAAATAAATACAGCCTACCACTAAAGTTTTTGGCGGTAATTGATAGCCCATCAAATCTACCGATTCTTTATTAGTACGGGCAAAGGTTAACATTCCAACGGGATAAATTCGCAAAGTTTCCTGACAAACAGCCGTTAAATAAGGCAATCGAAAAATATCCATTCCATTAGCATCAGAAGGTAAACTGGTTAACTCTTGCATTAATGTTTGGTAAACTTCCGGTTGACGATGAATCCAATATAAAGCCCATGACATAGCTGTAGCAGTAGTTTCATGTCCGGCAAATAATAATGTTAATAATTCATCTCGTAATTCTTGATCCGTCATCGGGTTGCCTTCTTCGTCCCGTGCAGCTATCATTAAATTCAGTATATCTTTTCGAGATTCATCGGGGTTTTCACGACGCTCCCGAATTTCTGCATATAATAACTCATCGATTTTTTGACGCTGTTTTAAGAAATATCCCCAAGGACTCCAAAATCCCAAATTTTGTTGTAAAATTGGGAAAAATAAGAAGCTAGAAGTTAAGGGTGATTTACCAATTTCTAGCATTCCTGCTAACAGGGGTTTTAGCTGACTATATCGTTTTCCTTCATAGACACCAAAAACAACTTTAAGAATCACATCTAAGGAAATGGCTTGCAAGGTATCCCTGGCAATAAAAGTCTCTTTTAGGGGTAATTTGTTCATGATCTTGTGAGTAATATCTGTGATTAATTCCCCATAGTCTCGCATTCGTTCCCCATGAAAAGATGGCATTAATAATTTCCGTTCTCGTTTGTGGCGATCGCCCTCTAACATAAAAATGGAGTAATCTCCTGTTAAAGGAGCTAAAAGTTTATTGAGAGAACCTGGTGCTTCAAAAACTTCATTCGTAAAAATTTGCTGAATTGCTTGGGGATCACTAACAAAAATCCAGGGCTTTTCTGCCCCCAGAATATAATTACTAAAAATATCTCCCAATTTTCGAGCGTGGGTATCCATATAGTCAAGGGGAGCAATAATCCAATATCCTTTTTCTAAAAAAGCAGAACGTGAAGATGCGGGAGGGAGTTGTGTATTCATGATCAAAGTTTCAGTTTGTTCAAATGAAGTTAGAGTTTCTTCTATGGTAACGATATGCAAAGAATTTGCAACCCCGTTTACATCCTCCCATGACACTGCAATAACAAACTAATTTTTTACCTATTTATTGAAATCAATGATTTTAATTTATCTCCCCTGTTGAAAAATATAATCATTTTTAGCGACAACCAATTGTAAAATAAATCTTAACTCAAAAATTTAGAATGACCGAGAAGGGATTAAACATGACAGCAACAACAATGCCAGAATTTTGTCAAGGAATTCAATATTTTAGCGACAGTTTCCCCGAATTTGACAGCTATGGTAAAACTCCAATTATTGCTGAAAATAGTGTAGCGATTTGTGATCCCCATGATGCCACAGCAGCCTATCAAACCTTACTTTATGCCGATGCGCTGCGTTATTTAACCCTACAAATCACCGCGAGTAAAGCCTCTGGACACCCTGGAGGATTTGCCTCTAGTGTAGAAGCTTATGCCGCGTTAGTGATGCTCGGTCATAAAAATATTATGACGGAAGTGGGACACCATGCTCCTGGGTTTTATAGTGCGGTGTTCTTAGATCGCTCCCTAGAGGATATGGGGATTTTCACCGTTCAACAATTGCGCGATCGCTTCCGTGAAAAACATGGGCTGCTCGGCCACCTTTCCGGCTTTATTCCGGGTCTGCTGAACCCTGCTGGGCCCTTGGGTCAGGGACAACATTTTGCCATGGCTGGGGCCTTGTTACACCGCAATGTGTTGTTTCCGTTCACTCTCGGCGATGGGGGCATGGGCGAACCTTACCCCATGAGTAGCATGATGCACTTCAACACGGCTTATCCTGACGTGACCAATTTCTTGCCTGTGTTGGTTTGGAACGGTTACAGCCAAGAGCATCATAGCATGGTTTCGACAAAAACGAATGAAGAAATGATTGCCTATTGGAAAGGGAATGGATTTTCCGAAGTGATTTTAGTCGATGCTAAAGAGTTTGATGACCAAAATCAACCCGGTGATTATGTTGATAGTACCGCCTTTTCCATTCAAAAACGGATTGAATTTACCCAAGCGATTTTAGTGGCAATGGATAAAGCGGCAAAATCCGCTTTAGGGGGTCAATTAACCGTCTTTATTATTAAACAATTGAAAGGGGCTGGGGTTCACGCACGAGGTGCGAAATCTCACAATCTTTATCCAGGAGATACTTTAGATAGTCCCCACATTGTTAATGCTTTAAAAGAGCGGGCGTTACCGATCGCAGCTTGGGAATTAGTGCGAACCAATTTAGAACGCTCTAGTGGTGGCCCTGCGTCTAAAACCGTTGTCACTGAGTTTGATTACCATTTACCCGAATTAGGCGAATTACCCCTAGAAGAATATCCGGTTGGCGGTGATCCGAAAGTGGCAACAACGGCAATGGGGTCATTAGTCGTTTATGTTGGGCAAAAAGATCCCCATTTTATTGTTACCAATGCCGACGGGAACGCCGCTTCTGGAATTAACAATATTAACCAGGGATTAAAGATTATTCACCCAACAACGGATAATACTTATTTTCAACAACCCCAAGGGCAAGTTTATGAACCTTTAAGCGAGGATGCTTGTGCGGGTTTAGCGGTGGGATTATCCTTATTAGGCGCGAGAACTTTATGGTGTTCTTATGAATCTTTTGCCATTAATGGGGTTCCCATTCTGCAAACGGTAGCCCAAGCCATGGCTGAATTACGGCGTGCTACCCCCTCAACGGTTTGTTTATTCACCGCCGGAGCGTTAGAACAGGGTCGCAACGGTTGGACACACCAACGCCCTGAAATTGAAGCCTATTTCGCCGCAATGATGCGGAGTGGCAACGTTTTCCCGGTGTTTCCTCCCGATGCAAATAGCATTCAAGTGTGCTACGATTGGGCTTTAACAACCAAAAATAAGAGCATTATTATCACCGCCAGTAAGTCCCCCTTACCTATCCGCACAACGTTTGAGCAAACTCGTCAAGGGTTAAAAGATGGGGCTGTGGTGTTACAGGAAGTCCCTGGGGATAAAACCGTTGTATTTGCGGTTATTGGGGATATGACCTTAATTCCAGTGTTTGAAGCGGCGGCATTTTTGGAAACGGAAGGAATTGGGGTGCGAATTGTTTCTATTATTAATCCCCGGCGTTTATATCGTGCTCACGATGTTTTATCCGAGACTTGTTCAGAACCCGATAACGATTTTGCCAGTGATGAAACCTTTAACAAACTATTTGCTGGAGATGCGTTAATTGGAGTAACAGGCGGGTCAAGTTTGATGTTAGAACCGATTATGTTACGCAGCAATTCTAAGCGGGATACCTTTGCTTGGAAACGAGGCGAAACCACCGCCAGTGCTGGGGAATTAATGGCGTTTAATGGCATTACTTCGGAAGCATTGACGAAACGAGCTATTGAGTTGATTCATTAGTAAACTGTTGTAGAGGCGTTGAATGCAACGTCTCTACCTGCTGATTGTTGATTGAGGAGATATGATATATAATTTAAGAATGCAACCCTGATGCCAATTGCAATCCCTATCCTTAGTATTAATTGCGATCGCAGGTTCAGTTCTAGCCGAACTAACAAAAGATAGCAAAAATCCCAATATAGAAATTAATAAAAATTTTATAATTAAGCGAGCATTTGGTCATAGAGAAATTATTGATCCTTATGATTCATAGTCCTCCTATGACACCTTTAGAGATTTTACATTTATTCCTGTATGGCTTACAAATTCCAGATAAACGCCGTTCTTCTTAACTTTAACGGGAGTTTGATATTATAGTTATCTTGTTCTGTCTGGAAAGATGTAATATTTGAGATGGTAAACCTCCCCATAATAAGGCAGAAATCCAGATATTAACATCAACAACAACTTTCATGATTTACCCCACAATTCTTGCCTAACTTCTTTGACAATTGCACTAATTTCTTCTAAGGTTGGTTGTTCAGGATCAGGTTCTAATTGATCTAATTCTTGTAAAAACGAATCTAAGTCAACCGTTACATTAGATTGTTTTTTCAGAATAATCTCTTGGTCTGTAATTGATATTTCATATTCCGTTAAAGGTTGCAGTTGTTGTAATATTTCTGTGGGAATTTCTAATTTTCCTTCAGAAGTGACTTTAGCAATGAGTTTTGTTGTCATGTTTTTTTCCTGAGTTATTAGTGTGATGATTTAAAAAAAATGATGATCAGATTGATCTTAGGCTTAAGCCTAGCTTACCCTTAATTATAGCAACAGCTTTTCTGCGATCGCTCTCATACCCTAGATCTTGTTAAGGAGAATCTTGATTAACCCACAATTCTCCATTTTCGTGATTCAGTTCATTTTGTAAGATTTTATTATAAATTTCGGGTAAGTCACTGGTAATCATGTTATCTTCAATTCCATAGCCTAAACTTGTCCAGGTTCCTGATAATAATTTCAACACTTCATCCAGCCTATCTTCGCGCAATAATTGGGAAATATTCACTCCCCAAAACTTTTCATCTAATAACCAACGATAAACCACCGTATCTTGATATTCGGGTTCAAAACTATAGGGAAGCCAAAACCAAAATTGAGCAGGTTTAGGATGATAACGTTCTGCTTTTTCATCCCAAGTTGTTTTTAACATTTGATAGCGTCCGGCGGCGGTGCTACATTTCCCTTTATTCGGGCCTGTTACAATCTTAATACACTCATCAGGATGGCGATGCAAATCCGAGACATATTTTCCCCCATATAAAACATAATAGGGGTCAGAGTAACTAGATTCACTGGCGGAAATCGTTCGCATCAAAGCGCGAATATAGGGGTCACCACCGCGCATCACTAACGGTGGCCATTGTTCTTCCACCTGTTGATCAATTAAGGGGAGAGATTCAGGTCTTCCTTGACAACTTCTCACCCCAATAAAGGTTAAACTAAACAGAAGCAAAACACTCCAAAATAGTCGCTTTCGACGACGAAGTTGGTCTTTTCTTCGAGAGATTCTCATTAGTTCAATACACTAGCAAACAGTTGTTCAAAAGGTTTTGGAGCCGCCTCTGAATTTGCTACAATTTCAACAATTTTATTTCGAGAATTATCCAAAAATAAGGCTTCTACGCAAACTTGAGCCACTTTAGTTCGCGGAATACTCCCCTCAAATAATGTATCGGCGGACTGCATCACAATGTTGTTATTATTATCCTCATTTTTTAACCCCCCTGGACGCACAATCGTATAAGTTAAACCGCTTTTTTGTAAATATTCCTCCGCTTGTTTTTTCCACACCAAAATTAACCAAAATAAATTTAATGGGTGAAAAAATTGGGAAACACACAGAGAAGTCACTAAGACAAAGTGTTCAATTCCCTGAGCTTTGGCGACATCAACTAAATTTTGGGTTCCTTGATAATCGACTTGATAAGGCCCGGTGGGATCAAAACTGGGTCTTGCACCTGTAGCACACAATACAACCGTACAATCACGGATGGTTGTGGCTAAAGTGTCGGGTTTTAAGACATCTCCCGTCACCAGTTCAACCGTTGGCGGTAAAATTTGTTGAGCCGTTTCGATATCCCGAACCAAAGCCTTTACGGGAATTTCCCGCTTGACTAATTCAGCGACAATCCGCCGTCCTGTTTCTCCCGTTGCACCCGCGACAAATGCTTTCATGTGATCAAACGTTTCTAAGTAGGGGTTAAGTTGTGTAAACAACCTCGAAATTTATAAAGTTAAGATAGGCTAGATTGGATTTATTCTTGGATTGATGCCCATTTTCCAATTGTCTGCACATATCTTCCTGTTTACGTTTCAGGTTTTATTTTTATCCCTGGATTTTGACAGGATTGTCTCGCACCTGCTAAGTTATTGTAACTGGTGTCAACATCGCGATGTTGAAAACCCAGGTGGGTTTTTGCGACCTTCACCCCCTGTTTTAACCAAGTTTCCGCTTGGGAAAGGGGTGAGGTTAATCTTCAGATTTCTCGAAATCTAACGCCGCAGAATTCATACAATAACGTTGTCCAGTAGGTTTAGGCCCATCCTCAAAAACATGACCTAAATGGGCATCACAAGCCGCACAAAGAACTTCAGTTCGACGCATGAAGAAACTAACATCACTTTTTAAACTAATATTATCTTCTTTGAGCGGTTGCCAAAAACTCGGCCATCCGGTTCCTGAATCAAATTTTGTCTCAGAACTAAATAACTCGGTTCCACAACAAACGCATTTATAAATACCCTTTTCTTTATTATTATGGTATTTTCCAGTAAATGCGCGTTCTGTACCTTTTTTGCGAGTTACATGGAACTGTTCATCGGTTAATTGTTGTTTCCATTCAGCATCCGTTTTTTTGATTTTTTCTACCATAGAACCTCTAGGACAAATGGGGTGATTGATACAGGGTTGGGTTTCGCCTCAACCCAACAAACTAGGATTAAAATTAGAATTAGTTACGAGTTAACCATTTTTGTGCATTCAGACGTTGAACAACTCCAAACACTAATAAATCGAGGGTAATCTTTCGTTCATCGACTAAAAATGATTCAATCGTAGAGGGTTTATTCCCATTTAAAGCACAGGTAAATAGCTTTTGAGATTTGATATCTTCATTGGGAAAATAGAGATTAAACTGTCGCTTTCCCGCTTGCCATTTACCAACTACTTGCCAACAATCTTCATTAATTCCTAACCCCGAAGGCAATTTTTCTTTAGCAAATTTCAGGTCTAAATCCTCAACGCCTTGACTATTTAATGCTTTTTGTAAGGCGGGAATATAGTCTTGTTGGATAAACTCTGGAAAGGGTTTATCTTCTAAAGCAGGTGCTTTGGGTTTCTTCTCGGCAGGTTTTTTCGCTTCTGTTTCTGGGGCGGTGGTTTCAGCCTTGGGTTTTGTTTCCTCAGACATAGAGACTTCCTTCTGTTAATGTCAACAACAATTCACGGCAATATTGAAAATATTTTAACGGATCACAGATCACAATGCAGGGGTGGGAAAACCCTACCCCTAAATTTTTACTCCATCGCGGATTAAATTTCTGCGACGGCTCGTTCAATTAAACGACGGGCTAAGGTTTGAGTTCCCGTATGGGTATAATAGTTAGTGGTCATGTCCAAAAATGCAGCGACATAATCTAACTTATCATTGGTAATATCAACAAACCCTTGCAGATTTTTAACCACTTTTTCAGGGGTTAAATTATGTTGGGAAACAAAATCCCCCATCCAACCCGTGACGGAACCAAAACTCTGTTGAATCAAGTTGAGTTTCTGTTGAGAACTATTACCCGGAATCACATCTTGAATTTTTTTAAACCCTTCATTTTGCTCTAATTCTTTGGGTGTTAATCCTTGAATAGTAGATAACGCTGAACTAATAAAATCTGGCCCTAAAGGAATTAAACCATCTAAACAAACTAATGCAGTCATCCGCATTAAGGATTCGCCGCTATAATCTGCTAATGAACCCACGAAATCCCCAATACTATCACCTGGAATTCCATTAATTAAACAAAATCCTACTAATTCTGCCACTAATTTCAAGGATAAATCAATGGCTTGGGCTTTATTGGCTTTAGGAGTTAAATGATTTAAAAATCCTAAAAAGCTAATATTTTCTCCAATTTTATTGGCTAACGCTGCTGTTCCTAAAGCGGTTCCAGCACTATCAATGGTTTGATATAACCACAACGCTTTTTGATAGCCTTCACTTTTATCATTATACAGCCATAACGCCCGTTCACTAATTTGTTGAATCAGGGCAGGATCATTTTCTCCTGTAATCGTGCGAACGCTATTTTCAAACCCAACTAAATTATTCCATTGACCGGGAATTACAAAGTCTAACCCGCGTAAAACCATGACGGTAACGCCACCTGTGGGTAATTCATCCACTAATTGAGTAATCGTTTTGCTCACAATCCTTCTCCTCAAAAACTATTGTAAAAAATCATCAAGATCGAATTTATCGATATTATTTTAGTCGGGATAATCCACTTAAATCAAATTTTTCAATCCATTCTTCTCGGTCACCAGCATCAAAGGAGGCTGAACGAGATTGAACTTTAACTTGATAGCGGTTAGAGACTAAAATAGCAGTGATATTTGTGCCTTGAGTCACCGCCGGAAAGCCATCAATGGTTTTGCTGCTGCTTTTAAATTTTGTAGCCGCGCTAGGACTATTAGCAATATCATTAATCGAAAGCATTGCCACATTTTGCCCATCTTTATTCAATTTGGCTTCAGCAAAACCCGTTTTTTCTTGAGCAAAAACCACTTTATACTCATCTTCACTTTTCGGGAAAAATTTATTAAAACTTCCCCCGGAAACGGGTTTCTGTGCAACAGCAGGTTGCGCTGGACTACTAACAGATTGATTCCCCTGTGGTGGCGCGGAAGTTGTTCCAGCACAAGCGGATACAAATAACGACATTGCCAAAGTTAAGGCAATTAAAACTTTAGGAAATCGTTTTAAATTCATAGGTTCAGTTAGACAGAAGGTAAAAAATAACCCATTATTTCCTCTATCTTGAGGAAAATAACCGCTATTCACCCTAGTATACGCTTTTTACACAGACCGAGAAGCCAGAAGTTCTATAAGGTTTATTGCATCAAGGATTGAAGATAGTTATACCACCGGACAGCCAGAGAAATTTCAGTAAAAGGAATTTGGACAATTTTAGCAGAATTTTTGAATCTAAATTCTAAGGCAATCGCTTTTCCTTTCTCCGGGGGAATATTGGGGTCAATAGCTTGATTATCCACGAATAATCCTAGAGACGCTACCTCGTTGAGGGAAAAGGTTTGTAAATTAATTGGCCCTTTGCGGGTGGGTTTTCCCCAGGTTAAGTCTGCTTCCTTTAACCCCAAGACTGCATAAATATCATATTTAGCTTTATCAAAATTGGTCGCCCAAGCTTGATAAGCTTCAAGTTTTTGGTATTCATTCCAACCCGACCACGCTAAACCCATAAACACCGCCAGTAGGGGAAGCCACAATAAACCGCGTTCCATTGCAATTTTTACTCCGTATAAATTTATTTTCTATGATCCTTTATTTTGAGAACAGTAGATAGAATAGAAACACGATTGTATAACAGGGAACAGCACCCAAGAAACCGGGTTTCTTCCCTTTGTCGGTTGTCCACAAGATTTAGTTTCACCAAACCCGGTTTCTGGAAAGTACCAACCTCTCATCAACCCCAAGCGTTGAAAAACGATGAAAAAATTTTTCCTCTTCTGCTTATTTTTAATTGGCTTAGGCTGGGCAATTTCTAACTTTTCCGGTCTAGCTAATCAAGGTAGTTATGACAGCATTGTCCTTGACTTTCGAGAATCTTTAGGAGAAGAACAAATTGCCAACCAAGTGCGGTCACTCGCTGAACAATATCAAATTGTTCCCTATCTCAATAGTGAATTTTCCAAGGAAGATCACGTTTATGTTGTTCGCGGGGATGAAAAACTACTGAAATCCTTGAGAAAATCCCTAGGAAAGCAAACGGAATTTATAGAACCCAACTACATTTATCGGGCTGATGAAATTCCAGGGAAAAACGCCCAAGCCGCGATTATTTATCATACGGCTAATACGATTCCTAATGATCCATTATACGGTCAACAATGGAATTTTCGCAGTATTAATATTGAAGGGGCTTGGAGTGAAACCCAAGGGGAAGGAATTACCGTTGCGGTTATTGATACCGGAGTCAGTCGGGTTCCTGATTTAGAACAAACCCAATTTGTGGAAGGCTATGATTTTGTTAACGATAAAATAGAAGCCTTTGATGATAACGGACATGGAACCCATGTAGCTGGAACCATTGCCCAATCTACTAATAATAATTATGGCGTAACTGGGATTGCTTACAAAGCCAAAATTATGCCCTTAAAAGTCTTAAGTGCAGGGGGGGGCGGAACCATTTCTGATATTGCAGAAGCGATTAAATTTGCGGCTGACCATGGCGCTGATGTGATTAATTTAAGTTTAGGCGGAAGTGGCGAAAGTGGGTTAATGCAAGAAGCCATTGATTATGCCTATTCTAAAAGAATTGTAATTGTTGGTGCTGCGGGAAATGCAGGGCAAAATTCCGCCGGATATCCAGCCCGTTATCCCAAAGTTTTGGGTGTTGCTGCTTTAGATGCGGCTGGAAATAAAACTCCCTATTCTAACTTTGGGGCTGGTGTTGATATTGCCGCCCCCGGAGGATTAATTGAAGGAGAAAATGAAGTCGGAGGAATCTTACAAAATACGATTGACCCGACCACAGGTGAAGCTGTATTTGCAGCTTTTCAAGGAACCAGTATGGCGGTGCCTCACGTCGCTGGGGTAGCGGCATTAATTAAAGCCAGTGGCGTTATCGAACCCGACCAAGTTGTTAATCTTCTCAAAGAATCTGCCCGTAAAGTTTCAGAAGACCCTTTAAATTATTTTGGGGCTGGTCATTTAGATGCAACTAATGCTGTACAAATGGCATTAAAAGGACAAATTACCTTCCGCGATTTCTTCCGGTGGTTACGCGATAATGGCTATCTGAATCCTCGGTTTTGGGTTGATGGTGGGGCTGTGGCATTATTGCCTAAATTAGCGATGGTTTTAGGTTCCTATTTATTAGCTTGGTTTCTGCGAAATTATTTCCCCTTCCAATGGGGTTGGTCATTAACCGGAGGATTAATTGCGGGAAGTAGTGGTTTATTTTTCCTGCGAGGTTTCTATATCTTTGATTTACCTCAATGGCCGATGCGAATTATGGGCAGTTCTGTACCGGAATTAGGCGGTGTAATTCAAGGAAGTGCTGTATTAAATCCCATTTTTGCCAGTGTACTGATTCCCGCCATTTTGATTGTATTATTGCTTGGGCATCCCCAATGGAAGTGGATTGCAATTGGACTGACGATTGGAACCGCGAGTTGTTTAGGAATTAATGCGATAGTGTCTCCTGCTGTTTGGGGATTAGGAACAGGCTGGGCTGCTCAACTGTTCCTGATTCTCAATGCTTTGTTATGTTTTGGTTTAGCTCGTTTAGCCATTAAAACTCAAGTGAAAACCGTATGACTATTACAGTAACAGGCACTATTGAACGCAAAGGATTTGGTTTTGGAACCTGGGCATTAGTCAGCGATAACAAAACCTATGAACTGCACAATCCTCCTTCAGATTTGCAAAAAGCAGGGTTAAAAGTTACTGTTCAAGGTCAGGTTCGAGATGATGTGATGACCTTAGCAATGATTGGCCCAGTTTTACAAATCGAATCCTTTGAAACCGCTTAATTTCTACTCTATTTTAAGCGTGAGGGTGGGTTTATCAAAGACATTTGTAAGTCACAAATTCTCTAACATAACCCGCCCCAAAACTTAATTATTTAAAATCTCGTCTGGTTAAACCGGTAGACCGAATTTGAACTTGACAACGTAAAGGAGAGGTTGTGAAATCACAATGATAATAGGCGAGTAAATCTCCTTGTAGATTACAAACTCGTAAATTATAACCATAACTTCGAGTTACATTAGCAAATCGATTCACAAATACATATTGTCCTAAATATCGTTCTGCATTCCAATTTTCTCGCTCTACAACTAATGTTACCGGGGAATCTAAATAAAGATTAGGTGAAAGTTGAATAACGCTATTTTCAATATACCAAGTTTGCAGAACTTTACCTCCATAAAGTTGTTGTGCTAACCAAAGACTGGGAATACTCGGTTCAGTTTGAGATAGAGGAGGAAAGGGTAAAACCGCATCTTCTGAAAAACAGGGTTTAGGCGGTTTATTCAGGTCAGGGGATACAGAATCTTCTTCGGGTACGGGTAATATTTGCGATCGCACGGGAACAATTAAACTATTAAAAATCAAGATAAAAGCAATAAAAATTTTAGCCTGTTTATTAATTGAATTCATAAATTAAAATAAAATAATATAATATATATAGCAAGTCTAAATGGATTGTACAATCCTAATCATAAATATTATTAATCCTAAAAAATGGATACAAATCCCAGGGTTGAGGCGCGCCTCAACCCTACGATAAGTTGAATTTTAAGACATTTCCACAACTGATTTAGACTTGCTATAATAGCAGGATTCAAGAAGGACTCAGCAGTTAAACGTTAATTATTTCCCCTCCCTCTCCCCTTATCCCCTTATCCCCTTATCCCCTTATCCCCTTATCCCCTTATCCCCTTATCCCCTTATCCCCCTGTCCCCTTGTCCCCTTGTCCCCTTGTCCCCTTGTCCCCTTGTCCCCTTGTCCCCTCTCCCTATTCCCACAATCTTCTCCCTTCCGTCCCCTTCAGACGTTCATGGGTATCTCTTAATAAAGTGGGAATGTCTAATTGTTCAGGACAACGAGGTAAACAGTCGCCACAGTCATTACAACGATTAGCTTTACGACCGGGAAACCAATGACCTGCATTTTCAAACATTCGATAGCGATATTTGCCAAAGTCGGTCATTTCATAAGCAACGGCTAAATTTCTTAACCGTAACACTTCGGGAATATTAATCTGTTCAGGACAGGGTAAACATTGATAACATTGATTGCATTGAGTTGTTCCTAAACGTTCTATTTTTTGAGCTTCTAATTGTTGAAAAATAGCAAGTTCTTCTAAAGTTAATTGACCGTATTGATCAGCAACTTTTAAAGGTTCATCTAATTCATCGGGAGTAGCAGCACCTAAACTTAAGGTGGTAATGTGGGAATCACTTAATAAAAATCGATAGGTTAAGGTTAAGGGAGAAATGGGATCACAAAGGGTTTTTAAGGTTTCCGAAGGCGTATAAAGTTGTCCGCCTTTATCCCCAGGAGAAATAATAAAAATCCCCATATCTTTTTCAAAGGCTAACTCAATGGCGGGAGCATTTCGTTGAAAAAAATAATAATAATGGAGATTGACAAATTGAAATAAATCTGTATTGATGGCTGCTAAAATCACCTCAAGGGGAGCGTGAGTGGAAAACCCTAAATAATGAACTCGACCATCTGAGATCGCTTTTTCAACTCCCGATAATCCTTGCAGGGTTTGTTCGAGGTGTTCGGTGGTATTAATCCCATGAATAGCCAGACAGTCGAGGTAATCTAAATTCAAACGTTTTAGAGATTGATCAATCTGCTGTTCTAATTGATCTGGGTTGGGTGTTGGGGAGATTTTAGTCGTAATATAAAGTTGTGATCGCTCAATGGATAAACCCGCTAATATAGCTTCCCCTAAAAAAGATTCACTTTGACCATAACCTTGAGCCGTTTCAATATGATTAATCCCCAGAGAAATAGCCCGTTGTATTGTTAAATAGGCATTTTCTGGGGATGCTAAATACCGCATTGTACCCAAGGAAAATACAGAAAGATCTAGGTTTGTTTTGCCAAACCGCCGATAACGCATTGTTAATTTTTGATTGTTGACTGTTGGCTGTCTCTTTCCCTACCCCCCATATCCCTGTTATTGCATTTCATCGGTTTTATTCAGTTCTGAACGTTTGATTAAATCCGAAGGACTCAAGTTAGATACAAAGTCTCGAAACGCTCGTCGTTCAGCTTCATCGGCGTCCCTATCTACCGGAATGGAAGCATCTGCAATCACTTCTTCCATCACCCAAATGGGGCTATCGGTGCGTAAAGCAATAGAAATCGCATCACTGGGACGAGCATCAATTTCCTTTCTAATTTCCCCTTGACGAACAATTAATACTGCATAAAACGTGCTATCTTGCAAGGAGTGAATGACAATCTTCTCCAGAGTCATATCCCAAGTTTCGAGAAGATTCACAAAGAGATCATGGGTTAAGGGGCGGGGTGGTTTGTGATTTTCTAAAGCACCGAGGATGGACTTTGCTTGATCTTGACCTACATAAATTGGTAAAGCACGTCTTTCAACCGCATCCCGCAGTAAAATAATAGGGCTGCGTGTAGCGGCGTCGAGTGCAATTCCAGCGACTTTCATTTCAATCATTGGTTTAGCCTTAGCCTCTCTATCAAATACTCTCGACAAACTCAGTGGTTAAGCTTTTTGACACACCAGACCACCTCCATTCCAGTATGCCTTGATTTTTGTCAGAATCGACATAGGATTTTGTGGTCTGTTAACCGTTAACCGTCAACCGTCAACCATCAAATGTTTACAGGACTTATTCAAGCTCTCGGAACCCTTCAACCACTAGGACAGGATCAGTTCCAGATTAGTTGCGTTTTAGGGGATGTAGACTTAATTTTAAAGGATTTAGCCATCGGGGATAGTGTAGCAGTGGATGGGGTTTGTCTAACGGTGGTGGACATTCGGAATAAAGGGTTTATTGCAACAGCGTCTCCTGAAACGTTAAATCGGACAAAACTAGGACAGAGTTTAGAAGGTTATTTTAACTTAGAAACGTCCCTGCGGGCTGGAAGTAAGTTAGGGGGACACTTTGTTACAGGTCATGTCGATGGGGTCGGGTGTCTCCAGTCCGTTATTCCCACAGCAACCTCTTGGGAAATGCGGTTTTCTGCTCCTGGGAGTGCTTCAACCCTTTGGCAACGTCAAATTGCGCCTTATATTGTTGCAAAAGGAAGTATTGCCGTCAATGGCATTAGTTTAACGATTTCCGATTGTGATCTTGAGGGTCGTTGGTTTCAAGTGGCGGTTATTCCCCATAGTTATCAAGAAACGAATTTACGCTATTTACACCCCGGAAGTTGGGTAAATATTGAAGCGGATATTTTAGGAAAATATGTGGGAAAATTTCTGCAAAGTTACCTCAAAGGAAATTTGAGTTCTGTTGAAAGTTATAATAATATTCCAGCGATTTCCACCTTAGAGGAGATTACCCCAGAGTTTTTAGCAGAACATGGGTTTAGTTAAGGATTGACTGATAACTGATAACTGATGACTGATAACTGATAACTGAAAAAAGGATAAAATACGATGACAGTAAATAGAATTATTCAACTGTTGAGGACGGGTCAACCTAACGAAACGGTAACAGTTCAAGGTTGGGTTAGAACCAAACGGGAACTCAAAGAATTTACCTTTGTGGAGATTAATGATGGTTCCGCTTTGGCTAATTTACAAGTGGTATTAAATCCTGATTTATCCGACTATGAAACAATTTTAAAACAACTGAATACAGGGACATCCGTAGAAATTTCGGGGGTATTAGTAGAGTCTCCGGCGAAGGGTCAACGCATTGAATTAAAAGCCTCTGAGGTTAAAATTTATGGGGATGCGGATGCAGAAACCTATCCGTTACAAAAAAAACGTCATTCCTTTGAATTTTTACGCACCATCGGACATTTACGAGCGCGAACGAATACATTAGGGGCGGTTTTTCGCGTTAGAAATGCTTGTGCTGCTGCGGTGCATGAATTCTTCCAAGAACGGGGTTTTTTATGGGTTCATACTCCCATTATTACCTCCAGTGATTGTGAAGGGGCGGGGGAAATGTTTAGTGTGACTAATTTTAAATTAAAGGATATTCCCTTAACAGAATCTCAACAGGTTGATTATAGTCAAGATTTCTTTGGAAAGCCTGCTTATTTAACCGTTAGTGGGCAATTAGAAGCAGAAATTATGGCGATGGCGTTTGGGAATGTTTATACTTTTGGCCCCACATTTCGAGCAGAAAATTCTAATACGTCTCGCCATTTAGCTGAATTTTGGATGATTGAACCGGAAATGGCGTTCTGTGATTTAGAAGGAGATATGGATTTAGCAGAAGCCTTTCTCAAACATATCTTTAAATCCGTGTTAGAACAATGTCCTGAAGATATGGAATTTTTTAACGAACGCATTGATAAATCGGTGTTAGAAACGGCTCATAATATTATTAATAATGAGTTTGGACGGATTACTTATACCGAAGCGATCGCTATTTTAGAAAAAGCCGATAAAAAATTTGAGTATCCCGTCAGTTGGGGCTTGGATTTACAATCGGAACATGAACGTTATTTAGCAGAAGAATACTTTAAAAAGCCTGTAATTGTTACGGACTATCCGAAAGATATTAAAGCCTTTTATATGCGCTTAAATGAGGATGGAAAAACCGTTAGAGCGATGGATGTTTTAGCTCCTAAAATTGGCGAAATTGTCGGAGGTTCCCAACGGGAAGAACGGTTGGATTTATTGGAAAACCGCATGAAAACGTTAGGGATAAACCCGGAGGAATTATGGTGGTATTTGGAATTACGAAAATATGGAACTGTCCCCCATGCGGGATTCGGATTAGGATTTGATCGCGTGGTACAATTTATGACTGGGATGGGTAATATTCGAGATGTAATACCCTTCCCCAGAGCGCCTCAAACCATTGAATTTTAATCCGTAGGGGCGGGGTTTTCCCGCCCTATCAGGGTTCTAATTACGAATTACGAATTACGAATTACGAATTATCAATTATCAATTATCAATTATGAATATGGTGCGTGCGCTTAGGCTTACGCACCCTACGGGGATTTTTTTATTTTTAACATTTGATTTCCGTTTTTTTGGAATTCATAATTAACGGTTTTAATCGTAGTTAGATAGCCTTTTGTTTCTAATTCTTGAATTATCGGTTGCAGGAAAGGAGAGGGTTCTCCTGATACTTTTAATAACGGGAAAATTCTGACTTGTTGAGCGACTCGACATAACTCTAAAATAGCGTTTAGATGAAAATCTTCTGAAAAATGATCTGAATAAGTAAATAAAAAATGACTACCTAATGCTAAATCAAATTGCTGAGAATTGAAAGGAAGTTGGGGTAATTCTGCGGTGAGATAACGTCCTTGTGGCTTTCCTATGGGAAAATCGGCTAAAAATTGTTTCATCGCCGCCATTCTAATTTCTGCCAATTGTTCAGGAGAAGAAATATAATCCCAAATATAATCCTGAGAACTGGCTTTTACTCCGTCTATAACCGTTCTATAGGTATCTTGAATGCGTTGGGAAATATCAGCCGCCGAAAATTGATAAAGAGGGTCACAAGAAATAATAGAATAACCCTGTTTTGTCATTTCAACATTAAAACTAGCTGGGCCAGACGCAGAATCTAAAATCGAGAGTTTCAAATCAACAGACGTTAAATCAAACATCCTCATATATTCGTTAAAATTGCGACCCCAAGGAATAACAGTATTAAGTTGAAGTCCCATTGCAACAATAATCCCACGCTAATAGGGTGAGTATAGCGTGGGAAAAGTCATGAAAAATTGCTATAGCCAAAAAACGTTAAACCAACAGGAGCATATTGTCTCTTGGGATGAGGGAAATTAGGTTGAGCGTTTAAGCCACTTCATCAGAAAGACCTGAAACCATCTCTTTGAAGGCTTTACCCGCCGAGAACACAGGAACCGTTGTCGCCGGAATGGTCATCGGTTCGCCAGTGCTGGGGTTACGACCTTCACGAGCTTTGCGTTCTCTGGCTTCAAATGACCCAAAACCCACCAAGGTCACTTTTTCCCCATCGGCCACGGCTTCCATAATAGAATCACAAATGGCTGAAATGATTAAATCAGCTTGCTTTTTAGTGACACCCGCTTTAATAGCGGTTGCTTGAACGAGTTGTTCTTTATTCATCTGATGTGAACCTCCTGAATTATGTGAGCAAGTCTGCAAATATTAAGGCTGATGGCAGTTCTAGCACAACCTCATCAGCAGTTGGCAAGTCTAAACCTGCTAATAGCCCTCAACCCGCAGTGAAATTCTGTGTCTCGGTTCTCCATTGGCTTTGCCAGTCGATTATGGGGAGTGAATCAATTCCTTTAAGACTTATCCCCACCAATGAATTCAGGGGCTTGCATCCTCTGGAATTTGCTGACTCCGACAAAACACTAATTTACCGCCTTTTCAGAGATTAACATTGATTTGAGGGAGTTGTAACGCGGTTGGATGAAATTCTTCAGATGGTTGGCCATTAGCTGTTGGCTCTTGACTGTTGACTGTTGACTGTTGATCGTTAAAATTCTTAATTCTTAATTCTGATTTGCCAATTTTGGCTTTTGGGTTTGTGACAATGGGGAAGATCCTAGACTTGGGAAGATGGAATATGACGGCGGAAGAACTTTTGATGGCTTATGCAGTTGGAAAGCGGGATTTTCGAGATACAGACTTGTTTCGGGCAGATTTTAATAATGCTGACCTGAGTGGGTCGAGTTTATTTCGATGTAACCTGTTTCGGGCTAATTTATTTCGCGCTAATTTGATTGGGGTGAGTTTGTACAACGCCAATCTCATTGGTGCTAACCTCTATTGTGCCAATTTAAGTGGTGCTAATCTCAGTGGGGCCAACTTGACACGGGCTGATTTAACGGGCGCGGACTTGAGTGGAGCGGACTTAAGTGGGGCGGACTTGAGTGGGGCGACTTTATCCTTGGCTAATTTGAGTTATGCTGATCTCAGTCGAGCAACTTTATTAAAAGCGGATTTAGTGGAAGCCAATTTAAGTCATAGCACTCTCAAAGGGGTTAATTTAAAAGAAGCTAACCTGACGGATGCTATTGTTGAAAATGCTAATTTTTCAGATGCGATTAATATGGCTTTGGATTTAGTCAGTTCACTGAAACAGCAAGGGGCAATTTTATGGGAATCTTCACAGGATCTCAAAAATATTAACCATTAACGATTTAATTTTATAACAAAGGGGAAAAAACTATTTTTCGGTTTTTCCCTTTTTCATCAGGCTAAACTATTATTTTTTACGGCTTATGGCTCCCTCAAAACGTCACTCTCAAGATCAAACAAACTCTAGTAAAAACCGGATAGTTTATTCAGAGTTTGGGGAATCTGCAAACTCCCCGGCTTTAGAACGTGCCCTTCCTGAACTTCCCCCTAATCAACAAAACTTGAAAGTTCAAGCCACTCGTTCAGGGCGGAAGGGAAAAACCGTGACGGTGATTAGTGGATTTCAAACGAAACCGGAAACATTAGAAGGGTTAGTTAAACAGTTAAAAACCCAATGCGGAGCAGGGGGAACGGTTAAAGAAAATACGATTGAAATTCAAGGAGATCACCGTCAAAAAGTGTTAGAATTTCTGATAAAATTAGGATATAAAGCTAAAATGAGTGGAGGATAAATTAGTAAGATTTTGAGGCTTGAAATTCCAGTTCATGAAACCTTTCAAAGTACAATTCAAGGCGAAGGATATTGGGCCGGAACCCCGGTGGATTTTATTCGTTTAGCCGGGTGTCCGGTGGGTTGTCCTTGGTGTGATACGGGCTATGCCAATGGGGGGATGAATTTACCCCGTCAAGTTCGATCTTTTCAGGATTTAATTACAGAATTGCGATCGCCTAGAGTCGTAATTTCTGGGGGAGAACCGTTTATTTATGCTCAACTTCCGGCTTTAATCAATACCATTGAAGCGACGGGAAGAAGCGTTTCCATTGAAACATCAGGCTCCTTTTGGCAAGATATTTCTAATTCTGTTTGGGTTACGTTAAGTCCAAAACATCATGTTAACTGGAAATATCCGGTTGTTGAGTTCATGTGGAAACGGGCATCAGAGATTAAACTGGTGATTGAAACGGGAAAAGAATTAGAATTTTATGCAGAATATTTAACGCTTAACCCTCAAATTCCTGTCTTTTTACAACCCGAATGGACTCAACGTGATCGCACCTTTCCTTTAGTATTAGACTTATTAAAACAATTTCCTCACTATCGATTATCCGTGCAACTTCATAAATATTTGAATGTTCCTTAATTATACACCATTTTTTAGGGATAGATAATGAAAATATGGAAGCTGTGATCGCCCACTGGTTTATCAGCATTCATACCTTGACACCATTGATAGAAAGATCCTAACTATTCATCAATCAATCACAACCACTGGAATATCAAAAAGATGCGTTTCCACATTACCTGTAACTGTAGCTTCTGAATAGCTTTCTGGTTCTTGTTGAACAAAGGTCACCAATTCACCAGGGGTTTCATCTTGTTCGGGTGGGGTTGCTGCTTCAAAAGATGCTTGAATTGTTGCTCCAATCACAAAATCATGATCCTTCTTCTCAATGCGTGCGTAAGGTCGCTTTAACATTTCCGAGTATTTAGGAGAAACAAAGAAAATATCTTTGAAAGTATGAGATTTTCCAATTAGAGCATTTGAGCCAAAATCTCTAACTAAATCTTTAAATAAATAGTAAAGAAACTCCTCTAATACACTAGAGTGAAGGTTAGATCGAGAATCAAATTTTTCAGCATAATGTTGCTGATCTAAAAAATCTTTATAATCTGAGAGAAGTTTGACCCTTTGGGCAATAATTTCATTATCCTTGTCTGTTGGTGTTGAAGTTGGCCCAATTAGTTCGAGATTAGCTGAGTGCCATTGATTATACTCAGTTCTAATCTCCGTGAGAAATTTCTTACTCTCAACATCTTGATATTTTTTACGATTACTTTCTTTTTGTTGCAGATTAGAACCATGAACTAAAGGGTTTCTATCACTTGTGGACATAACTCTAATTTTTTTGTCAGATGGAGTGCAATTGCTTTAGCCAGTAAGGGAGGAACAGCATTACCAAAAAGATTGAATTCGCGCTCCTTCCCGTGCTGTTAAATTCCGGTGTTGGAAGGGATGAAGAAAATTAGCATAAANGAAGCGATCGCGTTTGAGCCAGTCGTCGAGGACATCAAACCATCCTCTCTGAACTTGCGGCCGTTCGACTGCTATAGTCATTTCAGAACGATCCTCTTGGGTTATCTAAAACATTATCCTTTGTGAACTACCCCATAATCAATCGGTTTCTCGATTTTTGATGGGGCTGATCGTTTCACTGGTTTGACCTTCTGTGGAAATCAATCCGAACGCAGTTCGGCCGAAGGTCTTACAAAGCAGTTTTTTTCCCTTGCGAGACCAACTGTTCAGCGATCGATCGGATGCTTTGAGTCTACAGATGGTGTCCTCGGTTAACCGGGGGACATTTAGCGGTAGACTATTAAGCAAGTTAACATAACTATATATTACAGTTAACAATTTTTGCAAAGGTGTTGACTGTGAAGATTTACACTCTTACGTTTCATGAGTACCCAAACAAAGACCACAACGAATCAAATCCTTGATCAGAAAGTTACGGGTTCCCGTCGCTTCAGCAACTACTGGTGGGCCAGTGTAATCACCATTGGTGGGACTGGTTTTCTCTTATCGGGTATATCCAGCTATTTGAAAATTAATCTTTTACCCTTCGCCGATCCGACCCAACTGATCTTTATCCCCCAAGGAATTGTCATGGGGTTATATGGAACAGCAGCCTTGTTACTGGCTTTGTATCTATGGCTGGTGATTCTGTGGGATTTAGGCGGTGGATACAATGAATTTAATCGGGAAACGGGAAAGATTCATATTTTCCGGTGGGGCTTTCCGGGGAAAAACCGTAAAGTTGAATTCAATTGCAACGTTAATGAGGTTCAATCAATTCGGGTAGATATCAAAGATGGACTCAACCCCCGTCGAGCGTTGTATCTCAAACTCAAAGACCGTCGAGAAATTCCCTTAACCCGTGTAGGCCAACCCCTGCCTTTGTCAGACTTAGAAAATCAAGGGGCTGAATTAGCGAAGTTTTTACAAGTTCCCTTAGAAGGACTGTAAAATATCCGACTGCACAAAAAAAATTGAGACCTAAAATGAAACAATTCAACACACAGCACTGGTTTTTACCGCTCCTGCTCTTATGTGTGTTAATCGTGGCGGGCTGTAGTTCTACGACAACTTCAGCAGAAACTCAAGCTCAGAACAATCCATCTGTCGAGCAGACCCTTACTCCCAGTTCTCCAACTTCAACCCAACCTATGGCAAATTCACCCCAATTAAACGGAAAAGCAACGGTAGTAATGACGGTCAATAAATCGCCAATTACTATTGAAATTGATGGCACTAATGCCCCCATTACCGCCGGGAACTTTGTCGATCTCGTTAATAAAGGGGTTTATGATGGTCTAGCTTTTCATCGGGTTGTCCGTGATCCTCAACCCTTTGTGGTGCAAGGGGGCGATCCTCAAAGTAAAGATCCTAAGTTTCCCAGTGCTAGATTAGGGACTGGGGGATTTATTGATCCCAAGACATCCAAAGAACGGATGATCCCCTTAGAAATTAAGCCCAAAGGTGCAGAACAGCCGATCTATAGTAAAACCTTAGAAAGCGCCGGAATCCAAAAAGCTCCTGTTTTATCCCACACTCGGGGTGCAGTGGCGATGGCTCGTTCTCAATTCCCTGATTCCGCTTCTTCTCAGTTCTATTTTGCCTTAGCAGATTTACCATTCCTAGATGGGAGTTATGCGGTTTTTGGTTATGTCACCGACGGGATGAACGTTGTCGATCAAATTAAACAAGGCGATCGCATTCAGTCTGCTAAAGTGACCCAAGGGTTAGAAAATCTGAAAAATTAATAAACTGTCAAAAATTGTAAACTTTTAGTTTCCCAGGGTGGGTAAGGATCTCAAACTCAATCAAGCTGGATTGGGATTAGTATTTTTACTCACCCTATAAGTTTCGGAATATTTGTACTCAAGCTTATGTCTGAAGTAGAACTCTTATCTGATATTAATGCTAACTACACAAAACTTCAGCAGTTTCTCAACGATCAACAGTGGCAAGATGCAAACCGAGAAACGTTTACTTTAATCTATAAAATTGCTAATCAAAAAAGGGGATTTTTAGAACAAAAATCAATTTATCTATTACCCTGTAGGGATTTGTGTACGATTGATCAATTGTGGATTAACGCTTCTCAGGAACATTTTGGTTTTAGTATACAAGCCCAGATTTTAGAAAAAATTATGAATGACAAAAATATTGATTCACAATGGTACAATGAACACTTAGGTGTAAAAATTGGGTGGCGAATCCCTAAAGGAGGGTTTGTACGCTATAAAGATCTTATCTTTGATCTATCTGCTCCCATGGGACATTTACCTTGCTTGATGCCAGAAGGTGAACAGTGGAAAAATAATAATCTTTATAGTGAAATTGGTAAGATTTTCTGTTTTTTAGAGAAATTTGAACATTGTGATTATTTGGGATTATGCGAACAGAACCGTTATCAGAAAGTTTGGATGAAAAACCGATTTTCAACTTCTGTTTAAAATTAATCAGATTCCCTATTTTCTTTTCCCTTCTGTTCCCTGTTCCCTGTTCCCTGTTCCCTTTTGTAGCATTATTTTCAGGATTTCATATTAGTTAGAGTTAATTCTGACTCTCGGTTGTTGAAGACAGATTACTCATCAATAATGAATGTTGTTGTTACTGGTATTGGTTTAATCTCAGCATTAGGGAATTTAGAAACAACCTGGAAAGGATTGCTATCGAGCCAATCAAGAATATTACCTTATCAACCTTTTCCTGAACTTCTGACCCAACCCCTCGCTTTAATTCATGATATTCCGTCTCATCCTACGGAATTATTAGAAAAGGCGATCACGGATGCGTTAATGATGGCTGATTTAACTCCCCCTTTACCCGACTGTGGGGTTGTGATCGGTTCGAGTCGGGGATATCAAGGAAAATTAGAACAGTTAGCAAGGGGGGAAGAGAATATTAATTTAATTAAATTTAGGGATTATTTACATTTTAATATTGCTGTAAATGCAGCTAAAAAAATCGGATCTACAGGAATTATTGTATCACCAATGGCTGCTTGTGCTACAGGAATTTGGGCGATCGCTCAAGGATTGGAACTGATTCAAACCCAACAATGTCAGCGTGTGATTGTCGGTGCGGTAGAAGCACCTATTACCCCGTTAACGTTAGCCGGATTTGAACAAATGGGAGCGTTAGCAAAAACAGGTTGCTATCCCTTTGATCGAAATCGAGAAGGATTTGTGTTAGGGGAAGGAGCGGCTATTTTGATCTTAGAATCAGAAGATTTAGCACAACAGCGAAAAGCTCAAATTTATGGGAAAATTTTAGGATTTGGATTAACCAATGATGCGGCTTACAGTAATAAACCAGACTTTAATCAAAAAAGTGCGATCGCAGCCATTAAAACTTGTTTAAAAAATAGTCATTTATCTCCTGATAAAATTAATTTTATTCATGCTCATGGAACTGCAACCGCATTAAATGATGACTATGAAGTTAAATTAATTCAACAATTATTTCCTCAAGGCGTTTCCGTCAGTTCGACAAAAGGGGCGACCGGACACACATTAGGAGCGTCAGGATCGTTAGGAGTCGCATTTGGTTTAATGGCATTAAATTATCAACTTTTACCGCCTTGTGTTGGATTGAAAAACCCTGAATTTGATTTAGATTTCGTGACCTCAGTTCGTTCTAGTTTTGTCAGAAATACGTTATGTTTTAGTTTTGGTTTTGGGGGACAAAATGCTATTATTGCACTCGGTAAACCTTAATTAAAAATTAACTAGATTTAACAGATTGAATTTTAATCGAACTCACTAGACTTATGGATTGAGTTAACAAAGTTTACAACCACTGCTATATACTATAAATTATCCCTAATAATCCAAATAGAAATGCTATTAACTGAACGTTTATCTCAAGTCAAATGGAAATATACCTCCTCAACATTGTCTCTTTTTTCAGGATGTGGAGGAATGGATTTACCCTTTCATAAAGCAGGATTTAAAGTAGTTTGGGCGATTGATTCTAATGAAAATGCTTGCCAAACTTTTAAACGGAATATTGCAGATGTAATTGTTCATAATCAAATCGAAAATATTGATATTTCTGAAGTACCTGACACAGATTTAATTACGGGAGGTTTCCCCTGTCAGGACTTTTCAATGATTTGGAAACGTCCTGGTTTAGAAGGAGAACGAGGAAATTTATATACTTATTTTCTTAAATTTGTGCAAGCGAAAAGACCGAAAGCCTTTATTGCTGAAAATGTCAAGGGATTATTAAGTGCGAATAATTATAAAGCCATTCAACGGATTATTTCTGAATTTGAAAATATTGAACCGGGATATTTAGTTAAACCGAAACTTTATAATTTTGCTGATTATGGGGTTCCTCAATTTCGAGAACGGGTGTTATTAGTTGGAATTAGAAAAGATACCGGATTTAATTTTATTCATCCCCAACCGGAATATGGGTTAAATCGAAAATATCCTTATCGAACTGCATCAGAAGTATTAGCCGGGGTAGAAAAAGTTCCTTATAATAATGAACATCAAAAAATCCAACCGAGAACCATTGAAATTTTAAAACGGATTAAACCTGGAGGAAATTTTACTGATATTCCGAAAGATAGCGAATATTATGTTAAAGGAATGATTAGTCATGTTTACCGACGTTTACACCCTGACCAACCTTCAACAACTATTATTGCAGGTGGTGGCGGTGGAACTTGGGGATATCATTATAAAGAACCGAGAGCATTAACTAATCGAGAACGAGCTCGGTTACAATCGTTTCCAGATAATTTTATCTTTGAAGGATCATTTACTGAGGTTCGCCGACAAATTGGGAATGCAGTTCCTCCTGATGGAATTGTTGCGTTAGTTAAAGCGTTAATTCCTTTATTTCAAGGTAATTATGAGCGAGTTAATTTATATGAGTTGAGTCAAGATTTACAACAATTATCAATTAAAGAACGTTTAAAATTAGCCAATCAAGAAATGTGTGAATTAGTATCACTCCGGTAAATAATCTGGGTTTAATGTATCTTCTTGAGAAAATGGAGATTCTACAGGAAAAGTATCGACGGTTAATCCTGTTTCATCAGCCGTTAATTCTCTTGCATCTTGATAACATTCTTCAAAAACATCAAGAAAATATCGCTTTAAACTTGGGCTATTTTTAAAATCGTCTCGTAATCTTTTTCGATGTTCTCGAATAGTAAATAGCCAACTATTCGTTCGTTTCTCAGATTGATACTTATATTTTAATAGGTGGATTAATAAAATTCTGAGATTACTTCTGATAGCCTTTTTTTCACTTCTGACCATAGCTTCTAATTCTTCAATTAAATTAACCATATCAACTTCAGCTAATTTTCCCTGTTGTAACTGGTGAATAGTATTCATTAACCAAAGATGATAATCTTCTTCGTATAAACTTGAATTGGGTTTAGATTCTGTGATCGGGAGTTTGGTTGTCATGGGATATCCTAGACTCAGTTAGATTTAATTATAACAACTTAAATAAAAAAGTTGGGTTAAGGAAACAAAACCCAACTTACTGTTATTTTAAAGATATAACCCTCGTGCCTGGGGTGTTAGGACGTAGACTGATACTAAAACTGTGCGCCGTACACTCTTCTTTTCCTCCCTGTTCCCTGTTCCCTGCTATAAATTTAGAACGTGATATCGAGTTTACTGTGATTACGATAACACCAGCCTAAAATTGTGCCTAAAAGGGATAATTTAATCAGTTCTAGGGTAAAATAACCCCAGTGGAGTTGGTTCATGCCATCAGGAATAGCAGTTAACCCATTAAAGAGGTTGAGGTTAATTCCTAACGCACTCATTTGAGGGGTGAGAATGTAGGTGTAAATCATCGTAATCGCTAATAGGAAAAAGGATAATCCGGTCAGTGTCCGTAGGCGATTACTAAATTTTTCAGGAAGGTTCATTGCTAATGCAATTAAACCGGTTAAACCCACTGCTGCACAGACTAGCTCAACCCGGTTAAAGACTGAAAAAATCAGTGTTCCAGTAGAGGTAAATCCTGTATCTTCCATCATGCCTGAAACATACATTGTCGGCATAATTACAAAGTCAAGAATTAAGCTACCTGCCATCCAGAACGCTAAGGTTCCTAATACCAAAGTTAGCCAGCGCGTGGGATGATATTCTAGTTTAGAGACTGTAGCCATAGTAAAAACTACCTATGTATAGAGATATAATTGCTGTCTTTAAATTTAGTGTAGCGAAAATTTCAGAGATAGAATGTGAAGTATTTTGTATAATAAAAGTTTACAAAATTATAGAAATGTTTAAATATTGATTTTAAAGCCAGCTTGTCCATTTGGGAGCTTTGTAAAAATTGTAACTTGCAGAGGGATGCGATCGCTTTATTTTTTGTTAAAATTAACTTAAATAAAATCAACATTATTAAAAAGGGAAAAAGACTCTAGTGAAAGCAGTTATTTTATTGTCGGGTGGTTTAGATTCTTCTACGGTTTTATACCAAGCTAAAGCAGATGGGTGTGAATGCTATGCGATTTCTTTCGATTATCAGCAACGACATCGAAAAGAACTCGAATCAGCCCGAAAAATTGCTGAATGTGCAGGAGTCATAGAACGTCAAGTTGTTACCTTTGATCTCACCTTATGGGGAGGCTCTGCATTAACAGATAATCACCTCGATTTACCCCAGGATAGATCGATTGAAAAGATGGCTGAAAGTATTCCCGTTACTTATGTTCCGGCACGAAATACTATATTTTTAAGCTTCGCTTTAGCTTATGCAGAAGCGATTGTTGCTAGTCGGGTTTATATTGGAGTAAATGCTTTAGATTATTCGGGTTATCCTGATTGCAGACCCGATTATATTCAATCAATGGAAGAAGTCTTTCGCTTAGGAACAAAACAAGGTCGAGAAGGCAATCCAATTACGATTGAATCCCCCCTGATTCATTTAAAAAAAACAGAGATTATTCAACTGGGTAATCATTTAGGTGTTCCTTGGGAATTTACTTGGTCTTGTTATGCAGGACAGACAAAAGCCTGTGGAACTTGTGATTCTTGCCGTCTGCGATTAGCAGCCTTTTCAGAACTAGGGTTAACTGATCCGATTCCCTATATTAAAAGTTAAATGAACTCAATAAAAGAGAAGGAATAATAGAGTTTTATTCCCTAACTTCTCTGGGTTTTAACTTGTTTAATCTGTGATTTTGATTTCCCCTGTATATAACCCCCTTTGGAGGGTATAAACTAACTGTTGTTCGTGTTCATCGAGTTTGCGTAATAACCAATACCTCAGTGCATATCGTTCTTGACGACTCATGGATTGAGTTCTTAAAATTTGCTCGACCATTTGCTTGAAACTTAAAGCAGAACAGGATATAGGTTCAGACATAAACAGACCCAAAGGCAATCCATTAAGCCTTTTTAATATCTGTGATTGAGCGAATCTATCCAATGATTTCTGTGGCACTGTAGGTGTGATCATTCTCATCATGAATCAGTAAGCTGGATCACAAATGCAGAATATCCTGTTAAATTCAGTATTATTACTCACTATAGCAATCCCAAATAGGTTGTGATAATTTAAAACTGATATGAAACAGCTAGAAGTATTACCCCTGTTCCCTGTTCCCTGTTCCCTGTTCCCTGTTCCCTGTTCCCTGTTCCCTGTTCCCTTTTGAGCAGAAATTTTGGATACAACTCAAATAGGATTGCTATAGCTGTTATCATTTCCGTTAACACCTAGCAGTTTTTGCTTAGGGAGTGAGGTGATTACAACTAAGTATTATTTTCTGGCGAAAGCTTTCCCCCCAGATTAACTTTATGGTATGGTTCAACAAATTAGAAGCTCGTTGGTTTCTCTGTCGAGGGACATACCGTGTTTTTATTGTAGATGTAAAATCTTTGTGTTACCAGTTGCCTATTTCGGATTCAAGGAGATTCAATTGAAAAAATTATTATCAGTTTTTATTCTAGGTTTTGTATTGTTAACGTTAATCCTACCTCAACCTGTATTAGCAGAAGAGGCGTTAAATGGATCTCAAATTTTTTCTAATTCCTGTGCTGCCTGCCATATTAATGGAAATAATGTGGTTGTTGCTAATAAAACTTTAAAAAAAGAAGCTTTGGTTAAATACCTAAAAGGATATGAAGAAGATGCTCAAGCCGCAATTGTCAATCAAGTAACCAATGGTAAAAATGCGATGCCTGCCTTTAAAAATCGGTTAACGGCTGAACAAATTAAAACCGTTGCTGATTATGTTGCTACACAAGCAGAAAAGGGATGGTTAAGTTCCCCCTCTCAAACCGAAGGAAGACCGGATGTGGAAAAGTCAGGAGAATTAAATTGATTGATTTGAGAGGTAAAATACCTTGAAAATTACAGTTAGGATAGAGTTTTCAAAGGATTTAAACCTTAAGTTAAGGTAATTTTTAAAGGGAATCAGTTAACAATTCTCCCCCTATTGCTAAAATAAGGGGGAATTATTAAATCAACTATGCAAGATAGCCCAGAACCCTTAAAACCGTCACGGAACCCTGTCGATGGGTGGAAGTTAGCTGAGTATGTTTCTGTTGGGGGAACCGCACTTGGAACACTGATTGCGGCATGGTATCAGCCGGTTCTCTATGCGCTGACTCCCCTCAGTGCGGCGTTGCTGTTCAATCTTGTCAATCGTCAACGGTTTGAACAGGATATGCGTCAAAGTCTGGATGCAGCAATTACGGATGTTCACGGGGTCGTGGAATCGTTGCATGAGCAACTGCAAACCTTACCCCCAGAATCGAATGAACTTGATCCGATTACGGATGTGCTCACGGAGTTACAACGGGTAACTCAACGGTTAGAAAAAAATGCGTTGCGACAAGAGGATTGGGAAGTGATGAATGTGCGGTTTCAGTTAATGCAAGAAGCTATTGATAAATTGAAGACCTCAACACAAACTTCTACCCCTCATTGGGAAGGACAGGAACATCAATCCTTAACAACAGCTTTAGAAGCCTGGGTAAGTCAATCTGTTGCAGATTCAGCTACAATCCACACTCAAATCGATCAGCTTTCTCAACAAGTTAATACCTTACAAACCGAACAAAAAACCTTAATTAAACCTTATCTAAAACGATTGGTTCGCGCGGTTCAGGCGTTAAAAAATTCTTAGGAGTTAATTGATAACCCTCAACAAATTATCGATATTCATCTCCACAGTCACCAATGATTTGCATTAAATCACGGGATTGGTAAAAAATAGAATTCAGGGTTTGATCATCCTCAGAATCAAGACTAAATTCAAAGACTTTAGCATTGTCTTCAATATGTTGAGAAATACCTAATCTTGTCCCTACCATTGCTCCGGCGACGGTGGGTTGTTCGAGGATATAACGAACGGCTATATTAGGAATAGTAACGTGATGTTTTTGGGCGATCGCATTCAATGTTGTTAATAAGGTTTGGAATAAACTCCATCCTCCCCAAGCATCAATCATATTTTTATATTTTTTCAAGCTAACGGTTTCTAATCGCAATTTATTGGGTTCAGGTTGATCCAGATATTTTTCGGATAAAAATCCTCCACAAACAACACCATAAGGCAATAATTTGATATTGTGAGTTTGACAAAACTCGGTCATTTTAGCTAAAGGACGACGATCAATTAGGGAAAACTGTACTTGATTGGATACAATTTTAATCTTATGTTCAACAATAATTTTTAAATGTTCTGTATCGAAATTCGTTAAGGCTAAATGCTTAATTTTGCCTTCAGTTTGTAACTCTGTCAGATAATGTAAAGCGTCTAAATAATTTTGATCTTGATAATCCCACCAATGAAATTGCAGTAAATCGAGACAGTCTACCCCCATCCGTTGACGAGAAATATCAATATTTTTTTCCACAATATTTTTTGTCATTTTCCCCGGACGAGGAACCCATTTTGTAAAAGCTTGAAGTTGGGATAATGCGGCTTGTCCACGAGTTGCAATTAATTGTCGTCTAAACTCCCCAATAAAATCCTCCGCCGGGCCATAATGATCGGCGAGATCCCAAGTCGTATATCCAGCATCCCAGTATTTAAACATACTCTCAATGGCTGTTTTGCTATCAATCCGTCCATGAGATCCAGACACTTGCCACATCCCATTTAAAATGCGACAAATATTCAGGTCTTCTGTCAATTGAAATCGGCTGGAAACGGGTAATTTCATGTTCTACGTTTAAAAAAATCGGCAATACATTCAAGGTAAAATTTCGACTAGCTTATAGGAGATCTTAATCAATCTTTGCGTTTTAAGTAAAGGGTTAAGGTCGGAAATAAAATTTTTATTAATCTTTTATAAATCCGACTGATCGGACATTGTAAAATACAATATTATCAATTTTTGAGGATATGTCAACCCCTATTAATAAAATGTGACGGATTGTTTTGTCACAAGCTCCTTGAGCGAGATTCTACTGGACTCGCCAAGAAGTAGAAGAATAAAGTTCAATTGAGTTTTATCCCAATCCGATGAATTTAAGCCACAATAGAATTTTAAGCAGTATCTTTTGTGGCAATCTGGCAGATAGCAGTCAGGGAACGTGTCATAAAAAATTCTGATTTCAATCACAAAAATATAGTAATCAGCAATGCCATCTAATTTACTGATTGTAACATCAGATACCCCCAGTATAGATGCGATTAACCTCATGAACCAGAGGGATCATGACTGTATTTTAGTCATTGATGAACAACGACTGATCGGGATTGTGACTGAACGAGATATTGTGCGGGCAATTGCAGCTGAAATTCATTTTGATCAAGTCCCCATTACCCAAGTGATGACAGCCAATGTTATTACCTTATTGGAATCAGAAGCGGCGGATTCCTTAAAAGTAATTCAACAATTTAATCACCATAAAATTCGCCATTTACCCATTGTTAATCTTCAGGGTGAAGTTATCAGAATCATTACCCCCAAACAGATTCGTGACCGTCTGATTCCTTACGATTTACTAAAATTAAGACGGGTGGAGGATGTGATGCAAATTCGGGTGATTCATGCCCCTCCCAGCACGTCTATCAAACACTTAGCCAACTTGATGATCACCTATCAAGTGAGTTGTATTGTGATTACCCAATTACAAAATCAAGGACTGATTCAACCGATTGGAATGATCACAGAGCGAGATATGGTGCGATTCCAACAATTGAATCTTAATTTTGAATTAACCCTTGCAGAAACGGTGATGACTTCACCCGTAATTGCTATTGCAGCCCAGGATTCTTTATGGTTAGCCCATCAACAAATGCAGCGTCATCAAATTCGGCGATTAGTGGTGACAACGGCTGAAGAAAATTTAATCGGAATTGTGACTCAAACCCATATTTTACAGGTTATTGATCCGTCAGAATTACTAGAAACAATTGATATTTTACAACATACCTTAGAAGTTCAAACGGTACAACTTAAACAAGAAATGCAGCTTGTACAAACCTTAGTTCAGCAAGAAGCTCGTTATCATCACTTACTCGATAGTTTTCCTGAATTTGTCTGTTGTTACACCGTTAAAGGAAGCTTAACGTTTATTAACCAAGCCGGTTGTCAATATTTGGGTCAGTCGGCTTCCGAATTACTCGGACAAAGTATTTTTTCCCTATTTCCCGATCATGAACAAAACCTGGGGCTAGAGCAAATCACCCATTTGTTAGAAACCCAAGAAACCCTAAGCTATCAGTCTTGTCTGACAGAGGAATCTAATCAACAACGCTGGTTAGAATGGACGGTGCAGGTGATTCCCGATGAGATGGGACAGAACTGGGAATTTCAAGCGATTGGTCGAGATATTACCAAACACAAGCAAGTTGAACTTCAGCGACAACAAGTTGAAGCTGCCTTAAGTCAATCGGAAGCAGAACTGCGGGCTGTTTTTGGGGCAATGTCGGATTTAGTCTTAATTTTAGATGAGGAAGGACGGTATCTCAATGTGATTACGAATAATCCCCATATTCTGTATCTACCCGTTGATCAAATTTTAGATAAAACACCCCAAGAAATTTTTCCTGAACCCCTCGCAACTCAAATGTTAGAAACTGTACAAAAAGCGATCGCCACTCAAACCACAGCAACCCTAGAATATTGTTTGGAAATTGGCGGAAAAAATAGTTGGTTTTCGGCTAATATTTCTCCCCTTTCTTCCTCCTCCGTTGTCGCGGTGATTCGAGAGATTAGCGATCAAAAACGAGTTGAAGAAACCCTACAAGAAACCAACTTGGCTTTAGCAGAAGCCCAAAAATTGGCTCATTTAGGGAGTTGGTCTTATGATCTGCTCACCCAAGAGATTCAGTGGTCAGAGGAAAGCTTTTGTATTTATGGGTTAAGTTCCGATCATCCTGTTCCCACCTATGAGGAATTATTACAAGTTTTTACCCATCCTGATGATCGAGAACTCATCCGTCATCGCATGGAAAAAGCACTTAACGAAGGTCAACAATTTCAACAGGAAATCCGTATTTTTTGCCCCGATGATTCTCTGCGTTATCTTTTAATCAAAGGCAAAGTGATGAGGAATGAACAAGGTCAAGTCATTCGCTTATTTGGAACGTTATTAGATATTACAGAACGCAAACAAATCGAAGAAACCCTGCGTCAACTCCTGAAACGAGAACGAGTTGTTACGGAAATTACCCAACGGATTCGCCAATCTTTAAATTTAGAAGAAATCTTAACTACAACCGTTACAGAAATTCGCAAATTATTACAAACGGATCGGGTTTTAATTTATCGGTTTGAACCGAATGGAAATGCCCTCGTAATTGTACAATCCGTTGGTGTGGAGTGGATGTCTTTATGGGGTCAACAAATTCCCAGCAGCTATTTAACTCAAGACCAATGTATTATCCCCTTTAGTCAAGGGTGCCTTCATAATATTTCTGATATTTATACGGCCCATCTTAAATCCGATCAGTTACAGTGGTTTGAACAGTGTCAAGTCCGGGCGTGTTTAGGAGTTCCGATTATTAAAGGTGAACTATTGTGGGGATTTTTAATGGCTCACCACTGTACTTGTCCTCGACAATGGGCCTATTGGGAATTAGATTTACTTGAACAAATTTCGGCTCAAGTTTCTATTGCTATTCATCAAAGTCAATTGTATGAACAAACCCAAGAACAAGCGCAACGGGAAAAAGGATTAAGACGAGTGATTCAAGCGATTAGTCAGCCCTTAGACTTAGAAACAATTTTCTCAACAGCGACCTTAGAAATGGGTCAACTCTTAAATGTTGATCGAGTGTCAATTGCTCAATATATCCCCGATCAAAACCACTGGATTATTGTGGCAAGTGCCACTCAAGGCTCTCAAATTCATGATACCATCGGAATTATTATTCCTGATGATGATAATTTAATTTCCGCCCAAATCAAGCAACAAAAAGTGATTCGGATTTCTAACTTTCAACAGTATGCTGATCAACCGATTAATCAGAATTTAACCGAGATGAATCCGGGCGCTTTATTGATTGTTCCATTATGGGTCGGTTCCTCAATTTGGGGAAGTTTAAGTGTCTATCGTCATCACCAAACTTGGATTTGGCAAGATACCGAAGTTGAATTAGCTTGTACGTTAGTTGAACAATTGCAAGTTGCCATTCAACAATCTCAACTCTATCAACAATTACATATTGCTAATCAACGTTTAGAAGGTTTAGTCATGATGGATGGACTGACTCAGGTTGCAAATCGACGTCGATTTGATGAATATTTAGAGCAAGAATGGAAGCGAGGTACACGAGAACAACAACCTTTATCATTAATTTTTTGTGATGTAGATTACTTCAAGTGTTATAATGATCAATACGGCCATTTAGCCGGAGATGAATGTTTAATTCAAGTTGCCCAAGCCATTGATCAATCTGTCCGCCGTCCAGGGGATTTAGTCGCTCGTTATGGGGGAGAAGAATTTGCAGTTATTCTTCCTCAAACCTACATCGAAGGGGCTATTCAAGTCGCTGAAATTATCGCTAATACCCTTAATTCCTTGCAGATTCCTCATCCTGAATCACCCCTGAGTTCACACTTAACTCTCAGTATGGGAATTGCCAGTTTCATGCCTTCGGTTCATAGCTCTCCTCAAGTTTTAATTGAAGCGGCGGATCAAGCCCTGTATCAAGCCAAAGCACAAGGTAGAAATCGTTATATTGTCTATACATCTCCTGAATCTGCGTCTGAATCTTCACATTAATTATTAATTTTGTGAATTTAGCATTCCTCGTGAAAATGCCTTCTTTTTTAAGCCGTTACTTAGTCAAAGTTTGTTGTAAAATTCCATTACGTTATGTTTTGGTCGTTCCTTTTTCGGTGTTGATTTTTAGTTCTGTGGGGTTAGTGAGTTGGTTGTCTTTTCGGAATGGACAAAAAGTTGTCAATGATTTAGCTAATCAATTACAACACGAAATTAGCGATCGCTTAAAACAACATCTAAATACTTATTTATCGGTTCCAGTTTCTATTAACCAACTCAACGCTCAAGCGATTCAACTCGGCTTACTGGATCTTGATAATTTTAAAACTACTGGACAATACTTTTGGCAGCAATTACAAATTTTTCCCAACGTTGGTTATATTAGTTTTGGCAGCAGCACAGGAGAATTTATTGGTGCGGGTCGATACCCAGAAGGTTATTATGAAATTAGTGAAACGTCTCGGAAATATACTCAAGGAAAGAGTTTATCCTATAAAACTGATTCTCAAGGAAATCGAATTAAACCTGCCTATGATATTGCAGATACCTATAATTTTAAAGCAGAATCTTGGTATGCTGATCCAGTAAAAGTCGGTCATGCAGTTTGGAGTGATATTTACAACTGGGAAGGCTATCCTCAATATATTTCTATTTCTTATAGTCAACCCATTTATAGTCAAAATAAAAAGTTAATTGGCGTATTAAGTGTTGATCAGCAATTATCTCAAATTAGCAATTTCTTACAACACATAAAAATTAGTTCATCAGGAAAAACATTTATTTTAGAACGCAATGAATTATTAGTAGCGAGTTCTAGCACCACTAAATCTTATCGTTTAGTGAAAGGAGAAGCACAACGAATTAAAGGCACGGAAATTGAAGATCCTTTAATTTGTTTAACCACTCAGCATGTCTTGAAATATTTTACTCATCTAACTCAAATTAAACAACCCCAAAATTTTAGTTTTAATCAAGCCGGGGAAAAATTTTTTGTTCAGGTCAATCCTTGGCAAGATCAATTGGGTTTAGATTGGTTAATTGTTGTTGTGGTTCCTGAATCGGATTTCATGCAGCAAATTCATCAAAATACACGAAATACAATTTTATTAAGTATTGTTGCTTTACTCATGGCAACTTTGATGGGTTTAGTAACTTCCCGTTGGATTTTGGTTCCTTTAATGAGTTTAAAAGAAGTTGCGATCGCTTTTTCTCAAGGAGATTTTTATCAAAAAATTGACCTTAGCCGTTCTGATGAATTAGGAGTTTTAGCCAAAACATTTCATCAAATGGCACAACAATTAAGAGATTATTTAATCCGATTAGAAGAAACCAACCAATCTTTAGAACAAAGGGTTGAAGAACGGACAATAGAACTGAAACACGCGAAGGATATAGCAGAGGTAGCCAACCGTGCTAAAAGTGAATTTTTAGCGCGAATGAGCCATGAATTAAGAACTCCTTTGAATGCTATTTTAGGATTTACGGGAATATTAAATCATCATCATTCTCTCAATATGGAGCAAAAAGAATATATTCAAATTATTAGCCGCAGTGGAGAACATTTATTATCTTTAATCAATGATGTCCTCGATATGGCTAAAATTGAATCGGGTCACATTTCCCTAAGCCCCAGTAGTTTTAATCTCTATCATTTATTAAATTTAATTCAACAGATGTTACAACTAAAAGCAGAATCTAAAGGATTAGATTTAATGATAAACTTGGAGAAAGATGTTCCTCAATATATAAAAACTGATGAGAAAAAATTACGTCAAATTTTAATAAATTTATTAGGAAATGCAATTAAGTTTACCGATTATGGCTCTGTTAGTTTACGAGTCAAAAAAGGATGTAATTCTCAGTTTAACTCCTCACCAGAAATCACCTTGAATTTTGAAATCGAAGATACGGGGGTTGGGATTGAAGCCACTCACCTAGAGAGTATTTTTGAAGCCTTTATTCAAACTGAAGCCGGACAAAAAGCTTTAGAAGGAACAGGTTTAGGATTATCCATTAGCCGACAATTTATTCAACTGATGGGAGGAGAAATTAATGTTAAAAGTACCGTAGGTAAAGGGACAATATTTTATTTTAATATTCAAGCTAAATTAACTGAAGAACTGGATAGTTATCAATCTAATATTTTAAATAAACCTGTTATTGGAATTGTAAATTTAACCCAACCCTATCGAATATTAATTGCTGATGATCGTTGGGAAAATCGCCAAGTTCTACGGAAAATATTAGAACCGATTGGCTTTGAAGTTCAGGAAGCAAAAAATGGAGAAGAAGCGATCAATATTGCCTTAAATTGGTTGCCTCAATTAATCTTAATGGATATGAATATGCCTGTTATTAATGGATATATAGCAACTCAATCTATTCAATCTCAATCTTCTCAACAACCTCCGATTATTATTGCCGTTACAGCCAGCGTTTTTGAAGAAGAAAAATCTAAAATTTTAGCCGTTGGCTGTCAAGATTGTCTGCACAAACCTGTACAAGCAGCTATGCTTTTAGAAAAAATTGCTCACTATTTAGAAATTCAATATCAATATCAAGAAAATCAGGATCACATCCTTCAGCCTGAATCTCTCTCTGAACTCACGCTCAATGCCTCTGACTTGAACAATATTTCTTTAGACATTATTGCACAACTGAATCAAGGCGCGGTTCAATTGGATGATCGCTTAATTTTTGAAGCCATTGAACAAATTGCTATTCATCATCATGAGTTAAGCGAGATCCTGACCCGTTTAGTCAATAATTTTCGCTATGATATTATTGCGAATGCGACCGCTATCCTCCTCCCCCAACCTTTCTCTTCTGTTTAAGCACCAAATCCTGTTGTCCTGCATTTAACGTCAAAAAAAGGCTTGAGATTTCCTTTAAACCTTAAGCCTTTTCTGATTTGTAGTACCCCCAACGAGATTCGAACTCGTGTCGCCTCCGTGAAAGGGAGGTGTCCTAGGCCTCTAGACGATGGGGGCTTATGACATTGGGCATTGAGTCGTTGCTTGATTTCGCGCTTGACTTCGTGCCTTTCACCTTTATTAATCTAGCCTATATCCGAATCGGTGTCAACCCTTTTAGAAAATTTTTTTTAGATTTTTTTAAACTGCGCTGAAATCTTTGCTGCAAAAGGCTTGTAGAATTTTAACACAGTTCGCGATCGCTCCTAAGTGAGCAATTTCATAACCGTGAGTATTCTGAGTCGGGAAACTCAGACAAGCCGCCCGTGCTACATGGCCAAATTTCATTGCAATAGAAGCATCACTTCCAAACCCATTTAAGATCGCCAGTTGTAACGGTACTCCTGCGGTGGTTGCCGCCTGTCGCAGTTCACCATTTAACCCCTCATCATAAATTCCATAGCTATCCTGAGACAGCAACACCGGTTTTTCATCTCCTGTGATAGGGTATTCGGGTGCGAGGGGGCAAATTTCCAGGGCAATTAACGCTTCTAAAGTTTGCCTCTGGGTAAAATATAAAGCCCCAATAGCCCCAACTTCTTCCTTCGCAGAAGCCACAAGATACACATCGATGGGCGGGTTTTTAACGGTTTCTGCCAATGCCAATAAAATCGCAACGGAGGCTTTATTATCAAGGGTATAACTAGCAATATAATCTTTGAGGCGGATAGGTTTTTTCCGGTGTTTTCCCACAACTCCCCGTGTTCCCGGTCTAATTCCGGCGGTTTCTAATTCCTGCGGGTTGCATTTCGTTTCGATCCAAGCATCTTCCCATTTTAACGCTTTCTCTTCTTGGTGGAGTTTTTGCGGAGATTCATGGGAAATATGACGAGAACCAAAACTCAAAATTCCGCTAATGGTTTGGTGATCTCCTAATAAATCAACTACCCCTTCTCCATACACCCAAGGAAAGGAACCTCCTAATTTCCGAATCAAAACTCTTCCGTTATCTTCAATACTTTTAACAATTATGCCAATTTCGTCTTTATGTCCCGTAATGGCAATGGCCCGGTTTGGATTTTGACCCGGAATTTTAGCAATAATATTATCAGCTTGATCTCGCCAAGCTTCCACACCGCGTTGAGAAAACCCTTCTAATAACCATTGATTAATTTCACATTCTGCGCCACTAGGAGAATGTTGTAAAACCAAATTTTCAATGGTTTGAAATAAAGTATTATAATCCATTTTTTGCTAATTACTGATTACTATTTATTCCCTGTTCCCTGTTCCCTGTTCCCTGTTCCCTAATTACTGACTTACTGAAGTTGGTTTTAAGAATAAGGCTACAATTAAGGCAGGTGTTCCTCCAATTAATCCAATGATTAACCATCGAGGATAACTTCGTCCTTTTTGTTGAGCAACAAAAGCAGCGATCGCACCAATAATACCATGAAGAATCGCCAAAGTTAAAATAACAGAAGGGTTGGTCAAAAAATCAAACATTTTATCGGACAATAAAAATCTCTCCTACTATCATACAGGATCATTAGCTTAAGTTTAGAGCCGGAGTTAATCAATATCTAATAAAGTTTTGATAACCTATAAATAGGTAAGACGTGATCATAAAAAGGGGGATTATGAGTTCTCATAATCAAAATTTATCCGAATAAAATAAATCGAATTTCTGGTTTTTCAGTTCAGAAACCCGATTTTGATTCACAACAACAATTCAATCTGAGATTTAATCCAAAAATCCCATTAAAGTAACAGGATCATCAATGTCATTGGTCGCAATAGGACGGTTCATCACCATAGAGGTAATTTGCAAATGACTGGCTTCAATGGGACGATTTGCTAAGGCTCCCACCGCATCTTCTAAATGAATGAGCGCCACATCATTAGGAGTATTAGATTTAAAAATTGGACGATTTGCTGATAACATCCCCGCAATTTCAAGATGACTATGTTCAATGGGACGGTTCATAAACGTCATCGTTGAAGCGACTTGAATTTGAGTCGGTGCTGTATTGGCTTGAGAGCCTTTTTTGGCAGGTTTGTCCACGATCTCTAATTGATTTTCTGGGCTCATATCTGTAGTTGGTTCGTTGTTAACAATGTCTACTTTAACCTGATCAGCTTGAGTTTTATTATCTTGATTTGAGTTTGCTGTTCCACTGGTTCGCTTCCCAGCATTCCCCCTTTTGGGTGTAGATGAGCTAACTGTCATGATGAATACCTAGTTTTTTTTGACAGGGCGAATTTAGAATTTATACTTAACCCTGCTATTAATTTCATCATTGAAATTTTCCTAGCCTTTCACTCAATTAAGGAGATAATTAAGGACGGGTTAGGTGTTAATTTTGGATTAAAGCTAAATAAATTATAAAATAAACTGGATCTTTAGTAAATACCGCGTTGAGACAAATCTCTTTTTGCCATAATAAGTAAAACTGTTGACCGTTGACTGTGTACAGACGTGCCATGGCGCGTCTCTACTGACTGTCGGCTGTTGATGGGCGAGAAGACCTCGCCCCTACTCCCCCTACTCTCCTATGATCCCCTTTCAACTTCAAGCTCCCTTTCAACCCCTTGGCGATCAACCGCAAGCGATCGCTCAACTCACTCATAATATTAAGGAAGGACAACCCTTTAGTACCCTATTGGGAGCGACGGGAACCGGAAAAACCTTTACCATCGCCTCGGTGATTGAAAAAATTGGCCGTCCGACTTTGGTTTTAGCCCATAACAAAACCTTAGCCGCCCAATTATGTAACGAATTCCGTTCCTTTTTTCCTGAAAATGCCGTTGAATATTTTATCAGTTATTACGATTACTATCAGCCAGAAGCTTATCTTCCCGTCACCGATACTTATATTGAAAAGACCGCTTCTATTAATGATGAAATTGATATGCTCCGCCATTCCGCCACTCGATCTTTATTTGAGCGGCGAGATGTAATTGTTGTGGCTTCCATTAGTTGTATTTACGGCTTAGGAATGCCTGCGGAATATTTAAAAGCGGCTATTCCCTTACAAGTGGGAGAGGAAATTGATCAACGGGAATTATTACGGGAATTAGTTTCTGTTCAATATACTCGCAATGATGTGGAATTAACACGGGGGAGATTTCGTCTCAAAGGAGATGTATTAGAAATTGGCCCAGCTTATGAAGATCGAATTATTCGAGTTGAGTTTTTTGGCGATGAAATTGAAGCCATTCGTTATATTGATCCGGTCACAGGAGAAGTTTTACAAAGTTTAGACGGATTAAGTATTTATCCAGCGCGACATTTCGTAACGCCAGAAGATCGGTTAGAAATAGCTTGTCATGATATTGAACAGGAACTCAAACAACGAGTGATTGAATTAGAAACCCAAGGTAAATTATTAGAAGCGCAACGCTTATCTCAACGCACTCGTTATGATTTGGAAATGTTACGGGAGGTGGGATATTGTAATGGGGTGGAAAACTATTCTCGCCATTTAGCCGGACGACAAGCGGGAGAACCTCCAGAATGTTTAATCGATTATTTTCCCAATGATTGGTTATTAGTCGTCGATGAATCTCACGTTACTGTTCCTCAAATTCGGGGAATGTATAATGGTGATCAAGCGCGAAAAAAAGTTTTAATTGAACATGGGTTTCGTTTACCCAGTGCGGCGGATAATCGACCGTTGAAAGCGGAAGAATTTTGGCAAAAAGTCAATCAATGTATTTTCGTATCAGCCACACCCGGAGATTGGGAAATTGAACAATCTCAAGGTCAAGTCGTCGAACAAATTATTCGTCCTACGGGAGTTCTTGATCCTGAAGTGTTCGTGCGTCCAACGGAGGGACAGGTGGATGATTTATATGGAGAAATTCAAGAGCGAGTGGAACGAGATGAACGGGTTTTAATTACAACCTTAACAAAACGGATGGCGGAAGATTTAACGGAATATTTACAAGACCGAGGCGTGAAAGTTCGATATTTACATTCGGAAATTCAGTCTATTGAACGGATAGAAATTATTCAAGGATTACAAAACCGAGATTTTGATGTGTTAATTGGGGTGAACTTATTACGGGAGGGATTAGATTTACCCCAGGTGTCGTTAGTTGCTATTTTAGATGCGGATAAAGAAGGGTTTTTGCGCTCCGAACGTTCTTTAATTCAAACCATCGGACGCGCAGCGCGAAATATTCGAGGACAGGCGATTTTATATGCGGATAATTTAACTCAAAGTATGAGCAAAGCTATTGATGAAACCAACCGACGGCGCGAGATTCAACAAAATTATAATCAAGAACATCAGATTATTCCCCAACAAATTATCAAAAAATCGAGTAATTCAATTTTGGAATTTTTGGATGTGTCTCGACGGTTAAATGCTCAAACGGTAGAAAAACAGGTTGAAATTTTGGAGGACTTGCCTTTAGAAAGTATTCCCGATGTCATTACTCAGTTAGAAACCCAGATGAAAGCCGCAGCCAAACAATTAGAATTTGAGGAAGCCGCTAAACTCCGCGATCGCATTAAACAATTACGCGATAAACTTATCGGACATTAGCTAGAGTTAATATGTCCAGCAAGAGGGGAAAATTTCAGTTTAAAGTCTACAGCACAAAATGTGTATTTTGTCAACCCCTCTTTCTAACGCCTCCGGTTTTAGTCCAAAAACCTGTGTCACATCTCCTCCCAATTTCGTCAGAAAATTAGCATTTTTAACGATAGAATCAAGGTTCTAGCTGCCATTTTTGCTTTTAGACACAATAACCCCTTGGGAGGTATTTCTTTTATAGTACCAGAACCCCCATGATTGCGTCAACTATTTGAGAAAAATTTGCAATAAAATATCAATATTTCTTGACAATCTTTTAAAAACCAAAACAATATGAGGAAATTAATAAGTTAAACTTAACGATATCAAACTGTTGTTCTGTTATTCCTCTTGTTAATTTTGTTGGGGTTTTGGAGTATCAGTTAATGCGTCTTGGGCTGAAATTCCTTCTCCTTGAAATCCAAAAAACCAAAGGGTGGCTGCGGCTTCGGCGCGAGTCACATTCTTTTTCGGTTGAAATAAAGTTGTAAACCCAAAAACCCGACGAATATTGGAATTGTCTCCATTATTATAGTCTTCTAAAATAGCAGGTAAAGCTCCCGCATCAATTTTAGAGGTATCCTTAAACCCCCAGCGTTCTTTAACAGCATCAAGACTTGCTTTCGGTAACGCTTGTCGAGTATCTAAAGGCACTTTCCAGCGAATTAAATCTTCACGGGTTAAACTAGAATCAGGACGAAACTTGGTAACAGTATTATCTCCCGATAAGGGACTGGGAATTAACCCCGCTTCCGCTAATCCTTGAATTTCTGCAAAATTAGGATGGGTGGTGGGAACATCTGTAAATACAGGGTCACTACTGGGAACAGCTAAACGAATTTGTTTAGCGGGATTATTGGCATATAATTGATTATTAACGTCTACAATCCATCGGGCATATTGACTGCGAGTAATTTTACCATTAGGATCAGGTAAGGTTCCGGTTTCCTGAGAATTAGGAGCTTTAAAAATACCCAACTTGGCAACATCAGACACCAAGGGACTTAATTCTTTAGGAACAGAATTGTTATTGGGTTTTTCAGGATTAGAAGTTGGGGTTGGAGTTGGGGTGGAGGTTGGAGTGGAAGTGGGAGTTGGAGTTGGAGAACTTACTGTTTCTACCGGAAGCGGTTGATAACGAATTTGAAAATAGGTTTTTCCATCCGATTGAGGATTAGGTTGTTGAGCAATTGTTAGTTTTAAGTTATCTTTTTCGGCACTGAGATTATCGTTATTTTCGTTAGCAGAATTCTCGATAATTTTCCAGTTTTTTGCTTTTAACTCTTTTTGGTAAAAAGCCTGAACAACATTACTAGGATCTGTTGTTTCCCAGAGGGTAATCACCGCCGTTGAATCTGGGGTTGGAGGCATCACCGTCTGTAAAGTTGCGTTAGGATAGGGGGGAATTTCTGAGGGAAAATCACTGGGAAGTTCAACAGGCGGAATAGAAGGTTTAGGGTTAGTAACGGGTGCAGTTGTTGCTTGAGGTGCGGGGGTATTGGTTTGTAATAATGGATCAGCTTTGAGAGAATTTTCTATTGCTTTCCCGGTGGGACTATTAGCACAAGCAGAAAGGGAAGTGATTAAACTGAGGATTAAAATAATCTGTTTCATTGATCTAGCAGGGAACAGGAAATTGGAAATCGGGGACAGAATTAATACTTTTGGCGGTTTCATATCAGTTTAATTGATGACAACTTCTTGAACACTGCTATCGATCAGCGAATGGTTTCATTTTAACAGAAATTAGAGAATTAGAGCAAAAATGGGAATCAGATTTTAATCTCAGTGGTGAAGGTTTAGGGTTGGGTTCATCAAGAGGGGTATAAGATTCCCTCTTCCTGCTTTTAAGGTTTCCAAAGTTGAAATTTTTAGACAGGAATTACCTCAGCTAAAACTTGAACTAATGTTTGTAATTGTATCAAGGTATGAGTCGCCATTAAGGAAATCCGAATGCGGCTGGTATTAGCAGTGGGGGGACGAATAGCGGCGGCAAAAATTCCTTGCTCTTTGAGTTTTTGTCCGATAGTTAATACCGTTGCTGCATCTTTGATGGGAACACAAAAAATGGGGGAAAGAGATTCAGAAAGGGGGATATTAAAGCGGAGTTGTTTTTCTTGGAATAGGGTTTTTAAAGTTTCAACATTTTGCCATAATTGTTCCCGTCGTTGAGGTTCAGTTTGCACAATATTAATCGCAGCTAAAGCCGCAGCAGTATCCGCCGGACTTAATCCAGTAGTATAAATCCAACTCGGTGCACGATTTCTTAAAAAATCAATGAGTTCCGCCGAACCTGCCACATAACCTCCTAAACTTCCGAACGCTTTACTCAGGGTTCCCATTTGGATTAAAGTTTCTTTGGTGCAATTAAAATACTCTACACATCCGGCTCCTGTTTTTCCAAAAACTCCCGTAGCATGAGCTTCATCTACTAATAACATACAGGAAAATTCTTCACTGATGTCAAGTAAATCCAGTAAAGGACATAAATCTCCATCCATACTAAAAACACCATCGGTAATAATCAGTGCTTTTCGATAAGGAAGACGATGTTCTTCGAGGAGTTCTCTTAACTGTTCAGGATTATTATGTTGATATTCTAACACCGTTGCGCCACTCATTTTCGCGCCATTTTTAAGACTAGAGTGGTTATATTCATCAGATAGAATTAAATCCCGTTGTCCAACTAAAGCACTAATCGTGCCAATATTTGCTAAATAACCAGAACTAAAAACAATGGCATCCTCTGTTTGTTTAAAATGAGCGATCGCTAATTCTAAATCTCGATGGAGTTGGCGATGTCCCGTTAACAATCGAGAACCCGTAACTCCGGTTCCAAATGCTTGAGTTGCGGCAATAGCCGCATCAATTAACCGTTGATCTCCGGCTAATCCTAAATAATCGTTACTCGCAAAATTAATCAAGGGTTTCCCGTCAATGATCAGGGTAGCACCTGCTTGATTTTCTACCGTTTGAACAGAACGATACCAATCGACTTTATGAATCGTCTCAAGGGCTTTTTCTATCCAAGCGTAAGCATCATTGATCATGTTCAATATCGGAAGAATAAGGTTGACTGATTTCGGCACTTTCGCCACGAACCGGAGGTAATTTATCAACTAATCCCAGATCAAAGGCAATATCGGGTAAATCCCCAGCGATATAATGTCCGGGTTCAAAAATACGACTGGGAGTAAAACAAAGTTGACGGAGTTCAACCACTTCCGTCGGTTCAAACATTCCTCTAAAGTGTCTTCGTTCCAGACTCATGATTCAGATTCCTCTTGATTTCCCTGTGATGATATTGAACATTTTAAAGCATAACTGCAACGTTGATTAATCCCTGAGATGGGTTGGATTATTAAGGGTTTCATCCAGAGGTTTTCCACAGTGGGGACAAATTCTAGGGGGAGGAGTTTGAGCTAACTTTTTATTAGCTGTGATCACTTCAGTAAAACCCGACGCAATTAACCCCGCAGGTAAGGCAAAAAGTCCAATGCCTAATAAAGCTAAAATTCCCCCTAATATTTTTCCTAAAGGAGTAATGGGATAAATATCTCCATAACCGACTGTGGTTAAAGTAATAATCCCCCACCACATCGCCGCCGGAATATTGGGAAATTTATCCGGTTGAGCTTCATGCTCGACAAAATAAATTAATGTAGCCGAAGAAATCAATAAAAAACATACAATATTTAAGGTTAAAATTAGTTCTTCCTGACGCAAGTGAATGACTTCACCTAAAATTTTAATTCCACGAGAATAACGACCTAATTTTAGAAGCTGTAAAAATCGAGTTAATCCAAATAATTTGATACTTCTTAGGTCAGCATTCGTAAAAGGGAGATAAAAGGGTAAGAAAGCAATTAAATCAATAATCGCTAGGGGTGTTACCATATATCGGAGTCTTCCCCAAATCGGATGGCGATATCTATCAAGGGTTGTACATGACCATACCCTTAATAGATATTCTAATGTAAAAACCCCAACTGAAAATCGGTTAAAAGCAATGAAATAAAATTCATAAGCTTTAAAAATTTCTTCAATAGATTCTATACAAACAGCCAAAGTATTGGAAATAATTAGAAATATCAAAAAATATTCACAAGCACGGCTTAAAGTTTGTTTATGCTCTTTTGCTTCTAAAATTAGAAATATGCGACGCTTAATTTTTCTAGCCATTGATTTATTGTCAGTTATCAGTAGAGACGTGCCATGGCACGTCTCTACCAGTTATCAGTTATCTGTATTTTTTTACATTTCTTGAATTAACCTTAGCTGATTTTGTCGCATTTGAGTCATCGTTTCCATCATATTACTTGCCATGTCTTTTTCAACATCTGACATTTGTTCCCAAAAAGAAGCCGCACGGCGAGCCGAGATCAAATCTTGCCAAATTAAGTTTAATAATTCTGCCATTTGGGGAGATTCTGTTTTAATCACTGTCAAAAGTTCATCAAAACATTGATTAGCTTCAGGATGAGTTTCTACCGCTTTTGCTAAGTCTAAACAGGTTTTCAGTTGCTCAACCCAATTTTTGCTCGGAACAGTCATCCAGGTTTTCTCCTTAACTATTTAGAGTCTTGTTCTCATTATGTAATTAAATTCTGAGAATCCCCAAACCCCAGATCAAATTTCCCCAGGGACTGACGACTGACTCCCATTCATGCCAAGATAGAGTATTAAGTTCAGTTGATATCAATCTCATGGGTAAACAGCGAGTTCTATCAGGAGTACAACCGACCGGAAACCTTCATCTGGGGAACTACCTCGGTGCTATTCGCAACTGGGTCGATAATCAAGCGCAATACGATAACTTCTTCTGTGTTGTCGATTTACACGCGATTACCGTTCCTCATAATCCAGCCACCTTAGCCGCAGATACCTACACCATTGCCGCCCTATATTTAGCTTGTGGCATCGATTTAGACTATTCTACAATTTTTGTTCAGTCCCATATTTCCGCCCATAGTGAACTCACCTGGCTTCTTAATTGTATTACCCCGATTAATTGGCTACAAGATATGATTCAGTTTAAAGAAAAAGCCATTAAACAGGGGGAAAATGTCAGCGCGGGTTTACTCGATTATCCCGTCTTAATGGCGGCGGATATCTTACTTTATGATGCGGATAAAGTTCCCGTCGGAGAAGATCAAAAACAACATCTGGAATTAACCCGTGATATTGCAGTAAGATTTAATCATTTATTCGGTCAAAAGAAGGCTGTCCTGAAATTACCTGAACCTTTAATTCGTCCCGAAGGTGCACGGGTGATGAGTCTCACCGATGGAACTCGAAAAATGTCAAAATCCGATCCTTCAGAATTAAGCCGAATTAATTTATTAGATGATCCCGATACAATTACTAAAAAAATTAAACGCTGTAAAACGGATTCAGTTCGAGGTTTAACCTTTGATGATTCTGACCGTCCAGAATGTCATAATTTATTAATGCTTTATGGCATTCTAACCAATAAAACCAAAGCAGAAGTTACCGCCGAATGTCAAGACATGGGATGGGGTCAATTTAAACCTTTATTCACAGAAACTGTCATTGAAAGTCTAAAACCCATTCAAGAAAAATATAAAGCCGTGATGGATGATCAAGGCTATTTAGAATCTGTATTAAGAACAGGTCGAGAAAAAGCCGAAGCTGTCGCCAATGAAACCCTAAATCGGGTTAAAGATGCAATGGGATATTCCCGACCATTGTAATTTGATAATCGGGAATAGGAAACCCAGAGAAAAAAAACTTCCTGGGTTGGCTACATCAGTTCTTAGCCTAACTGTGTTTCCACAACTGTTATAATTCTGATAAAATTTAGGGGATCAAGAAAAAAATGTAATCAAGTTCTTATCCTGATTTCTGATATAATTTGGAAACTTTCATCAATTTTTAAACTTCTAAAAAACAACCTTTGAAAAACAACATCAACCCTTAAGAATGAACCGTTTTCGTACTGCTTGTTCAACCCTAGATGAATTTATTGTTACGGCTGAAGTCGCACCCCCAAAAGGCACAGATCCAAACCACATGATTGAAATGGTTAGACTGCTCAAAGGTCGTGTTCATGGAGTTAATATTACCGATGGTAGTCGGGCTGTTTTAGGTATGAGTTCCCTCGCGGCTTCCATTATTCTGCTGCATCACGGAGTCGAACCCATTTGCCAAGTGGCTTGTCGCGATCGCAATCGAATCGGATTACAATCAGATTTATTAGGAGCCCATGCGTTAGGAATTAGAAATATTTTAGCCTTAACCGGTGATCCGGTCAAAGCAGGAGATCACCCCGATGCAAAAGCCGTTTTTGATTTAGAATCAGTTCGTTTATTACAAGCCATTGATAAACTCAATCACGGCTTAGATTGGAATCAAAAACCCTTACCCGATGGCGCAACAGACTTATTTGCAGGTGCTGCGGTTGATCCCCAATCTTCCAGTTGGTCAGGCTTACAAAGCCGCTTTGAACGAAAACTGCAAGCCGGAGCCCAATTTTTTCAAAGTCAATTAATCACCGATTTTGAAAAATTAGATAAATTTATGACCGAAATTGCCGCCGGAACTCAAAAACCCATTTTAGCCGGAATTTTTCTATTAAAATCGGCTAAAAATGCACGATTTATTAATAAATTTGTTCCCGGTGTTCATATTCCTGATAGCATTATTAATCGCTTAGAACAAGCAAAAAATCCCTTAGAAGAAGGCATTTTAATTGCTTCTGAACAAGTTAAAATTGCCCGTCAACTTTGCCAAGGTGTGCATATTATGGCAGTTAAACGGGAAGATTTAATTCCTAAAATCTTAGATTTAGCTGGAATTAAACCTTTATAGGAAAGAACGAAGATGGGGAACAGAGGCGATTTCTTATGAAACAACCGGAACCTTTTGAGCAATTTTATTATTCAATTCCAAAGTTAAATTATCCTCACTGCGATAAGCTTCCCAAGCTCCCGATGATAAACGGCTAATTTGCCATTGTCCCTGAAGATAATTTTCATCCTCAGAGACAGTACCCGTATAACTTACCAAGTCAGGAGAAGTCGTTAAATATTGTTTCGTGAAACTCACTCCACGACCCACCACTGTCCCACTAATTTGAGCTTCTCCCAAATAACCCTCATCTAAAATATTCCCCGCCAAAGTATTCCCGCTTTGAATAAATGTCACTTCAAAACGAGTTGGAACTCCCTGTTGCCAATAGGTTCCTAGCCAAATTCCACTTAAATCAGCCATATTTTATCGTTAATCGTAGTTTCAAAATCAGTATTAATTTGGACAACTTTGCCCTATTGATAAATTAACAAAATTTGAAACTTGACAGGGAGTGGGCAGATGAGCCACTAAAGTTCTTGTCCAAGGCGATAAAATATCCTCCCTGGGAATCTTGAGAAATTGTACCCGCAAACTGGGCATAACTGAACTTGCAGCTTGATCCAGTTTAAACTTAGAACCCGTTTGATTAGTGCGGTAAACCCAACGTTGATTTTTATGACCGATAATCATCCGCCAACCCGTCACTAAACTTTGGGTACAAAACATCCCCGGTTCTGCTAACCCTAAACAGCCATCGGGCCATAGTTGTTCCTCCACCGCTTCCAAAGTTAATTCAGAACGCGATAAACCCGACTGTTGATGGATATCCTCAAACACAGTTTCTAAGAGGGAAGAAGGTACCTTAAAGGAATGATTTTGAGATTCTAAGCGAATATTTCTACCCTGAGCATCTGTACGATAAACCCAAGTTTGGTGGCTATCGGACACCACCACTCGCCATCCTCGCACCAACATTTGTCCACACACTTCCTCTGCTGCTGCGAGTCCTAAACAGGTATCGGGCCAAGTTTGTTGACGCGCTTCCACTATTTTAAGATCGGTGAGCGCAACTCCTGATTGTTTAGCAATCATTTCCCGAACCTTTGTATCGACTAAAACGGGTAAAACCGGAGCAGCCTCGGCAGAATATTCTACCCATTCGGGATTTAATGGCTTTGTTTCAAAAACAACTGGAAGGGTTTTCGGTAACTGTCCTTTAACATTAAATAAAGGGTTCGGTAACACGCGATAAGTCGGTGTCACCTGCGAAGCAACTGTGGTGTTTGGGGATAGATCCCATAAGGATTGATTTTCAGGCTCAACAGAAGCAGAGAGACGCTTTTGAGCAACTGTCATGGAGTGAGAAAGCAGGGCTTGGGTCTGAGCAAAAGCAGATTGTACAACCGTTGGATAAGCTTCTAAAGCTAAAACGCCAGTCAACATCAACGCCAAAATCAAAGGGCGCGGCTGCTTCTCATTTACAGTGGAAGTCGCTCTCCAGCGACGTTTGGAGGGGCTAGGTTTCATGGGGAAGCATCCACGAATACTGGACAACTTATGGCACAGATGACACAGACATTCCAAGATTTGTTTCCTCTGATACAGTCAAATCCTGTCATCCGGGAAAAATCCCTATCTTAGAACATCAAACTGTGCCAAGAGAGCTTCAACAACCTGAGTCTATTTTCCGGTATCGTTACCCAACTTTAGGGATACAGTTCAATTCTGTCCCAGGGAAACGACTTGAAAAACTCGGTTTCTGGGTAAGAGGAACAGACCCACAACTGTAGATTAGCCTGAAACCTTACTCAAGATTAGCGATTGCGCCCCATCCTAACATATCAATTACTGAATTGCCTACAGTTTGGGTTGAATGATTCCAAGACCTGCTAGGTTAATAATACCGTCAAAAATGGGAGCCAACAAAAATGGACATTTTGTTAGAAGGAGGATCGGTTTTACGCGAGCGAGATTACACGCTGATTATTGATAGTAGTAATAGTATGGCAACCCTTGAACAATCCGAAGGCAAAAGTCGCTGGGAGTTGCTTCAAGAATCGATTTTAGCGATCGCCAGCTATTGTGAACAATTTGATCCTGATGGGATTACGCTTTATTTATTTTCTGATCAATTTCAACGCTATGAAAAAGTCACATCTGACAAAGTAATTTATATCTTTGAACAACATCAACCCTCTGGAACAAATCGTTTATCTCCGGTGCTAAAAGATGCGACCGATAACTATTTTGGACGTCGCGCAACGGAACAAGCCAAAGCCAATGGCGAAACAATTATTATTGTAACGTCTGGAGAAATTGAAAATCCCACCGCCCTCAGACAGATTATGATTGATGCTGCTAATCAACTGAACCGAGATGAAGAATTAGCCATTGAACTGATTCAAGTGGGTTCTAACTCCGATGTAACAGAATTTTTCCATATCCTTGATGACGATTTACAAAGTCAGGGTGCTAAATTTGATATTTGTAATACCATTACTTTATCGGATTTAGGAGCGATGAGTTTAATGGATGTGTTACTCAAAGCCATTGTTGATTAAATAATAAATCAGGTAAAACCGGAGTCTTTAACGGATTTAACCCTTGATTTATAGTATTTTATGAAGAGAATTCTTTTGATTTTTAGGGGTTGCTCATCATGTTAGACTCCTCCCTGCAAATGCTCGTCTCCCAATCTATCAAAACCTTAGATTCTATTTTGATAGATGGAACTTTGCCTGCATCAGAACGGGCTGCTGTTGCCTTTAAAATATTAGAATTGGCACAGAATATTACCCCAACGGTTTCTTCTGATTCACCGTCTGCGATCGCCCAAACCCAACTTTTATCTTTACCCAAACTTAATTTTACCGATCCCAAACTCTTTTTACATTTAGCAGCCTATCGAGATTCTGAACTCATTCCTACCCTTAAAGATGCGTTAAAAAAAGCCCACCGTCCTGAAAAAATAACCTTTGGAATTGTTTGGCAATTTATTCCAGGGGAAGATGAAATAATCACCGAAAAAATGCAAGAATTCCCCTGTAAAATGATAGAAATTGATGCCCGACAATCCCTCGGTGTTTGTTGGGCAAGATCCCTCGGTCAACGCTTACTCCATGATGAAGATTTTATTTTACAATTAGATAGTCATCATCGGTTTGTCGAAGGGTGGGATAGTTTATTACTCCAACAACTTGCCCAATGTCCGAGCCCCAAACCTGTCCTTTCTGCCTATACTCCCCCTTATATTCCCCCCGATGAAATTCCCCCAGGATATCCCTGTACTCGTTTAACCGCCCATCATTTTGATGAACATGGGATTCTGAGTTTTATTGCTGGAGAAAGTTTAGCATCCTATTCTGAACCTCAGTTAGGAATGTTTCTAGCCGGTGGATTTATTTTCGCCCCCCGACAATTTTATTTAGACGTTCCCTATGATCCCTTTTTGTATTTTCGCGGAGAAGAAATTACCCTTTCAACGAGAGCTTGGACAAAAGGATGGGATATTTTCTATCCTCATCAAATTACAATTTATCACTATTATACTCGCACCAATGCTAAAAAACATTGGGATATTAATTCCGAATGGTACAAATTAGAACAAAAATCCAGAGAACGCATCAAAAAAATATTAAGAATTACTTCTTTAGAAACCGAGAGTTTAGAAATTTATGATATCGGCAATATCAGAACACTAGAAGACTATCAAAATTTTTGTGGGATTAATTTCAAAACTCAAGAAATATCAGAAACTGCCTCAAAAGGAATCCCAACAAAATCAGTTATAGCGCTACGCGCAAGGGAACAGGGAACAGGGAACAGTAAGAATTGAAAGGGTTTTAGAGTTTAAAAATGTCCTAACCGTAATGCGTAGCACTATATTAGTAAACAGTGATCATGATTAATCATCTATCTCAAGCTTTCGGTCAATTATATGGAATTGGTGTAGGGCCCGGTGATCCTGAATTAATTACCTTAAAAGGCTATCATCTTTTGCAGCAAGTTCCAATTGTCGCCTTTCCATCAGGAATTGGGGAAAAACCAGGAATAGCTGAACAAATTATTACCCCTTGGTTAAAATCTGATCAGCTTAAACTTCCCTTAACCTTTCCCTATGTTCAAGATGATGCCCTTCTCCATCAAGCATGGCAACAAGCTGCTGAAATTGTTTGGCTTTATTTAGAACAAGGACAGGATGTGGCGTTTGTTTGCGAAGGAGATGTCAGTTTTTATAGTACCTTCACCTATTTGGCACAAACCCTGAAAAAAATTCGTCCTGAAGTGGTAGTGCAGACCATCCCTGGAATTTGCTCTCCCCTCGCGGCGGTAGCAAGTTTGGGTATTCCCCTCACCATTCGGGATCAAAAGTTGGCAATTTTACCTGCAATTTATGCGATCGCCGACTTAGAAACAACCCTGCACCAGGCGGATGTTGTGGTGTTGATGAAAGTTAGTTCCGTTTATCAGCAAGTTTGGGACGTGTTACAACGCTTCAATTTGCTAGAACACGCTTATATTGTAGAAAGGGCGACCCTACCTAACCAAGTGATTTATGCTGGGTTAAGCGATCGCCCCCATTTGCGTTTATCCTATTTTTCTATCCTGATTATCAAAACAACCTTGGCTCACACCAGCAAGCAAACGTGCTAAAACAGATAGGATTAATTAAATTTGTAATTTTATTCAAGTTTAAACTTTAACGTTTATTATGACGGCTTCGACAACCTCCTTAACTGAATTTTTTCCCCCCACCTTTCGCCCACCCGTTGTATTGTGTGTGTTGGCATCCTTGGGCGTTCATGGCTTATTTGCTGCCAATATTCAATATATTAATTTTTACTCTAAATCGATTAAATTACCCCCAACGGTTCAAGTCGTTGAACTCTCTCCTGAACAAATTAGTCGCGTTTATCCGGCGCCTCCCCCTAAATTATCGTTTACCCCCTTAAACTCTCTTTCCTCATCTTTATCCGTTCTTCCCGTCCCTTCGACCGATAATATTGTTCCCCCCCCTGCACCGCAAGACTTTATGCAGGCGTCATCCCTCCCGATGTGGCCAACAAATATTCCCTTACCACCTCCGAGTAATTCCCCTGGTGTACCCAGCTATCGTTTACCCCCCGTTGTTTCTCAAGGGTCTAATTCTCATTCTAATCTTCTCAATTCCGGTTCTATGGGATTTCTCCCGAACTCTAATGCGTCTTTATCCTTTGTTCCAGGGCCACCTTTAAGTTTCGATAACTCTAATCCTCCCCCTCCCTCTGAACAATCTGGACAGTTAAAACAACCTGGAAGTTTACCCCCAAATAATGAATTAGCCTTGCGACAACAGTTAATCCGAGATTTAGGCCAGGATGTTGATTGTCCGCCAATATTTAATAATGCCAATTGCACTCCTAAAACCCCTAATCAGAATAACAATACAAATACTCCCCCCAATACTCCCCCCCCTGGAAATAATTCCAACGTTCAACCCTCTCACCCCAAAGGTTCAATTTTGGCAGGACTGGAAAATAGCTTGCAACAACAACCTTCTAATTCCAACCCCAAACCTCCTGAAGGTGTCGTTAATGAACAGCAAACAGCAATGTTACAAGGAGGAAGTGCCTATCTTAACTGGGTCAATGGTCTACTCACCAACTATCCCAATTTAGAAACCTCCTCCCCCATCGGAGTTAACAATTTATATCCCAATGCGGCTTGTGAACAAAAGCTAACGGGGAAAGCGTTAATTGGGGTAGCGGTGGGTGAAACCGGGGAGATTTTACAAGGGCCAGAAGTTTTATTAGCCACAGGTTATCCGGTGTTGGATGATGCGGCAAAAGCAGCAGTCCAGGAAATGACCTTTGACCCGACAAATTCACCAAAAGCTTATCAAATTCAATTTCAGTTTAATAGTGAAGAAAATTGCAGAACAGTGAATAATCAAACTCCCCAACCTGCTAATACACCTGTGGTTTCTTCCCCACCCCCTGCACAGCCCACACCACCGACCTCAAAAACCGAACAACCGACGAATCCCGTTGAACAAAAACCCCCGGAGTCTGACCAACCCAACCCCGAACTGTCCCCTTCCCCCCAACCTCAACCTGAATCTAATCCTTAAATTAAAAGTTATGAGTGGACTAACGACGAACTTTTTTACGCGCTTTTCCTTCTCTTAATCCACTCCAACCGATGGTGAGATAACAACTGGCTAACAGCAAACTGGTTACGCCAGTTCTGACATTGGATTTTAAACTTCCTTGTTTGGATTTCATTTCAGCTTGCCGACGGCGTTCTTCAATATCCCGTTTGAATTGCTCATTTAATGCCGAGGCTTGCAGATTTAAAGCTTCGGGATTCTTTTTAAATTGTTCTAAGCGTTCTAATTCTTCCGGCGTTAGTTGTTTACTGGCAATATATTCTTCCAGTTTTTGATTATTTTGTAATAAATCTGTCATTTGAGTCTGTTGCAGTTGCAACTGTTCAGACACTTGTTTTTTTGCCTGTTCAGCGTCTTGATTAAGACGTTCTATAGCTTGATTACTCGCCACAAAAACATTTGCAAAATGAAGGGGAATTAATAATAGATAAATTAAGCCTAAAATAGTAGAAATTAAATACACCCAAAATTTTAAACTATTAAATTTTGATTGTGTATCATCGGCTGTAACTCCCGATAAATCTTCTAATCCATAGGCGCAAAACATTAAGGCAATCGCCAGGATAGGAATAATTCCCTGTTCAGCCATTTGAGTCGTAAACTGAACTTGCCATTCCAAATCTCCTACATTTAAAGGAAAAAATAATAAGACAATATTAACAACCGAAACCCAAAATAAAATTACTCCTGCTAGCTTTAAAAAACCAGCCGATTGAGAGGGAATCTTACTAAAATGCTTAGATTTCATAATCAGATTTTTCTAAAAACAACTATTCCTTAATAGTCTCAGATTGGCAATTTTCTGGGATAGCCCATATTCCTGATATTGCCTGAAGATGTTTTCCCTGGGATGATTTCACCGTCTGAGCCCTTCTATTCGTTCATTATAACATTAGTGTTTATACGGAGATAAGATCTTACTGGGTATTTAATTTTACTGACCCCGAATTTTGTAAATTCTTTGATGATTTGACCAGATTTTAGACTTTTCTACTTGCACAGAAAGGTTTAGAGCGTTATAATGAATGAAGAGAAAGGTTAGTTCGTTCCCTTGATACTGATCATCGTACTGCATAACCCTTACCCTAAAATCCAAAATTTGCATCTGCTCTAACTCAACAATACATCTTCTCTAACTTAACAAGATATTTATGAAAAAATTACTAGCTTCTATTGCTAGTGCTAGTTTATTTACGGTCACGGCACTAGCAGCAACCCCATCCCAGGCAGCGTTGTTTTTCGGCACCGATAGCACTGACCTCAATGACGTTTTCAATAAAACTGACCTCAATGATGTTTTCACCCAAAAAGTCTCTCTGAGGACAGAACAGACCAATGTCATTTATCCTGTTTCTCAGCACTTAAAAATTACTCCCACAGCGTTCCTGGAAACTCCTCCTAGTCAAACCAGTAGTTTATCCACCATCAATACAACAACCATCGTTAATTTAAGCTCACCTCCTGGTGGAAAAATGATCTACAGCAAAGCTTACGGAAAAGGTGTATGCAACGTTCATGCAGGTTGTGCTCTTCAAGCCATCGGTTTATCTTTGGCTTTGCAATGCTCTAATGCTGGAACTGATCCAGAAGCCTGGGCTAAATGTGTCAAAAGCAAAGACTACGACAAATATTTAGCCGCGGCTCAATGCACTTGGGGTACTTGCCCTGGATTTGCTACTTTGCCAAATGGCGGTGCTGCCTATGCTTGTACAAGTCCTAGTCATTCTATTTTGGAGGGTAAAAGTTGATTACATCTACCTAACTTACCTTACGTCCAAATTTCTAAATCAATATCACCCTTCCTTTCCATCCTAATGCCCACAGAGCTTATATTGATCAGCTTTTTCTCAAACTCTAACAATAACAGAGGAGTTCAACTCCTCTGTTATTGCCTAATGGTCAATTGTGTAGTGTTTCATTAACCTTATGAATGATTTTTGCGTTTGGCTGCGCCGAACAAACCACCAACGGCTATCAGTCCTAAGATTGTAGAGGGTTCAGGAACAGCCACAGGTACACCCGCTTGATTCCAAGAAAAGACACCACTGTAGGATTGTCCATCATCTTTAGCGGTGAAGTTTGATGCTTCTGCGTTGAAACCGTAGACGTACTGGGCTTTACCATTGAGTTCAACTTTGGTGATTTCGCTGATTTGTAAATGCTGAATTTGATTCAGGGCATTGTTCAAGGAATCAACCTGTTTTTGAGTTTCGGTCAGGGTGGCAAGTGCGGAGGTTACATCTCCTTTCTTAGCTTGCAACTGTGATAATCCGTTTTGCGCCGTTTCTAATGTAGTGTTTGCTGTTGATAACTTACCGTTTAATGTTGCTAATCCGGCTTTTGCTGTTGATAACTTATCATTTAATGTTGCTAATCCGGCTTTTGCTGTTGATAAGTTGCCGTTTAAGGTGTTATAATTATTGATTGCATTTTTTTCGGCAGTAGTTCTCTGAGTCGCAAGTTTGCTGATTCCCGACTTGTAGTTGGGGTCATTAGCAGCGTTAGCCACCAATGGAGTGAGGGTATCAACAGATCCTTGGGCAGTGCTAATCTGTCCATTAAGACCGTCAATGGCCTTATTGGCATCGGTAATATTTTGCTTAAGGGTGATAATGCCTGTATTGAGGGTGTCAATCTGCCCCTGAACAGTAGTAATCTTGCCATTGATGTCAGCAAGTGCGGTTTTGGCTTGAGCAAGGGGTGAAGTGATAGTATTGCTATATCCACCAATGATGGTATTGACTTTCGCCTTCAGGTCAAAGAAACCCAAGGTTTTCATTGACATCGCGCCCGTTTTATCTAAGGAAAACTCAGCAATGTTGGGATCTCCAAAACCAACGGTACTCTTGAAGGCTTCAAGGGCTAAATTTTGGAAAGGGGATGCTAAGTTATTCCAAACTGTTTTTAGAGGTTGATAGGCATTTAACAAGCCATTTAACCATTCCCCTTGGAAAGTGTTGAACTCAGCCGTCGTCACACTGGACACTTTAGCGGTGTACTTTCCGGCTTTCGCGGTAAAACCCACGCTGGAACTATTGGTTTCATTATTGTAGTTGAGTTCTACGTTCGTTTGAAGATTACCATCAGTTAAAGCGCTGATGGCGGCAGCTTCATTGCCTTGAATCCAAAGTTTGTTGCTGTTGTGGGTATAGGTAGCGTAATTGGTTTCGCTATTGTCAAAGTCAAAAGAGGCGGCTTTCGCTGGGAGACTAGCAATCGTGCTCATTCCCACTGCGACAGAAGTGCCAATTAAGATTTTTTTTAATGAAGCTGCCATGGGTTTTCTCCAGAAAGTAGAAGGTTTTCTTAGAATTTCGTCTATATTGTGATGCTGAATCTTATTAAAATCGATTTTGATAGATTTTTGGGTGATTCATGTCACTTTAGACGGTGATTGCTGACTATGTTTTCTTAATATAGAAAGTTCCCATTTGTTGTAAGAACTTTAGCACCCAACTTTAATAGTGAGTTTCTGAACGCTTTGAGCTAGTGAGCTTTTCGAGTTCTTTTGTTTCTCTATATGTTATTATAAACAATCTAATGTAGATGTCTATAAAATTTTGGTCAATTTATCGGTATTTATGTAAAGATTGGGTAAATCTGTAATTTAAACTAAAAATAAAATTAATTGATATCCCTCTTCTGTCAGTCTCCGAGGAGTAAAATTAGAAAATAAACCAGATGGGTAGCTAGAAGGGGGATAGGGTAATNNTCACTGACTCAGGATAATGTCCCGTATATTCTTTAAAAGCCTCTATTTGTGTTTTTAAATCACAGGATTCGTTAAAATTATCCCAACTAATCCGGTCAAGAAATACATATTCATCCAGACAACTCGCCGACAATTTGGCTCCAAATTCTACTGAAGTTCCGGCTTTTCCTCGGACAATTGGACGAATATGGGGTTGGCTCAAACTAACGATTCTGTCCGAAATACTCTGTTTGTTATTCTCATACATCCATTGCTGTTGGCGGTAAACTTCTGATATTACTAATAAACTCTTATACTCTCTGTTATTCAAGCCATCCAGCCTGCCTCTATTGGCGATAATTTGGTCTATATGTCCTAAGTTTCGTTTAATATATTGCAGTTGCTTTTTAACTGCTTTTCGTCTTTTCTGTCGGGAAGGTCGGCGTTGTTTGGCTACTTCTAGGTAGTCTTTTCTGGCTTTTTTTCGATAAGTTCTGGGTTTTTTCTCGGATTTATCCTGACGACTTCTATGCAAACTATCAAGGATTTTTTCTGTTTGTTCTCGGGCTTTATTTAAAATTTTTAAGTCGGTCGGATACGTGATATCCGCAGGCGCACAAGTCGCATCTGCTATTAATTTTCCTCGGTTTTTCCTGTGACTTCCTTCTTCAGCTTCTGATGGATTTTCGGTGACTGGCTCGTTACTCGCCTCTCGCATTCTCTTGACCATTACCCGATTGACTTTATTGACTAGATTCACATTGATTCTCGTCCGAAAGTGTACTAACATTGACGCATCAAATGGTGCCTCGTTCCTGTACTCTGACAACCCAATAAAATACTGCAAGTAAGGATTTTCTTTGATTTGTTCTACTGTCTCTCTATCACTTATCCCTAATTTTTCTTTGATGATTAAGGCTCCTAATGCCATCCTAAATGTTTTGGCCGGTGCTCCCATCACGGATGAAAATAATTCTGCATATTCCACTTCAAATTCTGGTACATAGGTATCCATTGCGCCATGATTACCCAGCGATTCTCTTCTGAGAGTTTTCCCTCAAATGGCAGTTTGAACTCCTCTGCTGGTGTCTTTGGTTGTTCGTCTTTACGGTACATTTTCCCCGACTCCTGCAAGGTTTTTGCGCTATTTTACACCCATTCCTTGCACCGGATTCATTTTTTCTTGTCTTCTCCTCCCCCTGTTCTGGCTTTTCCCCTTTTTTCAGCAAGCCCTAATTAAAAGCTTTTGCTCATATTGGCAAGAACAACGGCAAATTCTCCCACAGTGGTTTCATCGCCAAGAATTCCAACTTTCTACCGATAACAGTAATGGGTTGGTTTGATTCCAGAGTTTGCGGTTAACTCCCCATCTTCACTTAGAGATAAATTCACTACAGGACTTGATCCCGAGCCAATAACAGCCCTGACCCTGCAACAATCCCAGGAGAATTGGGAATCATTAAAATAAACGATTAGACCGCCAACAATTAACGCTCTAATAGTAAGAAGTTTCAGCTTAGGGATTAGCCACTTCCGGTCTTCACGCGAATTGGTGGATATTTGCCATTGAGTCTGGCGGTGCGAACGGTTTCCGCTTTCAGAATTTCTAAATTGAGACGATAGCCAACATTACGAACCGTTTGGATTAAATTCGGTTGGCGGGGGTCAGTTTCTACTTTTTTCCGTAACGACAGAACATGAGTGTCAATCGTGCGGGGATTATCAATAGAATCTGGCCATGCTCGTCGCAATAGTTCTGAACGACTCAACGGTTCTCCGCAAGCTTGTGCGAGAACATAAAGCAGACTGTATTCTTGGGGCGTGAGTTCAATTAATTGACTGTGTAAACGAACTCGACGTTGTACCAAGTCAATTTTGAGCGCTCCATAATCCAAGGTTGTTGGCGGAACAATCGTGCGACTACGCCGTATCAAGGATTCTGTCCTCGCCAAAAACTCCTGCATTCCAAAGGGTTTTGCTAAATAGTCGTCAGCACCCGCTCTCAAGCCTCGGACAATATCCGATTCCGTTGTGCGAGCCGACAACATCAGAATTAACGATTGTCGTTGCTGCTGAAGCCATTGGCAAAATTCCAAACTATTCCCCTCTGGCAGTTCAGCATCCAAAATCACTAAATTGGGTTGATGAGCATAGAAGATATCCCTTCCATTATGCAAATCAGCAGCTTGATAAACCAAGTAACCAACGTGCTGTAAATGCCAACCCAAGAGTGATCGTAAATGCGGGTTTCCTTCAATAATTGAAATACAAGCAGATCCCACGGATACGAGCTTCCTTCTTCAATATTGACTTCCAGGGTAACAGGGTAATCTTTCTGATTTTGTAGCTCCTGTTACTCTGCAATCAGCTTATTCCGTCAAAAGTATAAAAGTAAGAAAAGGAAGTCCGGGTGATGGGGAGAAGAAGTTAAGATAAAGGGAGTTAACATAGAGATAGACAAGTCACTGTCCCTTTAGTCCTTTCTAACCTCCCTAGTCAGTGTCGGACTTGCCCAATGATTAAACTCTTAATAAAATGACCGGATGGCGAACCCATCCTTGTTGAATCTAGTAGTCACTACTCAAACCCCATTAAAACTATGCTTCAGGACACACTCACCATTCGCCATTATCAAAAACTCACCGACGCCCTTGTCGAGATGTGGAATCGAGGTTATCGCTATGATGATCTCAGGTTATATTTGGACGGTTATTTGGCAGCACTCAGACACACTAATACTTTAGAACCCTATTTAATTAGTCGTTTGGAGGAAGAAGCAACCCGATACATTTACGATCCCTCAAATTTTGAAATGCCGATGCCTCAACCTCAAGTAGACTATTATTAGGAAGGCTATCAGCAAAGGGTTTGGGAAGGGGAGATAGAGAGAGCAGGAAAAGAAGAGGAGCAGGGGGAGAACAGGAGCGGGAGGGGAAATTATTAACTTTCAACTTCGCACTCCGCACTTCGCACTCCGTACTTCGCACTTCGCACTCCAACACCCCACACCCAACACCCCACAACAATCTTATGAAGCTAGAGCGACTTCTAGCAGCTGCTGTAATTCACCTTTTTGATAAAGTTCAATCATCACATCGGAACCCCCAACAAATTCACCATTGATATAAACTTGGGGAATAGTAGGCCAGCTAGAATATTCTTTAATCCCTTGGCGAATTTCATAATCTTCTAAAACATCACAGGTTTCAAAAGGAACGCCTAAACTATTTAAAATCTGCACAACATTATTAGAAAAACCGCACATAGGCATGAGCTTTGTCCCCTTCATAAAGACAAAGACTTTGTTTTTCTTGATGAGATTTTCAATTTTTTCTGTTACTTCTGGAGTCATGGTTCTTTCGAGAATTAATAAAATCAAATGAGTTGGATTGAGATCAGAAAATAGAGACGCAAAACGATTGCACATTCTCCGATTTGAGTTTAACCTATTTTTGAGAATTTGAGCATTAATCTCTGCCCAAACCAAATCAAAATTAAGCTACTTCGCTGTTTTTTTGCCATTCTTGAGGGGTATAGGTCTTTAATGCTAAGGCATGAATAGCTTCTGTTGCCATTGCTTCTTTAACAGCCTTATAAACCATTTGGTGTTGTTTGACTAACGTTTTACCCTCAAATTCAGCAGACACCACAATTGCTTGTAAATGGTCGCCTCCTCCCAAATCTTGAACTTGAACCAACGCATCCGGCAATTCCGACTTAATCATTGCTTCAACTTGATTGAGTGTAATCATCTCTATTCCTGAACGATAGTGTTTAAATATTTTAGATGTTGACTGTTTGGTTACAGAGTGCGGAGTGTAGAGTGCGGAGTGCGGAGTGCGGAGTACGGAGTGTAGAGTGCGGAGTGCGAAGTTAGACGTTAATAATTTCCTCTCCCGCTCCTCTTCTCCCCCTGCTCCCCTTCTCCCCCTGCTCCTCCTCTTCCCCTGCTCCCCTTACCACTATGGTGCAGCAGAAGTAGGTTGGGTTTCTGCGTTACCTGTGCGGGGAAAGGGATCAGTTACAAATCCTAATTCGAGTAACTGTTGATATGCTTTTTTCCCTAAATCTCTCGTGGGTGCTTGGGATCGGATAATCTGAATTAATAGGGGAACAGCGAGTTCTGGTTGATTTTTAGCTCGGTGTAATAATGCTAATTGATAGGTGGCGGTATCGCGCATTTGTGCTGTTTCACGAGCCGCATTCCGATGACTGTCTGCAATGCGGTTATCAACACCCGAAAAACTGGTCGCTAACTGTTGATAAAAATTGGATAATTGGTTAAAAACTTGACGCGCTTCCTGAAGTTTTTTTTCGGCTTCAGCGTAATTTTCACTGGAAACAGCAGTATCAGCTTCTTGCATTAACCGTTTCCCGCCCTCAATACTTAAAAAACTACTATCCAAGGACAAAGGACGAATATCATTAGGATTAAGCGGCACCGGCTCACCCGATGGCGGCGCAACCTCCGTTTCTGTGCCATCCCTCAACTGTACATCCCCTGGTGAAAGGGTGGGAGAAGATTCTTGAGCATTAACACCGAGCGGGACTAAGACACCCCAAGCCATCATCAAAGGGATAGATAGGTAGGCTGTACGTTGAAGGAAGCTAACAGTTCCAGAGGATACCATGACTCAATTGCGCGAACGCGATAAAAAAAAACATTAAACTTCATGGATCTTATCATTGATCTTGACCAATCCCATACTGTGTCAGTAACCTCATCCCAGCTTTACCGAGACAGGTTATATTTTTTTTGGGGGGTGGGGAGCCAGGATTTTATTTGTTTTCTGCCAAACCGTCCAGAATAGATAGATCTACATTATGAATGTGAATTTAAACCTTTGAGGAGAAAGGATAGATTAAATATGACATCACCAGTTAACTCATCTAATGCTTCGCAACAAAACTATCAAGGAATTGGCGTCCCTGACGAGAGTATCAGTAATGTTTTGCAACGGGGTGGAGAGGAATTAATTCTGCATAAAGTTCCTGATCGCTTTACGGTCAGATTATCTCCCAGTACCTCTGGAATGAAAGATTTACCACAGCCACCGATTCCAATGCAACACGCCAATAGTGTTCCTCCAGCCTTAGAGGAAGTTACAGTGGCTCCCAATCAATTGGATGAGGCGATGGCATTAGCCCGGAATTCCGAGTATATTGACTTTGCCAGTCATGTTTACCAACTGGATAACGATCCCACCTCAGTGATTTATTTAACTAATCAACTGACCATTCAGTTTCAAGAAGAAGTTGATGCTTCAACACGAGAGTCTATTACTTCAGAACTAGGATTAAAAGAGTTAAAACCGATAGAAGGGATACCGAATGGTTTTGTTTATGAAATCACAACTCAAGCTCAAGACAATCCTTTAAAAATTGCCAATCGTTTAACTCGAAATACTCAGGTTTTATTGGCTGAACCGAATATTGTGATTAGAAGTCAGCCCCATTATGTTCCCCGTGATTCCCTGTACAGTAAGCAATGGTATTTACATTGTAATGAAGGTAATCAAATGGCAGCAGGTTGCCATATTTCGGCTGAACAAGCTTGGGATATTACCAGAGGAGTTCGTTCTATTGTTGTGGCAATTAGCGATGATTCTGTTGATATTAATCACCCGGATTTTCAAGGGGTTGGTAAAATTGTTGCGCCTTTGGATTTAAAGGGTCGAGATAGTTTACCCCTTCCCGAAGCTCCAACGGATAATCACGGAACCGCTTGTGCAGGGGTGGCTGTAGCGGAAGAAAACGGCCAAGGAATTGTTGGGGTAGCACCCGGTTGTGCTTTAATGCCGATTCGGACAACAGGGTTTTTAGATGATGAATCCGTTGAACAAATTTTTAACTGGGCGATTGATAAAGGAGCTTCTGTTATTTCCTGTAGTTGGGGGGCGAGTGCCATTTATTTTCCTTTATCAGTTCGTCAAAAAGCTGTTATTAATAAAGCTGCAACTAAAGGTCGTCAGGGTAAAGGTTGTGTAATTATTTTTGCGGCGGGAAATGCGAATCGTCCCGTTAATGGAATACTCGATGAATCCGGCTGGCCTAATGATATTATTAAGGGTCGGGTTAAATGGTTATCTGGTTTTGCAGTTCATCCTGATGTCATTGCGGTTTCTGCTTCTAATAGTCTGGGTAAAAAATCGGCTTATAGTAACTGGGGAACCGGGGTTTGTGTCTGCGCTCCCAGTAATAATGCGCCACCCGGAATGTGGTTACAAGAAACCGGATATATTGGTACTCCTCCGGTTTTGAAAGGAACGTTACCTGGATTAGGGGTATTTACGACTGACCGCATGGGAGCCGCCGGTTATGATCAATCGGATTTTACACCCTATTTCGGTGGAACCTCTAGTGCGACTCCGGTTGTGGCTGGGGTTGCAGCTTTAGTGTTATCTGCTAATCCGAATTTAACAGCCCAAGAAGTCCGACGAATTCTTGAACAAAGTTCAGATAAAATTGTGGATTCTGATCCTGATCCTCAGTTAGGAATTCGCATGGGAAATTATGATAAAAATGGCTATTCTCAATGGTTTGGCTATGGCAAAGTCAATGCGTTTAAAGCGGTACAAATGGCACAAAATAAACGCATGGTTCAGCAACAAATTTCTCGCAATATTTCCAAAGAAAATAGTCAAAGTCTAGCTATTCCTGATAATAATCCGAATGGTCTGATTAGTTCAATTGCGATTACAGAAACCAGTCCTATTCAAGATATTCAGGTAACAGTTGAAATTGAACATAGTTTCTTAGGAGATCTTGAAGTTTGGTTAGTTGCACCCAATGGGGATAAAGTCTTACTTCAAAATCGAACTTTAGGGGTTAAAACTCAATTAAAAACCACCTACACCTTACAAAACACACTTTATTTAAGACAGTTTCTCAATCTTCCAGCCGAAGGGAATTGGCAGTTAAGGGTGATTGATGCTGTTGCTGAAAATACGGGAACTCTCAAATATTGGAAACTGGATTTAGGGTTGTAATTTATAAAAACCGGGTTTTTGATTTTATCTAGGGGTGGAAATTCAACGTTTGATCAAGCAACCCGGTTTCTAATTAAGGCTTACCGAAGTTGAATCACCTCTCAAGGAACGGAATATTACTCCGGTTGAGATGGGCTAATGGTCAACGGATCTCTTAAAATTGCCAACAACCCTTGATTCTAGGGTTCCTTTTTGGCACAATAGAGCATCCAGTTGAGGATAGATGATGAACCAACCTTCACCTATCCTCACCTCTGTAACTTCTGCCCTCAAGCAGTAACACCCAGTTCCCTAATGACTCCCCGCGAAAAAGCTCTTTTTTTCTTCCAATTGGCAACATTATTTAACTCCGGCTTAACGGTACAGCAGAGCTTAACTTTGGTGGGGAAAGAAAGCTATCCTCAATTAAGCCGTTATCTCAATAAAATGATAGCAGCAACAGGAAGAGGGGCTGATTTAGCCTCCGCCTTAGCCTTAGCATCCCGATATTTTGACCGTTGGACAATTGGTTTGATCCAACTGGGAGAATCCCAGGGGATGTTACCGGAAATTTGCTATCGAATTGCTGAGATTGAGGAACAACAAGCTCGTCATCAACAACTGTATCAATCTGTCACCCTTGCTGCTATTACTACAGCTATCAGTATTGCCCTGTTGGTACTCACTTTATGTTATTTATCGGGTTTATCGGGTCAGGGGTGGTTTTTCGTGTTGGGAATTTTAGCGGTGATTGGATTGGCGATTCCTAAAATTGTGCCTCGTTTACCCTTGGTGAAAAAAATTGCCACAGCCCGGATGATGTTGTATTTGGGAGAATTAAAATTACCCCTGAGTTGTGGAATGTCGTTGTTAGCCGCATTGGAATTAATTCGCGCTCATATTCCGAAATCGGAAATGAAAGCTACTATTACCATTGCATTAGGTCAAATACCTGCCGAAAAAACCTTGAGTCAAAGCTTAGAAGGGCGTTTACCTGCGGTGGCTTTGCAAATGATCCGCACCGGAGAAGCGACGGGAAGATTAGATTTAGCCTTACAAAAACTCACAAATTACTATGAAGAGGAACTTGAACAAACCTTACGTCGTCTACAGAGTCTTCTCGTTCCTGCCACAATTATTATTGCGGGTACAGTTGTCTTGCTATTAGCACTACAATCTCTAAAATCCCTATTAATTCTGTTACCCAGTTAATGTCGGCTCTATAGCCCACACCCTAAACCTTACACGCTATGCTTTAGACCCTACACCCGACAATTTATTCCCTACTCTTCTAAAAAATTGGACTTTACTCTTGTGAAACTTGGCAACACCATTTAAGCTGTTAAGTCAAAACACACTGATTTTTTTGCAATTATCAGTTGATAATGAAAATACCCAAACCTCAAAGACTACAACCGAGATTAATTTTGGGGGTACTAGCTGGGGTATTATTCAGCAACACTGCTGTTATGATTCCCCAAGCAAAAGCGCACCATCCTAGCGCTTGCCCCCCATCCCCGGATTATATGAGAGTCCCTTCACCGATTCTCGATTTTCCTAACGCGGATCGCACGGTATTCTGTGGAGAAGATCGTGTAATTCTGACCTACGGCCCTTTCCAAGTCCCCATCTTAATCAGTGAGTTAAAGACTTTTGCCGAAACTGGGGAAATGACCAAAACGATTAGCCAAATCGTTAAGGCCTCTAAAATCGAACCTGATACCCTTCGAGGTCTGATGACCTTAGAGGTCGGTTTTGATTTAGTACCTTTTACTTGCATTATCACCTCCCCAGAAGGTGAAGAATTAACGAATGCGGTGGGGAAAACGATTAGACTGCATCGCGGAAAACCCGGAATCTCGAATAGCACTGCTGCGATGAACGGGACAGCAATCCGTGCAGCCTTGATCAATGCCCTCAGTGCAGACGGGAAACTCTCTTTCTTGGATATTCTCGATAACTATCCCACCCCTGGAGCATACGTTGATATCGGCAATATTCCTGAGACAGTGGATAAAGTTAAGGGTCTAGCCGGGAATCTCGATTCTCTGTTTAAGAAAGCCTCTCAATATGGAAAAGCTGGGTGTTCACTGCAAGAAGTAAATTTCCCTCCTGCACCCCCAGCACCACCACCTGCACCCCGACCCCCACTACCGCCACCCCCACCCCCACTACCGCCGCCACCACCCCCTGTCCGAGGTCTGTGGTAAAGGTGTTGTTCTAAACTAACCTTTTTCTGTGGGTGATGCCATCTCTTCAAGGGGTGGCATCGTTTTGTAGAGTAGGAACGGTTGTTTCCTCTTTGTTGCGATCGCTTCAATTTAAGTATGTTTCATCGTCTCCTCCTCTTTATAGGGTTCTACGGCTTCAATATATTGACTATCCAGTAAGAAGGCTCCTTTGGAGAATAAAACCCCCCAATAGCCACCGGGTCGTCTATCAATCACAACACCGACTTCACCGAGTTTAATCACACTTGATGGCCGTAAAATTGGCATGGGTTCGGCTGTTTTCACATAGGGAGGAATGGCAATCACTCTTACTTTTTGCCGGATTTCAAACTCTTTTTCCATTAACAAACCCAGAAATGATCTTCAATCCGTAAGATATCATGGGGCTTAATCCCCCAATTATCGGGATTTTAGCGGTCAAATGAGAAATAAGCACGTTAAACTTGAGACAGTGGAAGAATAAGACTGTTTGAGGGGGTCGTAATCATGGCTACAGATCGTCGAGTGTCCCGTGTGGCTTCACAAATTAAACGGGAGGTCAGTCAGATCCTGATTGATGGGATTAAAGATGACCGTGTTGGCAGTGGTCTGGTGAGTATTACGGATGTAGATGTTTCAGGTGATCTACAACACGCCAAAATTTTTGTCAGTATTTATGGGACGGAAGAGGCTAGACGAGAAACGATGGAAGGGTTAAAGTCTGCAACGGGTTATATCCGTTCCTATTTAGGTCAGCGCGTTCGTTTGCGTCGTACTCCAGAAGTGATTTTTTTAGAAGATCGTTCCTTGGAACGGGGAGACAAAATGTTAACCTTATTAAACGAAATTGCCCACAACCGCAAACCTGACGAAGAAGACTTTAGTGATTATGGGGAAGAGGAGTAGAAGGCAGGGGACAAGGGGACAGGGGGACAAGGGGACAAGGGGACAAGGGGATAAGGGGATAAGGGGAGCGGGGGAGAGAAAAAAATAATTAACGCTCCTTATTCTGTACTGTGTAACTGTCAATCGTCAGCCAACACTGATAACTGATAACTGATAACTGATAACTGATAACTGCCCATTTATGACTCTTTCTTTAGCAGAACAAGTAGCCCAGATGGTCGTGGTGCGCGCCTCTGGTTTTTTATTTGATCATCAAATTCGTTATTCCCTTTGGGAACCTCCGGCCCAGCGCTTGCAATATTGGTTACAGGATTTGGGCGTGGGAGGAGTCATTTTAGTGGATGGGAGTGTGGCGGAATTGGCGGCTCGGACTCAATTATTGCAATCCTGGGCTAAATTTCCGTTATTGGTGGCTGCCGATGTGGAAGAGGGGGTCGGTCAGAGATTTGCAGGGGCGACTTGGTTTCCGCCTCTGATGGCAATTGGGGCGTTAGCAAATCAATCCCTGGAACAAGCCGAATTTTATGCGGAAAAAATGGGGGCGATTACCGCCCAAGAAGCTCTGACGGTAGGCTTAAATTGGATATTAGCTCCGGTCGTAGATGTTAATAATAATCCTAAAAATCCGGTGATTAATGTTCGTTCTTTTGGGGAAACTCCAGAACGGGTGAGTCAGTTAGCAACGGCTTTTATTCGGGGATGTCAAGGTTATCCGGTATTAACAACAGCGAAACATTTTCCGGGTCATGGAGATACGGCGATTGATTCCCATTTAGAATTACCTGTAATTCCCCACGCGGATGAACGTTTAGCTCAGGTGGAATTACCCCCTTTTATTGCGAGTATGGCATCGGGGGTGGATGCGGTGATGATGGCGCATTTATTAATTCCCGCTTGGGATACGGAACGTCCGGCTACCTTATCTCCGGCCATTGTTCAGGGTCAATTAAGACAACGGTTAGGGTTTGAGGGGTTGGTGGTGACCGATGCTTTAGTGATGGGGGCGATCGCTAAACAATATAGTCCCGAAGAGGCGGCGATTTTAGCGGTTGAAGCGGGGGCGGATATTTTATTAATGCCCCTTGATCCCCAAGTAACGATTAAAGCTGTTTGTACGGCGGTGGCTGAGGGTCGGATTTCTCGTGAACGAATTGAAGTATCTGTGCAGCGAATTTGGCAGGCAAAAGCCAAGGTATTTCCAGACTGGCAACGGTCGGAGTCCTATTGTTTCCCGCATCGAGATCCCAAGACTTTATTTGATTCCCTATCTCAACCGACCTCTCAACAACTGGTGAGGACAATTTTACAGGATTCTCTAAAACAGGGAGGAACCTTACCGTTAGTTCTTCCTCAGACTCCGCAACCGATGCGAAATTTGGTGATTGTCGATGATTTGCTCAATTGTGGGATTTTAGGAAATCATACCCCGGCGATCGCTCGTCCAGCCCAGTTGGGTTATCGGTTACAACTGGTTGATTGTCATGCTCCGGTATCTTCGGATTCGCAAAATGATTCATCACTCCGTATTTCTTCTGATCCGACCTTACTGCAAGTCTTTATTCGCGCGAATGCCTTCCGTGATAGTTCAGGGTTAACGCAAATTGCTCAAGATTGGTTAAATATTCTATTAAGACAGAATCAGTTACAGGGGCTTGTAATTTACGGAAGTCCCTACACCCTAGAACAGTTTTTACCTCAAATTCCCCCTAAAACTCCTTTTGTTTTCTCCTATGGTCAAACGTCGGTTGCACAAGAGATTGCATTAAAAGTTCTCTGGGGAATTTAAGAAAAAGTTAAGAATAGTGTCTGATCATCAATCCAGACGGTGATCACAGAAAAACTTCGGAAGGCTTAACCTACGTCCTGGGCGTATGTCTAGGGGCTTTTCAGATTTTTATGGAAAAAGCCCTGGTATTTGTATTGGCTTATACTGAAAAAAAACCTTTCCTAAAATCAATTTTTCGATTATATTAATAGTGATGCCAAAAACTTCTCCGGCAACCCCAAGAGGGCGAACTATGACTTACACCACTGTCCAATATTCATTAGATGTGATCAAAGACGAAGCCCGCCAACTCGTCACCAAGGGAATTGTGAGCCGTCAGCAACCCATCTATACACTTTGCCAATATATTCCAGCGCGGGAATGGGCTTGTGTGGAGTGTGAGTTGGAAGAGTGCAATTTCTTGCTCAGAGATCGAATTGGCGACTTAATTGGCCATGAAACCTGGGATAACGATTAAAATCTCGACTGAATTTTAAAACACAAAAGATTTTTCACACTTTTTAGTTCGCTAAATGTTGGCTCCTGCATCTGTAGTCTCAAATTTATGGGTCTACTGATCCAGGTCAAGTTAGAAACTCAATCTATTGGCTCTTTCAAGCCTTGCTGATTTCCGATGTCTTAAGTCTAAAATATCTTGAATTCGTAATCAATGAGTTGACTTAGGATTAATCCTGGCAGTTTGAAGGAACCTTCCTCAAGATCTGAGATTTGGGAACGAATAATAAAGTTAAAATTTAAGCTCGTGCGATGTGGTATCGATGGCAGTATGAAATTGAACAATTTCAGGATAGATTCTGCGATTAGATATCAAGCAATAAGACTGAAAACGATAATCCCGCCCGTTCCTCTGGAGCCCAATTCCGATCAATTCTGATCCCAATAGTTGAGTTTTGGAGGCGGGATTAATCGTTATTAGTGAGAAGAATTGGATTCGCGTAGGTGTTTTAATTCATCTCGTAACTCGGCGATTTGAGTTGTGAGGTCTTGAATTTCCCGGATAGGTTCTGGGTCAGACCCACTTGGAACTGTTGAGGGATAGGGAACAGAAGACGAAGTTGTTACCGTTGTTGTGTCTGTATTAACGTTCTGATGACGTTGAGAAAGGATCGTATCCACAAAATTGCGAGCTTCTTGCTCGGTCATTTTTCCTTTTTCAGCCCATTCATCAGCTAATTCGCTAACCTGTGACTGAATTTTTCCGAGATTCTCATTGCGTTTGTAAGGATCTTGTAGGATCTCAATCAGGGAAGAAGTCGCGCCAAGGGTGACGCGAAATCCTTTGTGGAGTAGGTCGGTTAAGTGTTCAGGATTCATCAGAATCAAAACATTCCTCAATTTAGATAGGATTCAAGCTTGAATGTGATCAGCGTTTGGTAGATTTGTTCGGGATGAGTTAGCCTAAGCCAAAAAAAGCCCGATTTTGCTTGTATATTCTAACAACTTATTCCCTTACTTGGTCGAGGTATTGATTCACATCATCAATAATTCGGGTGAGTTCCGCTTCAGTCATGAGTTTAATGCGTTCATCGCGGACTGTAATCAAGACTTTCGCCGCAAAGGGACTTGGCCAAATATTAGGGTTACAAAAAACTTCTAAAAAAATATCCCCGGTATATTGATATTCAATCGGTTTTTGAGGGGTGGGTTTACCACTTCCTGGAGTTGTTTTTGCCGCCACCGCTTTGAGTTTTTGCATGATTTCATCGAGCACCCCTTTTAAATTCTGGGCGGCTTCGGGGGTAAACCGCAGAGAGACAGAACCTTGAGTTAAATTGAGTGTGAGTGGAGAAGCAGACATAGAAAACCTATTCAAAACAACACTTAAAATCCTTTAATCTGATTTTACTGTTAAGTTAACCGAAATGAAAATTAATTTCAATAGCTAATTTAATTAGAGAAGATGATATTCTAAAAAAAGTTTTCCTTTAGCCTCAAAGTTTCAAAGGGGAGGTTTTATGGTTCAGGATAATCGTTCAAAAATTCAATGGGTTTTATTACTAACACTCGGTTTAAATCTGTTAGTCATGGCGATTAAAGTGATTATCGGAACCATAACAGGGTCTTTGAGCTTACTCGCTGATGCCCTCCATAGTGTAACAGATAGTGCTAATAATGTTTTAGGGTTAGTTACGAATCATTTTGCCTCTCCCAAACCGGATCGAGAACATCCCTATGGACATCAAAAATTCGATGCGTTAGGGGCTTTGGGTGTTGGTGTTTTTTTGGGAATTGCCTGTTTTCAAATTTTAAGTGGAGCCGTGGAACGAGTTTTTAGAGGAGGTGAACCTGTCAAAATTTCTCCTCATGAATTATGGATTTTGTTGATTGTTTTAGGGATTAATATTTTTGTAGCTTATTATGAACGGACTGCTGGACAGCGTTTAGGCAGTGCTGTTTTAGTAGCCGATGCTAAACATACAATGAGTGATGTTTGGATAACCATTATGGTGCTTGGAGGATTAATTGGAATTTGGCAAGGAGAAGTTTGGAATTTGCCTAAATTGCAATATTTAGATGTAATTTTAGCGTTTCCCGTAGCCTTATTAGTATTTAAAAGTGGCTGGAGTGTATTAACAGAAAATTTGCCTTGGTTAGTCGATCAAATGGTGATTGATCCCGAAACCATTAAAGAGATTGCCATGTCTGTTCCCGGTGTCGTAAATTGCCATAATATTGCGTCTCGTGGGATGATTGGACGGCAAGTTTTTATTGAAATGCACATGATTGTGGAAGCAACAGATGTAGAAACAGCCCACAGTATTACAGAAGCAGTTGAAACAGAATTAGAAAACCGTTTTAGTCCGGTCAGAATTTTAATTCATGTTGAACCCCCCCAATATCAATCGGAACAAATTACCTATGAGTCTCAATAGGCAAAGATGAAACCGCAAAATTCTCTCTGTAGATAGATAATATTTAATCCGTTTTTTTTTATGCTGATTCAATAAATAAGTTTAAAAATCAAACTTAATTGATTATATTAAGGAGATAAAAATGACATCTTTAACTCAACAAAGGTGTGAGGCTTGCCATCAAAAATCAACTCCCGTGAGTTTAGAGGAAATTGCTGCCCTCAAACCTCAAATTCCTTATTGGCATTTAATTGAAGTAGATGGAGAATCCCGACTACAAAGATCTTATTCATTCCCAGATTTTAAAACGGCTTTAGCTTTTACAAATCAAGTGGGTGAAATTGCTGAATTAGAAAATCATCATCCTGCTTTATTAACAGAATATGGAAAAGTTACGGTAACTTGGTGGACTCATGCTATTTCAGGGTTACATCAAAATGACTTTATTATGGCAGCTAAAACCGATGATTTAGCAGGCGTTAAGAATTAAAAATTACGAATTACTCATTAGGAGTAAGATGCTTAATGATTTCCCTATTTCCTATTATTAATTATAACAGCTTATCTCCTTTAAGATGAATGAAAAAGCAAGTCTATTCTGCAAATCGTTCAAAATCTTGGTCTTTTGAGTGCCAAGAACTGGTGCGAGGAATGTCCGGGGGATTTTTATTTGGAATTCCCCTGTTATATACAATGGAAGTTTGGCAAATTGGTTCCTTTACAGAACCCCCTTTAATGCTAACGCTATTGGGAATTACCTACTTTGTTGTGTTTTTATTAAACCGAGTCTCTGGATTTCGTCGTCATCAACAGAAAACGTTAAAAAATACACTTTTAGAAAGTGTTGAAGCTTTGGCTATTGGGTTAGTTTGTACCACCTTAATTTTAATATTACTAAAAGAAATTAATCAAAAGACTCCCCTCAATGAAGCTCTGGGAAAAATTATTTTAGAAAGCATTCCCTTTGCCATTGGTGCTGCGTTAGCTGAGTTAATGTTAAGTGATGAACCCTCTAAACCTTCCTCATCATCTCAACAGAAAAAGCCCGAAAAATCCACTTTTTTGAAAGCGCATAAAATCAATTTAAAAGACACAGTGGATGATATCAGTGCTACCTTTATTGGAGCGATGTTTATTGCCTTTAATATTGCGCCTACGGATGAAGTGCGGATTCTTGCGGGTGCAACTTCTCCTCCTGGGTTAATTGCTATTATTATAGCCTCTTTAATCATTTCCTATGGAATTGTTTTTGCGGCGGGTTTTATCAATCAACAAAAGCGTCATCATCAGCAAGGATTATTTCAATCGCCCCACACCGAAACCATTTTTTCTTATTTAATTTCTCTAATCGCTTCCGTTTTTATGCTGTGGTTCTTTCAGAAATTAAATTTTAGTGATCCTTGGTTTTTATGGCTACGCTCGACTTTAATTTTAGGCCTTCCGGCAACCGTTGGAGGAGCAGCAGGACGTTTAGCAATATGATTAAAGATGATATATCGAATCAAAATTCATCAGAATCGAATTTCTCAATAGCTGAAAAATTTAGCTTTAGTATTGCTATCGTTATTCTGGGACTGTTGTTGGGATTGGTAATTTATAGTTGGCGAATTCAAAAACATAAACCTCCAGTTTTAACCTTGGGTCAACGGGAAATGATACGCCAAGAACAGGAACAATTTTATATACCCTTTACCGTCATCAATGAAGGAGGAGAAACCGCACAATCAGTACAAGTAATTGGAGAATTTTACTTGAATGGAACAGTCATTGAACAGGGAGAACAACAAATTGATTATCTTTCTGGCGGAGAATCAGCATCAGGTGCATTTATTTTCAGTCATAACCCCCAAGAAGGAGAAGTTAGAATTCGAGTCGCCAGTTATAAGTTACCGTGAGACTGATTCATTAAATAAAAACAATTTCCTCCCCTGAGTAATGGGAGAGGAAATAAAATCGAATCCGGTAAAATTAATTCCCTTATTTGGGAGAAGCCGCCGGAGAAGGAGAAGCTGCTGGAGCAGTGGTCGCTGCTGGGGAAGTAGTCGCTGCTGGAGAAGGAGAAACTGCTGGAGCAGTGGTTGCTGCTGGAGAAGCTTCAGGAGCAGGGGTAGTTTCAGTGGTGGTATTACCACCACAAGCCGTTAATAAACAAGAAGAAGCTATTGCTAAACCCGTGAACACTACAGCAAACTTTTTCATAGGAGATCTCAAGAAGATTGGAAATAGGTAACTAACTAGATTGAGAAACAACACCCCTTAATCTCAGAAATAGTTCTGAAAGGGAAGTTCAATATTAAACCCAGATTGAGGTTTAACTCTTTCGGTTTTCAGGGACATAGTTTGAAGCAACTTGAAGCTATTCAATTGAAGATTCTCGATTCCTAGAACGCTTAAATTGAGTGCAATACAAGTCACTTTTGTATTCCCCTGACTTTAATATCGGCTGAATGAGTAGTGAGGGTTCCCAGTTCCTAAAATTCTAGCGAGAAATTAGGAAAGATTGGGAATAAAAACACTTCACTCACCAAAGCTATTCTTAACTCAAGGAAACCACTTTTGTCAATAAGACACCCAGAATTTCCTGAGTTATTCTGACCTTACCCTTCAGAAAATGCAACTTTCCTGAGTTATTAAGGAAGTTGTGATATTTCTCTTTGTTTACCTTACATATAATACAGGGTTTTATTCAAAATGGAAGATACTTTAAGGTAAATTACTTAGACCTGTGATCACAGATGATTAAATCCCTGTAAATTCGCGGATTTTAAGGGTTTCAATTCTTACACCTGGACTTGAATGTTTCCTCGATTGTCCTGAAACCTATATTATTGTGTTAGAGTAGAAAAACACTACAAATTACAGTCAACTAGAAAAAGATTGTGCCAGTTTGACAAACTGTCATAGGGAGTTACCTCACTCCAGATCACCTTAAGACCCATCCATCGGAGTTGAAGTGTTGACTGTCTAGGTATTGAGGGATCACATCAAAAACTAGCACAACAATGAGTAGAAATTCAGCAACTTAGGTTTTACTGAGTACAGGTAAACATCATCGACTTGTGAGAATCTGACTATGGAATTATTGTTGTGCTACAGTTCTACTTCTACGGTTGCTGGTGCATTTTATTCCCAGGAAAAAGTTAAACAAGCTCAGGAACTTTGGTCTTCAATTAAAAACTTCTTTCCTCCTGCAATTTTAGGAACCCTTGACTACACTATCACCGAAGAATTAGAAGCATTAATGAGGATTGGATAACCCTTGAATAACCGATTTGTAGACGTATTGGAAGGGGACAGGACACCGAAGGAGAGAAGAAATTAGGGATTTCAATACGTCTGAACTTCATCGGATAAAATTCGAGGTTTAGGTTGATAATAACTGGCTATTAATGCAATCATGAGCCACCATAAAGTATTAACTTGGGGACGATACCAAACCGTATCAACTAATCCATGACCCAACATTCCAACTAAAGTGGAAATTGCTGCCATTAACCAAAATCCTTGGATATTTCCTAACTCTCTGAGTCGTTTTAATTGCATCCATCCTTGATTAAAGGTTATTGTTAATAACCACAGAAAACAACTTAAACCAATAATGCCAGTTTCAACGGTAATTTCTAAAAGAATTGAATAGGCACTTAAAGCGGTGTAACGAGGCTGCATATAAAGAGGATAAATCTTATTAAAAGCTACATTTCCAGGGCCAATTCCTAAGATGGGGCGATCTTTAATCATTTCAATCACCGACATCCAAACATTAATTCTAAAGTTATTACTACTATCTCCCCGTCCAGCAAAAATACTCGCTACCCGATCTCGAACTGGGGGAACAAATATCACTGCGAATAATAGGAAAAGGGTTAATCCAGTTAAACCTATGGGTAAAGCCCATTGTCGCCAAAAGGGAGAAAATCGAATACTGAACCAGTATAATAATAGAATGGAAAAGGTAAACAGTAATAGCACTAATCCAATCCATCCTCCTCGGCTAAAGGTTAAAATTAAACAGGAGGAATTAACAATAATCATGGTTAAGGCTAAAGCTTTTGGTAAAATCCCTTTCCAAACAAAGAAGGATGCTAAACTTAATCCCACTGCGGGTAATAAATATCCGGCTAATAGATTTGGGTTATCTAAATAACTATAAACTCGTGTTAAGTTTGACTGAGGAGAGGTCGGATCAACCCAAGTGGCTAAGGCTTCCGCCCCATAAAACCACTGTCTTAAACCATAAACACTGACGATTAAAGCCGTTAACAAAAAAATAGTAATAAAAATTGAACGGATTTTTGGCGATCGCAATATCTTCGCCATTAAAGCGAATAAAATTAAATAAAGGGTTAATTTTGTCCACCCACTAAATGCCGCTATTTTTACAGGAGATAAGGCGGTTGCAATGGTAGCAATTCCCCAGTATAATAAAGCAATTAAATGAATCGGCGTAAAGGCTGTTTGTGAAGGTTCATCGGTGAGAGTTAATATTAGCCACCAAGCGGCACAAGCAATTAATAAAACCCCAATTAATGCGGTTCCTACAAAGGGTGCTAAACCAAATACAATACTAATTAATACAGCCGCCAAGGGTTCACCCCACTGCAATAACCAACTTCCCTGTCGCCATTGGTGTAAAACGCCTGTTAAGCGGTAGAGAACACTGGTATTACGCCATTGGTAGATTAATACATTTTGCAGGGTAAATTGTTGCCAAACGGTGTTTAAGGTGGTCATGCCATGTAATAGGTTTTGAGATCATAGAGAATGAAATTCAGACATTAGTATACCTTAATTTACCTGTTGTGAACAACATTCTCTATTCTTTCTCTCGACTCTGACCCCATAACTGTTTAATACTAGGTCAATAAACCGTTATAGAAACTGGGGCTGAATTAGGTAGAATTTTAAAAAATAGGGAGTTATAAGCCCAGATTAAACAAACACTAAAGGTTTATTTTTTAAGGGTGCAAATGCTTCCGCATCAAATCGATATAAACTTGCTGGTCTACCCGCCCCCCGTGATGTTTTTACCCCCGTATCCGAGAGAAATCCTAACTTCAGTAAACGGGTTCTAAAGTTAGAATAGTCGGAAAAGCCTTCTCCCAAAATTGTTGTATAAAATTGATATAAATCTCCTAACGTAAACACTTGCGGTAGCACATCAAAAGCAACGGGACTATATTCTACTTTATTTTGTAATCGACGATAACCATATTCTAAAATTTGATTATGATCAAAGGCTAACTGGGGAACTTTGTCAATGGGATACCAAGCAATTCCTGTGACTTTATCCGCAATTAATTTAGCTTCTTCAAACCGAACTATGGCAAAATAACTGACGGATAAATAGCGAATATTATAACTATCCGGTGCTTCTCTGGGATCACGATTTGGCCCTCCAAAGGTATATAATTGTTCTAAATATAAATTTTCAACCCAAATTTTTTCTGATAAAATTCGATAGGCTGCATCTTCTAAAGATTCTCCTTTTTGGACTAAAGTTCCTGGTAAACTCCATGTATTAATAAAGGGTTCTTCTTTTCGCATGACTAATAAAACTAATAGACGATTTTGCCCGGTATCAACAGAAAAAATTACATTATCAACCCCAACCTTAAAATTTTCTAAGAGAGGAGATTCTGTTTTTTTAGAATTTCTTTCAATCATTTATTTATCCAAACCCTAGATTTTTAGATGAAATTGGAAAAAAAAGGCTATAGAAGGAATAGGGAAGCGACAATAGTTCTTACATCCCTAGCAGAAATTTAAGTATTTCATATTAGCATAGCATTTGATTAAGTTTTTAACCTTTTCAATAAAGCTTATCTAAAATAATGTTAAAAATTAATTGTAATATTTTTTTAGTCTTTAACAGTAGACTCATATAACTGTTCTTGATCAATATAAGCTTGTACAGAAGGCGGTAAAACCTCTATATTTCCGGTTTGACGATAGTGACTTGAGGAAACTGGCAAACCTTTAATATCAGCAATTTTTACCTGTCCCCCTAACTGTTTAACTTTCTCTAAATCTGTTGCTTCTACCCCATAACCCGGTCGAGGAACAATTAATAATTTTACTTGTTTTAAAAGGGTTTTTATTTGATACCATTGGGGAATTTGTTGCACTAAATCTGAACCAATCACTAAGGTATATTCTACATCTGACCAATATTGTTTTGCTCTTTCTAGGGTTTCTAAGGTTCGGCGACTACTGAGTTCAGGATACACCGCAATATTGGGGTTAGGCGGGTTAATTTCCTCTATTAATAGAGATAACATTTTCATCCGATGTTCTAGGGCGGTTTGATGGGTTTTAAATGGATTGTCCGATGCCCAAACTACAACTCGATCAAACCGTTGAGATAACCAATGGAGAATGGCTTGATGTCCTGCGGTTGGAGGGTCTGCACTGGTTCCAAATAGGGCAATTTGAGTCATTGTTGATTTTTGTTTAAGTCACTTTTATTAACAAAATAAAAACAAAATTATTGGAAAATTGCTTGTTCTAACCGCTTAGATAAAGCAATAATATCATCTTTGCGAGCAATTTGTTCAATCCATTCTGACGGAATATTTTCCAACCCATAATAAAGTCCGGCTAAACCTCCGGTTACTGCGGCTGTTGTGTCGGTATCTTCTCCTAAATTAACGGCTTTGAGAACGGCTTCAGCGTAAGAAGATGTCGTTAATAAACACCACAAAGATGCTTCTAAGGTATGAATCACATAACCACTGGATTCAATTTCACCCATTGATAACTGATCAATTTTTCCGGTTAAAACCCGTTCAAACCGAGAAGCTTCTACCGTTAAAGTGGGATTATAATAAATCGGTTTTACAGCTTCTATTCCTTCAAGGTAAGCAGATTTTAGGTCTAAACCTTCAAGTAGTTTAACAGCAATACTAATATAAATCCCGCAAGCCATTTGAGATCGGACATGAGCATGGGTTAAACAAGAACATTCATGAACCCACTGCATTAATTGATAGAAAGAAACGGTGGAAGATAAATACACCATCGGTAAAATTCGCATCAAGGAACCATTTCCATTACTGCGTTCATTCGTTTCTCCTGCTTCCACAGGATTAACCCCATTGAGGATATTTCTAATCGCTTGATTTGTTGTTCCACCAATATCAAATACTACACCATGAGGTGTCCATTCTTGCTGATAGCGCCAACGACCAAAAGAATCAGCAATCGTTTTTAAATTATATCCCTGACAGAGACTATCTGCTAAACATAACATCAACGAACTATCATCCGACCAAGTACCCGGAGGTTGTCTATAAGTTCCATGTCCCGTCATGGTTGTGATGGGATTTTGAAGACGTTCTTGGCGACTAGAAAATTCTACAGGAACCCCTAGTGCATCACCCACACAAACTCCCATTAAACCCGATAAAATTGATGATTTTTTCATATTTAAAATGGGTTGCTCCTCATGATTATTTTTTAATCCATTTAAAACCGTAGGATGTGTCAGCACTTCTCACAGGAATTACCCCACATTCTACTCCATTTGATAATCTTTAATTTTCCACACCCCAGACCCCACACCCGATATCAATCATGAGTTTCAATCGGTAGCAGATGAATGGGGGGTTGTTCCCATTCTACAACAATGAATGACGGGTGGTTTCTGTTAATTCTTGTAACGCTGTAGAATTCTGAATTGTTGGGGAAATGGGATGATTTAAACATCGGGTTTTTGAGGGTAAACTGGTAACAGATTTTGCTGTGCGTTCTGCTATTTCTGTTAAAGATTCAGTCGGATAAAGTCGTTTTCCTTCCTTCATCACTAACTGCATTAACGGTATCCGTGACGAAAATATTGATTGCACATTAGAATAATGCCCAGATTCAGACTCCATTGGTTCTGTTATTAACCCAATCTCATCAGCCATTAATTGACCTTGTTTCAACGTTCTGAAAATTTGCTTTCTCCCTGGATAAGTTGTTTTTCCCGTTGCTTCTTTCATCACGGGTTTTCCTTCAATTTCAACTAACTTATAAACCCCATTTACGGGAGTTCCTGTCACTAATTTTGTCCCCAAACCATAGCCATCAATGATTGCCCCGGCTGCTTTTAAACGGGCGATTTCATATTCATCTAAATCCCCACTGGCAAAAATCGGAACATTCGGAAGAAGTGATCGCACTTGCTGTGATAAACTCACTAAATCCCCCGAATCTAAACGCACCCCTTTTAGTTCAATTTCTCCCCGTTTCACCTGTTCTGAAAGTTGATGGGCGGCATCAATTGTATTATAGGTATCGATTAATAAAGGAGATCCTGGAAAATAGCGATGAAAAGCCGTAAACGCCTGAGTTTCTGACCCTTCTAAAGCCGAAATTGCCATTACTAACGCATGGGCCATCGTTCCGGTGGGTTTTCGCCCTAATTTCAATGCTGCTAACACGTTAGAGGTTGCATCCAACCCCCCAGCTAAAGCCGCCCGCGCCGCCCAAATGGAAGCCTGGGGACTAAACGCCCGTCTTGTGCCAAATTCTAATAACGTTGCTGTTGGCCCCGCCACATCCCGCAACCGGGCTGCACGGGTCGCAATTAAGGTTTGGTAATTAATTGTATTTAATAGATAAGTTTCGATTAACTGAGCTTGCCATAGGGGTGCTTCTATTCTCAAAAAGGGTTGGTTCGCAAAAATAGCTGTCCCTTCAGGAACTGCCCACACATCCCCGGTAAAGCGTCCGGTAGCCAACAGTGACCAAAAGTTCTGGGGGGCGTGGGTAAACAGTCCTGTAGACTGTAGGGCATGAAGTTGAGCCTCGCTGAAGCGGAATTTTTCTAAATAGTCGAGGGCTTGGGCGAGTCCCATGGCAATTAAATAGCCAAACCCTTCCGGTAGACGGCGCGTAAACAGTTCAAAACTGGCTTGTCGTTGGTCGAGTCCCTCCCCGGTATAACAGGCAATCATTGTCAGTTGGTAGAGGTCGGTCAATAGACTATAATCATCGGGGGTAAAATTCAGGTCGGGGTCTTCCCAAACTTCCTGAAACTGAAGGGGAGACAAGGCGGTAGTCATAACGTCACATCCTAGGTGAACTCAATACTTTAATTATAGTAGATTTTACCAAATTTATTAAGAGTAACCCTAGATACCGTTTGAGAAAAATGCTGTTTTTTCGAGATTTTAAGCGGTTTTCAGGAAAAATTTACATTTATTTATGGTAATTTTCATTAAAATCGAAGATTAGATCATAGAGCAGTCGAGCCGGGGGTGTGAGGACAGAGACTGATGCTAAAACCTAAACCCCTTTCACTTCTTACTGTTCCCTGTTCCCTGTTCCCTATTCCCCCCTATAGTTTCAGAAAATCAACATTTGTACAAAAGTAGAATTCCGCTTAAACTGGTAATAGACCTATCAAACTCAAAGTGATGAGTTTGCTCTGCTATTTTAGATCTGCTACCAAACAACCACTCATCTTTCAAGTCTATCCATCCCTAATCTTGTCTCCCCTGTTCTCAACAGACAATTTTTAGGCGTAACGTTTCTATACCGGATTTTTCATCAATTTCTGCTGCACCTGGTCTATACACAGCCGATGAAAGCAACAGAAAGTTTTGTTATGCACATTTTTGGTGCTGTATTTCACTTCAATGGAGACTTGCAAATTTATGTTGACTCTTCTGTTATCTAGTGTTGTTAACGGTAGTATTTTCTTGCCTGAACAATTTGAAAATGCAGGTATAGGGGTCTATTCTATTGTTAAAAGACCTCAGACATCTCAACCCTTCATCATTCTGTCTCAAATCCAGAAAACCGGTGAAGATGACCCAATTGTTCCTCCCAATTAAGAAGTTTTTCCTAGCCCCCCCCCCAGGGCTGTTTCATTCTAAAAAAATTAGGTACACAAAAGGCAAAGATAATTGATATTGTCGGCTATCATTCTTTGAGTTGTTGTGGGAGAATGATAGCCGTTAATTCTGAGAAGATTAAGGACAATACTTCTGATAATGGCGAAGTTTTGTGCAGCCCAACCTGAGCGAATCTTAGAACTATCTTCACGGAATAAAACATCCCTTAATTATCTAACTCTAATAGTAATTAGAATTTTTTATTTAAGTATAGAATATCCTAAACATATTTCGCTTTCAGAGGTAATAAATTGATGATGAGTTATTGGCATAACGTCTAGTAAGGTTTAGTAAGGTATGGGGAAATTTTGATTTTTAGAAAATCTTCAACGGGAATTTTGCACTGTAGACTGGATTGTTTTTCGTCGCTACACATCTCCAGCACTTTGCTAATTGGTAAGATTTCCTGGCTTGCTCCGATAGTTTGTATCATTTGAGTAGCAAACTTTAGGCATATTGAATAGGAATCAGTGTTTTTCCTATTGACAATGTTTTTATATCATCTTGTTATTACTTGATTAAGAATGCTGGTGAAAAACAGTTAATTCGGATTGATGGTGATGGTCATGGGGTTTGTTTAACTTCTTTGGGTCAATCCTCTATAACCACGAATCTCTTTCAGGGATTTAAACTTGTCTGGGGAATCTTCTTTGGTAGAATCAAAAAGATCAAGTGATCCAGAACAGTGACTGATGACACTTAACTGGTGTATGCTAAGTTTTATTAAGTTTTATTGCTTCCTCAGAGAACACTATGGATTTGACCCTTCCAGCATCGATTAAGCCTTGGCTGAATTTCTTTCATCCCCTCCTAATGTGGATTTTATTAGGATTATCCGTTTATGCGATGTATTTGGGTGTCCAAATTCGTCGCACCCGTGAAGCCCAAGGCGACACCAAAAAAGAATTAATTAAAGGAAAATTTAATCTTAAACATCACCAAATCGGTTCCCTGCTCTTGGCTTTGATGGTTTTGGGAACAATTGGTGGGATGGGTGTCACTTATATTAACAACGGTAAACTCTTCGTCGGCCCCCACCTCTTAGCAGGACTGGGAATGACCGGAATGATAGCCATTTCTGCTTCTTTAACCCCTTATATGCAAAAAGGAGCAGATTGGGCTAGAGTCAGCCACATTGCTCTTAATACCTTAATTCTAGGACTTTTTGCTTGGCAAGCTGTCACTGGAATGGAAATTGTGCAGAAAATTATTAGCAATTTGTAAGAGTTGACGGTTAACGGTTAACTGTTAACCGTTAACCGTTTTTTGGAGTCAAATTTTAGCTTGATTAAGCCTTGAGAATATCCTAAATTGTCCCCTTTCCTAATTCAATTCATCGATATTCCCAGAATTAACCCGATAACCGTAAAAATTAATTTGATAATCCGTAATTTTGACTCCGGTTTGTTGTTCAACTAAGGTTAATAATTCCGGGGGTAATTCGATATGGACATCTAAAATCTGATCCGTATCCAAACAATTTACATGGGAATGGGAATCACTAATATGTCCATATAAACGGCCATCAGAGCGTTCCACACACTCAATAATATTTTCACGCGATAAAGCCTCTAAATTTTGATAAACCGATGTATGACCAATGGCTTTCCCCTGTTGATTCAATCGATCATAAATGTCCCTTGCGGACAGATGTTCTTGAGCTTGCCAAAGCAACTCTAAAATTAAACGCCTCTGACGACTCAGGCGCATTCCTCTGGCTTGACAAGAATTTATGGCATCTTCTAAAGAACGAATCGGTTTCACTACTCTCGCCTCAGTTTATTTATCCAATTTCAATAGTTTTGAGATAACGAATTAAACGCTCACACTATGCTTCCATTGTATCTTAGGGATTTTAACGAACTTCCGTTATCCTCGTCCCATCTAAAATTAATCTAAAATCGACTGTAATCAAGGTTGACATTGAATGGCAATTACAATAACGCTAAATTCCGAGCAAGTAAATCATTTAGATTTGTCCCCTGTTCAAACCGTCATTGAACCCCTCCTCAAAAATACCGCGATTAGCCCTTATGAACAGCAGATCAGCTTCGTGATCGACTATTCTCGTGACCCAGAAGACCCCAGAGAAATTTCAGAAGTTCCTGAAGTCCGATTATGGTTTATCCGCCTCGATGCTTACTATCCTTGGCTACCCTTTTTTCTGGACTGGAAATCCGGTGAACTCGCCCGTTATGTGGCGATGCTCGTTCCCCATCAATTCCATCGTACCGAAGGCATTCAATATAACCCCGAAGCCCTAGAAATTTTTTTAATGCAAAAAATCTTTATCCTCAACGACTGGCTCACCCAACACCACCTCCCCCCCAAATCCCGCCTCATGGCAATGGCGCAAATGCTCGGCTACGACCTCGATGATTCCTTCTTTGAATATATCGTTAACCCTTAACCCTGCCCTACTTCCCTCATCCCCTCATCCCCCCGTCCCCTCATCCCCTCATCCCCCCGTCCCCCCCTCTTCTTCTGTAACGGTTCTTTACGACTACTACAGACAAGGGCAACATCAGTGTTACGATTCCGTAAAAACATGATTTGAGTGATATTTCTATGGCAGAAACACTGACTGGACAACCACCCAAGTTTGGCGGCAGCACCGGTGGGTTATTAACAAAAGCCCAAGTGGAAGAAAAATATGCAATTACCTGGACTAGCACAAAAGAACAGGTGTTTGAAATGCCCACTGGCGGTGCTGCGATTATGAACGAAGGGGACAACCTTTTGTATTTAGCCCGCAAAGAACAGTGTCTAGCTTTAGGTGCTCAACTGCGGTCAAAATTCAAACCCAGAATAGAAAACTTTAAAATCTATCGCGTTTTCCCGAACGGCGAAACTCAATATCTGCATCCTAAAGATGGCGTTTTCCCTGAAAAAGTCAACGAAGGACGTCAAGCCGTCAATGGCGTTGCTCACAATATCGGTAGCAACGTTGATCCGGCTAAAGTCAAATTTACAGGTAAATCTACCTCTGACGTTTAAAACGCTTTAAGTAATTCCAGGGCGCAATGCCCATAAACATATTAGGATGAAGGATGGTTTATTCTCACCTTCATCCTTTTATTTTTTATTGTTCGCTATTAGTCGCCATGATTTTTCCAGATTTTTCCCAATTTGCTCAACGCGCTTCCACAGGAAATTTTATTCCGGTGTATCAAGAATGGGTGGCTGATTTAGATACTCCGGTTTCTGCATGGTATCGGGTTTGTGCGGATCAACCTTATAATTTTTTGTTAGAGTCCGTTGAAGGTGGCGAAAAAATCGGACGTTATAGTTTCTTAGGTTGTGATCCAGTTTGGATTTTAGAAGCCAAAGGCGATCGCACCGTGCAAAAATGGCGAGATGGAACAATTCAAGAATTTACAGGCGATCCCTTCAACGCTTTAGAAGTCTGTTTAGAACCTTATCATCCGGTAAAATTACCTCAACTCCCCCCAGGAATTGGCGGACTCTTTGGGTTTTGGGGTTATGAATTAATGCAGTGGATCGAGTCCCGTGTTCCTGTTTATTCCCCCAATGCGGATGATTTACCCGATGGGTTATGGATGCAGGTTGATCAATTATTAATCTTTGATCAAGTTAAACGTAAAATTTGGGCGATCGCTTATGCAGATACTCGCAATACCGATTTAGAAACAGCTTATCAACAAGCGTGCGATCGCGTTCAACAATTAGTTACTAAACTTCAATCTCCCTTATCCCCAGAAAATACCCTTTTAGAATGGACTCCCCCCGATCAGCAACCGCCTTTAACCTACAGGAGTAACGTTTCCCAAGAGCAATTTTGCACCAATGTGGAAAAGGGTAAACAATATATTAAAGCCGGAGATATTTTTCAAGTGGTTTTATCTCAACGGTTAACCACAGAATATTCCGGTGATCCCTTTTCCCTTTATCGTTCTTTGCGGTTAATTAATCCCTCTCCCTATATGGCTTATTTTAACTTTGGAGATTGGCAATTAATTGGCTCCAGTCCTGAAGTCATGGTCAAAGCAGAAAAAAATCCCGAAGGAAAATTAATTACTACCGTCCGTCCCATTGCGGGAACTCGTCGCCGAGGTCAAACTCCTCAAGAAGATCAAGCTTTAGGAAAAGATTTATTGCAAGATCCTAAAGAAGTTGCTGAACACATTATGTTAGTCGATTTAGGACGCAATGATTTAGGGCGAGTGTGTCGCATGGGAACGGTTAAAGTAGATGAATTAATGGTAATTGAACGTTATTCCCATGTCATGCACATTGTTAGTAATGTTATTGGAGAATTAGCAGAAACCAAAACCGCCTGGGATTTATTAAAAGCCTGTTTTCCTGCTGGGACAGTTAGTGGAGCACCCAAAATTCGGGCGATGGAAATTATTCATGAGTTAGAAGGCTGTCGTCGTGGCCCCTATTCCGGGGTTTATGGTTACTATGATTTTGAAGGACAACTCAATAGTGCAATTACCATTCGCACCATGATTGTTGAAAATCAAGGTCAAAATCAACATCAAGTTAGTGTTCAAGCGGGTGCGGGTATTGTGGCGGACTCCCAACCTCAAAAAGAATATGAAGAAACCCTGAATAAAGCACGGGGGTTATTAGAAGCCATTCGGTGTTTAAAAGGTTGAGAATTGACTGTTGAGATCATAGGGAATGGTTTTCCTATTCCCTATTAGCGATTCTACACTGATAACTGATGACTGATAACTGATAACTGATTATTGCCAACACCTGCTAAACTTAGGGAGAAATTGTATCGTTCTGTATCATGTCTTCCACTGCAACCCCTTTACCCCCTACTTTAGAACGGATGGTACAGCGTTTTAAACGCGCCTCATCTAATAAATTGCGTTATGAACAATTAATTACCATCGCCCAAAAACTTCCTTCCTTTCCAGAAGATCAGAAAATTCCTGATAATAAAGTTCCGGGTTGTGTATCCCAGGTTTATGTGATTGCTGACTTAGATGAAAATGGAAAAGTTCAATTTCAGGGAGAGTCTGATTCTCAATTAACAAAAGGATTAACTGCTTTTTTAATTATGGGAATGAACGGACTCACCCCCACAGAAATTGCTCAACTACAACCGGATTTTATTCAAGAAACGGGGTTACAAGCCAGTTTAACGCCCTCGCGCGCTAACGGCTTTTTCAATATTTTCCAAACCCTGAAGAAAAAAGCCGTTACCTGCGATCCCAACCTAAATTCTGAAGGGTCAGGAATCTGAAAAAATACTTGACAATTTAACCGAGTAATGAATCAAGATTATTTGTGGATAGAAGCGTTAAAATTTAATGACCAAGGGTTAATTCCAGCGATCGCTCAAGATGCAGAAGATGGAACGGTATTAATGATGGCTTGGATGAATAAAGAATCCATTCAAAAAACCCTAGAAACCCAAGAAGTTCACTATTGGAGCCGTTCTCGTTCTGAATTATGGCACAAAGGAGCCACATCAGGACATATTCAAAAACTGAAATCTTTATATTATGATTGTGATGCCGATACTTTATTATTAAAAATAGAACAAATTGGCAATATTGCTTGTCATACAGGCGCAAGAAGTTGTTTTTTTACAGAAGTCAAATGTTAACAGTTATCAGTTATCAGTTATCAGTTATCAGTTTAAAAATAAACTAATAGCTCCAATCTTGTCTCTATTCCTAATTCGTAATTCGTAATTCGTAATTCCCTCTTTCCTATTATAAAAAAATATGGTTATCAAACTTTATAATACTCAAACTCGTCAAAAAGAAGATTTTCAATCGTTAGAAACCGGGACGGTGAAAATGTATTGCTGCGGGGTGACGGTCTATGATTATTGCCATTTAGGTCATGCTAGATCCTATATTGTGTGGGATACCGTTAGACGCTATTTAGAATATGCGGGATATCAAGTCAATTATATTCAGAATTTTACCGATATTGACGATAAAATTCTTAACCGTGCCAAATTAGAAGGCACAACAATGGAGATCGTTTCTGAGAAATATATTCAAGCTTATTTTGAAGATATTCGTCGCTTGAATATTAAAGATGCTGATAATTATCCCCGTGTAACTGAACATATTCCCCAAATTATTCAACTGATTCAAGAATTAGAAAAACAAGGGGTTGCATATTCAGTGGATGGGGATGTTTACTATAGTGTAAATCAGTTTCCTGAGTATGGAAAATTATCAGGACGACAACAGGAACAACTGCAAGCAGGCGCAGGAGGACGGGTTTCTTTATCTGATCCTGAAGCCATGAAGAAAAAAGATCCCTCGGATTTTGCCCTCTGGAAAGCTGCAAAATTAGGCGAACCTGCTTGGGAATCTCCCTGGGGAAATGGTCGCCCTGGATGGCATATTGAATGCTCTGCAATGGTCAAATCGTTATTAGGAAATACCATTGACATTCATAGCGGTGGTGGGGATTTAATTTTTCCCCATCATGAAAATGAAATTGCCCAGTCGGAAGCCGCAACCCATCAACCTTTATCTCGGTATTGGATGCACAATGGCATGGTGCGGGTGAGTGGAGAAAAAATGTCAAAATCCCTGGGGAATTTCACCACAATTCGGGGTTTATTAGATACACCCCTTGACCCGATGGTAGTGCGTTTATTTGTGTTACAAGCTCATTATCGCAAACCTTTAGACTTTACCGATGAAGCGATCGCTTCTGCTGAAAATAGCTGGAATACCATTAAAGAAGCTCTCTTATTTAATCATGAATATGGCGAAAAATTAGGGTTTGATCTACAAAAAAATCTGATTGATCAAGATGCTATTGAACGGTTTAAAACGTCAATGGATGACGATATTAATACACCCGAAGGGTTAGCGGTTGTTTTTGAATTAGCCAAAGAATTAAAACGCGATCGCAATATTTTAGTACATGGCGGAACTCCAGAAACCTCACCGGAAACCTTACAAAAATATTGGCAAACGTTAGTAGAATTAGCAACAGTATTAGGGTTAGAAGCTCAACCAGAGAAAAGTCAAGCGTTAGGGTTAAGTGATGCTGAGATTGAGGCGTTTGTTCAGCAACGGTTAGAAGCGAAAAAAGCTAAGAATTATGGGGAAAGCGATCGCATTCGAGATCATCTCAAACAGTTAGGGATTACCTTAATTGATCAACCCGGAAATCAAACCATTTGGCATCGTTAATTTGAGTTGCTTTATCGGTTCTTCTAGGCTGGTTATGATAACTTAGTAATAAACAAAAAATCAAGAAGGAAAAAATGTTTAAAGTTGAATTGAGTGAAACTGATAATGGGAGATTGACATAGACAATATTTTATGGTATTAAATATTGACTAAATCACTAAGAAAAATGACTTTTTTATAAAAATGCCATCTAACTCCCTACTTTATTTTATTACTCAAATCATTAACTTTCCCGGTTTTAAAGCAACAAATTATCATTTTATTACGGAGAATGAACTTCTGATTGAATTAGAAAATAAACAGACTAGCGCGACTTGTCCTCATTGTGGGAAGAGTACGAGTAAAGTACATCAATCACATCGACATAGAGTGCGAGATATTCCTGTGAGTAGTTTTGATGTCTTTCTGAATGTAAATCGCCGTCAATTTAGATGCCCTAACTGCCAGAAAGTATTTTCCGAAGAATTAAGTTTTGTGAAGAAAAGAAGAACATATACAAAAAGACTAGCCCAAAAAGTGGTTGAAGAAGTGTTAGCAACAGATGTGGTGAATACCGGAAAAAGAAATCGAATGAGTCCGGCAGAAATTGAAACGATATTAAAAGAAATGGAAGCGGTCAGTATAGACTTGTGGGTTCCCTATAAAAGTGTAGTGGAAGAACTGATGCCGAATGCACAAGTAGTTGCGGATAGATTTCACGTCATGAAACAAGTCAATGAAGAGTTAGACTATCGGAGAAAAACCGAGAAAAAACAGGCAGAAAAAATCAAAAATAAAACGGAAAGAGAACGTCAAATCTCAGGAATAAAAGAGAGTAAATATCCTTTGCTGAAAAAGAAAGAAGATTTGAACGAGACGGAAAAATCAAAATTGTCAGTTCTCAAAGAAGTCATGCCAGAATTAATGGATATGTATGATAGAAAAGAGAAATTTAGAGATATATTTGAAAGTCAAATAACGGGAGATGAGGCATTTTGGCAACTGGTAGAATGGACTGAATCATCTTATAAAGACTTCCCAAAAAGCTGCCAAACAATCAAAAGGTGGATTGCCGAAATTCTCGCCTATTTCGACAATCGAACTACCCAAGGAGCCGTCGAAGGAATCAATCAGAAAATTAAGTTAATTAAGAGAAGAGCGTATGGCTTAAATAATTTTGCTAACTTTAGAAGAAGAGTTCTCTTAAATTGGCATTTTTCTCCTAATTTATCATAGTTACCCTAGAAGAGCCAAAGTTATGAAGCAATTTATGAAAACGGTCAGTTGAAATGGTTATCAGAACAACCTCAAGTTAAGTCCCCCCCCAGGGCTGTTTGAGTTGAATTTTGATCTGGGTAGAAGAGGAGGGGGGTATTGAAGCTTGATGGTTGACAGTTCGGGTCAAAAAAGTCTATTCTTTTCCTTTTGGTGAGTTACTAAATTTTATTGAAACTTTCTATGACCTATTGTTTGGGCATTATTACCAATACTGGCTTAGTGATTGCGGCGGACTCGCGCACAAATGCTGGGGTTGATTATATTTCTACCTATCGGAAATTATTCGATTTTTCTAAATCAGGTGAGCGCGTAATTCTATTATGTACGGCGGGAAATCTCTCCATCACCCAGGGAATTGTCAGCGAATTAGATCGGGATCTCAAAACCCAGGAAGAGATTAATTTACATACCCTCCCTTCTATGTATGAAGTCGCTCGCTATATTGGATCAAAACTCAGAAAAATTCAAGAACTGGATGAAAAATGGCTAAAAAAAGACGGAATTGAACCGCAATGTTCAATGCTATTAGGAGGGCAAATCAAGGGACAAGATCCGGCTTTATTTTTAATTTATAGCCAAGGTAATTTTATTCATGCCACGAGAGAAACACCGTTTTTGCAAATTGGAGAAACTAAATATGGTAAACCGATTTTAGATCGAACATTGAGCTTTAATACTCATTTAGAAGCAGCCGCTAAATGTGCGTTACTTTCTATTGATTCTACTATGAAATCTAATATTTCTGTAGGGCCTCCAATTAATTTAGTGTTATATGAAAAAGATACTTTAGAGGTCAAAAATTGGTTAAAACTACGCTTGGGTGATCCCTATTTAGCAGAAATTCGTAAACTCTGGGAAGAGTGCCTCAAACAAGGATTTAATAATATCCCTAATATTAATTGGCAGCATCGAACTAGCGACACCTCGGAGGATATTTTAATTGATTAGATCTTTTTTAGAGATTATTTGTTGTATAGGATACGGTTAAACTCTCGAAGTTATCCTATCTTTTGATTGAGGTGGATCGTTAAATAAATCCGCTAAATTTAGACCCATGCGTAATTTTAAATTCACGCATCTTGTTGAGACAGAAATCTGTCCATTTTGCCGTTCAAAATCCTCAAAAAAATGATGTTAAATTCTGGTCAAATCTACTGTTTTCGCGCAAGTTGGGAACTTTCAAGCCCTATTCGAGAACATACACTCCCAGATTGGTTATCAGTGGGCTCGAATTGGCAAGGATACACCATTTGGACTGTTCCTTGGATTGCGGATGTTGCTAGGGTACTGGGTGCATTAGACATAGAAGATTCCCCAGACGGCTGGAAATCTTATCTGGAAAGCTTAGGGTTTCAAAACGTCACCCCAGTTTTCGGAGAAGATTTATTTGAAGATCAACTGTATTCAATTTAAGTCTATTAAACAGGTATTTTAATTAACGGAAGAACTAATCAATCACCCACAAGCCCTTCTGACGCCATTTCTGTTCTAAAAGGGCTTGTTCTAAGTCAGTGGTCTGAATCCAACCTTCAGTCACTAACAGTTCTCCTAATTTTAAATGACAAACTCCTTGAACGGTAATGGCTTGTTCAAGTTGTATTGAGGAAATTAAACCTCTACGCACTAAAATCTCACCGATTTTCATGAGCTTACACCTGTACGAAGGTTAACAGATGCGCCCTGATGGTTTGAAATTTGTGAAAATTGTAGTTATTAAATTTTAGCTCTATTATGATCTAGGTTGCAATATTAAACCAACTGTAACCGAGCATCAAAAGTTCTAATCAATGGGAGTTAATATCAAATGAGAATTGGGATTATCGGAACGGGGTTAATGGGGTTTCCGATGGCGCAACGATTGTTAGAAGCTGGATATCAACTCATTGTGTATAATCGCACAACCTCTAAAGTCGAACCCTTAAGAGAAGCAGGGGCTACCGTCGCTGGAACGCCTCAAGGTTTAATTGCTACCAGTGATTGTATTTTATTGATGTTAACGAATCAAGATGCCATTGAGTCAGTTTTGTTCCGTTCAGAATTTCAATCGTTTTTATCGGGAAAAACAGTAATTTCAATGGGAACAATTTCTCCAACAGATAGTAAAACGATTCAAAAAGACATTCTGAAAGCGGGAGGAGACTATTTAGAAGCTCCTGTTTTGGGGAGTATTCCTGAAGCGAAAGCCGGAACATTACAAATTATGGTAGGTTCTACAGAGGCGCAATTTGATCAATGGTTGAATTTGTTAAAATTCTTAGGAGAACCCAAATATATTGGAGAAGTCGGAAGTGCGGCTGCGTTAAAATTAGCTTTAAATCAATTAATTGCTTCCTTAACAACGGCTTTCGCCTTAAGTTTAAATTTTGTTCAACAGCAAGGAGTTGATATCGAACTCTTTATGGAGATTTTACGCAACAGTGCGTTATATGCTCCGACCTTTGATAAAAAATTACAACGGATGTTAGAAGAAAATTATGAAAATCCTAATTTCCCCGTAAAACATCTATTAAAAGATACGAATTTGTTTCTACAAGAAGCGGTCAAAATGGGGTTAAATGCCAGTTCGTTAGAAGGAGTAAAAGCAATATTAGAAGCAACACAAAAAATCGGAAAATCAGACGACGATTATTCCGCCCTATTTACCACCATCAAACCGTAGGGTGCGTAAGTGCAACGCACGCACCACATCAAAGTTTATCGATCATTCTTTCTTAAATTTAAGAGAATTAATTGATCAATAATAAATGGTGCGTGCGCGTTGCTTACGCACCCTACAGATAGGTTAAAATTTTAATACTTTAGTAACTTGTAGGATGGGTTATGACCATCTTTTAATCAATTTTATAATATTTCATCCTAAATAAACTTCATTATAAATTCCTGTACAACCTGATCAGGATCTTCTAAACATTGAACTGAATCACAATATTCAATTAAGCAAATTCCCTGCTTTGATAAAAAATCATCTCTTTTTTCCTGCTTCTGTGAATCAGGATATTGAATTTCTAAAACACCTAACTTACTATTATAGTAAATCAAAAAATCTACTTGTTTATAAGATTGATCTTCAAAATTAGGTAATTGAGCTTTAGAGTTTGGAAAAAACACCACGCCCGCTTTATCGAAAGCTTCTGCTATTTTAACTTGTTCTAACGAATAAAAGCACCACTCTTTCCAAAAATATTCCGTTTTCTGTAAATTAGCTGAAATTTCTGATAACTGTTTTTCTTCAGAAGTATTTGTTACTTCACTTGATTCTGATTTATTTTCTTTGATACCTGATTTATAAGAGTCATTAATACAAGAGTCAAAACCAACATTGCTAAAGACTTTTCCTCCTTTTATATTACCTTCATTAATGCTTTTCCCACTGACGTTAACTCCAATAATTTTAGTTTTATGAATTGTTATATTTTGCCTTCGTAAATACCGCTTTAAAACGGATTTAAGATTATTTCTTTTGACCTTTTCTCCAAAAATCTCTGAAAGTTTTTTCCATAATTTCGCTGCTACAGATTTTATATATTCATTATCATAATTTCCCAGTTTGGCAATTTCTTCGTAGGAGTCCCGACCTTGCCAACACTGCTTAAAGATTAGCTCTTGGACATCATTCAACTGTTCATCGTTGTCTAATACCGTTTCGATAATAGCCAGTGCTTCATCTGCATTCATATCCATGAGAACAAGTTAATGCTTATTAAATTAAGACGGGGTAAAGGTTTAAAGGCATTGATGGCTTGACGTACTCAACCAAGCATCACTCTTGGCAATACAAACTGGCCATATTTTGCATTTAGACATCCTTCTAAATGGGGAGTTTAACATAATTCTCCGCAATTAACTACTTTTTATCACTTTTTAACACTTTTTGTTACTGACAAGATATAGGTTAAGTTGCTAAAGTTCCTATAGTTTCCTTCTTCTTTTATACCAAAAGCACTCATAAAACCTCATTTGAAATAATATGAAAGTGAAATTTAAACTTTATCTCTTTGTATTTACCCTTGTTTTGACAATACTTTATCCTTTCAAAAGTTTGGCTACAGACGTATTACAAAATATTAAAGAAACAGGAGTTGTAAAAATAGGTATCAGAAAAGATTCAGTTCTTTTTGGATATGAAAGAGATGGAAATTGGGGCGGTTATTGTATTAGTTTTGCTAGTGAACTTGCCAAGTATCTTAGCCAAAAAACAAATAGATATATTGAAGCTAGAGCCGTTGTGTCAACCATCCAAACTCGTGAGGCGATGGTTAAAAATGGTACGGTTCATTTAGAATGTGGCCCTAATACCATTAGCCGTCAGAAAGAAGTAGAGTATAACATTTCATATTCAGACCCTTTTTTCATTAGCGGAACTCAATTAATCGTTAGAGCCAATAACAAAAACACAAATCTAACAAATAAAACTATCGGTGTACTTCAGGGAACAACAAATCTTCGTCCAATTACCCAAGTTTTTCCTCAAGCTGAAATTCGAATGTTTCCACAAAGAGGTCAGGGAGTCCGTGCTGTTAGAAATGGTGATATTTCTGCATTTGCAGGAGACACAATTTTGTTAATTGGAGAAGCTATAGTTCTTCAAGGATGGAATTCTAATGATTTTGCATTAGTACCCAATCAACCTTTATCTTGCGATGCTTATGGAATGATACTTCCTGCTAATGATCCTCAGTGGGAAAACGTGGTTAATTCATTCCTTGAAAGTCGCCAAGAAAAACAAGCTTGGGACTTGTGGTTTAAAGATCTGATTCCCTATTTAAAAAGCATGATTGACTACTGCAAATAAATGTTTATCATACAAATTAATAATTTGGATTAGGTATCATGAGTAATAGCTTAAATGTAGGCTTAATAGTAACTGCAACCATCACTATAATTACAATATCTGCTACTACTTTCAAGGAAGAAATTAAGCAATGTTTAGGGATACAGGCAGGCTGTTGCCCTATTAAACAAGAAATTACCTATCCAGATGGTAGTCTCTACAAAGGCGAAATATTAAACTGTAAACCTAACGGAATTGGAGTATTTAACTGGGCTAATGGAGCTCGTTATGAAGGCGAGGTTCGTAATGGAAAATATCACGGAAAAGGCACTTATAAGGGAACCGATGGCGATCAGTATGAAGCAGAGTGGGAAAATGGAAGACTAATAAAAGGCAAAGGGATTCTAATTTATAAAGATAAATCACGTTATGAAGGAGAATTTAATCAAGGGTTAAAGGGTTCTGTTGAAGTGCTTTCCCCTGAAGGATTCGGCAAAATGACTTACCCAGAAGGAAGCAATAAAAAAAGCTATGAAGGTCAGTGGAAAGGTGGTGTATTTGATGGAAAGGGTAAAATAGTTTGGGCTGATGGGGATACTTATGAGGGAGATTGGCAAAAAGGAAAATATCATGGAAAAGGAGTATATATTTGGTCTAGTGGCTCTCGCCATGAAGGAGAATTTAAGGATAATCTTTTTAATGGAAAAGGAGTATATATTGGGGCTAATGGCGATCGCTATGAAGGAGAATGGATCAATGATAAACGCCAGGGATTTGGAATATTCACCTCTAGTAATGGCAAGCGTGAATATCAAAATTGGGATAATGGTCAGTTAGTTACATCATCCAGTGTAGAATAAAATTATTCATCAATTGATTTTGATTAAGGGTCTACCCCATTAAAGGATAATTTCTTCTAATTTACCAATTTTGACTAAAATATCTTGTCGCAATTCACACAAACTAAACCATTCAAAAAAATCCATCTCATCCCCTAATATTCCTGCTTCAAATTGCTGTATAAACTGGTTAGAATCTAGCTGATAGGTTTGCTCAAATTTTTTAATATCCTGATCATAGATCGTTAACTTCTGACGATGACGAGTCAAAATAATGTTGAGAAGTTGCCCAATAATTCGATCTAATTCCGTGCGATCGCTACAGTTTTCACTCAAGAGTTCTAATTTTTCTAATGTATTCATTATTGCCTCTCTTACAGACGATTTATTATTACTATAGCAAGCCTTATCATATTTTAATGTTTGCCTTCCTTTTTTTAAACTCTAGGGAGGTGTTATAATCCAAGTATTCTGATTAATAAGTACCATTGAAAGCAAAAATGTCAAAAGAAAATATAGCAACCGTTGTTAAAATCCTAGAATCTCTAACAGATGCTCAACAACAACAGATTATTGAGCATTTACGGAAATATATTAATGATCTAAAAAATAAAAACGCCGATTTTGAAGATGAATTGCAGTGGGATCAATCTTTTCAAAAAACCCAAAGCAAGTTAGTCGCAGCAGCAAAGCTGGCAAAACAACAAATTGCTCAAGGACAAGCACAACCTATGGACTATGAGCAATTATGAGGTCTGCTACTTTACCGTCTTTTTGGTCAGAATATCATCGCCTTCCACTCAACATTCGCAAAGAAGCGAGAAAAGCGTATCGTTTATGGTCAAATAATCCTTTTTATCCCTCCTTACACTTTAAGTGCATTAATCGTGATGAGGATATTTGGTCAGTCAGAATTACGCGAAATTATCGTGCGATTGGAATTTTACAAGAGGATACAGTTACATGGTTTTGGATTGGTAGTCATGATCAATATGAGGAGTTTTTTGGGTAAATTCAAGATTAGCAAATAAAGTAAATATAGCAATCCTATTTGATTTGTATCCAAAATTTCTGCTCAAAAGGGAACAGGGAACAGGGAACAGGGAACAGGGGTAATACTTCTAGCTGTTTCATATCAGTTTTAAATGATTACAAGCTATTTGGGATTGCTATATTGAAAAAAAATTTTGATATA